>NZ_JBVIPT010000027.1:0-122230 GCF_055577685.1 Streptomyces sp. NPDC033178
TGGCGGGATGTGTGTCCGCAGCTTACGAAGACACCAGTGGTCGGCCACCGTGCGACAACTGCGCCTTACGTCACCGGCTGCGGACACACATCCCGACACGGCCCCGCACCCAGGAGACAAGCCGCAACCCCCACCCACCCAGGGGCGCGGGGAACTGCGCACCCAGCCACAGCGCACCCGCAGACGCAGACGCAGACGAACGACTCAGACCGTCGTCGGCCCCGTCGTCGCCCCCTCGCGGCAGATCAGCAACAGCGCCCGGTCGTCGTTCACGTCCTTCGCGACCGCCTCGATGAGGTGCCAGGCGGCGCCGTGGAAGCCCCCGGCCACGTACCGGTCGGCCTCGCCGGTCAGGCGGTCGATGCCCTCGACGATGTCCCGGTCGGACGTCTCGACCAGCCCGTCCGTGAAGAGCATCAGAACGTCCCCGGGCCGCAACGACCCCTTCACGGGGTCGAACTGGGCCCCGTCGTACACCCCCAGCAGCGGCCCCTCCGCGGCCTTCTCCTCCCAGCGCCCACTCCCCGCGCTGAGCTGCAGCCCGGGCGGATGTCCGGCCGAGAACAGCTCGTAGTCGCCCGAGTCCAGGTCCAGGACCAGATGGATCGACGTGGCGAAACCCTCGTCCCAGTCCTGGCGCAGCAGGTACCCGTTCGCCGCGGGCAGGAACGCGTGCGGGGGAAGCGAGCCCAGCAGCCCCCCGAACGCACCGGACAACAGCAGCGCACGCGACCCCGCGTCCATCCCCTTGCCGGAGACGTCCGTCAGGACGGCCTCAAGGGTGCGGCCCCCGTTCGTACGGGCCGCGACGACGAAGTCGCCGGAGAACGACTGGCCACCGGCCGGCCGCAGGGCCATCTCCCGATGCCAACCCATCGGCAGCTTCGGCAACTTGCTCTGCACCCGGATCCGCTCACGCAGATCGAACAGCATGGTCCCGCCCCGCCGCCACGGCACACCCACCCGGCTGCGGAACTGGGCGATCAGCAACCCGAAGAACCCGCACGCGGCCACGACCAGCACGATCCCGGGCGTCACCCGGGAAGGCCCCTCCGTGTACGGCCCGAGTTTCACGGACTCCACGATCAGCGCGGTGGCGGCCGCGGCGTACAGCCCGAGCAGACTCGACGGCCGCAGCAGCAGCCCGCCGGCGACGATCGGCAGGACCAGCAGAGCCGGCGAGCACCAGACCGAGTTCATGAGTGTGAGGCAGGCGATCACGGGAATGGTCAGCAGCAGTCCGGCGAGCGCGACCCAGTCGGAGCCGTCGCCGCGGAAGTAGTCGACAGCGGATCTGCGCAGGCCGGTGCGGACCCGGTGAACCTGCTTCTTCAACCGGGCCGTGAACGTATCGGCTTCAGCGCGCCGCTCTCGTCCTGCTGCCATTAGTTCGGGACCCTATCCATCGGACCAGGTGCTTGGCACGGGAGGTCCCACTTGTCCCCCGTCCGGGGACGGAAGTCACAGGGAATTCCGACCCTCGCAGAGCGTACGGCCGGATGCGGACCCGACATCCCCGGGCGGTGAGAAATACAGTCGCTCATCCCGGATTGCCCTGGTAGGCATGAGGACATGACGACAGAACTGCGCGTGCTGCGCCCGGACGACTGGGACAAGTGGTACGGGAACCTGGAGCTCGCGTTCGGCGGGGTCGCGGAATCCCCCGAGGAGAGGTCGCTGTGGAGCGACCTCACGGAGCACGACCGGTTCGTCGGCGCCTGGGACGGTGACGACTGTGTGGGCACGGCCGGGGCGTTCACGTTCCGGGTCACCGTCCCGGGCGGCGCCGCCGTGCAGGCGGCCGGCGTCACGATGGTGAGCGTCTCCTCGACGCACCGCAGGCGCGGTGTGCTGCGGTCGATGATGCGGCGCCAGCTGGACGACGTACGGTCCTGGGGGGAGTCGCTCGCCGTGCTCACGGCGTCCGAGCCCGTCATCTACGGCCGGTTCGGCTACGGCGTGGCGACACACCAACTGCGCGCCGAGATCGACACGTCCCGGGTGCGGCTGTCGGTGCCCCAGGGCACGGACGACGTACGGCTGCGGCTCGTGGCGCCGGACGCACCGGCCGTGGGCGACGCCTGCGAGGCCGTGTACGCGCGTCACGTGGCCGCCCGGCCCGGGATGCTGGAGCGCAGGCCCGGCTGGGAGCGGCTGCCGCTGCTCGACCCGGAGAGCGACCGCAAGGGCACGTCGCCACTGCAGTGCGTGCTCGCGGAGCGGGACGGCGAAGTGGTCGGCTACGCCCGGTACTTCATCAAGCCGGAGTGGGACTCGGCCGGCCCCAGCGGCGCCGTCGAACTGCGCGACCTGGAGGCGCTCGACCCGGCCGCGTACGCCGCGCTGTGGCAGCACCTCTTCGGCATCGACCTGACGTCGACGGTGAAGGCGCACAGCCGTCCCGTCGACGACGCCTGGCAGCATCTGGTCTCCGACGTCCGGCGGTGCGGTGTGTCGTTCCGGGACTCGTTGTACGTACGGCTCGTCGACGTCGGCGCGGCGCTGGAGGCACGGACGTACCAGGCGCCCGTGGACGTCGTGTTCGAGGTCGAGGACGCCTTCTGCCCCTGGAACGAGGGGCGTTGGCGGCTCACGGGTGACGCGAAGGGAGCGTCCTGTGCCCGGACGGCCGACGCGGCCGATCTCACCCTGTCCGTAAGGGAGTTGGGTTCGGCCTATCTCGGTGGCGTGTCCCTCGCCTCGCTCGCCGCGGCGGGGCGGGTGCGGGAGCTGCGCCAGGGCGCCCTCGCGGAGGCCTCGCTCGGCTTCTCCTCCGTCGTGGCGCCCTGGCTGCCGCACGGCTTCTGAGCCGTATCGGGCCCTGTCAGTTGTCGGCAGTCGGCAGTCGGATCCGACGGCTTCAGGCCGGCACCGGCCCTCAGGCCTTCTGACAGGTCGGGCACCAGAAGAGGTTGCGGGCGGCGAGATCGGCGGTGCGGATCTCGCCGCCACAGATGAGGCAGGGCAGGTTGGCCCTGCGGTACACGTAGACCTCGCCGCCGTGGTCGTCCTTGCGCGGCGGGCGGCCCATCGCCTCCGGTTCGTGCTCCGGGCGGACGGTGTCGATGCGGTTGTTGCGGACGCCCTCGCGCATGAGCGCGACCAGGTCCGCCCAGATCGCGTCCCACTCGGCCGCCGTGATGTCCTTGCCCGCTCTGTACGGGTCGATGCCGTGCCGGAAGAGGACCTCGGCGCGGTAGACGTTGCCCACGCCCGCGATGATCTTCTGGTCCATGAGGAGGGCGGCGATCGTCGTACGGCTGCGGGCGATGCGGGTGTACGCGCCGGCCGGTTCCGCGTCCTCGCGCAGGGGGTCCGGGCCCAGGCGGGCGTGTATCGCCTGCTTCTCCGTGTCCGTGATCAGTGTGCAGGTGGTGGGGCCGCGGAGGTCCACGTACGTGGTGTCGTTCGCGAGTCTCAGGCGGACCGTGTCCGTGGGCGGGGGTGCCGGGGTGGTGCCGAAGTTCACCTTGCCGAAGAGGCCGAGGTGGATGTGGATCCAGTCCTCGGACTCGAAGCGGAGGAAGAGGTGTTTGCCGTGGGCTTCCGCCGTGGTGAATTCCGTGCCGTTCAGCAGGGCTGCGGCGTCTGTGAACTTGCCCTGGGGGCTGGTGACGTGCGCCCTGCGCCCACCGAAGCCGGAGAGGTAGTCCTCGGCCAGCCGATGGATGGTGTGCCCTTCGGGCACGGGGCCTCCTGGTTGGGGTGCGGTACGAGCGGTTTCTCTTCCCCAGCCCCACCCCTTCCCGAAACTGGGGGCTGCGCCCCCAGACCCCCGCTTTCGGCCTGAACGGCCTCGTCCTCAAACGCCGGACGGGCTGAGATGTGCCTGGACTGGGCTATAGAAGCTCAGCCCAGTCCAGGCAATCTTTAGCCCCTCCGGCGTTTGAGGAGCGGGGGTTCGGGGGCAGCGCCCCCGAAAGGGACGGGAATGGGTAGGGGCGGCGGGGGCGAAGAAAGTCCTAGCCCTGCGGGTGGTGGGCCGGGATCTCCGGGAGGGCGCCCGTCGTCTCGTACGTCGACAGCATGTCGATGCGGCGGATGTGGCGCTCGTCGCCGGAGAACGGAGTACCGAGGAAGATCTCGACGAACTTGGTCGCCTCCTCCTCGGTGTGCATCCGCGCACCGACAGCCACCACGTTGGCGTCGTTGTGCTCCCGCCCGAGCGCCGCGGTCTGCTCGCTCCACGCGAGAGCGGCCCGAACCCCCTCGACCTTGTTCGCCGCGATCTGCTCCCCGTTCCCCGAGCCGCCGATCACGATGCCCAGCGAGCCCGGGTCGGCCGCCGTGCGCTCCGCGGCGCGGAGGCAGAACGGCGGGTAGTCGTCCTGGGCGTCATAGATGAGGGGCCCGCAGTCGACGGGCTCGTGCCCGGCCGCCCTGAGCCACTCGACGAGGTGGTTCTTGAGTTCGAAACCGGCATGGTCGGAGCCGAGATACACGCGCATGGTCCGAGTGTGACACGCCTGTTTCCGATCGGCCCCGTCGGGGCAGGCGCACGAAATGCGCCGCGTCGCATGACGGAAAAGTGTGAGTAACACTACAGAACCTCAAGGAAACCTCAAGTAACGATCTGGATTCAAAGGTTCACGAATCCATTCACCTGGGATTCACTGGACCGGCTTGTGCACCTCGTGTGCATCGCCCGTACACCGCTCGTACGGGCTTCCCGTAGGAATCCGCAGAATCTGCGGTGGCTCGCAGTCCCCCACGCAGTCCCCTCCCCCACAGTCCCCTGCGCAAAGGAACACCGTCCTATGACCTCGCAGCCGACCCTGACGAAGGCCGGAAACGGCCCCGACGGACCCGGAGAACCCGGAGGACCCGACGCCGGTCTCCAGGCCGGGCTCAAGAACCGTCACCTCTCGATGATCGCCATCGGCGGAGTCATCGGCGCCGGCCTGTTCGTCGGCTCCAGCTCCGGCATCGCCACCGCGGGCCCCGGCATCCTCCTGTCGTACGCCCTCGTCGGCACGATGGTCGTCCTCGTGATGCGGATGCTCGGCGAGATGTCCGCCGCGAATCCGACCTCGGGTTCGTTCTCCGCGCACGCGGACCGGGCGCTCGGCCGCTGGGCCGGGTTCTCGATCGGCTGGCTGTACTGGTTCTTCTGGGTCGTCGTGCTCGCCATCGAGGCGACCGCGGGTGCCGTGATCCTGGAGAGCTGGATCCCCGCCGTACCGCAGTGGGGCTGGGCGCTCATCGTCATGGTCGTCCTGACTGCGACGAACCTGGTCTCCGTCGGCTCGTACGGCGAGTTCGAGTTCTGGTTCGCCGGGATCAAGGTCGTCGCGATCGGCGCGTTCATCGTCATCGGCGGGCTCGCGGTCTTCGGCGTACTGCCGGGTGTCGACAGCGACACGGCAGGGCTCGGGAACCTCACCGACCACGGCGGATTCCTGCCCAACGGGCCCGGCGCGATCCTGACCGGCATCCTGCTCGTCGTCTTCTCCTTCATGGGCAGCGAGATCGCCACCCTCGCGGCGGGCGAGTCGGAGAACCCGCAGCGCGCGGTGACCAAGTCCACCAACAGCATCATCTGGCGGATCGGCGTCTTCTACCTCGGCTCGATCTTCGTCGTGGTCACGCTGCTGCCCTGGGACTCCGACGCCATCCAGAAGGACGGTTCGTACGTCGCCGCCCTGAACTCGCTCGGCATCCCGAACGCCGGCGAGATCATGAAGTTCATCGTGCTGACGTCCGTGCTGTCCTGTCTCAACTCCGGCCTCTACACGGCCTCCCGCATGGCCTTCTCCCTCGGCCAGCGCGGTGACGCCCCGAAGGCCTTCGCCCGTACCACCAGCCGTGGTGTGCCGCTGACGGCGATCATCGCCTCCGTCGTCTTCGGCTTCGTGGCGGTGTTCTTCAACTACGAGTTCCCCGACTCGGTCTTCCTCTTCCTGGTCAACTCCTCCGGTGCGGTCGCCCTGTTCGTCTGGCTCGTCATCTGCCTCTCGCAGCTGCGGATGCGGAAGATCATCGAGCGCGAGACTCCGGAGAAGCTGGTCGTGCGGATGTGGCTGTACCCGTATCTGACGTACGCGACGATCGCGCTGATCGTCTTCGTCCTCGGCTACATGCTCACCGACACCGAGCACGACGGCCGCCAGACGGTACTGCTGTCGCTTCTCGTCGCGGCCGTCGTCGTCGGCATCGCGCTGGTACTGGAGAAGGTGCGGCGCGGGAAGGCCCGGGCCGAGCTGCAGGAGGAGCAGGACTCCACGGTCTGACGGTCTGACGGCTCAGACCTGTTCTCTGTACGACGCCTCCGTGGGATTCTCCACGGAGGCGTCGTCGTTGTTGATGGGTCTCCGGCTCGTGCGTCACAGGGGCGTGAAGCTGTCCTTGACCTCCTCGTAGACCGGGAGTGCTCGGTCCTCGATGTCGGGGCGGTACCACGTGGTGATCTCGTAGTACTTGCCGTCCGCGTTGAAGCCGAGCAGCCGGGCGTGCCAGGGCAGTCCCTTGGCCGTGACCGTGTACTCCCAGACGACCGCGGGCGCGTCGCGGAACGTGGTCTCCTCCAGCCGGATCCGCTGGTAGTCGAGGCCCTTACTGGTGTCCTTCTCCGTCTTCGTCCACTGGTCCATCAGGTCGCCCCTGGCCGGAGCCGCGTTGGCGAGGATCTCCTGTTGGCGGTCCGGGGAGGTGTAGTGGACCTCGGCGCCGCTCTGCACCACCCGTTCCCAGCCCTCGGGCGGGACCCACGCGTACATGCCGGCCTCCGTACGGGAGCCCTCCGGGAGGGTGGGCGGCCGGGCGGTGCCCGCGACGGTGGGGGGCGGCGTGGACGCGGTGCCGCCGGTGGCGGAGGAGGAGGACGACGGAGAGGCCTTGTCCTTGTCGTCGGGGGATCCGCCGAGCGCCGGGATCACCAGGGCTGCGACGACACCGGCGACGACCACACCCGCGGCGGCCACGACTCCCTTACGGTTCCGGCTCCAGGTCCGGCCGCGGCGCGGGTCGGCCGGTACGGCGGGACCGAGCGGTTCGCCCGGCGGCATCGGGGCGGACCTGGGCCTGGTGGGCAGTGAGTTGTTCCGGTTGGCCGCCGGTTCCGGCCCTTCCGGCCGGATGCCGGACGCGTGGAAGGGGTATCCGACGGCCGCTCCCGCGGAGGGGATCTCCGGAGTTCCCTCGGGCGGGGCCTCGGAGGACGCGTTCTCGGGGTCGGGGGGTGCGGGGCCGGTGGGCGCTGCGGGCTCTGCGGGCTCTGCGGGGAGCGGTTCGGGGGCGGCCGGTTCCTCCGGAGACGGGGTCGGGGTCGGGGTCGGGGCTGAGCTTGGGCCGGCGGCAGAGGCGGGGTCGGCCGCCTCTTCGGATTCGGGTGCACTCCACAGCGTCGGTGTACGCCGTACCGGCACCGCGTCCTCCACCGGCTCCGCCGGCCTCGGGGTGCCCTCGCCCGTCGGCGGAGTGACGGGCGGCGGCTCCAGGACCGGGATCCGGAGCAACGGAGGTGTCGGGTGCTCGGTCGGCGGCGGAGGCTCGGCCGGCGGGGCCGGGGCCTCCACGCGCGGCTCCGGTGGTGCCTGACCGGCGGCACCGGGTGCGGACTCGGCCGTACGGGCAGCCGCCGGTACGGATCCCGATCGCGCCCCGGAACCGGACCCGAGGCCTGAGCCGGAGCTGGAGCCGGATCCGGACTCCCATCCGGACCTGGACTCGGACCCGAGTCCTGGAGCAGGCCCCGATGCCGGACCGGATTCAGAACCCGCTCCCGCTCCTTCTCCTCCCGCTCCCGCTCCTCCTTCTCCTTCTGCTCCCTCTACTCCTCCTTCTCCTTCTCCGGGCTCCGTCGCCGCTCCCGGAGCCGTCCTCTCGCCCTGCGCCGGGCCGACCGGCCGAGCCGACTCGGTCAGTTCGGCCGGCTCAGCCGGCACAAGTTGCTCCGGACCGACCGCCGTGCCCAGCCCCGCCGTCGCACCCGGCGGCGCGGACGCCCCCGTACTGCCGTCCGCCACCGGCCCGAGGATTGCCGCCAGTTCCTCCAGGCCGGGCCGTACCGACGGGTCCTTGAACAGCAGGGCCGTCAGGACCTCCCTCAACTCGCCCGCCGCGGACGGGATCTCCGGCTCCTCGTACAGCACGGCGTGCAGGGTGGCGAGGGTGGTCGCGCGGGAGAAGGGCGAGCGGCCGCCGAGGGCCGCGCAGAGGGTGGCGCCGAGGGACCAGAGGTCGGACGGCGGGCCCTGAGGGCGGCCGGAGACCCGCTCGGGTGCCATGTAGTCGGGGGAGCCGACCAGCATTCCCGCCATCGTCAGCGCCTCGGCGTCCTGGATCGCGGCGATGCCGAAGTCGGTGAGGACGACCCGGCCAGCGCGCCGCTCGACCAGTACGTTGGCCGGCTTGATGTCCCGGTGCAGCACGCCCCCCGCGTGCACCTGGCCGAGCGCGGCGACCAGTCCGAGCCCGATCCGTGCCGTGCCGCGCGGGCTCAGCGGTCCGTCCTCCGCCAGGACCCGGTCCAGGGAACGGCCGTCGACCAGTTCCATCACGATCCACAGCCGTTCCCCCTGGTCCACCACGTCGTACACGCGCACGACGTTGGGGTGGTCGATCCGGGCCGTTGCCCTGGCCTCGCGCAGGGTTCGTTCGCGGCGGGTCCTGCTGTCCTCCTGGTCCATGCCGTCGATGCGCATTTCCTTGACGGCGACCTGTCGGTCGAGGATTTCGTCGACGGCGCGCCACACCCGTCCCATTCCCCCCTGACCAATGCTCTCGGCCAGCCGGTAACGGCCCGTCACCAGCAATCCCGGAATACCGCCCCTCGTTATTTCCGGCACCCCCATGCCCCCCTTCAACACCCGCCACACAAGAACCGCAAAGAAGCACAATGGTCACAACTTCGTGCCGCACCAGCATAGTGGGGAGAAATCTTGTGGTACCACTTCAAAGACTGCGAATTCAGGCGCAGTCAGGGGGATACAAGGGGGACGAACATGAGTTCTCGTCGCATGACGATCGCCACTGGATCGCTGCTCACTGCATCTTTCTCGGCAGTGATGATCTTTTCCTTCTCCGCCGGCGCGGACGACGAAGGGCCGATGAGTGGCAAGGGTGGGAAGGCCATTGACAAGGCGCCCGCGGGTGTCGAACTGACGACCATGCTGCCCGAGAAGATCGAGGTCGACAACAGCTCACAGGAAACGGCGATTACCGCCACGGTAAAGAACGGGGGGACGAAGGACAGCGGCGAAATCCGACTGCTTGTGGTCGGTTTTGATGGCCTCTCGGTCAAGGGTGTAGAAGGCTGTGCGGAAATCGCCGAGAAAGACCTCCCCGAAGGTTCGAACAGTGGTTTCGCATGTGCCATCGACAACCTCGCGGCCGGCAAGTCGAAGTCGTACGCCGTGGACGCGACCTTCGATCTGAAGAAGGAGGGCAAGATCTGCCTGCCCGTCCAGGACGCCGACGGCAAGCAGACGTTCTGGCAGCAGGGCCCGGTCCCGTTCGGCGCGAACAACCCGTCGCCGAACGCACCGGCCACACCGCTCCTGCTCGGCACCGACAACAGCCCGGTCACCCCGGGCAGTGACAAGGCCGGCGGTGACAAGTCGGGCGGCAAGGAACTGCCCAAGACCGGCCCGGCCGACCGGATCCTGCCGCTCGGCGCGGTCGGCGCGGCGCTGATCTCCGCGGGCGCGGCGGGCCTGTGGTGGACACAGCGGCGGCCCCAGCGGAGTGAGTCGTAGGCCTCCACACCCCACTGCACGACTGCACGACTGCACGACTGCACGACTGCACGACAGGTACGCGTACGGCGCCTCCGCGGTCTCACCGCGGAGGCGCCGTCGCGCCCGGGGAGGACGTGGGGAAAAGCTGACGGCGGATGTCAGGTAATCCGGCCAGCATGGCGCCGCACAGCCATTCAGCCGTAGAGCCGTAGAGCCGCGAAGACACCCCGTGAGCCTGCAGGACTTCATCACCCCCGACCGTCTTGTTCTCGTGCCCGGCGACCCCGGATTCGAGGACGAACTCGCCGGATTCCAGACGGGGTTCGCACAGCGGCCCGATGTCGTGTTCGCCGCGCGCTCCGCCGACGACGTGGCCGCCGCGGTCGCGTACGCCGCCGCCGAGGAGCTGCCGGTCGGTGTGCAGGCCACCGGGCACGGCCTGCCGGAGGCGTCGGAAGGCGGTGTGCTGATCACGACGAAGCGCATGGACCGCGTGGCGGTCGACGCCGAGGCACGCACGGTCCGTGTGCAGGCGGGCGTCCGCTGGAGCCAGGTCGTCGCGGCCGCCGAGCCGTACGGGCTCGCCCCGCAATGGGGGCACCTCCCACGCCCTTAAGGCAGTGGGGGAGGTTCGGCGCCGGGCGTGGGAGCCGTCGCGTACACGCTGGGCGGTGGACTCGGCATCCTGGCAAGGGAGTTCGGGTACGCGGCCGACCACGTGCACTCCCTGGATGTCGTGACGGCGGACGGCCGGCTCCGGCACGTGACCCCCGACTCCGATGGCTCCGACGACTCCGAGCTGTTCTGGGGACTGCTCGGTGGCGGCGCGAACCTGGGTGTGGTGACGGAGTTGGAGATCGGGCTCGTACTGGTGACGCGGCTGTACGGCGGATCTCTCGCCTTCGACGGGCGCGCGGTGGATCCGGTGGCGGCGCTGAGCGCGTACGAACGCTGGACGGCGACCGCCCCGGACGGTCTGACGTCGTCGTTCGCGGCCGTGCCCTGTCCGGACGTTCCGGCGTTGCCGTCACATCTGCGTGGGCGGTACGTCGTGTCGGTGCGGGTCGCGTACACGGGTGCCGATGGTGAGCGGCTCGTCGCGCCGCTGCGCGGGATCGGCCCGGTGCTCTCGGACTCGCTGCGCGAGATGCCGTACGCCGACAGCCGCACCATCCACTCCGACCCGGACTTCCCGCACGCGTACTACGGGGACAGCGCGGTGCTGAGCCGGCTGGACGTGGCCGCGGCGGGCGAACTCCTCGCGCTGACCGGCCCGGACGCGCCCTCGATGTACGTCGTCCAGATCAACCACCTCGGCGGAGCGCTGGCCGAGCCGCGGCCGAACGCCGTGCCGCATCGCGAGGGGCGTTTCCTCGTACGGGTCCTCGGTGGCGTCGACGATCCGGCGCGGGAGCGGTTGCACCGGGCGCTCGCCGCGGTGGAGCCGTGGACGATCGGGCGGGCGTTGAACTTCGCGTTCGGGGCGGGCGGGCGTGCGGCGGAGGGGCTGTACGACTCCACAACGCACAAGAGGCTCGCCGGGCTGAAGTCGGTGTACGACCCGGCGAACCTTTTCCGCAGGAACTACGACGTGTCCGTCAGCTCTCGCGCTTGACGAACTTCCAGGCGGTGGGCAGCACGCCCATCGCGAGGGCGGCCTTGAGCGCGTCGCCGAGGAGGAACGGGGTGAGGCCGGCCGCGATGGCCTGGGTCATCGTCATGTCGGCGGCGAGCGCCAGGTACGGGACGCCGATCGCGTAGATGATCGCCTCGCCCAGGAGCATCGTGCCGGCCATGCGTACGACCGAGCGGTCGGCGCCGCGGCGGGCGAGGGCGCCCACGACGGTGGCCGCGAGCAGCATGCCGAGGATGTAGCCGAAGGACACGGTGGCGCCGGCGCTGCCCTCGGCGAACCACGGGACGCCTGCGAGGCCGAGCAGTGCGTAGATCGCGAGGGAGGCGAGGCCTCGGCCGGTGCCGAGTGCGGTACCTACGAGGAGGGCCGCGAAGGTCTGGCCCGTCACCGGGACCGGGGAACCCGGGACCGGGACCGCTATCTGGGCCGCGAGGCCCGTGAGCGCGGCGCCGCCGACCACGAGTGCGGCGTCCCTTACGCGGGAGGCGGGGAGCAGGTCGGCGATTACCTGGCCCGGGCGGGTGGGGGCGACGGCGGTGGTCATGGGGGCTCCGGCGGGTGTGGGCAGTTCGGGACACGGTGACGCTATCCCAGGGGGGTTGGGGGCAGCACCGTCAGCGGTCGACAAAGGGGGGATCCGCTGTGTGGTGGACCTCTTACAAAGAGTGTGGTGTACACCCGTGGGGGCGTGATGCTGGTCACTGAGGTGGGGTGGGGTTCCCGACGGGATGCGGGCTGACGCCATCTGTAGGGTCCCGCCAAAGGATTCTCGCCCCCGCCGCCCCTACCCGTTCCCGTCCCTTTTCGGGGGCCAGCCCCCGAACCCCCGCTCCTCAAACGCCGGAGGGGCTGAAGATTCGGACGCCGGAGGGGCTGAATGCTTCGCGGCCCGGGCCGACACCTCCAGCCCGTCCGGCGTTTGAGGACGAGCGCGGCAGCGCGATACGGGGGTCTGGGGGCGGAGCCCCCAGGGAGGGACGGGTAGAGAACGTCCTGCGCCACCGCTGGTCCCCGAACCAGCTCGTCCTCTTCGACAACCGCATCACCCAGCACTACGCCATCGACAACTACGACGGTCTGCCGCGCCGCCTGAACCGGGTGACGGTCGCCGGTGACGTGCCGGTCGGCATCGAGGGCAAGGAGAGCTACTCGATCGCGGGGGACGCCTCGCACTACACGTCGTCGCCACGTACCCGACGGCCGCGTAATCGGAATCTCGCACTCCGTGTCGAGTTCGTCCACATGATGGGCAGCCTCTCCGTGCGGGCGGAGGGGCTGCCCAGACTGTGGGCGTTTTTGCCCTCGCACGCAAGGGACCCACCCGCACTCATGTCCCGTACCACCCACGACCCCGCGCCCGGCACTCCCGACGCGGACGTCTCGCTCTCGCACGGCCTCAAGCAGCGCCATCTGTCGATGATCGCCCTCGGCGGGGTGATCGGCGCGGGCCTGTTCGTCGGCTCAGGCGCCGGCATCGCGGCCGCCGGCCCGTCGATCGTCGTCGCGTACGCCGTCTCCGGTCTGCTCGTCATGCTCGTGATGCGGATGCTCGGCGAGATGTCGGCCGCCTATCCGTCGTCCGGTTCCTTCTCCGCGCACGCCGAGCGGGCGATCGGGCCGTGGGCGGGGTTCACCGCCGGCTGGTCGTTCTGGGTGCTGCTCTGCACGGCCGTCGGCCTGGAGGGCATCGGCGCCGCGAAGATCGTGACGGGCTGGCTGCCGGGTACGCCGGAGTGGGCCTGGGTGGCCCTCTTCATGGTCGTCTTCTGCGTAGCGAACCTGGCCGCCGTGAAGAACTTCGGCGAGTTCGAGTTCTGGTTCGCCGCGCTCAAGGTGGGCGCGATCACGCTGTTCCTGGTGCTCGGCGTGCTGGCGATCGCCGGGGTCCTGCCCGGCACGGACTCCCCCGGCCTCACGAACCTCACCGGCGAGGGAGGCTTCCTGCCCAACGGCAGCGAGGGGCTCGTCATCGGCCTGCTCGCCTCGGTCTTCGCGTACGGCGGCCTGGAGACCGTCACCATCGCGGCGGCCGAGTCGCAGGACCCGGTCCGGGGTGTCGCGAGCGCCGTGCGCACCGCGATGTGGCGCATCGCGCTCTTCTACATCGGCTCGATGGCGGTCATCGTCACGCTCGTCCCGTGGGACTCGAAGGCGGTCGTCGAGAAGGGCCCGTACGTCGCCGCCCTCGACCACCTGGGCATTCCGGGCGCGGGCCAGCTCATGAACGTGGTCGTGCTGGTCGCCCTGCTCTCGGCGATGAACGCCAACATCTACGGCTCCTCGCGCATCGCGTACTCGCTGGTGGAGCGGGGGCAGGGACCGAAGGCCCTCGGCCGGGTGTCGGGGGGCGTCCCGCGGACCGCGGTCCTCGCCTCCTCCGTCTTCGGCTTCGTCTGCGTCCTGCTGAGCCACTGGCGCCCCGACGACGTCTTCCCCTGGCTGCTGAACATGATCGGCGCGGTGATCCTGGTCGTCTGGATCTTCATCGCGGTCTCCCAGCTCCGCCTGCGCCGCGGCCTGGAACGCGAGGCCCCACAGAAGCTGGTCGTACGGATGTGGGCGTTCCCGGTACTGACCTGGGTGGCCCTCGCGGGCATGCTGGCGATCTTCATCCTGATGGTCCGGGAACCGGACACCCGGGTGCAGCTGTACTCGACGGGCGGGATGACACTGGCACTGGCGGCGGCCGGCTACGCCTGGCAGAAGGCAAGGGCGGATCGCGCCCCTTAGGGGCGCGGGGAACTGCGCAGCCCTAGAGGGGCTCGGGGCTGTGACGATTTACGGCTCCGCCGCGTAGGCGCGCCCAGCCCCCACGCACCCGCACACTCTCGAACAGCCATCAAGTGAAGCGCCCCCGCCCGGGGGCGCTTTTCGTGTGCCCCGCGCACCCTCCCACCCTCTTGCTGCTAGCGTGCACTTGCAAGTAGTTTGCAATAAGAGGTCGGAGAGGACCTGGCATGGCCGTCTACACACTTCCCGAACTGCCGTACGACTACTCCGCGCTCGCACCCGTGATCAGCCCCGAGATCATCGAGCTGCACCACGACAAGCACCACGCGGCGTACGTGAAGGGGGCGAACGACACCCTGGACCAGCTCGCCGAGGCGCGGGACAAGGAGTCGTGGGGTTCGGTCAACGGGCTGGAGAAGAACCTCGCCTTCCACCTCTCCGGGCACATCCTGCACAGCATCTACTGGCACAACATGACGGGCGAGGGCGGCGGTGAGCCCCTCGCGTCGGACGGGGTGGGCGAGCTCGCCGACGCCATCACCGAGTCCTTCGGTTCCTTCGGCGCGTTCAAGGCCCAGCTGACGAAGGCCTCCGCGACGACTCAGGGTTCCGGCTGGGGCGTACTCGCGTACGAGCCCCTCAGCGGCCGCCTGATCGTCGAGCAGATCTACGACCACCAGGGCAACGTCGGCCAGGGCTCGGTGCCGATCCTGGTCTTCGACGCCTGGGAGCACGCCTTCTACCTCCAGTACCGGAACCAGAAGGTCGACTTCATCGACGCCATGTGGCAGGTCGTCAACTGGCAGGACGTGGCACGTCGTTACGGGGCCGCCAGGTCCCGCGCCGATGTGTTGCTGCTCGCCCCCTGAACCTGCCTCGACCCGCCCCTCCGAGGGCGGCCCGAAGCGACCTGCCTCGTGATCGTCTTCTCACCTTTCGCGCGGGCAGGCGGCAAGAGGGAAGACCCCCGCGAGGACGTGACTCGCGGGGGTCTTCCGGTACGGGAGGCTCCGGGTGATGGTTACCGGATGCGCAAGCGAAGCTGCTTCACCTGCAAGAGCCTTGAGGAAGAGCACCGCTTCCTGGAAACCCAGGAAGCGGCCTGGCTCAAGAAGGAGACGGGTGAGAAGAACGTGGACGGATTCATGGTGTGCCTGGCGCCCCTGAACGACGAGGGCAAGCAGTGCCGCAACCTGCGGACCTACTTCACCGAGAAGCCGTTCAGGGAGCCTCTGCGCCTGCCCGAACCGAGCTGAGCCGAACCGAGCCGAGCCGACCGAGCCCGCCGCTGCCGGCTCCCCCGGTCAGAGGTTGCTGAAGTCCGGGCCCTTGGTCCGCGTGCGCTTGATCTCGTAGAAGCCCGGTATCGAGGCGACCATCAGCGTGCCGTCCCACAGCTTGCCGGCCTCGTCACCCTTGGGGGCCGGGGTGACGACCGGGCCGAAGAAGGCGATCTGCTCGCCGTCGGAGCCGGGGACCGCTATCACGGGGGTGCCGACCTCCTGGCCGACCTTGTCTATGCCCTCCTTGTGGGAGGCGCGCAGCTGGGGCTCGTACGGGGTGTCGTCCCAGTGGTCCAGAAGGGACTCGGGCAGGCCGACGTCCTTCAGGGCGGCGGCGACGATCTCCTTGCCGGGGCCCTCACCCTGGTTGTGGAAGCGGGTGCCGAGCGCGGTGTAGAGATCGCCGAGCACCTCGGAGCCGTGCTCCTCCTGGGCCGCTATGACGACGCGGACCGGGCCCCACGCCTTCGTGCCGAGGAACTCGCGGTACTCCTCGGGCAGGTCGTCGAGCTTGTCCTCGTTCAGTACGGCGAGGCTCATCAGATGCCAGCGGACCTCGATGTCCCGGACCTTCTCCACCTCCAGGACCCACCGCGAGGTCATCCACGCCCAGGGGCAGAGCGGGTCGAACCAGAAGTCGACGGGGGTCTTGCCGGCGGTCTGCGCGGTCTGCTCGGACATGCTTCTCCTCGGTACGGATCCCGGTGCGGGTCTTGGGGGTTCTCAGTCGTGTCCTTCAGCCCCAACGCAACCGGTCACCTGTGCCATTCCCGGGTGTCCGGGGTCAGGGGCACATGGCAGGATCGGTGCTGTTCACGCGTACCCAGACGCGTACCCGACGCGTATCCATGACGCCACGAGGGAGTGCCGCCCGTGCCCGGTGAGAATCTGTCCCGCGACGAGGCCCGCGAGCGGGCCGCACTGCTGTCCGTCGAGGGGTACGAGGTGTCCCTGGACCTGCGCTCCGCGGTGGGCGGTACGGATGCCGGGCCGCGCACCTTCCGATCGGTGACGACGATCCGCTTCCGCAGCGCCGAGCCGGGTGCCACGACCTTCGCGGACCTGATCGCCCCGAGCGTCACGGCCGTCTCGCTGAACGGCAGGGACCTCGACCCGGGCGCGGTCTTCGACGGCTCGCGCATCCTCCTGGAGGACCTGTCCGAGGACAACGAGCTCGTGGTCGACGCCCAGTGCGCGTACAGCCGCACCGGCGAGGGCATGCACCGCTTCGTCGACCCGGAGGACGGCGAGGTCTACCTCTACACGCAGTACGAGCCGGCCGACTCCCGCCGTGTCTTCGCGAACTTCGAGCAGCCGGACCTCAAGGCGCCCTTCCGGTTCGAGGTGCGGGCCCCCGAGGGCTGGGTCGTGTGGAGCAACGGCGTCGGTGAACTCGCCGACGGGGTCTGGAAGTTCGCCGAGACCAAGCCCATCTCGACGTACATCACGGCGTTCGTCGCGGGCCCGTACCACTATGTGACGGACTCCTACGAGCGCGTCTTCGAGGACGGTACGCGCCTGGAGATCCCGCTCGGCGCGATGTGCCGCAAGGGCCTGGCCCGGCACTTCGACTCCGACGACGTCTTCCTCGTCACCAAGCAGGGGCTCGACTTCTTCCACGACAACTTCGACTACCCGTACCCGTTCGGGAAGTACGACCAGGCGTTCGTGCCGGAGTACAACCTCGGCGCGATGGAGAACCCGGGACTCGTCACCTTCCGCGAGGAGTTCATCTTCCGCGGCAGGGTGACGCAGGCGTCGTACGAGCGCCGGGCGAACGTGATCCTGCACGAGATGGCCCACATGTGGTTCGGCGACCTGGTGACCATGGTGTGGTGGGACGACCTGTGGCTGAAGGAGTCCTTCGCGGACTTCATGGGCACGTTCTCGATGGTCGAGGCGACCCGCTTCACGAACGGCTGGATCACCTTCGCCAACAACCGCAAGTCCTGGGCGTACCGTGCCGACCAGCTGCCCTCCACACACCCGATCACGGCCGACATCCGTGACCTGGAGGACGCCAAGCTCAACTTCGACGGGATCACGTACGCCAAGGGCGCTTCTGTTCTGAAGCAGTTGGTGGCGTACGTCGGGCGGGACGCGTTCCTGGAGGGCGCCCGCCGCTACTTCAAGCGGCACGCGTACGGGAACACCCAGCTCGGTGATCTGCTGTCCGTCCTGGAGGAGACCAGTGGGCGCGACATGGCCACCTGGTCGCGGTCCTGGCTGCAGACCGCCGGGGTCAACTCCCTTACACCGCAGGTGATTCTGAGCTCGGAGGGGCGCGTCACCGAGCTGGCGATCCTCCAGGAGGCGGCCGAGTCGCATCCCGAACTGCGCCCGCACCGGGTGGCGGTGGGCCTGTACCGGCGGTCGCCCGAGGGCGTGGTGGAGCGGTACGCGCGCGCCGAGGTGGACGTCGAAGGACCGCGCACGGTCGTCGGGGAACTGGTGGGCACGGAGGCTCCCGACCTGGTGCTCGTGAACGACGACGACCTGACGTACTGCAAGATCCGGTTCGACGAGGGCTCGTTGGCGGCCCTGCGGGACGGTCTGGGCGACATCACCGACCCGCTGGCCCGCGCCCTGTGCTGGTCGGCGCTGTGGAACCTGACCCGCGACGCGCTCATGCCCGCCCGGGACTTCATCGACCTGGTTCTGCGCTTCGCGGGCCGCGAGACCGACATCGGCGTGCTCCAGATGCTGCACGCGTGGGCGAACTCCGCGCTCACCCACTACGCGGCTCCCGAGTGGCGGGGCGAGGGCGGACGGCTGCTCGCCGAGGGCGCGCTGCGCGAGCTGCGGCTGACCGAGCCCGGCAGCCAGCACCAGCTGACCTGGGCGCGGTTCTTCGCGGCGGTCGCGTCCGGCGAGGCCGATCTCCAGCTGCTCCAGGGGCTGTTGGAGGGCACGGCGAAGATCGACGGACTTGAGGTGGACCAGGAGCTGCGCTGGGCTCTCCTGGAGCCGCTCGCCGCGCACGGGGTCGCGGACGAGGGCGTCGTCGCGGCCGAGCTGGCGCGGGACGACACGGCGTCGGGCAAGCGTCATCAGGTGCGGTGCCTGGCCGCGCGGCCCTCCGCGGCGGTCAAGGCCCAGGCGTGGGCGTCCGTCGTCGAGTCGGACTCGCTGTCCAACGCGCTGGTCGAGGCCACGATTGCGGGCTTCGCCCAGTCGTCGCACCGGGAGCTGACCGCTCCGTACGCGTCGAAGTACTTCGAGGTGATCGAGCGGGTGTGGGGTGAGCGGTCGATCCAGATCGGGATGGACGTGGTGAAGGGGTTGTTCCCTTCGCTGCAGGATTCTCGGGGGACCTTGGAGGCGGCGGATGCGTGGCTTGCCGCCCGGGGGGAGGCTGCGCCGGCGCTTCGGAGGCTGGTTCTGGAGGCTCGTGATGATCTGGGGCGGGCCCTGCGGGGGCAGGCGTGTGACGGTGCGGGTGCCGTCGGCGAATGAAGGGTGCGGTTCGTGGTCTCGTGCGGGTACGTGGGGACTGGTCGCGCAGTTCCCCGCGCCCCTAAAAGATTGCGCCGTTCCCCGCGCCCCTAATCCCCGCGCCCCTAACGGGGCCACGAGCTCGGCGTGTTGACTTTCGTCCCGTCCATAACAGTTACGGAATGCGGGTAATCAGTGCCGTGACCCCCGTACGGACCAGGGGGTTTCGGCAGTCGAACGCTTGCACTTTAGGGCGAGCTTGTCCGGTTTTGTCGACGGGCGTGTAACAGCGGTTAGCAGGGGGATGGGGGGCGGGAAATCCTCGGGTCATGAACCACAACACCCCGCTCTCCCCCCGGCCCCTCCGCCACCTGTCCGAAGTTCAGCTCCGTGTCCTGACCACCGCCCAGTTGCGCTCGCAGGGCGTGAGCCCCGCCGACATCAACGCGCAGTGCAGGCCGGGCGGCACCTGGCAGCAGCTTCTGCCGGGCGTGTACCTGCTCCGTCCGGGCCCGGCCACCAGCGAGGAGCGGCTGCACGCGGTTCTCCTGTACGCGGCCCGCTCCCCCGCCGCCGAACCGGCGGTCCCCGCCCAGCCCGGCGCGGGCGAGCCGCACGCCCCGCAGCGGTACACCGACGCGATGATCACCGGCCTGGCGGCGCTGGCCCTGCACCGCTTCTCCTCGGCGCCCCCGCTTCTCTCCCTGGACCGCATCGACGTTCTCGTCCCGCGCCTGCGCCGGCTGCGTTCGACGGGCTGCGTCCGTATCGTCCGTACGCCGGGCATGCCGGAACCCCAGCAGATCACCGGCATCCCGGTGGCCCCCGTCCCGCGCGCTCTGGCCGACGCGGTCGCCGACCTCGCGGACGCGGGTGTCGTACGCCGGCTGCTGACCGAGGCCGTACGCGGCGGGCACTGCGAACCGGCCGCCGTGGTGAAGGAGTTGACGCAGGCGCGGCTGCTGAGCCGCCCGCACGTCGTGGACGCCGTCGACTCGCTGCTCGCCGAGGGGCGGGCCATCGCGGAGGACCACCTCTACCGCATGGTCCACGAGCACGGTCTGCCGGACCCGGTCTGGAACGTGGACCTCCGCCTGCCCGGCGGCCCGCACCTCGGCGGCCTCGACGCGTACTGGCCCGACCACGCCGTCGCCCTCGAACTCGACACCCGCGCGCCCCGCCAAGGCCATCGGCAGGACGACGACGCCATGTGGTCCGAGTACGCCCGCAAGCGCGAGCACCTGGAGCGGCTCGGTATCACGGTCGTCCACATCACCCCGAAGAAGCTCCGGGACTCGATGGAACAGCAGGCAACGGTCGTACGTACGGCCCTGATGGCTTCAGCGGACCGCGACCCGGCCGCGTATGTAGTGGTGCTGCCCCGGTCGTGACGGACCGGGACGGCGTCAGGAGGGGAGTGAAGGGGCGGACCCCCGAGAGACCGGGGGGGGCCCGCCCCTTCACGCGCGGTCGGGGGCGGCGGCCTCCAGCTCGGCGATGTTGCCCGACCCAGGAACCGCCCATGGAGCACTCCGTCGCCCATATGGTCGGCTGGGCTGCTGGGTGAACTCCGAGCTCTTGACTTCTCCCCCTCGTGAACGAGGAGGATTCTCATGGCTCGCGCTGTGAGGATCTCCGCTTCGTCGCCGACTGCCCGCCCGGAATTCTCCGTTGAGGTCTTACACGGTTCCCGGGAACGGGTGAGCGGCCTGTGCGCGCCCACCCGGCCCACCGTCCGTCCGGGCGGTTACCCGGCGCAGAACTCCGCCTCGATCACCGCCTCGCTGTCCCCCGACCAGTCGCCGTTGAAGTTGAAGGCGAGGGAGTGGCGGCCGTCCGCCGTCGTGACGGCCTCCGAGTTCGAGCCGTGGATGCCGCCGCCGTGGCCCCAGACGACGACACCGCAGCTCAGCTTGCGTTCGATGAGACCGAGGCCGTAGCCGGCGTTCGGGATCGCGTCGACCTTGATGGTGGTCTTCATCTCGGTGAGCTGCTTCTTCGGCAGCAGCTTGCCCCGCAGCAGCGCCGAGTAGAAGCGGTTGAGGTCGCCCGAGTCGGAGATCATCTCGCCCGCCGCGGAGGCGAGGGAGGGGTTGAGTTCCGTGACGTCGTAGGTCGGGCCCGTCGCCGTCTCAGCGAGCTTGCCGTAGGCCCGGCTGCTGGGGCGGGGCACGTGCGGGTTCGTGCCGGGGACCGTGGTGGCGTTCAGGCCGAGCGGCTCGATGATGCGCTGCCTGACCTCGTCCCCGTACGCGTGGCCCGTGGCCTTCTCGATGACCATCCCGGCCAGTACGTAGTTGGTGTTGGAGTAGTTCCAGGAGGTGCCCGGCTCGAAGTCCGGCTTGTGGGCCGTGGCGATCTTCACGAGCTGCGCGGGCGACAGCCGGTCGAAGCGGTGCTCGAAGAAGCCGTCCTTCAGGAAGTAGGTCCGGCCGAAGTCCTCGTCGTCGGTGTAGTTGAAGATGCCGCTGGTGTGGTTGAGGAGCTGGCGGAGGGTGACTTTGCTGCCGTCGTGGCCGTTTCCGCGGACCACGCCCGGCAGCCACGTCTCCACCTTGTCGTCGAGCGAGAGCCGTCCCTCCGCCTCCAGTTGGAGCAGCACCGTCGACACGAACGTCTTGGTGATGCTGCCGACGCGGTAACGGTCGGCGGCCGAGCGCGGCTTGTTCGTCTTGAGGTTGCCGACGCCCGAAGTGCCCTTCCAGGTCCCGTACTTGTCCTTGACCTGCCCGGCCACACCGGGGACGCCGTCCTGCACGGCGGCATCCATCGCCCGCTGGGTCGCGCCGTGGTCTCTGAGTGGGGCCGGGGCCGGGGCCGAGGAGGAGGCCGGGGAGGCCATGGCCACCGGAGCCGTGAGCGAGGCCGCAACCAGTGCGACCGCGGTCGTCAGTCCGAGGCGCAGCGTGCGGGATGCAGTCATGTCGTCGTGTCCCATCCGTCGTGTCCGTCGTGGTGAACCGACGGGAGGGACCCGGTGGCATGTCGTACGGGTTGCCTGCGACTGCGGCGGTTGAGCGGGTTTCGGCCCTTCTGGAGCAGCTCAGGCGTGCTGCCCCTGTCCGCGCCCCTTGAGGAGGCTCAGGCCCGCCCCGAGGGAGACGACGCCCATGCCGACGGCCGTCATGACGCCCTGCGAACCGTCCACGACCAAGGGCGCGGCCGCGGCGACGACGAGGTTGAACAGGAACAGGAACCACAGGACCGGCTTCGAGGAGAGCAGCGCCTTCATGGGGAGTTTCCTTTCGGGTGGGGGAGCTGAGAACTCCCGCGACAGGCCGAGTTCGGCTGGGATCAACTGAGATCAACGATCCCGGGATCAGCCCGCCGCCACGAGGGAGCGCCCTCCCGAACCGGAGGTGTAGCGGGCTACACCACGGGCGGGCCGGCAGGTAGGCGCCGCAGGTCGGCAGCGAGGTGGCCGCAGGTCAAGGGAAGGTGTCCGCTGGTCAAAGGAAGCCGGCCACGCGTCCGCACGTGCGCCCGTTCGCCTACTCTGATCGCCATGCGGAAGACAGTCTTGGAGGCCGCGCGGGCCACACGTCAGCTCGCGCCTGCCGCCGTGCTGTCCTTCGGCTCGTACCTCTTCGTCACGGTCCTGCTGATCGGGGCCATCGGCGCGGTCAGCGTGGTCGCCATCGGGCTGCTGCCCGAGACGGTGCTGCTGGTGCGCCGGATCGCCGGGGCCAAGCGGCGCATGGTGGCCGCGTGGACGGGCCAGGAGATCCCCGAGGCCTACCAGCCCGTCGAGGGCACGGTGCGCGAGCGGGTGCGTACGGCCGTCCGCGATCCGGGCACGTTCACCGATCTGCGCTGGATGGTCGCCTACTACGCCTACGGCTGCCTGCCGTATCTGGCGATCCCGCTGTGGCCGCTCGGCCTGCTCGTCGACGGTGTGTGGTGCGGGCTGCTGCGCCGCGAGGCCGTCGTGCTGCCGTTGATCGGCCGGCTCGCGGACCTCGACGCCAAGTGGTCGACCGCCCTGCTCAAGCCCTCCCCCAAGGCGGAGCTCGCCGTGCGGGTCGAGGAGCTGACCGAGACCCGGGCCGGCGCGATCGCCGCGCACGGCGCCGAGCTGCGGCGCATCGAGCGGGACCTGCACGACGGCACACAGGCCCGGCTGGTCTCCCTGTCGATGCGGATCGGGCTGGCCAAGCGGGCGTACGACCGTGATCCCGAGGCCGCGCGCAGGCTCCTCGACGACGCCCAGGACCAGGCCGAGGAGGCCCTGACCGAACTGCGGCACGTCGTACGGGGCATCCACCCGCCGATCCTCACCGACCGCGGTCTGGCCGGCGCGGTCCGGGCACTGGCCGCGAGCAGCGGCCTGGACGTGGCCGTGACCGTGGACGGCCTGGAGGACGCAGACAGCGAGCGGGACGGGGCGCGGGCCCCGGCGGCGGTCGAGGCCGCCGCGTACTTCGTCGTCGCCGAGTCGCTGACGAACGCCGCGAAGCACAGCGGTGCGGAGCGGGCCGAGGTCCGCCTCGTCCGCGTGGACAGGGGGCTGCGGGTGACCGTACGGGACGAGGGCCGGGGCGGCGCCGACGAGGCAGGCGGTTCCGGGCTGCTCGGAATGCAGCGCCGCGTCGCCGCGCTCGACGGGACCCTTCGGCTGACCAGCCCCGCCGGGGGCCCGACCGTGATCGAAGTGGAGCTGCCGTGCGTGTGGTGATCGCCGAGGACAACGCCCTGTTGCGGGAGGGGCTCGTCCTGCTGCTCACCTCCTCCGGGCACGAGGTGGTGGCCGTCGCGGGCAGCGGGCCCGAGGTGCTGCCCGCGCTGCTCGAACACCGCCCCGATGTCGCCGTGCTCGACGTCCGGATGCCTCCCGGTTTCCGCGACGAGGGGCTGCGCGCGGCGCTCGCGGCCCGCAAGGAGATCCCCGGGCTGCCGGTGCTCGTGCTCTCGCAGTACGTCGAGGAGTCGTACGCCGCGGAGTTGCTCGGCGGTGGGGCGAGCGGGGTCGGCTATCTGCTCAAGGACCGGGTGGGGCGGGTCGACGAGTTCCTGGACGCGCTTGAGCGGGTCGCGTCCGGGGGGACCGCGTTGGACCCCGAGGTGGTGTCGGAGCTGCTGGTGCGGCGGCGGGACTCGCCGCTCGATTCACTCACGCCTCGTGAGCGTGAGGTTCTCCAGCTGATGGCTGAGGGGCATGACAACACGACGATCGCCAAGGCGCTTGCCGTGACCGAGCGGTCTGTCAGCAAGCACATCGGGAATGTGTTCTTGAAGCTGGGGTTGCCGCCGAGTGACAGTGGGCATCGGCGGGTGCTTGCGGTGCTGGCTTACCTGAACAACTCGTGAGTGCCCCGCCGGGAGGATCGCGCAGAGGGCGAATCGCTCAGCCCTTCTTCAGTACCAGCTCCGTGTTGCGGTCGCCCGGCTCGCCGCTCAGGTCCGTGCGGGCGCCCGGGGCGTTGAAGGAGAGTTCCCGGTAGAGGGCGGCGAGGCCCGTCTGGGTGAGGTCGGCGAAGTCCGTGCCGTGCGGGGCGCCGGACTCGATGAGCGTGGTGAACAGGGAGACCGTGCCGTCGTGGTTGTCGACGATCTCGATCACCCGGGCGAGCTGCGGGAAGTCGATGTGGGAGGCGGTGGAGACCTCCCAGAAGGAACGGCCGTCCGGGGCGGAGTGCGGGGTGATCTTGTTCTTGTGGCTGTGGCCGTTCACCCAGGCCAGTACCGAGCGGTAGCTGCCGAGGAGGGCGAGCACCTCGTCGCCGCCGTGCCGCCGCTCGCCCGGGTGGGCCGGGTCCTCACGGAGGTTGCGCATCGACTTGCTGGTGTGGTGGCTGAACACGACGACGTGTTCCTTGTTCTTCTCGGCCGCCTTCAGCGTGCGCTCCAGCCACCGCAGTTGGGCGGTGCCGAGCGAGCCCTCGTAGTGGCCGCCCGGGTCGGTGCTGTCGAGGCTGACTCCGAGCAGGCCGTCGGCGATGCGGAAGGTGTAGTACTGCGTCTTCGCGGCGAGGTTCGCCTGCGAGTAGCCGTGCCCGATGGGACCGGCTCCGGTGTGCGCGGGGTCGAGGTGCGCCTGGAGGTACTCGGCGGGGGTGAAGGGGGCGCGGCCCTCGTCCGGGGTGACCGAACGCATCTTCCCTGCCTGGGACTTGAGCATCGCCTTGAAGGCCGCGCCCTTGGGGTCGCCGCCCTTCCTGACGTTGTTCCAGATGGCGACGCCCTCCGACTCGTCGAGGGTCATCAGCTTCCTGCCGCCGACCGCGAAGTCGGTGAAGAAGGAGTCGCCGGGCGCGTAGCAGCCGCCGGGCAGGGAGTCGTGGTTGCCGACCGTGGAGTACCAGGGCAGATTGAGGCCGGGGCTGCGCAGTTCGCGGATCGCGGCGGCGAGGAAACCGTCGATGCGCGGGAAGCCGAGCTGCTTGTCGGCGTCGCGCAGGGCCGCGTCGGGCTGCCAGTACAGCTTGAGGTCGCTGTTCTGGACGCCCTCGTAGCGGTTCGGGTCACCGGAGTTGGGGGTGATCCGGCCGCCGCTCATCACCTTGAGGAACCAGTCCAGTTCCGTCTTGGCGTTGTTGTCGGTGTTGTCGCCGGTGGTCATCACGAAGTGCAGCGGCGAGCCGGTGACGGGGGCGCCGCGCAGCGCGTTGACCCGCTCCACGAGCGAGACCGCGCCGGGTACGGACAGGGCCTCCTGGGGGCGCCAGGCACTGGCGGTCTGGGAGCGCAGGTACTCGTACCGCAGCGGGTACTGTACGTCGACCAGGTGCAGGTCGGTGAACTGCACGAACGCGGCGAGCGCGGTACGCCGTTCGCCCCGGCCGGCCTTGGGTGCGGCCAGGTCGCCGCGGACGACGCGCGACCAGGCGGGCCCGTCGCCGAGCCGCCGGTACCCGGAGCCGCCGCGCGGGACCGCGACCGTCGAGAGGGTGGTGCCGCGGGTGTACGGAGCCAGCGGCGCGGCCGGCGCCGGGCGGGAGACCGCGAGGGGCTGCCCCTGGGTCGAGGCGGTGTGCGCGGCGGCCTCGCCGGAACCGGGCCGCAGCGCGAGGCCGATGCCCGCGGAGAGGGACACCGCCCCTGTTGCGGCCAGGAAGGCGCGGCGGTCACGAACAGTGGCGGTGGCGACAGAGCGTATGCGCGACATGGCGCGATCTCCCCGGGTCCGAACGCGTCAGCAGTGGTCGCGGGCGGTTCGCTCACGCGAACTGCCCGCTCATACTGGATCGTTGGCACCAGGGATGACCTGCGCGTTAACTCGACAGCAACGGGCAGCGCCGATCACCGTACGTGGATCTTGGTTACCCTCCGCGTCCACCGACTCCTGTCCGAACCGAGGGGAGGCGGTCACTCCATGTTCACCTGGCTGGGTACGTGCACGCTCCGCGGGGGGGGGCCGGTCATGAACCTGCGGGTCCGCTTCGGCTGGTCGCGCAGTTCCCCGCGCCCCTTACGGGGCAGGGGGCGTTCGGTGCTCGGGGATTCCCGTGACCCGTCCCTCCGCCGGTCGTTCCCGCCAGAGTGTGAGGCCGACGTCGACGAGGCCGACCCGGTCCAGGGCGGGCACCTCGTCGAGGGGGTGCCAGGCCGCCAGGTCGGTGGAGCCGTCGGTCTCGTGGCGCAGTTCGCCACCGGTGACGCCGACCTCGTAGACGATCCGCAGGCCCTGGAAGTCGGTGGCGGGCCCGAGGCGGCGCGCATGGGTGCGCCGGACGGAGTCGACGCCCAGCAGCGCGAGGGGCTCGACCGTGTACCCGGTCTCCTCCTCGGCCTCCCGGATCACGGTGTCGTACGGGTCCTCGCCGTGGTCCATGCCGCCGCCGGGCAGCGTCCAGGGCCTGGTGCCGTTCTTCTCCACCAGACGCGCGAGGAGTATCCGATCGTCCCGCACGCATACGGCGTAGGCCGCCACCCTCAACTCCTTGTGCATGCACAGACGTTAATACGGCAGCGACGGGTTCGCCGGTGAGTACTCGGGCGGCGACCAGCGCAGCGGGCTCGCCGCGGGCGTGTCCACGACGGCCTCGACGGTGAAGCGGACGGTGCGGGTGCCGTCGGGGGCGAACTCCGTGCGGGCCGTGCCGGAGACCTGGAGGGCCGCGCCCGTCTCCCAGTCGAGGAAGAGGAGTCCGGCGCGCGGGTCGGCGGCGAGGTTGCCGAGCGTGAGGAACATCGAGTTGCCCGGGTAGTCGCGCCAGCTCAGCTCGGACGGCGAAGTGACGTGCACGAAGCCGGGGTTGCCGCCGCGGTGGCTGGCATCGGCGCCGTCCCCGTGCACGGTGGCGAGGAAGAAGGTGTCGGCGGCGCGGACGAACTCCCTCTGGGCCGCGTCGAGTTCACTGCCGCGCCGCGGCTCGCCAGGAGTGCGGGCGACCGCCTCGTACGACTCCCGCTTCTGGAGGTACTTGGGGCAGTTGGAGAAGACCTGGTCGGCCTCGACCGCCAGGCCGCGGGGCGTGGGCCGGGAGCGGCCGTTGAGCCGCATGCGGCGGCGGGTGCGCGGGTCGAGCGCGATGGTGCCGACCGGGGTCCCGGCGACGGCGAGCGCCGCGGTGAGCGGGTCGCCCTCGCGCGGGCCGCCCTCGACCGAGATCTGCCGCGGACCGGTGGCCCGTACGAACCCGGGCTCGCCGGTGACCGGGGAGGCCCACACCCAGCCGCCGTCCGGGTCGGCGGCGCCCAGCACGAGCATCGGCTGGAGCTCCAGGAAGGCGGCGGCCACCGGTCGCAGCCCCTCCCCGATCGACCGTCCGACGTGGTCGGCGAGATCACGCACGCCGACCCGGTCCTGCACGGCACGCGAGCCGGAGTGGTAGGTCACGGTGTCCTCCTCGACGACGAAGCGGCGGTCACGACTGGGGCGGGGCCAGGGGTGAGGGCTGGGGCGGGGCCAGGGGTGAGGGCGGGGGCTGGGTCCGGGCTGGGTCAGGGTCGGCTCCCGCCGGCCCGGCCCGCTCAGGGCTAGAAGAAGCCGCAGGTAGGAGCCTCGCCCGACGGGGCCGGTGCCCCCTCGACGCCGTGGGCCGTGGAGATCTCCAGGCGGGTGCCGTCCGGGTCGTGGAAGAAGATGCCCCCGGACGCGGCGCCCTCCCGATGGGCGACGACTCCCTCGTGGGCGAACTCCACGCCATGGGCGCGCAGCGCCGTCTCGTACGCCCTGACCTGCTCGACCGTGTCGGCCTCCAGGGCCAGGTGGTGCAGCCCCGCGCCGGTCGCCGTGTATCCGTGATCGGCCTGCTGCCACAGCGTGAGCGCGGGGCGGCCGTCCTCGCCGAGGAACGCGTACCGCCGGTCCTCCTCCTTGCCCTCGGCGATCACCGGGAAGCCGAGGACGTCCCGGTAGAAGGCGAGCGAGCGGTCGAGATCCGTGACATTCAGGCCGGTGTGGCCGATGCGCAGTGCGGCGGTCGTCGACATGGCACTCCCTTGCGTCGAGCCCGGCATGGGCTAACCGTTGTAAATGACTTTAGGAGTTAGAATCGGCGAACGTCAACCGGTCACATACTCTTGACCGGTTAGCAGGGGCCGGTTGGTGCACCCCGGCCGGGGAAGCAGGGAGCCGCCAGATGTCCGTCGCCGCCCGTGATCCACGTCCGCTCACCGGGGAGCCGCTCTCGCTGGACCTGCTCAACACGCGGTGGATGCACGACGGCGTGGCCCAGGACCTGCTGGCGGACACCGAGGGGCTCGCGGTGTGGCTGGCCGCCAACGCGCTGGACTTCACGGCCGACGCGGCGACCCTGCGCCACGCCCTGACGGCACGGGACGCGCTGCGGGCCGCCGTGGACGGATCCCTCGCGGAGGGCGCGGGCGGCGTCGACGCCGTACTCGCGCACGGGCGGATCCGGGCGACCCTGACGGCCGCGGGGCCGGGCGAGGAGGCCGAGTTCCGCGACCCGTCCTGGGGACCGGCCTGGCTCGCGGCCCGCGACTACCTGGAACTGCTGTCCACCGCCCCCGACCGCATCCGGCACTGCGCCCACGAGGCGTGCATCCTGCACTTCTTCGACACCTCGCGGAACGGCACCCGCCGCTGGTGCTCGATGGCCGCCTGCGGCAACCGCGCGAAGGCGTCCCGCCACTACGCGCGCACGCGAGAGGGCTGAGCCCTCTCGGGAATGTCCGGCCATACGCCGCTATGCCCGCGGTGGCGTATGGCGGAAGTACGCCATGGGCACTTCACGCCACGGTCAACCCTCCCCAAACATCCATCACTTGGGTAAAGCTGAGCGGTCATCCGGGTTCACATACCGGACTGGGGCGATCGTTCCGATCGTCAACGGACTTTCCTTTACCTACAAGGATGCTGATGACCCCCAACCCTCAGCGAGCTCCGATCACCGGCGCGAGACGCGCGGCGCGCATAGCCGTGGCCGCCGGTCTCGTGGCCGCACTCTCCGCGGCGGGGCCGATACCCATGGCCTTCTCCGCGGACGACCCGGGCACGCCCGTCGACACGTCGGTCAAGTCCGCGAGCGGCAAGCTCGGTTCGGACGACGCCGACCTCCTCGCCGAGGCCGAGGCCGGCGGCGACAAGAACGTCACGATGATGGTCGCCACCGCGCCGGGGCAGACCGAGCAGGTCGCGGACCAGCTGGACGCGGTGAAGGGCGGCTCCGTGGGCCGTACCTACGACAAGCTCGGCTACGTCCGCGCCACCGTCCCGACCGCCAAGGCCGACGCGGCCATCAAGGCGGCCGCCAAGCTCTCCTCCGTGCACGGCATCGACCTGCGCCAGGAGATCGCGCTGGACGACCCGACGCCGTCCGCCGACACCGCCAAGGGTGCCGAGAAGGCCCCGACGGCCGGCGCCTACCCGGCCCCCGGCAAGAACACCCCCGCCGAGAACCCGTACAACCCGTCCTTCGAGACGGGTGCCGTCGACTTCGTGAAGAAGAACCCGAAGGCGGACGGCCGGGGCATCACCATCGGTGTCCTGGACTCCGGTGTGGACCTGGCGCACCCGGCACTGCAGAAGACCACCACCGGCGAGCGCAAGATCGTCGACTGGGTGACGTCCACCGACCCGATCATCGACGGCGACGCGTCCTGGCGCGCGATGCTGACCTCGGTGTCCGGGCCCACGTTCACCTTCAGCGGCAAGACCTGGACCGCGCCCGCGGGCAGCTACCAGGTGAACCTCTTCCGCGAGTCCGCGACCGCCGGCGGCGACGCGGCCGGCGACGTGAACCGCGACGGCGACACCACCGACGCCTGGGGTGTCCTGTACGACGCGGCGGCCGGCACGGTCCGTGTCGACTCCAACGGCAACAGCGACTTCACCGACGACGCGCCGATGAAGCCGTACAAGGACGGCTACCAGATCGGCTACTTCGGTACCGACAACCCGGCCACCGACGTGGTCGAGCGCCAGCCGTTCGTCGTGGAGATCCGCAAGGACGTCCCGATGGACCCGCTGGGCGGCGACTGGGTCGGTCAGAAGCGCGACTTCGTCAACATCGGCCTGATATCGAGCGAGCACGGCACGCACGTCGCCGGCATCACCGCCGCGAACGGGCTGTTCGGCGGCAAGATGAACGGTGCCGCGCCCGGTGCGAAGGTCGTCTCCTCCCGCGCCTGCCTCTTCGGCCCCAGCTGCACCAACGTCGCGCTCACCGAGGGCATGATCGACCTCGTCGCCAACCGTGGCGTCGACATCGTCAACATGTCCATCGGCGGCCTCCCGGCGCTGAACGACGGCAACAACGCGCGCGCCGAGCTCTACACCCGCCTGATCGACACCTACGGCGTCGAGCTGGTCATCTCGGCCGGCAACTCGGGCCCCGGCGCCAACACGATCGGCGACCCCGGCCTGGCCGACAAGGTCATCTCGGTCGGCGCGTCCATCTCCAAGGAGACCTGGGCCTCCAACTACGGCTCGGCCGTGGAGAAGAAGTACGCGATGCTGCCCTTCTCCTCGCGCGGCCCGCGTGAGGACGGCGGCTTCACGCCGACGCTGACCGCACCCGGTGCCTCCATCAACACCACGCAGACCTGGCTGCCCGGCGGCCCGGTCGCCGAGGCGGGCTACTCCCTGCCGGCCGGCTACTCGATGCTGCAGGGCACCTCGATGGCGTCCCCGCAGGCCGCGGGCGCGTCCGCGCTGCTGCTGAGCGCCGCGAAGCAGAAGAACATCGACCTGACGCCCGCCAAGCTGCGCACCGCGCTCACCTCGACCGCGGACCACATCAGCGGCACGCAGGCGTACGCGGAGGGCGCGGGCCTCGTCAACGTCCCGGACGCCTGGGACTCGATCCGTGACGGCGCCACCGCCCACGAGTACACGGTGAAGGCCCCGGTCGACACCGCGATCGACTTCGCGCTCAAGACCCCGGGCTTCGGCACGGGCCTCTACGACCGCGAGGGCGGCCTCAAGGTCGGCCAGAAGAAGACCTACGACGTCACCATCACCCGTACGACCGGTGCCGACCGCGCGATCCGGCACGAGCTGCACCTGGAGAACAACCGGGACGACACGTTCAAGATCGTCGGCAGCGACGAGGTGTCCCTGCCGCTGAACAAGCCGGTGACGGTGAAGGTCGCGGCCAAGGCCGAGAACTCCGGTCTCAGCAGCGCGATCCTGGAGGTCGACGACCCGAAGACCGAGGGCATCGACAAGCAGGTCCTCACCACGGTCGTGGTCTCCGCCCCGCTGAAGTACACCTACTCGGCGTCCGGCACGGTCCAGCGCAACTCCAGCAAGTCGTACTTCGTGACCGTCCCCGAGGGTGCCAAGGCCCTTGAGGTCGCGATCGGCGGGCTGAAGGACAAGAGCCAGACCCGGTTCATCGCCATCCACCCGTACGGCGTTCCGGTCGACAACACCTCGACGCCGTTCTGCTACAACAACTACCTCGACGGCAACGGCTGCAAGCCCGACGTGCGTTCGTACGCCGACCCGCAGCCCGGTGTCTGGGAGATCGAGGTCGAGTCGCGCCGTACGTCGCCGGTGCTCGACAACCCGTACAAGCTGAACGTCGAGGTGCTCGGCGCCGACTTCGACCCGGCGGTCGTGACCGTCCCCGAGGCCAAGGTCGGCACGCCGGCCCCGGTTTCCTGGAAGGTGACGAACAAGCTCGTCCCGGTCGACGGTTCGCTGAAGGGCGGCCCGCTCGGCTCCTCCAAGAACGCGCGGCCGACCATCGCCGACGGCGCCACGGACACCACCACGGTGGACGTGCCCGCGGGCGCCGGTTCGCTCGACGTCACCATCGGCAACGTCTCGGACGCCGCGGCGGACCTCGACCTGACCGTCTACGACGCGCAGGGCAACCAGGTCGGCCAGTCCGCGGACGGCGACTCCGAGGAGTCCGTCTCCGTCCCGTCGCCCGCCGCCGGCACGTACACCATCGAGGTCGTCGGCTACGCGATCCCGGCGGGCTCCACGGCGTACGACTACCTCGACGTGTACTTCGCGCCTTCGCTGGGCGAGGTCCAGGTCGACTCGACGCCCGTGAAGCTCGGCACCGGGGGCACCGCCTCGGTCGAGGCGAAGGTCGTCGCGAACGCGGCGCCGCCGGAGGGCCGGACGTTCTTCGGGCGCGCGCAGCTCGTGAACGCCCGGGGCACGGTCGCCGGTACCGGCAGCGTGCTGATCGAGAAGGTCACGCCGTAGCTCACGCCGTAGCTTTCGTGACGCTCTGAACGGCTTGCTCTCTGTACGGCTTGCTCTCTGTACGAGAAGGGCGGGCGCCCGGTCCCACCGGGCGCCCGCCCTTCTCGTCGTCCGCCGGCCCTATCCCCCGTTCGGGCCCGCGCACTCCATCCCCTGCGCTCCCGGCAGCGCGTCCACGATGCCCTTGCGGGCGTCGGCGACGCCCGAGCCGGTCTCCCAGTCCTGCCGGTCCTGCGGGAACACCGGCACCCGGACCAGCGTGTACGTGCCGACCTTCAGATCCTCCCTGGCACTGTCGAGCAGCGTGACGGTGATCGTCGGGTGGTCCACCACGGCCTGCTCGGGCCGGTAGTAGCGCTTCACCTTCAGGACGACGCGTACGTTCCCGTCGTCGGTGGGCGTGATGCTCCGTACGGTCCCCTCGACGAGGACCTTGGAGCACGCGAGGTGCATCTCGGGCGAGTACAGCGACGAGTCGCCCCCGCTGTCCTCCTGCTTCGCGGCCGAGGAGTCGGAGGATCCGGTGTCACTGGCGCCCCCCTGCACCCCGAGCCACACCATCCCGCCGAGCATCGCCGTGCCCGCGCCCACCACGAGGGTGCCGAACGCCACGCCCGCGTAACGCCGGTACCAGGGCGGCTGGGACGGCCTGGCCGGTTTCGGCGCCCTGAGCGACTTCGGTTTCCTGAGCGGCTTGGGTGTCCTGAGCGGCTTCGGCCTTCTGCGCGGGGCGGAGGCGGGGGACGGCTCGGATTCGGGATCGGGCCGGCCGCCTTCCGCGACCGCTGTCTCCGTACTCGGTGTCTCCGTACCCGGTGTCCCCGCGGCCAGCGTGTCCCCCATGATCCGCAGCTGTTCCCTGAGCAGGGCGACGTCCGCGAGCGCCGACCGGTGCTCCGCCAGGAACTCCGCGTCGTCCCGGGCGTCCTCGGGGAGGGGTTCGTCCGTGAGCGCGGCCATCAGCGCGTCCATTCCTTCGTACTCGGCCACGTCACACCACCTCGTCCTCGTGCAGGCGGGCGCGCAGTGCGCGGACCGCCGTGTGCAACCTGCTCTTGACCGTGCCCTCCGGGATGCCGAGCTCCTCGGCGATGCCACGGACGGGCAGGTCGGCGTAGAAGCGCAGCACGAGGATCTGCCGCTGGGCGTCCGGCAGTTCGTCCAGTCCCTGGGCCACGGCGAGCGACATCACCTTCGTGTCCTCGCCCGACTCCCCCGCGACATGGTCCGACGGCCTCAGCGAGGCCAGCCGCTCGCCGATCCGCTCCTGGCGGCGCCGGGCGCGATGCCAGTCCATCGCCAGGTTCGAGGCGACGACCGCCGCCCACGCCGACACGTCACGGGGTGCCTCCGCCCCGCTCGCCGCGCGCTCCAGGAGCCGCAGCCGGACCTGCTGTACCCCGTCCGGCAGGTCCGCCTGCGGCACCCCGCCGAGCGCGAGCACAGCACGCACCCGACGCTCCTGGGCCGCGTCCAGGGGGTCGTCGAGCGTCCCCCCGGCGCTCTCCCCGCCCCCCTGGACGCGACGGGCTTTTCTGCGCAGCACAGCCACCCCTCCCCTCGCCGCGTTTTCTCTAGGACGCCGGTGGTGCGGGAAACGTTCGGCCCGATCGCGGGAATCTTCGGAACCGGGAGTCGAATGTCACACCGGTCCGGAAACCGGGCTCAGCACTCGGCCCGGACCCCGCCCCGGCCCGTCCCAGTCCTCGGTCTCCGAGGTCAAAGGATTGGACAGGCGGGCCGGGGTGAGACGCATGATGGAAACACTGGCCAGTAATGCACAGGCAAAAGGAGTCGCCGTGAAGGTAGGAATCGTCGGAGCCACCGGTCAGGTCGGCACGGTCATGCTCAAGATCCTCGCTGAGCGGGACTTCCCGATGGAGACGCTGCGGCTGTTCGCCTCGGCGCGGTCGGCCGGTTCGACGATCGACTACAAGGGCTCGGCCGTGACCGTGGAGGACGCCTCCACCGCCGACTACAGCGGCCTGGACATCGTCCTGTTCTCCGCGGGCGGCGCCACCTCCAAGGCCCTCGCCGAGAAGGTCGCCTCCCAGGGTGCCGTCGTGATCGACAACTCGTCCGCGTGGCGCAGGGACCCGGAGGTCCCCCTCGTGGTCTCCGAGGTGAACCCGCACGCGATCACCGACCGCCCCAAGGGCATCATCGCCAACCCGAACTGCACGACGATGGCCGCGATGCCGGTGCTCAAGCCGCTCCACGAGGAGGCGGGCCTCGAAGCCCTGATCGTCGCGACGTACCAGGCCGTGTCCGGGTCGGGGCTCGCGGGCGTGGCGGAGCTGCACGGTCAGGTGCAGAAGGTCGTGGCGGACGCGGACAAGCTGACGCACGACGGCTCCGCGGTCGACTTCCCCGAGCCGGGCGTCTACAAGCGCCCCATCGCCTTCAACGTCCTGCCGCTCGCCGGCTCGATCGTCGACGACGGTCTGAACGAGACCGACGAGGAGCAGAAGCTCCGCAACGAGTCCCGCAAGATCCTGGAGATCCCGGCCCTCAAGGTCTCCGGCACGTGCGTCCGCGTCCCGGTGTTCTCGGGCCACTCGCTCCAGGTCAACGCCCGCTTCGCACGTCCCCTGTCCGTGGAGCGTGCGACGGAGCTCCTGGCGGGCGCCCCGGGGGTGGCCCTCTCCGACATCCCGACCCCCCTCCAGGCCGCCGGCCAGGACCCGTCCTTCGTCGGCCGCATCCGCGCCGACGAGACCGTCGACCACGGCCTCGCCCTCTTCGTCTCCAACGACAACCTCCGCAAGGGGGCCGCGTTGAACGCGGTCCAGATCGCGGAGTTGGTGGCAGCGGACCTCAAGGCGTAACTCTTCCCCAACCCCACCCCTTCCCGAACCTGGGGGCTGCCGCCCCCAGACCCCCGCTTCGGCCTGAACGGCCTCGTCCTCAAACGCCGGACGGGCTGAGACGTACGTGCGGGTTCGTTGTGGCTGATTGCGCAGTTCCCCGCGCTTCTTTAGGGGCGCGGGGAACTGCGCAATCTTTTGGGGGTTCGGGGGCGCAGCCCCTGAGTAAGGGACGGGAATGGGTAGGGGCGGCGGGGGCGAGAAAAGCCCTACGGCCGCCGCACCTCGTACAGGAAGCAGCCGTACTCCACCGCCCGGACGTGCACCAGAGCCACCTCAGGATCGGCGAAAGCCTCGGAGAGGGCCGCGTCCAGCGATTCGTCGGGCGTCGACGGGAGATCGAGGAGCCGCCCCCCGAGGATGCGCCCCTCGGCGGAGTACCGGCGCACGGTACGGAGAGCTCCGGGCCGAGCAAACGGATACCGCCCACCCCCCACAACCCCCGCACACTCCTCGGCATGGACGAAAACGGGCCCCTGCTCGTCGTACGCCCCCGGCTCCACCCCCACCCCCGCGGCCCACCGCCGCAACGGAGCGTACGAGACAAGAGCAACCCGCTCCCCACTCCGACTCCGCCGCAGACAGCACCGCAGCGGGCTCCCGCCCTCCCCCTCCACGAACGGAACACAGGGCCGCCCCGCGTCATCGACGTCGCGGAGTTCCTTCAGCACACCCGGCTCGATCGGCCGCGCGGTATATGTCGTCATGCGTTCCAGACTCCCGCTCCCCGGCGCCTTCCACCGGCGGTAAACGGACATCGCATTCCCCGCATCAGCCGTGGAAGGATGGCGCAACCGACACATAACGAGGAGATGACCGCGTGCCTGGCACAAACCTGACCCGCGAAGAGGCGCAGCAGCGGGCGAAGCTGCTCACCGTTGACTCGTACGAGATCGATCTCGACCTCTCCGGCGCGCAGGGCGAGGGAGGCACCTACCGGTCCGTGACCACCGTGCGCTTCGACTCGGCCGAGACCGGCGCCGAGTCGTTCATCGACCTGGTGGCCCCCGCCGTCCTCGAAGTCACCCTCAACGGCGACTCCCTCGACCCGGCCGAGGTCTTCAAGGACTCGCGGATCGCGCTGCCCGGGATCCTGGAGGGCCGCAACATCCTGCGGGTCGTCGCGGACTGCGCGTACACCAACACCGGTGAGGGCCTGCACCGGTTCGTCGACCCGGTCGACCAGCAGGCCTATCTCTACACGCAGTTCGAGGTCCCGGACGCCCGCCGTGTCTTCGCGAGCTTCGAGCAGCCGGACCTGAAGGCCACCTTCCAGTTCACCGTGAAGGCGCCCACCGGCTGGACCGTCATCTCCAACTCGCCGACGCCGGAGCCCAAGGACGACATCTGGGTCTTCGAGCCGACGCCCCGTATCTCCACGTACATCACGGCGCTCATCCTGGGCCCGTACCACTCGGTGCACAGCGTGTACGAGAAGGACGGGCAGTCGGTCCCGCTCGGGATCTACTGCCGGCCCTCGCTCGCCGAGTTCCTCGACTCGGACGCAATCTTCGAGGTGACGCGGCAGGGCTTCGAGTGGTTCCAGGAGAAGTTCGACTACGCGTACCCGTTCAAGAAGTACGACCAGCTGTTCGTGCCGGAGTTCAACGCGGGCGCGATGGAGAACGCGGGCGCGGTCACCATCCGCGACCAGTACGTGTTCCGCTCGAAGGTCACGGACGCCGCGTACGAGGTGCGGGCCGCCACGATCCTGCACGAGCTGGCGCACATGTGGTTCGGCGACCTGGTCACCATGGAGTGGTGGAACGACCTGTGGCTGAACGAGTCGTTCGCCACCTACGCCGAGGCCGCGTGCCAGGCGTACGCTCCCCAGTCGCGCTGGCCGCACTCCTGGACCACGTTCGCCAACTCCATGAAGACGTGGGCGTACCGGCAGGACCAACTGCCGTCCACGCACCCGATCATGGCCGAGATCAACGACCTCGACGACGTGCTCGTCAACTTCGACGGCATCACGTACGCCAAGGGCGCGAGCGTTCTCAAGCAGCTCGTCGCCTATGTCGGTGAGGACGAGTTCTTCCAGGGCGTGCAGGCCTACTTCAAGCGGCACGCGTTCGGCAACACGCGCCTGTCCGACCTGCTGGGCGCCCTGGAGGAGACCTCGGGCCGGGACCTGAAGACCTGGTCGAAGGCGTGGCTGGAGACGGCCGGCATCAACGTCCTGCGGCCCGAGATCGAGACGGACGCGGACGGCGTCATCACCGCCTTCGCCATCCGCCAGGAGGCTCCCGCCCTACCCGCGGGCGCCAAGGGCGAGTCGACGCTGCGTCCGCACCGGATCGCGATCGGCCTCTACGACCTCGACGACGACAGTGGCAAACTGCTGCGGGACGACGAGAACAGCCGTATCGAGCTGGACGTCGACGGCGAACTGACCGCCGTGCCCGAGCTGGTGGGCAGGCGCCGCCCGGCGGTGATCCTCCTCAACGACGACGACCTCTCGTACGCGAAGGTCCGTCTCGACGAGCAGTCCCTGGCCTTCGTCACCGAGCACCTCGGCGACTTCGAGTCCTCCCTGCCGCGCGCCCTGTGCTGGGCCTCGGCCTGGGACATGACGCGCGACGCCGAGCTGGCGACCCGCGACTACCTGTCCCTCGTCCTGTCGGGCATCGGCAAGGAGTCGGACATCGGCGTCGTGCAGTCGCTGCACCGGCAGGTGAAGCTGGCGATCGAGCTGTACGCCGACCCGACCGCGCGCGAGGCCCTGCTGACCCGCTGGACGGACGCCACCCTGGCCCACCTGAAGTCCGCCGCGGCCGGCAGCGACCACCAGCTGGCCTGGGCGCGCGCCTTCGCGGCGACGGCCCGTACGCCGGAGCAGCTGGACCTCCTGGAGCACCTGCTCGACGGCCGGGAGACCATCGAGGGCCTGGCCGTCGACACCGAGCTGCGCTGGGCGTTCGTGCAGCGGCTCGCGGCGGTGGGCCGGTTCGACGAGGCGGAGATCGCGGGCGAGTACGAGCGCGACAAGACGGCCGCCGGTGAGCGCCACGCGACGTCCGCCCGCGCCGCCCGTCCGACGGATGAGGCGAAGTCGGAGGCCTGGGCGTCGGTCGTCGAGTCCGACAAGCTGCCGAACGCCGTGCAGGAGGCCGTGATCGGCGGCTTCGTCCAGACCGGCCAGCGCGAGCTGCTCGCCCCGTACACGGACAGGTACTTCGCGGCGGTCAAGGACGTCTGGGACTCTCGCTCGCACGAGATGGCCCAGCAGATCGTGGTCGGGCTCTACCCGTCCGTCCAGGTCTCCGAGGAGACGCTCCGCAAGACGGACGAGTGGCTGGCCTCCGCCGAGCCCGGCCCGGCGCTGCGCCGGCTGATCTCGGAGTCCCGCGCGGGCATCGAGCGCGCGCTCAGGGCCCAGGCGGCGGACGCGGCGGTCACGACCCGGTAAGCAGCAGTACGCAGATGGGGCGCCCGGTGTGACACCGGGCGCCCTTCTTCATGTGCCGACCAGCTGCCGGGTCAGGTGCAGCATCGTGCGGATGTGCAGGGCGGTCTGCCGGTGGACCGGCACCCAGCGCGCGACGAAGGTGGTCTCCAGTTCCTGGCTCCAGTCGCGTACGAGGGTGTCGAGGGCCTCGGGCGGTTCGTCGAGGGCGCTGCGCATCATCGCGGCCGCGCGCAGGGGTATGCGGCGGGCGGCAATGCCGAGGGAGACGGAGTTGCCGACGGTGGTGGCGAGTTCGGCATCGCCGAGGCCGTGCGCGTCATGGGTGTTCCAGGTGTCGACGACACCGGGGCCGATGTCCATGAGTTCGCGCGCGGCGGTGTGGAACGGCAGCCGGCGCTCGTCCGCGGGCGGCCGGTCGGCGAGCGCGCCGAGCACCCTCTCCAGCTGTTTGGCGCGGCTGAGCAGGATCTCGGCGGCCCGGGAGATCTCCCGCTGCGGCCGGGTGACGGGGCTCGGATCGCTCACGCCGGCCACGCTCCAGAAGGGGGCCTCGACGACGGCCGAGACCGTCCCGTGCCGCATCGCGTACATCCAGGTCGCCTGGGAGGTGTAGCCGGAGGGGTCGCGTTCGTCGGCGGGGCTGCCGTCGGGCAGGACGAGCACACCGGGGCTGTCGACGAACCAGCCCATGCCGTCGAACGGCCGGTACTCCAGCGGGATACCGAGCTCCGCCGCCACGGAACGGAAGGCACGCGGCGCTCCGGGCACGGGACGGGTCAGCTGCAGGAACGATCCTCCTACTTCGACGCCGTGCAGGGAGAACTGGATCAGGGGCCGCAGCTCGTCGATGAGCCGGGTCAGCGCGCGGGATTCTGGCATCGCGGTGTGCGGGTCCGTGTCCACGGGCGGGAACTCGGGCTGGCTGATGAACGCGGGCCGGTAGAAGCCGCGGTAGTAGCCGTCCAGGGTCGGCGCCGAGGCCGGGTGTTCGGCGAACCGGCGCTCGCCGAGGGTCGTGCCGTCCGGGTCCAGACAGAGCAGGAAGTGCCAGGTGCAGCCGAGTTCGTCCAGGACACGCGGGTCGCGTACGAAGTCCTCGGCGAGGGTGAGGGACGAGGCACCGCCGACCGGTTCGTTGGCGTGGGCGCCGGCCACGGTGAGTATCTGGTGCTCGCCGTGGCCCGCGGAGAGCAGCCACAGTGGCCGGCCGGCGCGGGACGTTCCGACGGTACGCAGACGCAACGTCCCGGGCCGCTCCGCGACCATCGCCCGCGCGCGGTCCGCCAGCTCGTCGACGGTGGGATACGGGTTTCCCCGGCTGCGAGCGCCCTCTGCCCTCACGCCAACTCCTCACCTCGATACGGCCGTTGAGCGTCTCGAACGGGCGGTTCCGGGGGTCCGGGGAGCGCGCCCCGTCAAGGCTCGATGTGCCGGGTCAGGGTGTCAAGGGGCCCTTGGGGCGGCCGCGACGGAGATCAACTTGTGCGAATATGCCGGGTGCGTTTTCGCCTCGGCAGGTGCGCGGCAGGATCCTCACACAGGAGTGGCCCCGCCCCATACCCTGACGGTGTCGGGCTGTTCAGAGAGGGGCGAGGCCGTGGTGTCTGAAGGTGCTACCCCGGACCCGTATGCCGATCCGCTGGTGTTCGGCCAACGCCTGCAGATCCTGCGTACCCGCAAGGGCATGACACGCGACCAGTTGGGCGGACTGCTGGGCAAGTCCGGGTCCTGGGTCAAGGGCATCGAGACCGGACGCCTGAAGACGCCCAAGCTGAGTACGATCCTGCGCATCGCCGAGTTGCTGCGTGTCCGCGACCTGTCGGATCTCACGGGCGACGAGTCCGTACACATCGACTTGTTCACCGGACCCGGTCACCCCCGCCTCGCCGCGGTCAAAGCCACGGTCGATGCCTTTCCCCTCGCGACGCGGCAGGAGGCGCCCCCGACCGCGCATCTTCAGGCCCGACTCACCCGAGCCTGGAGGACGCGGCACGAGGCGCCCAACCACCGCGAGGTGATCGGCGCGCAACTGCCGGACCTGATCCGGGATGCCCAACTCACCGTGCGGCAGGCCGAGACCGCCCCGGATCGCAGGGCGGCCCAGGCCGTGCTCGCCGAGGTCTACTCGCTGTGTCAGTTCTTCGTGGCCTACCAGCCGGATGCCGCCCTCTTGTGGCGCGTCGCCGACCGGGGCCTCGTCGCCGCGCAGGAGTCCGAGGACCCGCATGCCATCGGGATGGCCGGCTGGCTGGCCGCGCAGGCACACCGCGACTCGGGTCCTGCGCACTTCGACGCGGCCGACGCGGTCACTCTGGAGACTCTGGCGTACCTCGAACCGCTCCTTCCCGACACCTCCGACGACGTCCTCGCGATCGCGGGCGCCCTCACCTTCGAGGCCGGATACACGGCGGCCCGGCGGGCGGAGACCGGCACGGCTTGGCGGTACTGGGACCAGGCGCGCTCCATGGCACGGCGGCTTCCGGAGGACTACTACCACCCCGTGACGTCGTTCTCCCGCGCGATCATGGGCGCGCACGCGGTCACCGTCGCTGTTGAACTGCGCCAGGGCGGCGAGTCCGTACGGCAGGCCGCCGCCGCGGACGGGGTCACGATCAGGTCGAGGCCACGACGAGCCCGGCACCGTATCGAGGAAGCCCGCGGCTACCATCTCGACGCTCAGCCCGACGTCGCCCTCGCCACGCTGGAGAAAGCGCACGAGGCGGCACCGGAGACGATCAAGTACAACGGATACGCGAAGCGCATCGTCCTCGAAGAGGCCGAGTCGAAGGATCCGGCCCGGCGCCGCCGAGCGTCCGAACTCGCGGTGAGGATCGGCCTGTTGGCCGCATGACGACAGGGGCACAATCTGTGCCCCTGCCCCCTTCCTACCGCTCCTACGGTCAAAGACGACAAAGAACCACGAAAACCCCGGCGACCGCTCACTACGGTCCCGGGGCGTGGCCAACGCCGACCAGGAGCGCCGACGATGACTTTCGTATCGCATGCCCTCGAATGGGCGAGAGCCCTACTGTTCGGGTCCCGTACGCCAGACAAGCACAGCCTCACGGTGGCCCCCGTAGCGCCCTCCGCGGACCGTAACCAGCCCACCGCCGACGTGTGGGGCGCCCGGCTGATCGCTGCGCGAAGGCACCGCTGGGAACAGCAAGCACGACCCGTGCAGAAGTCACAGCGGCATGCGCGAGCCACGTGGTTCTCGCCACGGCCCTGGGAGGCAACGGACGCCATGGTCCGGCCGTACGTGGCGCGCCTGCGTGAGGCGCCTCGACGTGCACGTACCGGCACCCAGGCAAACCCATGGGGCGATGCCCGATGAATGCCCAGGACAGCGCCGGATTCGGCACCACAGGCAGTCAGTACTTACTCGATGTCGAAACGATGCGGGCCGGCGCGCGCCGTCTGCTCACGGAAGGCGCCGAACTGCCCAGCCACGATGAGCTGGAAACGCTCACGCTCCGGCTGCGCGGGCACATCATGGTCGCCATCCCCGAGGTCGAGACCGCCGCCGGGAATCTGCCCAAGGACGATGTGCCGCGCTACTGCGCGCTCGCATGCGTCGGCGAGGCTCGCATGCGCCTCGGTCTTGAGCCCGACCATGGCCTACCGGCAGGCATCGCCCACGCGCAGCGTCTCGCCCGGTCGGTCAATGCCCTGTGCGACCACTACGAGAACCTGGGCGGTCAGCACTCATGACTGCGACGCCACGCATCTGCCGCTACTGCGACGAACTGATCACGGACCCGGAAGGAGCTGTGTTCCTCTGGCACGAGCCGGGACTGGACGGCTCCGGATGGGACGTCTACGCCCACACGACCCACACCCACCAGGTGAACCCGCCCCTGGCCCCGCTCCTCCTACTGGCCCGCATCCGCGCACGGGAGGCTGGTCACCAGTGAGACCGCCGCTCGGCCTCTTCCCCACGTGGCCGTCGTGGCCGCCCAGGCCCCCGCCCTGTTGAATAAGACCGCGCGCACTGTGCCGCAGCAGGAGAGGACAAGCCGAGAATGCGGGACTGGCTCTACACGCTGAAGACGACAGCCACGACTACGGATGGTCAGCTCTCCACGCCGGCAAACATGTTGAAGCGTGGCGAAACGACTCCACGAGGTATTTGGTGGCTCGCCGCAAAGCGGCACATGGCGCCCGGCGACCGTATCTGGTTCTACTTCACTGCCCCGCATGCCGTGATCGCTGCCATGGCAGAGGTGGAGGATGAGCCGTACGAGGTGCAGGGAGACGCTGACTACCCGTGGAGGTTTCCAGCAGTACTCGACCTCATCGCGACGCGCGCCCTGAACGCGAACCCCGTCCCGCTTTCAGCGCTGAGCAACCAACGCCCCCAAGGCGTCATCGGGGTGCGCGCTGCGGACTTGAAGACCCTTCTCAGACACGCGGGCATGTGACCGCTGACGGAGCCAACCCGGGCGAGGCTGCTTACCTCGGTCGCGGCTCCACAACAGTCGCAGGAGTCAAAGCGACCCAGGACGGCGAGCCGTCAACGCCCGCGCTTCCGTCCGCAGGGCTTCAAGAAACGCACGCCACCGCCGGCGCCCCCTCACTCCCGCGCCGCACCGCGGCCACCACATGGCGCCGAGGCGGATCGGCGTCAAGGGCCCACATCACCACGCCGTCCCCTCGCCCCGCCACAGCCACAGCCATCGGGGGCACCAGCGCGACCCCCATCCCTCTTCCCGTCAGGACGCTCGGTCGCTGTCGATGTGGATCTACGTGGAGCTATCGTCGCAGGGCCGGAACCGTCACGTCCATCGAATCTTTTCGACCATTCCTTTCATCTGAGCTGAACGTTTGGGCTGCACGCACGGGGCGTACCCCAAGCTGGCCGAACACCGTCGCCCCGAAAGCCAGGGCCATGCCCGCCAGCTGCACGGGACCCAGCGCCTGGCCGAGCGCCGCCCAGCCGATGACGGCCGCCGTGAGCGGGGAGAGCGGGCCGAGGAAGGTGACCTGGGTGGCGGTCAGCCGGCCGATGCCGCGGAACCAGAGCCAGTACGCGACCGCCGTGTTGGCCAGCGCCAGGTAGAGGTAGCCCCCGACCGCCCGGCCGTCGAGCGCGGGCGGCGCACCCTCCACTAGCAGCGCGACCGGGGCTATCAGCAGCCCGCCCGCGGTCAGCTGCCAGCCGGTGAGGGCCAGCGGGCCGACCCCCTCGGGACGCCCCCACCTCTTCGTCAGCACGGTGCCCGCGGACATCGACGCGGTCGCGGCGAGGGCGGCGAGCACACCCACGGCGTCCAGCGCCCCGGCCGCCTTCAGTACGACCAGGCTCACGCCGAGGGCCGCCGCGATGCCCGTGAGGAGCGTACGGAGGGTCGGGCGTTCGCCGAGCAGGGCCGCCGCGAGGCCCACGACGAAGAGCGGGCCGACGGAACCGACGACCGCCGCCATACCGCCCGGCAGCCGGTACGCGGAGAGGAAGAGCAGCGGAAAGAAGGCGCCGATGTTCAGCGCGCCCAGGGCCGCCGCCTTCCACCACCAGACCCCGCGGGGCAGCGTGCGGGCGAGCGCGAGCAGGACGAGCCCGGCGGGCAGTGCGCGCATCAGACCGGTGAACAGGGGTCGGTCGGCCGGCAGGAACTCCGTGGTGACGGCGTAGGTGCTGCCCCAGGAGACGGGGGCCAGGGCGGTGAGCGCGATGACGGTGCTGCGGTTCATGACCGGCTCCATGGGGGAGGTGGCGCGCGGGGTCGCTTGGTAGTAATTAGCTTAGCGCTAAGCTACTTATCGTCAAGCCACCTTCTTGCAGCCGGGCGATACGGTGCGGATACTCGCCCCATGAGCACATCCAAGGCCGCCAGGACCCCCGCGGACCCCGTCGACGCGATCATCGACCAGTGGGCCGCCGTCCGGCCCGACCTGGACACGGCCGCGATGGAGGTATTCGGCCGCGTCTTCCGGCTCTCGCGGGCGATGGGCGACCGGATGGAGAAGACGTACGCGCGGCTCGGCATCTCGCGCGGCGAGTTCGACGTACTGGCCACCCTGCGGCGGTCCGGCGACCCGTACGCCCTCTCGCCCCGCCAGCTCTCGGCGACGCTGATGCTGACCACGGGCGGCATGACCGGCCGCCTCGACAAGCTGGAACGGGCCGGTCTGCTCCGCAGGTCCCCCGACCCCCACGACCGCCGCGCCCTCCAAGTGACGCTCACGGACAAGGGGTTGGCGCTCGTCGACGAGGCGGTCGGGGCCGGTCTCGCCGTCCAGACGGAGGTGCTGTCGTCCCTCGACACGGAACAGGCCGGCCAACTGGCCGACCTGTTGCGTCAGTTGCTCGCCGCCACGGGCCGGACGAGTCACTAGCCGACTCGCCGGAGAGGGGTTCCCGTTCGTTGCCGCCTGCGGGTCGGCGTGGCTGGGCGCGCAGTTCACCGCGCCCCTTACCGGGTGGTGGCGAGGGCCGGGGGGGTGGTCAGTCCTGCCCCATCGATGCCGTCAGTGCCGCCTCAAGTTCCCCGGTGGTCGGATTCTCCGCCGCCCAGGCCGTGTAGCCGTCCGGGCGGACGAGGAGGGTTGTGCGGCGGGGGCTCGCCCAACTCGCCACGGTGAGGCGGTCCTTGCGGGTCCCGGTGTCGAGGTCCGTGGGTGCGTCGGACGGGGTGATGAGTACGAACCTGCCGCCGCGCAGTGCCTCGTACAGGCGGCCGCCCTGAAGGGCCACATCCGGGACGCGCTTGCCGGTGAGGGGGTGGGCGCCGCGTGGGGCCGGGTAGGCGTAGCCGATGCCGGCGATCTGGCCGAGCATGCGGGTGCGGGCCGGGCGGGCGCGGTTCACGAACGTGGTGAGCAGGGTGCGGGCCGCGAGCGTCCAGGGCCGCTTGGCCATCGCGAGCCGTACGAGTCCGCCACTGCTGCGGAGGACGGACTTCCCGACGGGGTGGCGTTCGGACTGGTAGGTGTCCAACAGGTCGGCGCGGGCGTGGCCGTTGAGCGTCGCCGCCAGCTTCCAGCTCAGGTTGGCGGCGTCCTGGAGGCCGGTGTTCATGCCCTGGCCACCGGCCGGGGTGTGCACGTGCGCGGCATCCCCGGCCAGGAAGACCCGGCCCACCCGGTACGCCGGAGCCTGCCGCTCGTCGCTGTGGAAGCGGGACATCCAGCGGGCGTCGTGCATGCCGAAGTCACGGCCGAGGGCGAGGCGGGTGATCTCCTTGACCTCTTCGAGGTCCAGGGGCGTGTCATCGGGGACGTCGCGTCGGCGGTCCCAGCCGATCACCCGGTAGTAGCCGTCCCCGAAGGGCGCGAGGAACGCGAACGCGTCCCCGACCGCGTTCACGGTCAGCAGCGTCTCCGGCTCCTCGGCGAGCCGGACATCGGCGAGTACGACGGAACGGATCGCCGAACGCCCCGGGAAGGGCAGCCCCACGGCCTCCCGCACGGCACTGCGCATCCCGTCCGTCCCGACGACGTACGCCGCCCGCAACTCCTGCAGCTCCCGCGCTTCCCCGTCGGCCCGCTCGGCCCCGGCGGTCGCGCGCACCCGGAGGGTCACCCCGTCCGCGTCCTGGACCAGCCCGGTCACCTCGGTCTCGTACGCGAACCGCACCCCGGCCTCCACCGCCCGCCGCTCCAGCGCGCGCTCCACCTCGTACTGCGGCAGCACGAGCAGGTGGTTGAAACGGGAGGGGAGGGTGGTCAGGTCGATGGTCAGGCGGGAGAAGAGCCGGAGCCGGTCGAGCGTCTGACCCTTGCTCTCCAGTTCGTCGGCGAGACCTCGGGCGTCGAGCTGCTCCAGCGTGCGGGCGTGCAGGGCGAACGCGCGGGAGAGGTTGCTGGTCCTGTGCGGGCGCTTCTCGACGAGGGTGACGGGGATGCCGGCGGTGGCGAGGTCGCCGGCCAGCAGCAGACCGGTGGGGCCCGCGCCGACGACGATGACGTCGCGGGAACCGGCGACGGAGGTACGGGGGGTGCCGTTGCTGTCGGTCGTGCCGGTCGTACCTGTCATGACGGCCTCCTGGTGCCAACGGTTGTTGGTCAAGGGCTGTTGGCAAGCAAGCACCGGGCGGTCCGGGTGCCAACACTCGTTGGCCAACGCTTGTAGGCCAACGCCCGTTTGCCATCATAGAGCGACACCCCTGGCCCGTCAACAACTGTTGGCCTACGCTTGTTGGCATGACCGACACCGACTCCCCCGCGCAGCCAACCCGGCCCGCACAGTCCCCGCAGCCCGCCCGCCGCTCCGACGCCACCCGCGCCACCATCCTCACCGCCGCGCGCGAACGCTTCGCCGCCGACGGATACGAGCGCGCGACCATCCGCGCCATCGCCCGCGACGCGAAGATCGACCCCTCGATGGTGATGCGCTACTACGGCAACAAGGAGGGCCTGTTCGCGGCGGCCGTCGACATCGATCTGCGGCTGCCGGTACCGGAGAAGGTGCCGAAGGAGGAGGTCGGCCGGATCTTCGTCGAGCATTTCGTGGCGCTCTGGGAGAACGACGAGGTGCTCACGGCGTTGCTGCGGGTCGGGGTCACCAACGCCGCCGGGGCCGAGCGCATGCAGGGCATCTTCAAGGAGCAGTTGGTGCCGGTGGCCCTGCGCGTCTGCCCCGACCCCGAGCAGGTCCCGGCCCGCGCCGCGCTCGTCGCGTCACAGATGCTGGGCATGGCGTTGACCCGGTACGTCCTGCGCCTGCCGCCCGCCGTGGACCTGTCCAGCGAGGAGATCGTGGCCTGGCTGGCACCGACGGTCCAGCGCTATCTGACGGCCCCGCACCCGGGGCCCTCCCGCTGAAGCCGCAACCGCAACCGCGGCCGCGGCCGCAAGCCGCCGAACACGGTGCCCGTACCGGCCGGGAACACGTCAAGGGCACCGTCCTCGGGCACGTACGACGACTGCCATACGTACACGAAGACGGTGCCCTCGAAACAGAAAGCCTCAGTGGCCGCAGAAAACCTCAGTGGCCGGAGCGGGCCGAGGTCAGGAGGCCTTCACGGCCGCCTTCGTCTTGGCGTTGCCCTTCGCCTTCGCCTTCGGGTGACGGTCCGTCGAGCCGTCGAGAACCCAGACCAGACCGGCGATCAGCAGGAACAGCCCGATCGGCGCCACGACAAAGAGCCCCAGCGTCTCGATGACGCTCAGGCCCGGACCGGGGTCGTCGCCGTCGTCAGGCGTCACCGCGAGCGCGGGGGACGACATCAGCAGCATCATCAGCGTCGTACCGGCAGCCAGGGCGCCGGCGCGCAGGGCGTTCTTCTTGTCCACGGTGCAAACGTAGCGAACACCTAATCCGGCCGCGCGCCCGGGGGTGCCGTACGGGGCGGAGCGCCTCCCGAGTCCGGTCCGGATTCTGCGAGATCCGTCCCGGATTCCGCCGGGTCCGGGACGGAAACTCCGGCGTCCGACCGGGAAACTCCCGCGTTCGGGGCGCATCCGCCCACCGCCCGGCTCGCGCGCACCACGTCGATGAGGGCGTACAGCCGGGGTGAGGCGGCGAGTTCCTCCAGGGTGACGGGGCGGCCCTCGGAGTCGGCGACGGGCAGGCGCCAGTTCGGGTACTGGTCCCAGGTGCCGGGCAGGTTCTGCGGGCGGCGGTCGCCGACCGCGTCCGGGAGCCAGACGCCGATCATGCGGGCGGGCGTGCGCAGCAGGAACCGGTGCAGGGCCTGGATCTGCGCCTCCTCCGAGTCCTCCGACAGCCCGCCGGCCGCGCCTTGGAGCAGTCCGAGACGGGCGAGCAGCGCCAGCCACTCCCCCACGTCGGCGGCCGCCTCGGCCCGTTCCTCCTCCACGGGGCGGGTCAACAGGCCCAGCCGGTCGCGGAGTTCGACGTGGTCGCCGGTGAGGCGGGACGCGGTGGGCGGCAGGTCGTGGGTGGTGGCGGTGGCGAGACAGTCGGCGCGCCAGCTTTCGGGCGGCAACGGCAGCCCCGTACCGTCCCAGTCGCGTTCGAACCACAGCACCGAGGTGCCGAGTACGCCGTGCTGGTGCAGCTTCTCCCGGACGCCCGGCTCAACGGTGCCGAGGTCCTCGCCGATCACCAGCGCCCCGGCGCGATAGGCCTCCAGCGCGAGGATCGCGAGCATGGCCTCGGCGTCGTATCGGACATACGTTCCCTCGGTGGCCGGGCGGCCCTGTGGGATCCACCAGAGGCGGAAGAGGCCCATGACGTGGTCGATACGGAGGGCGCCGGCGTAGCGGAAGAGGGCGCGCAGGAGGCGGCGGTAGGGGGCGTAGCCGGACTCGGCGAGGCGGTCCGGGCGCCACGGCGGCAGCCCCCAGTCCTGGCCCTGCACGCTGAACGCGTCCGGGGGCGCGCCGACCGACATGCCCGCCGCGAAGTACTCCTGCTGCGCCCAGGCGTCGGCGCCGCCCGGGTGGACACCCACGGCGAGGTCGTGCACGAGCCCGACCCCCATGCCCGCGTCGCGCGCGCTGCGCTGGGCGGTGGCGAGCTGGGCGTCGGTCAGCCAGGCGAGGCGGCTGTGGAAGTCGACGCGGTCCATCAACTCGCCCCGGGCGCGGGCGGTTTCGGCCGAGCGGGGGTCGCGCAGGGCGGCCGGCCACTTCTGCCAGTCGGAGCCGTACACCTCGGCGAGCGCGCACCAGGTGGCGTGGTCCTCCAGTGCCTCGCCCTCCTCGGCGAGGAAGTCGCAGTAGGCGGCGCGGCGTCCGGGTCCGAGCGGTACGTCCCGTACCAGCTCCAGGGCCTCGCGCTTCAGTTCCCACACGGCGTCGCGGTCGATCAACGCGCCTTTGTCCAGCACGGATTCACGCAGCCGCTCGGCCCGCTCCAGGAGCGTACGGACGCGGTCGCGGTCCCGCTCGCCGACGTACGCGAACTCGGGGACGTCCTCGACGCGCAGGTACACGGGGTCGGGGTAGCGGCGGGACGAGGGCCGGTACGGGGAGGGGTCGGTGGGCGCGCCGGGCACGGCCGCGTGCATCGGGTTGACCTGTACGAACCCGGCGCCGAGCGCCCGTCCTGCCCAGGCCGTCAGCTCCGCGAGGTCCCCGAGGTCGCCCATGCCCCAGGAGCGCCGCGACAGCAGGGAGTAGACCTGCACGAGCAGCCCGTACGTACGCCCCGGTGCCGCGGGCAGCCGCGTCGGCGCGACGACGAGATGGGCGCGGGCGGTCCGCCCGTCGGGAGCCGTGGCCTCCAACTCATGGACACCGAGGGGCAGTTGCTCGGCGGAGGCACGCGTCTCCCCCTGCTCGGTACGGATCCGCAGCCGGGTCCCGGCGGGCAACGCGGCGAGGACGGAGACGAGCGAGGAGTCTCCGGGCAATCCGGGCAATCCGGGCAATCCGGTCGGGCTGGTCGGGCTGGTCGGGCTGGTCGGGTCATGGTCGCCCGGCGCGGGCGCGGAGCCACCGGAACCGTCGGCTGCGGACGCACGGGCCGCGGACGGCGAGTCGCCCGGCACCGGCGCATCCCCGTCGGGCGCGGGTCGGCCCTCAATTGGCCCGGGAGGGTTCTCGCCCGCCCCGTGCCCGTTCTCCCCCGCCCCGTGCCCGTTCTCGTCCGGCTCGGAGCGGGCCTCGTCCGGCTCGGAGCGGTTCTCACCCCGCGCGCGCTCGTCCTCGTCCGCCCCCGGGGCGGATTCGTGCGCCCCGGGACCGTGGTCGCTCCCGGCGGCCGTCGTCGGCCCGCTCCAGCACACCAGTGTCGGTGGGAGCAGTCGTTCCCGTAGCTCCGTCTCGCGGGCCGTGAGCGCCGTGCGGACGGCATCCGGTGTGCCGGCGGCGACGCCCAGTGCGGCGAGGACGGCGACGACCGCGGCGTCCGAGGCCGCGACCGTGCGCCCGGGGGACGGGCTGAAGGAGGTGGCGACGCCGTGCAGCGCGGCGAGCCGGGAGAGCGGCATCAGACCCCCGATGGGTCCAGGCCCGCGGCGGCGCCCGTGGAGGTGGGCTCACTCGTCAGGGGCGCGGCGTCGGCGAGAGGCGGTTCGCTGGTGAGGGGGGCGGCGTCGGGCAGCGGCGGCTCGCTGGTGAGCGGCGCCTCCGCGCAGGGTCCTTCGGCGGTGAAGACACAGATGTACGGGTCGAGGTCGGCGGGCTGGTCCGCCGGGCGTTTGGAGAGGGCCGAGAGCAGAAGCTGTGCTGATGCGGCCACGGGGGCCTCCTTGGTCGTCGCGGGTTGCCGTACGGCATCCGTCCCGGGTAGCCGTACGGCGGGTCAGGGCAGCCCTACCCAGTGGGCGGGCGCGCAGACGTGACAGCCCGGACAGCGTGCCCTTGTTCACATTCTGTCCCGGATGCGCCAGGTGACCAAGGGCGCCTGGACGACCACCCCCCGCGATCAAGCCCCCCTCTCTCCCTCCCGTCTCTCCCGCGAGATCCCCTCACCCGAGCCCCTCCCCGGAGCCCCTCCCCGGAGCGCGGCCGAGGTTTTTCCGCTGCCACTATTCACTCACTACATATACTGAGTACATAATGACGCCCATGAGCACCCGCCACATCCTGCTGGGGCTGCTCGCCGGAGGGCCGAGCCATGGCTACGACCTCAAGCGACGCCATGACGAACGCTTCCCGCAAGCCCGCCCGCTGGCCTACGGCCAGGTCTATACGACGTTGCAGCGCCTGGTCCGCGACGGTCTCGCGGAGGTCGACGGGACCGGTTCGGACGGCGGTCCGGAGCGGACGCTGTACCGGTCCACCGACGAGGGGGCGAAGGAACTCGCCGCGTGGACGGGCGAGATCACCCCGCCCGCGCCCTTCGTGACGAACGAGATCTTCGCCAAGGTCGTCTGCGCGATCCTCGCCTCGGCCGACCCCGCCGGGTACCTGAGCGCCCAGCGCGCCGCGCACATGGCGCGCATGCGGGAGCTCACGGCGGTCAAGACGGCGCCCGGCGCCGATCTCGCGACGGTCCTCTCGGCCGACTACGCCCTCAACCACCTCGACGCCGATCTGCGCTGGATGACCACCACCGCGGCCCGGCTCACCACTTTGACCGCGGAGGTCGACGGAGCATGAGCAGCCCGCCCATGAGCAGTACGCACAAGGCCCTGCCGATCCTGACGGCCCGCGGCCTCGCCAAGACACACGGCATGACCCGGGCACTACGGGGTGCCTCCGCCGAACTGCGCCCGGGGGAGATCCTCGCGGTCACCGGCGCGAGCGGCAGCGGCAAGTCCACACTGCTGCACTGCCTGGCGGGCATCGTCCGCCCGGACGAGGGCTCGGTCGTCTACGCCGAGCAGCGCCTCGACCAGTTGCCGGAAGAGCGGCTGAGCGAGTTGCGGCGTACGGAGTTCGGGGTGGTGTTCCAGTTCGGGCAGCTGATCCCCGAGTTGACCGCGCTCGACAACGTCGCGCTGCCGCTGCTGCTCGCGGGGGCCTCCCGCAAGGATTCCCACGAGCGGGCGGGCGAGTGGCTTGAGCGGTTCGGCGTACGCGGCCAGGGGGAGCTGCGGCCCGGGGAGATGAGCGGCGGGCAGGCCCAACGGGTGTCGCTGGCACGGGCGTTGGTGACCGGCCCGAAGGTCGTCTTCGCGGACGAGCCCACCGGCGCACTCGACTCCCTCGCGAGCGAGGGGGTGATGACGGCGCTGGTGCACACGGCCAGGGAGTCCGGCACGGCGGTGCTGCTGATCACGCACGACGCGCAGGTCGCGGCGTACGCGGACCGTGAGGTGGAGATACGCGACGGAGTCGTCGTCTCCGGGGCGGACGCCGTCGTGGAGATGTCGCGATGAGGGCCGACCTGCGGCTCGCGCTGCTGCTGACCCGGGGCTCGGACCGGCGGGAGTGGTGGCGGGTGACGCTGACGGCGGTGGGGGCCGCGCTGGCCACCGGCCTCGGGCTCGCGGCGGTGGCGATCGCCTCGGTGGAGGGGCGGGTGTCCATCTCGTACTTCCATGGTCTCCTGGACCAGCCCGGGCAGCGCGCCGGGGTGGTCGTCACGCTGGTGCTCCTGTGGGTGCCGGTGCTCGGCTTCCTCGCCCAGTGCGCGCGCATCGGCGCCGTGCACCGCGACCGCCGGCTGGCCGGGCTGCGGCTCGCCGGGGCGACGCCGAGGCAGGTGCGGCGCATCGCGGCCTTGGAGTCGGGCCTCGCCTGTCTGCTGGGGGCGGTGGTCGCCGCGGTGTTCTCCGCGCTCCTCATGGTGAACCTGTTGGAGCAGCGGCCTCCGCTGCGGGCCTGGGGCGGTTTCGCCCTGGTGGCGCTCGCCGTGCCGCTGCTCGCCGTGCTGGTGAGTGTGGTCGCGCTGCGCCGGGTCGTGGCCTCGCCGCTCGGCTGGGTGCGCCGGGTGCGGCCGGGCCACGGCCGGGTCGCCGCTCTCGCCCTGGTGGTGCCGGCGGTGCTGGTGGGCCTGGCCGCCCTGCTGATCGTGATGCGGGGCACCGGGCCGGGGGCCACCGCGTTCCCCCTGCTGGTGTTCTCCGCGGTGGCGCTGACCAGTGCGGGCTCGGTGGCGGTTGCCGGGTTCACCGCGCGGGCCATCGGCAGGCGGCTCGCCGCCCGGACCGAGAACCCCGCGGTCCTGATCGCCGCCGAACGACTCCAGGCCGACCCGTGGGCCACCGCGCGCACCAACGCGGCGGTGCTCCTGGTGTCCGTCGTGGGCGTGGGCTTCATGGGCGTGCGTCAGATGTTCCTCGACGCCGTGCATCACCCGCGGCACGGCCTGCCCCACAGCGCCGAGGACCTGGCGTTCTACACCACCGGCGTCAATCTGGCGGGCGTCGCCGTCCTGGTGGCGCTGCTGATCAGCCTGGGCGGTCTCGCCGTGGGCACCGCCGAGTCGCTCGCCAACCGGCGCCGGGGACTTGCCGCGCAGACGGCGGCGGGCGTACCGCAGAAGGTGCTCGGCCGGGCGCTGCTCCTGGAGACCGCGCTGCCGCTGGCCCCGGCGATGCTGCTCGCGGGCTTCGGCGGCGCGGCGGTGTACATCGCGTACGGAAGCGCCGTGGAGGCCGAGACCATCCCGGTTCTGGTGCCGCTGCTCGTGCCGGTGGCCGTCTACGCGGCCTGTCTCCTGGCCGCCGCCACTTCCCTGCCGCTGCTGCGCCGTTCGGTGCATCCGGCGGAGCTGCGCTTCGCGTAGCCGCGCCGGGCCGCCCGGCGCACGACAGGACTCCGGCGCTCCGGAAGGCACGAGGGGACTTCCCGGAGCGCCGGAAAAAGCGGCGAACCGGCCCGCGCGAAAGAAGCGGAACCGGCTCGCACAAGGCAAGACGAAGGCCCGGATCGTCAGGCGGAAATGCCGTCGATCCGGGCCATCGCGTCCTCCGCGCCGTACGGCTGCAGGTATGGCAGCCAGCGCGGGTCCCTGTGCCCGGTTCCGATGATGCGCCAAGCGAGCCCCGTCGGCGGGGCCGGTTTATGGCGCAGGCGCCAGCCGATCTCGACCAGGTGACGGTCGGCCTTGACGTGGTTGCAGCGGCGGCAGGACGCCACCACGTTGTCCCAGACGTGCTGACCCCCGCGGCTGCGCGGGATGACGTGGTCGACGCTGGTTGCGACGCCACCGCAGTACATGCACCGGCCGCCGTCGCGGGCGAAGAGCGCCCGACGGGTCAGCGGAACGGGCCCCCGGTAAGGGACCCGTACGAACCTCTTCAGCCGGACCACGCTGGGTGCGGGGACAGTAACGGTTGCACTATGCATAAAGGCGCCGGATTCCTCGAGGCAGACAGCCTTGTTCTCGAGGACGAGGACGAGCGCGCGGCGGAGCGGTACGACGCCGAGGGGCTCGTACGACGCGTTGAGGACCAGGACATGCGGCACGGATGGCCTCCTTGTACGCCGGCGGCGCGTGGCTCGCGCCGGGACGATCTGTAGTCAGTCTCCCCTCATGCCTGGTGGAAGCGCCACCATGTCCCGGTAACGGGCTGGGAGTGTTTTCGACCACACCTTCTTCATCCCCAGGTGAGCACAGTCTCTCCCTCGAACATTGCAACGATCCGCACATGGTGCCCCGTTAGTGTGGTGGTTCTGCCCGTCGGTGCCCCTTTCCCGATGTCCCTGCCGCGGGCGGACCGCTACGCCTGGAGGTACCTGCCGTGTTCTTGTCCGTCCTGTCGGCCGCCGATCCCACCGAGGAACCGACGGCGCCAACGCTCCAGGACGCCCAGGAAGGCGCGACCAACGCCGCCAGCTGGGTCGAGCAGAACTGGTCCACATGGCTCAGCATCGGCCTGCGCGTGCTGCTGATCCTGGTGATAGCGGCCGTGCTGAGAGTGGTCATACGGCGGACGATCACGAAGTTCATAGACCGCATGAACCGGACGGCCCAGGCGGTCGACGGGACGGCCCTCGGCGGCCTCCTGGTCAACGTCGAACGCCGCCGCCAGCGCTCCCAGGCCATCGGTTCGGTGCTCCGCTCGGTCGCGTCCTTCGCGATCATGAGCACGGCCGCGCTGATGATCCTCGGCACGTTCGAGATCAACCTGGCCCCGCTGCTGGCCTCCGCGGGTGTGGCGGGCGTGGCCATCGGTTTCGGCGCCCGCAACCTGGTCACGGACTTCCTCTCCGGTGTCTTCATGATCCTTGAGGACCAGTACGGGGTGGGCGACACGGTCGACGCGGGCGTGGCCTCCGGCGAGGTCATCGAGGTGGGCCTGCGTGTCACCAAGCTCCGCGGCGACAACGGCGAGATCTGGTACGTCCGCAACGGCGAGGTCAAGCGCATCGGCAACCTCTCCCAGGGCTGGGCGACGGCCGGTGTCGACGTGACGGTCCATCCCTCGGAGGACCTGGACCGGGTGAAGACCGTCCTCAACCGGGTCGGCGAGGACATGAGCAAGGCCGAGCCCTGGAACGAACGGCTCTGGGGTCCCATCGAGGTCCTCGGTCTCGACAGCGTCCTGCTCGACTCGATGGTCGTCCACGTGGCCGCGAAGACGATGCCCGGCAAGGCGCTCAGCGTGGAGCGCGAGCTCCGCTGGCGCATCAAGCACGCCCTCGACGGGGCCGGCATCCGCATCGTCGGCGGCCTCCCCGCCCCGTCGGACGAGGACCCGGCCCCCGATCCGACGGCGGGCATGGCGGCCCCGTCGGCCTACTCCAACTCCGCGTCCCCCCAGTCGCAGACGGCGTCCCCCATCGCGCCGGCGGCGGTCCCGACGAATGTGACGAAGTAGAGGCGAGAGCTTTCTCATACGCGCACGGCCCCGTGGGGCGGTATCCGGGTCACTCCGGGTACCGCCCCACACACGTGTCGCTCGGGTGCCGCCCCACACCCGTGCCACTCCCCGGGTGCCGCCTGACACGCATGTCGCTCCCCGGATGCCGTCCCGCGCGCGTGTCGCTCCGGGTGCCGTCCCCCGCGCGTGTCCCCGCACCGTCCGCCGGGTAACGACTTCATTGCCCGCCAGTGGCCGGTATTGACGCGTCCCCCACCCCGGGCCTACCTTCCTCCCACCGATAGGAAAGTTTCCTAACAGTGATTCCGCGGTGGACTTCGCGGTGGCACCACTGGGAAGCTGTGCAGCCGAAAGGCAGGTGTCGACACTCATGGCAGGAACCGCCGGTACGCCGGGCACCCCTCGCGTTCTGCGCGCCATGAACGACCGTGCCGCTCTCGATCTCCTGCTGGAGCACGGGCCGTTGTCCCGGACCCGGATCGGCAAGCTGACCGGCCTGTCGAAGCCGACCGCTTCGCAGCTGCTGGCCCGCCTGGAGGCGGCGGGGCTCGTCCTCGTCACCGGCACCAGCGAGGGCCGGCCGGGGCCCAACGCACAGCTGTACGCGGTGAACCCGGCCGCCGCCTACGCCGCAGGACTCGACGTGACGCCCGAGCGGATCCTCGCCGCCGTCGCCGATGTGACGGGGCGGACGGTGGGAGAGTACGAACTGCTCACCCCCGGCCGTCGCGCAGGACAGACCGTCGTACGGCAGGTCACCGACGCCCTCGACGGCGCCGTGAAGGCGGCAGGGCTGGTCCGGGCCGACGTCCAGCGGCTCGTCATCGGCACCCCCGGCGCCTTCGACCCCAACACGGGACGGCTGCGCTACGCCTCCCACCTCCCCGGGTGGCACTCCCCCGCCCTGCTCGACGAGCTCGCGGCCGCACTGCCGATGCCCGTCGAGTACGAGAACGACGTCAACCTCGTCGCCATAGCCGAGCAGTGGCTCGGTGCGGCCCGGGGCCACGAGGACTTCGTCCTGCTGTGGAACGAGGGCGGTCTCGGTGCCGCGCTCGTCCTCGGCGGACGCCTGCACCGCGGCTGGACCGGCGGCGCCGGCGAGGTCGGCTTCCTCCCCGTACCCGGCGCGCCGCTCGTGCGGCACGTCACCAAGGCCAACAGCGGTGGCTACCAGGAGCTGGCCGGCTCCCAGGCCATCCCGAAACTCGCCCGCGAACTCGGCATCCAACCCCTGCCGACCGGGCCGTACGCCGAAGTCGCCGCCGCGCTCGTCGAGCAGGCGGCGGACATCAACGCGGGAGCCCACCGGCAGCTCCTGGAGACGTACGCGACGGGGCTCGCCACCGGTCTGGCCTCGCTGGTCTCCGTCCTCGACCCCGAACTCGTCGTCCTCAGCGGGGCCTCGCTCACCAGGGGCGGCGAACCGCTGCGCGCCCTGGTGCAGGCCGAGCTGGAGGAGCTGGCCGCATCCCGGCCGCGCCTCGTGGTCGGCGACGTCGACGAACAGCCCGTGCTGCGCGGCGCGTTGGAGAGCGCGCTCGCGGCCACCCGCGACGAGGCCTTCGACACCTCGCGCTGAGCCGGACCCCGCACGCCTCCCCCCGCACATCTCCGTACACAACCCGTCCCACACCACCCCGTCCCGCCCCAGGGAGACTTCGCCATGCCCAGAATGCCCAGGAAAGCGGTGCTCGCCGCCGCCTCGATAACCCTTCTCACCACCGCCTGTACCGGCCAGTCGGACACCGGCGCCACGGACGATCCGAACGCGTCGACCACGATCACGTTCTGGCACGGCTGGAGTGCTCCCGCCGAGGTCAAGGCCATCCAGGCGAACATCGACCGCTTCGAGAAGGAGCACCCCAACATCAAGGTGAAGGTCGTCGGCAACATCAACGACGACAAGCTCAACCAGGCGCTGCGCGCGGGTGGTTCCAAGGGTCCGGACGTGGTGTCGTCGTTCACCACGTCCAACATCGGCAAGTTCTGTTCGTCCGGCGCCTTCGCCGACCTCAAGCCGTTCATCGAGAAGTCGAAGCTCGACCTCGACAAGATCATTCCGAAGCCGATGCTGGAGTACACCCAGTTCGAGGGCACGCGCTGCGCGATGCCGCTGCTGGGAGACGCGTACGGCCTCTACTACAACAAGGACGCGTTCGAGAAGGCCGGCATCAAGGCGCCGCCGAAGACGTGGTCCGAGTTCGCCGAGGTCGCCAAGAAGCTGACGAAGTCCAAGGGCGACTCGTACGAGCAGCTCGGCTTCATGCCGAACTACCACGGCTACGAGACGGTCGTGGACCACTACATGTCGCAGTGGGACCACGCCTACTTCGACAAGGACGGCAAGTCCAGCATCGCCGAGGACCCGGCCTTCGCCGAGATGTTCACGTACCAGAAGAAGCTCGTCGACAGCCTCGGCGGCTTCCAGAAGCTGGAGAAGTACCGCAACACGTTCGGCGACGAATGGGGCGCCAAGCACCCCTTCCAGACCGGCCAGGTGGCCATGCAGCTCGACGGCGAGTGGCGGCTCGGGATGGCCAAGGACGCGGGCGTGAAGTTCGACATCGGCACCGCTCCCATGCCCGTCGCCGACGACGAGGTCGCCGAGTACGGCAAGGGCTTCCTCTCCGGCACGATCATGGGGATCGCGCCGCAGAGCAAGAAGCAGAACGCGGCCTGGGAGCTGGTGAAGTACATGACGACCGACACCGCGGCCGTCGTCGCCTTCGCCAACGCCATCCACAACGTGCCGTCCACGTTCGCCGCGCTGAAGTCGCCCGACCTGACCGTCGACCCCGGTTTCAAGACGTTCCTGGACATCGCGCAGAACCCGCACTCCAACACCCCGCCGGCGTCCGTCAACGGCTCGACGTACCAGACGACCCTCCAGGACTTCGGCTACCAGTACGAGTCCGGCAAGGCGAAGGATCTGAAGGCCGGCCTGAAGAAGACGGCCGACCAGATCGACCGTGACATCGAGCAGGCGAAGTAGCACCGATGTCCACGCTCACTCTGCGTGCGAAGCGCCGCCGGTCGGCGCTTCGCACGGCCGCCTTCATGTCGCCGTGGCTGATCGGCTTCAGCGTCTTCTTCGCGTATCCGCTGCTCTCGACCGTGTACTTCTCCTTCATGAAGTACGACGGCTTCGGCGTCCCCGTCTTCCGGGGGCTGGAGAACTGGAACTACGTCTTCAACGACTACCCCATGTTCTGGCCGGCGCTGCGCAACACCCTGTGGCTGGTGGTCGTCATGGTCACCCTGCGGGTCGCCTTCGGCCTGGGCATCGGCCTGTTGATCACGAAGATCAAGACGGGCACGGGTGTGTTCCGCACCCTCTTCTACCTGCCCTACCTGGCGCCGCCCGTCGCGGCGACGCTGGCCTTCGTCTTCCTGCTCAACCCGGGCACCGGGCCGGTCAACTCGGTCCTCGGCGACCTCGGCCTGCCGACGCCCGGCTGGTTCACGGACGCCGCGTGGTCCAAGCCCGCCCTCACCATGCTGGCCCTCTGGGGCGTCGGCGACCTGATGGTCATCTTCATGGCCGCGCTGCTCGACGTACCGAAGGAGCAGTACGAGGCCGCCGAGCTGGACGGCGCGTCCGCCTGGCACCGGTTCCGGTTCGTGACGCTGCCGAACATCTCACCGATCGTCATGTTCGCGGTGGTCACCGGCGTGATCCAGACGATGCAGTACTACACACAGCCACTCGTCGCGGGGAAGGTCGCCTCCGGGATCATCGGCGGCTCGGGCCAGCAGTTCGAACCGGGATACCCCGACAAGTCGACGCTCACCCTGCCGCAGCTCGTCTACAACCTCGGCTTCCAGCGCTTCGACTACGGCTCCGCGTGCGTGGTCGCGCTGGTGCTGTTCGCCCTGTCCATGGTGTTCACCGCGTTCCTGATGCGGCGCCGGGGCGGTCTCATCCAGGCAGGTGACTGACCCATGACCCAAGTACTCGACAAGCCCGTGGAGTTGGGGGCGCCGCCGGTCACACCCGCCGAGCGGACCGCCCGCCGCAAGGCCCTCCTCGAATGGATCGCCGTGCACGCGCTCGGCGTCGCGGCCGCGCTGTTCTTCGTGCTGCCCTTCGTGTTCGTCGTCCTCACCTCCCTGATGAGCGACAACCAGACCCTCACCAGGGACCTGATCCCGGACACCTGGGAGTGGGGCAACTACACGAAGGTCTTCGACACGCCCGGCTTCCTCACCTGGTGGAAGAACACCCTTCTGTACGCGGGTGCCGGCACCGTCCTGACGGTGGTGTCCAGCATTCCGGTGGCGTACGCGCTCGCCAAGTTCCGCTTCCGTGGCCGGAACCTGTCGTTGATGCTGGTCATCTCCATGATGATGCTGCCGCCGCAGGTCATCATCATCCCGATGTACCTGTTCTGGGCGAAGCAGCTGGATCTGTCGGGCACCCTGTGGCCGCTGATCATCCCGATGGCGTTCGGGGACGCGTTCTCGATCTTCCTGCTGCGGCAGTTCCTGATGACGATCCCGAACGAGTACATCGACGCGGCGAAGGTCGACGGCTGCGGGGACTTCAGGACCCTGCTGAAGGTCGTCCTGCCGATGGCCAAGCCCGGCATCGCCGCCGTCGCGCTCTTCCAGTTCTTCTACGCCTGGAACGACTACTTCGGACCGCAGATCTACGCGTCCGAGAATCCCGGCGCCTGGACCCTGAGCTACGGCCTGGAGTCCTTCAAGGGCGCCCACCACACCGACTGGAATCTGACGATGGCCGCGACCGTCCTGGTCATGGCCCCCGTGATCCTCGTGTTCTTCTTCGCGCAGAAGGCGTTCGTCGAGGGCGTCACGCTCACCGGAGTGAAGGGCTGACATGAAACTCGCAGTAGTGGGCGGGGGCTCCACCTACACCCCTGAACTCATCGACGGGTTCGCGAGGCTGAGGGACACCCTGCCCATAGAGGAGCTGGTGCTCGTCGACCCCGCCCTCGACCGTCTCGAACTCGTCGGCGGTCTGGCCCGGCGCATCTTCGCCAAGCAGGGACACCCCGGGCGCGTCACCACGACCGACGATCTCGACGCGGGTGTCGAGGGCGCCGACGCGGTGCTGCTCCAGCTCCGCGTCGGCGGACAGGCCGCCCGCAACGAGGACGAGACCTGGCCGCTGGAGTGCGGCTGCGTCGGCCAGGAGACGACCGGCGCGGGCGGTCTCGCCAAGGCGCTGCGTACGGTCCCGGTGGTGCTCGACATCGCCGAGCGCGTACGGCGTGCCAACCCGGACGCGTGGCTCATCGACTTCACCAACCCCGTCGGCATCGTGACCCGCGCCCTGCTCCAGGCCGGTCACAAGGCGGTCGGACTGTGCAACGTGGCGATCGGATTCCAGCGGAGGTTCGCCGGAATGCTCGGTGTCGCCCCCACCGATGTGCATCTGGACCATGTGGGCCTCAACCACCTCACCTGGGAGACCGGTGTGCGCCTCGGCGGCCCCGAGGGCGAGAACGTCCTGCCCAAGCTGCTCGCCGAGCACGGCGACTCCCTCGCCGACACCCTGCGCCTGCCGCGCGACATCCTCGACCGGCTGGGCGTCGTCCCGTCCTACTACCTGCGCTACTTCTACGCGCACGACGAGGTCGTACGGGAACTGGGTACGAAGCCGTCGCGGGCCGCGGAAGTGGCGGAGATGGAGCGGGAGTTGCTGAAGATGTACGGCGACCCGGAGCTGGACGAGAAGCCGGAGCTGCTCGCCAAGAGGGGCGGGGCGTACTACTCCGAGGCGGCCGTGGACCTCGCCGCGTCGCTGCTCGGCGGGGGCGGGAGTACGTACCAGGTGGTGAACACGTACAACCGCGGAACGCTGCCGTTCCTGCCCGACGACGCCGTGATCGAGGTGCAGGCCTCGGTCGGGCACGCTGGGGCGACCCCGCTGCCGGTGGCCCCGGTGGACCCGCTGTACGCGGGGCTGATGGCGAACGTCACCGCGTACGAGGACCTGGCCCTGGAGGCCGCGCTGCGCGGGGGACGCGAGCGGGTGTTCCGGGCGCTGCTCGCCCATCCCCTGGTGGGCCAGTACGCGTACGCCGAGGGCCTCACCGACCGGCTGATCGCGCACAACCGGGAGCACCTCGCGTGGGCGTGACCGCAACGGTCCTCGCCGTCGACGCGGGCAACAGCAAGACCGACGTCGCGGTCGTGGCGGACGACGGGAGCGTGCTCGCCACGGCACGCGCCGGCGGGTTCCGGCCGCCCGTCGTCGGCATCCGGAAGGCGGTCGACACGGTAGCGGACGCCGTCGGCCGGGCCTTCGCCGCGGCGGGCGTCGACTCCGTGAACCATGTCTCGGCATGTCTGGCCAACGCCGATCTGCCCGTGGAGGAGGAGCAGTTGGCCGCCGCGCTGCACGCGCGCGCGTGGGGCACGACCCTGGAGGTCCGCAACGACACCTTCGCGATCCTGCGGGCCGGTGTGGAGGAGCCGCGCGGGGTGGCCGTGGTGTGCGGCGCGGGCATCAACTGCGTGGGCATGCGGCCCGACGGCCGGGTCGCCCGCTTCCCCGCCCTGGGCCGTATCTCCGGTGACTGGGGCGGGGGCTGGGGCCTGGCCGAGGAGGCCCTGTGGCACGGGGCGCGGGCCGAGGACGGGCGGGGCGGTCCGACCGCGCTGGCCCGCACCCTGCCCGCGCACTTCGGCCTCGACTCCATGTACGCGCTGATCGAGGCCCTGCACCTGGAACACATCGAGCACGCGCGGCGCCACGAGCTGACGCCGGTCCTGTTCGCCACGGCGACGGACGGCGATCCGGTCGCCCGCGCGCTCGTCGACCGGCTCGCGGACGAGGTCACGTCCATGTCGGTCGTCGCCCTGACCCGTCTCGACCTGCTCGACGAGGAGACCCCGGTCCTGCTCGGCGGGGGCGTCCTGGCCGCCCGCCACCTCCAACTCGACGACCGGATAAGGGAACTGCTGGCCGAGCGCGCCCCCAAGGCCGTACCCCGCGTCGTCACCGCCCGGCCGGTCCTCGGATCAGCCCTCCTCGGACTCGACCACGAGGGGGCCCCGGCCCTGGCGCACGCCCGCGTGCGGGAGTTCTACGAGAAGGTCTGAGCGCGCCGGGAACCGAACAGTTCGGGTTGGCGTATTCATGGGCAGGGGTGGTACGGGATCTTCGCCGTGCTGCGATCCGGACAAGGCCTTGCTGCAATCGGAACAAGATCGCGGCAAGGCCTGTGCGGATGTCAGTCCCGGCGGCGATACTTGCGGCCGTGCACCTCTTCCCGCGCTTCCTGGCGCCCGGGAGGAGGTGACCGGCCTATGACCATGGGGGAGGTCGAGTGACATATCAGCAGAAGGGCGGTGCGGCGCCACCGGGGGCGCCCGCACCCACGATGCCCGCGGTGCCTCCGCAGGCGCCGCCGCCCGGGCCGCAGGTCCGCTCAACCATGCCCGACACCGGGCCTCCCCGCCGTACGGCGTGGGCGGAGGGCGTCGACCAGCTGCGGGCCGCGGCGACCACCGAGCCCGGGCGGCTGCGCATCATCGGCGCGGTGCTCGCCCTCCTCGTCGTCGCGTTCGGGGCGGTCACCGCCTGGGAGATGACGGGTCGTTCGGCCGCCGCGGACGACGTGCTGCACAGCAGCCAGCCGCTGAGCGCCGACGCGGCGGAGATCTACCGCTCCCTCGCCGACGCCAACACGGCCGCGTCCAGCGGCTTCCTCGCGGGCGGCCAGGAGACGAAGGAGTCCCGCGACCTCTACGAGAAGGACATCAACAGCGCGTCGGAGAAGCTGGTCACCGCGGCGGCCAACTCGGAACCCGGCTCCGCCTCCGAGAAGACCATCACCAAGCTGAACAGGATGCTGCCCGAGTACAAGGGCCTGGTGGAGCGCGCCCGGGCCAACAACCGCCAGGGCTTCCCCCTCGGCGGCGCCTACCTCCGGTACGCGAACTCGAAGATGCAGGTGATGCTCGACGACGCCGAGCGTCTCTACACGGTGGAGAACCAGCGTCTGCGCGCCGACTACGACGACGCGACGCCCTACCCGTGGATCGCGATCGGCGCCGGTGTCCTCGCCATCGGCGGCCTCGCCTGGGCCCAGCACCGCAACTACCGCCGTACGAACCGTGTGCTGAACCACGGCCTGGTCGCCGCCACGGCCGCCTCCACGGTCGTCCTGCTGTGGCTGGTCGTCGGCCACAGCGTCGCCCGCGCCGGCCTCAACGACTCGTACGACAACGCGGTCCGCTCGCTGAACACGCTGAACGACGCCCGGATCGCCTCGCTCAAGGCCCGGGGCAACGAGAACCTCACACTGGTCTCCCGCGGCGCGGAGACCAAGACCGTGGGCACGGGCACGAACGAGAAGACAGTGGACGTCTTCGACGACGACTACGAGAAGCAGATGAAGGCCCTCACCACGAAGCTGGCCGCCGCCGAGGGCCTCGCAGACGACAGCGCGGGCATGAAGCCGGTCAAGGCCGCGACGGCGAACATGAAGGTCTGGAAGGAACGGCACGTAGAAGCCCGCGCGGAAGACAACCTGGGCAACTACCAGGGCGCACTGGACCGGGTGATCGGCTCCAACGACAAGAAGCCGACGGGCGAGTGCTTCGAGAACGTCGACACGGCCCTGGCCACGGCGATCAAGCACGAGGAGACCGAGTTCAAGCAGGCCGCCGGAGACGGCCGGGGCGCGATGAACGGCCTGGTGGTGGGCGCCGCGGTCCTCGCGGTGCTGGCCGCGGCCGGCGCGGTGCTCGGCATCGGGCGCAGGCTGTCGGAGTACCGGTGAGAGGGGGCATGACGATGAACGCACGGCGTTTGCGGACCAGTCTGAGGGGCTGGGGCGGGGTGGGTGCGATGGCGGTCGTCTGCGCCCTCGCGGCGGTGTTCGCGCTGCTGCTGCCGGTGACCCAGAGCCGCGAGGACGGCGGCACGGACGCCGACGGCCAGGGTGTGGCCCAGGGCTCGCAGGCCAAGGCCGAGAAGTGCCCGGCCCCCCAGAACCAGAGCCTGGCCCCGGACTCCGGCCCCCAGGACGGCGTCAACGTCCAGCGGATCAAGGAGAAGGGCTTTCTGACGGTCGGCGTCGACCAGAACAGCTATCGCTTCGGCTACCGCGACCCGAACAGCACGTCGGCGTCCGCCAAGTTGGAGGGCTTCGACATCGACCTGGCGCAGGCGATCGCGGACGAGATCGTCGGCAAGAAGGAGAACAACGTCCGCTTCAAGGCCATCCCGACCATCGAGCGCATCCCGGCGATCCAGGACGGGAAGGTCGACATGGTGGTGCGCACCATGACGATCAACTGCGACCGGCTGAAGCTCGTGGCGTTCTCCTCCCCCTACTTCGAGACCGGCCAGCAGGTGCTCGCCCCGAAGAAGTCGACGGTCACGGGATACAACGACTCGCTCGCGGACAAGCGGATCTGCTCGGCGTCGGGCTCGATCGCCCTCGACAAACTGAAAGCGGACCTGGGGAGCGTCATCCCCAAGTCCGCCGACATCGGCACCGTCGTGCCGAACCAACTCGACTGCCTGGTGCGGCTGCAGCTCGGTGAGGTCGACGCCGTGGTGACCGACGGCGCGCTCGCCGCGAGCCAGGCCGCGCAGGACCCGACGGTCCAGCTCAAGGGCGAGCCGTTCACGGACGAGTACTACGGCGTGGCGATGAAGAAGGACGCAACCGATCTGATACGCCGGGTCAACCAGATCCTGGTGGACTACCGCAAGGCCGACTGGCAGAAGTCGTACAACACCTGGCTCGCCGGGACGCTCGGCAAGAGCGACGGTCCGCCCCCGGTCCAGTACAAGTAGCGGGAATGTTCCAGTAGTTCCTCACGAACAGCTCTTCACAAATAGTTCTTCACGAAGCGAGGGGTGATCGATGGGCGACACGGGACCCTCCGGGCCGGTGATGGACCGGGACGAGGTGGACCGTGCGCTGGCGCGGCTCGGCGCGGAGCACGAGGCCATCGAGACCTCGCTCCTCGCCCTGCAGGACCACGCGGGCCGCAGACTCCTCGAAGGCGCCGAGCTCACTGGTACGACCAAGGAGCGCTGGGGGGCCGCCGAGGCGTCGATCTCCCTGCTGTGGGCGTACTTCGACGCGTACGCCGACGCGTTGCGTTCCGCGCGGGAGATCCGCTCGCGCAGACGCTGGTCGAACCGCGACGACCTCGTGGAGCTGACGGAGCTGCTGCGCGGCGAGAGCGTCACGGTCGCCGGCAGCGCGTCCGCCACGGCCGCCGCGCCCACGATGGCAGGCACGGGCAAGCTCAGCGAGCGCTTCTCGCTCGCCGAACTCGTGGAGCGCATGAACGAGTTGTACGCGACCTCGCTGGACATGGTCGTGACGGCCGACGCCGTGTGGTCGGCGCTGCCCGCCCGGATCGATTTACTGGCCGCGGAGTTGCAGCGCACCCGCCAGCTCGCGCACTCCGTGGGCGTGCGGCCCGGTGAGCACCCCTCGGGCGACGACCTGGAGCGGATCACACGCACCCTGACCACGCTGCGCGAGCGGGTGGTGTCCGATCCGCTGGACTTCTGGCTGCCCGCGCAGGGCAGTTCGGCACCGGGCGGCGGCCGCCCCGACACCACGCGCTACGACCGCGAGGCGCGCGCCCTGGAAGAGGTGCGCCGCGAGATCGACGCGGTACTCACCGTGCGGCAGGACGCGGAGGCGCGGCTGGTGCGGCTGCGGGACGTGCTGAGCCGCGCGGACCGCACGCTCGCCGAGGCGCGAAGTGCCCGCGGCGAGGTCCTCGCGAAGATCGCCGCGTCCGAGGTGCCCGCGGTGAGCGGCCCGCCGACCGCGCTGCAGGAACAGCTGGCGACGGCCGCCGAGTACCGCAGGCACGCCCAGTGGCACCGCCTCTCGCCGCTCCTGGAGTCCCTGGAGGCGAAGGCCGACGACGAACTGCTGCGCGCCCGCGAGTCGTTGACCGCGGTCACCGCGCCGCTCGCGGTCCGCGCCGAGCTGCGCGGCCGTCTCGACGCGTACAAGGCGAAGGTCGCCCGGCACGGCTTCGCCGAGGACCCGCTGCTGGTGGAGCGGTACGACGCGGCGCGCCGCATGCTGTGGAGCGCGCCCTGCGACCTGCGTGTGGCGGAACAGGCGGTGCTGCGCTACCAGCACGCGGCCGCCGAAGTGCTGGTGCCCAGGGTCCCCGGGCACGGCGGACCACAGGACCGGAGGGGGGAATCGTGAGTCAGCAGAACGTCAACACCGAAGCGAGTGGGCAGAGTCCGCAGCAACCGTGTCAGCGGCCCGGCTGCTCGGGGTCGTACGAGGACGTGGGCGGCGGCGAGCTGTACTGCGACACCTGCGGTCTGGCCCCGGTCGTCTCGTCGACCGGCATGGTGGGCTCACCGCCGACCGGGATCACCGGTGGCGGCAGGAGCGGTTCGCGGGGTTCGGGCAGCGCCAGTTCGCGCTCCAGCTCCCGCGCCTCCTCACGCGCCTCGTCCCGGTCGTCGCAGTCGCGGCGCTCGGTGTCGGGCCGTCTCTCGCGCTCGGTGTCGGGCCGGACGACGGGCCGTTCGGTGTCGGTGCGCAGCTCCGGCTCGACCGCGGGGTCCTCCGGGCGCGGCCGGCTCGGCGTCGGTCTGGTGCAGGTTCCGGACGTGCCGCGGCCCGACCCGCGCGTGATGATCCAGGAGAACCCCGAGGTCCCCGAGCGCAAGCGGTTCTGCTCGCGCTCCGACTGCGGTGCGCCGGTGGGGCGTTCGCGCGGCGAGCGGTCCGGCCGTACGGAGGGTTTCTGCACCAAGTGCGGCCACCCGTACTCGTTCGTGCCGAAGCTGCAGACCGGCGACATCGTGCACGGCCAGTACGAGGTCGTGGGCTGCCTGGCGCACGGCGGGCTCGGCTGGGTCTATCTCGCCGTCGACCGTGCGGTGTCCGATCGCTGGGTGGTCCTCAAGGGCCTCCTCGACACGGGCGACCAGGACGCGATGGCGGCGGCGATCTCCGAGCGCCGCTTCCTCGCCGAGATCGAGCACTCCAACATCGTGCGGATCTACAACTTCGTGGAGCACCTCGACCAGCGGACGGGTTCGCTGGACGGGTACATCGTCATGGAGTACGTGGGCGGCAAGTCCCTCAAGGAGATCGCCAACGGCCGCCGCACGGCGACCGGCAAGCGCGACCCGCTGCCGGTGGAGCAGGCCTGCGCGTACGGCATCGAGGCGCTTGAGGCCCTCGGTCATCTGCACAGCCGCAACCTCCTGTACTGCGACTTCAAGGTCGACAACGCGATACAGACCGAGGACCAGCTCAAGCTGATCGACATGGGCGCGGTGCGCAGGATGGACGACGACGAGTCGGCCATCTACGGCACGGTCGGCTACCAGGCGCCGGAGGTCGCCGACGTCGGCCCGTCGGTCGCCTCGGACCTCTACACGGTCGCCCGCACGCTGGCGGTCCTGACCTTCGACTTCCAGGGCTACACGAACGTCTTCGTGGACTCCCTGCCCGACCCCGACAACATCGAGGTCTTCCGCACGTACGAGTCCTTCTACCGGCTCCTCGTGCGCGCCACCGACCCGGACCCGGCCCGCCGGTTCGCCTCCGCGCAGGAGATGGCCGAGCAGCTCACGGGTGTGCTGCGCGAGGTCGTCTCCGTGCAGACGGGACGCGCCCGGCCCTCGCTGTCCACCCTGTTCGGACCCGAACTGAAGGTCACGGACACGGAGTTGTTCGGCTCACTGGCCGGCGACGTGTCCCGACTGGGCATGCGGGTCGAGCCCGTACGGGGCAAGAAGGGCGCGCCCGCGCTGACGGCCGGCACGAGCGGAACGAACGGCACGAACGGGGCGGGGGCGGCGAGCGGGACCGCAGGGGCGAACGGCACGCCGTTTCTCCCGCCGGCCTCCGCGACCGCTCGGGCCTCCCTCCTCAAGCCGCTGAACACCGCCGCCGCGGCCCTGGCGCTGCCGGTGCCGCGGGTGGACCCGGGCGACCCCAACGCGGGCTTCCTGGCCGGGCTGATGACATCCGCACCGGCCGAGCTGATCACCGCGCTGCAGGCGGCGCCCGCCGGATCCCTGGAGCTGCGGCTGCGCGAGCTGCGGGCACGCCTGGAGATGGGCGAGCTCGACCAGGCGACCAGGACGCTCGAAGCCCTGGAGGCGGACCATCCCGACGACTGGCGGGTGGTCTGGTACCGGGGCGTGGCGGCGCTCGCGACCGGCGACCACGAGATCGCGGCGGTGTCCTTCGACGCGATCTACGACGCGTTCCCCGGCGAGCCCGCGCCCAAGCTGGCCCTCGGCGTGTGCGCGGAGGTCCTCGGGCAGCTGGACAACGCCGCCGAGTACTACCGCCTGGTATGGACCACCGACCCCAGCTATGTGAGCACCGCGTTCGGCCTGGCCCGCGTCCAGCTGGCGGCGGGCGACCGCCGTGGCTCCGTACGGACACTGGAGTCGGTTCCGGAGGCGTCGATCCACTACACGGCGGCCCGGGTCGCCGCGGTCCGGGCACGGCTGCGCCGGCGGCTGGCCGAGACCGCGCCGCCTCCACCGGGCACACCGGGCCCGCCGGCCCTGGGTACGTCCGGTACGGCGGTGCCCGCCGCGGGCGTACCCGGCACGGGAGTTCCCGGTCCCGGGCTGTCCGGGGCGGGAGTTCCCGACGCCCCGTTCCTTGACGACCTGACCTCGGCCGCGGCCCAGGTCGAGGCGCTGGACGGGTACGGTCTGGACGCGGTGCGCCGCGAGCAGTTGTCCACAGAGGTCCTTGGTTGCGCCCTGGACTGGGTACTCTCCGGTAGCCAGGGTTCCGCCCCGCCGAGCACTGGGACGCGGACCGTACTGCTCGGCAACGACCTGGACGAGCGGGGCCTGCGCTTCGGTCTGGAGCGCTCGTACCGGACACTGGCCCGGCTCGCCCAGCGTGGCGAGGAGAGGATCGATCTGGTGGAGCGCGCCAACCGCTACCGCCCCCGGACGTGGGTGTAATTGATGTCGCAGATGCCTCAACTGGCCGCCTGCCCCAGCTGCGAGGAGCCGCTGGAGTCGGGGGACCGTTTCTGCGGTGCGTGCGGGTACGACCTGTCGGCCGTACCCGCAGCACCGGACGACAACCCCACGGTCGCCGTCAACGGCGCGGCGCCCCGGCCCCCTTCGGCCGCGGCGTCCGTGGACTGGCCGGTCGCCCCCGAGGTGGACACCTCGGACACACCCGCGCCCGTGGTCCTGCCGACGGACATCGACGGCCGCGAGTCGGGCGGCTCCGACAGCCCGGGCGTACGGTTCGACCGGCCGGCGCAGCCGCCGTCGTCCCCGGCCGCACCACCGCCGCCCCCCGCGGCACCGCCGTTGCCGGGCCCCGCGCAGCCGCCGCAGTCCGCCGACCGGTCCGCCGCGCACGCGTCCGCGGAACCGGACGAGTACCCGCTCGCCGCGCCGCTGCCTCCCGAGGTGCCGCCCGCCGATCCGCGGACGGCCGACCTCCCGACGCCCCCCGCCGGCCTGAAGGTCTGTGTGGCCTGCCGCGCGGGCCAGGTGGACCGGGACGGCTACTGCGAGAACTGCGGGCACGCACAGCCGCGAGAGCGCGACCACATGGAGCAGGAGCTGGGCGCGGTGGCCGCGGTCAGCGACCGGGGTCTGCGCCACCACCGCAACGAGGACGCGTTCACCGTGTCCTCGACCGCGCTGTCCGACGGCTCGCCCGCGGTCGTCGCGATCGTGTGCGACGGCGTCTCCTCGGCGACCCGCCCCGACGAGGCCTCCCTGGCCGCCTCCCGCGCGGCCAACGAGTCCCTCCTGGCGGCCCTGCCGCGCGGCACGCACCCGCAGCAGGCGATGCACGACGCGATCCTCGCGGCCTCGGAGGCCGTCAACTCCCTGGCGGACCGCAGCGCTCCGGCCCACGAGCACCAGCCGCACGTGAACGCGCCCGCCTGCACCATCGTCGGCTCCGTCGTCACCCCCAGCCTGCTGATCGTCGGCTGGGTCGGCGACAGCCGCGCCTACTGGGTGCCCGTGGACCGGTCGTCACCCCCGGCCCGGCTCACCGAGGACGACTCCTGGGCCGCCCAGATGGTCGCCGCGGGCCTGATGAGCGAGGCCGAGGCGTACGCGGACGAGCGCGCCCACGCCATCACGGGCTGGCTCGGGGCGGACGCGTACGAACTGGAGCCGCACACCGCTTCCTTCAAGCCGGACCGGCCGGGTGTAGTGGTGGTGTGCACCGACGGACTGTGGAACTACGCGGAGGCGGCGGAGGAAATGGCCGAGGTCATCCCGCCCGACGCCGCGGACCGGCCGCTGCACAGCGCCCAGGTCCTGGTGGGCCACGCGCTGGACGGCGGGGGCCACGACAACGTAACAGTGGCCGTCGTGCCGTTCCCCGCCCCGCCGCAGGGGGCAGGATCGGCCTGAGGCCGAAGCGGTACGAAACGGCATCGGCCTCGGAGGGGCCAGGACCGGAGGGGACCGGTCCGCCCACCGACATCACCCACACCTCGTGGGAGTCCTGAGGGGGAGCAGAGAAGGCATGGCCAATTTCTCGAAGTCGAACGTGCCGCAGTTCTCGGTGGACGTCTACCAGAACGAGTACCTGCCGGAGGGCGGCCGCGAGGTCAACGCGATCGTCACGGTGACCTCGACCGGCGGCGGCACCGTGGGCAGTGCCGTGGCGGCACCCCACCTCTACACACCGGGAGAGGGCCCGGACGCGGCCGTGGCGATCATGGTCGACTGTTCGGGGTCCATGGACTACCCGCCGACGAAGATGCGGGGCGCCCGGGACGCGACGGCCGCCGCGATCGACGCGGTGCGCGACGGGGTGCACTTCGCGGTGATCGGCGGGACGCACGTCGCCAAGGAGGTCTACCCGGGCGGCGGCCGGCTCGCCGTCGCCGACGCGCAGACCCGCGACCAGGCCAAGCAGGCGCTGCGCAAGCTGAGCGCGGGCGGCGGCACGGCGATCGGCACCTGGCTGCGGCTGGCCGACCGGCTGCTGTCCTCGGCGGACGTCGCCATCCGGCACGGCATCGTGCTCACCGACGGCCGCAACGAACACGAGTCGCCCGAGGACCTCAAGGCCGCGCTGGAGGCCTGCGCGGGCCGGTTCACCGCGGACGCGCGGGGCGTCGGCACGGACTGGGAGGTCAAGGAGGTCACCGGGATCGCGTCCGCGCTGCTCGGCACCTCCGACATCGTCGCCGACCCGGCGGGCCTGTCCGCCGACTTCACGCAGATGATGGAGACGGCCATGGGCAAGGAGGTCGCGGACGTGGCGCTGCGGCTGTGGACCCCGGTCGGCACGTCGATCAGGTTCGTCAAGCAGGTCGCGCCCACCGTCGAGGAGCTGACCGACCGCCGCACGGAGGCGGGGCCGCGTGCCGGGGACTACCCCACCGGCTCCTGGGGGGACGAGTCCCGCGACTACCACGTGTGCGTCGAGGTCCCCGAGGCCGACCTCGGCCAGGAGATGCTGGCCGCCCGTGTCTCCCTGGTGATCCCGCAGGGCGACGGCACCGCCCAGACGCTGGGCGCCCAGGGTCTCGTACGGGCCGTGTGGACCGACGACATGGCGGCGTCCACCTCGATCAACCCGCAGGTCGCGCACTACACGGGTCAGGCCGAACTGGCGCAAGTCATCCAACAGGGCCTGGATGCCCGCAAAGCGGGAGATGTCGACGGGGCAACGGCCAAGCTGGGACGTGCCGTTCAGCTCGCCAGCGCCTCCGGAAACGCGGATACGGCGAAACTGCTTTCGAAGGTGGTGGACGTGGTCGACGCCGCGGCAGGTACTGTGCGATTGAAGGCGAAGGTCGCGGAGGCCGACGAGATGACTCTCGAGACACGGTCCACAAAGACTGTTCGTGTAAAGAAGTAGAGCGGTACGCACTCGGCAGCGAGTGCGGCAACAAGCAGGCAGTAACCAGCAGTACGCAAGCGGTTTGCACGATTTGCGGCCCTCTCGGGCCGGAACAGGAGAGGGGGAAGCGCCGACATGCCGACCTGCCCGAACGGACACCAGTCGGGTTCCGACGACTGGTGCGAGGTCTGCGGTCACCGCATGGCCGGTGCCGTGCCCCCGCCACCTCCACCGCCGCCCCCGGCGGCCGGCTACGGCTATCCGCCGCCCGGTTCGCCCCCGCCGCCCGGCCAGGGCGGCCGCCCGCACCTCTCCGCGGTGCCCGACGCGCCCTCGGCCGAGCTCTGCCCGCAGTGCCGTACCCCGCGTGAGGGCGGGGCGCCGTTCTGCGAGGAGTGCCGGTGGAACTTCCTGACGAACACCGCCACCTCGTACACCCCGGCCGCGCCGCGCCCTCCGGGGCCCGGCGCCGGTCCCGGTCCCGGTCCTGGTGGTCCCGGTGGACAGAACCCGGCGCTGCGCTTCCAGCAGCAGCCGCCCGGACAGCCCGGTGGCGGCCCCGGCGGGTACGACTACCAGGGCTCCCGGCCCTCGCAGATGAACCGGCCCGCCGAGCCGATCCCACCGTACGGCGAGAACCCCTCGGGCTTCCCGGGTGATCCGTCACGACCGGTACCGCCGCCGCCCGGGCCTGGCGGCACGGGGCCCGGGATGCCTGGTGGCTTCGGCGGTCCTGGCGGACCTCCCGGTGCACCCAACGGTCCTGGCGGACAGGGCGGGCCTGGTGGCCCCGGGGGCCCGAACGGCCTCGGCGGGCCGAACGGGCCCGGCGGTCCTGGTGGTCCCGGCGGCCCCGGTGCTCCGCAGGGGTACCAGCAGTCCGGCCCGCCCGCTCCGCCCGCGTACCCGCAGGAGACCGGGCGTCCTCAGGCTCCCGGCGGACCCGGTGGTCCTGGCGGTCCCGGCGGTCCCGGTGGGCAGTCCTTCGGCGGCGGTGAGGACGACTGGGTGCTCCCGCCCCCATCGACCGGTACGCCCGGCGGTCCCGGTGGCCCCGGCGGGCCTCCCGGCCCGGGCGGTGGCTACGGCTACCCGCAGCCCGGCTCGACGCAGGCGCCCCCCGGCTACCAACAGCAGCCGCTGTCGTGGAGCATCACGATCGGACCCGACCGTGAGTACTTCATGGCGATGATGCAGCGCTCGGGACCGGAGGCCGCGGGGCTGAACCTGCCCGCGTACTCCCCCGAGCAGCAGCGTCCGCTCACCGGCAACCAGATCACCATCGGCCGCCGCCGTCACTCCACGGGCGAGTCCCCGGACATCGACCTGGCGGTGCCGCCGGAGGACCCGGGAGTCTCGCACCAGCACGCGGTGCTCGTCCAGCAGCCCGACGGCAGCTGGGCGGTCGTCGACCAGAACTCCACGAACGGCACCACGGTCAACGGCGCCGAGGAGCCCATCCAGCCCTTCGTCCCCGTACCGCTGCAGGACGGTGACCGGGTGCACGTGGGCGCATGGACGACGATCACGATCCGACGGGGCTAGGCGAGGACGGCCGAGGACAGGCCAGGCAGGGCCCGGTACCGAAAGGCACCGGGAGGCACCGGGAGGCACCGGGAGGCAGGGTCACGGCAGCGGCCAGGTGTACGGCCCCTCGGGGTCGTCCAGCCATGCCCACGCGCGGCCGCCGCCGACCGTGATCCCGTACCGCTGCCGGGGCGGCTGCTCCTCGCGCTCCCAGATCCCGTACGCCTCGTGCGGGTCGAGGCTGTCCGCCGTCAGGGTCAGCAGGAAGCGGAACAGCTCGTGGCTCCTGGTCCGGCGCGGCAGCCCCGACAGGTCGACGTCCGGGAGTTCCGGCCCGGGCGGGCCGCCGCGCAGGGGCACGAAGTAGGCGGGCGTGTGCAGGAACCGGCCCTCGGCGTACTCGGAGTCGCGCACCCGCAGCGCGATGAGGCCGGTGGCGAACGGCGCGAGGATCCGGGCGCCCGGGGCGCACTGGGCCAGCCAGGCGCGCGGGATCGTGCTGAGCGTGCAGGTCGCGATGATCCGGTCGAAGGGGGCGCGCTCCGGACAGCCGCGCGCCCCGTCGCCGGTGACGACGGTGGGGTGGTGACCGGCGAGGGCCAGGTGCCGCCGGGCGGACTCGGTGATCTCCGGGTCCAGGTCGACCGTGGTGACCTGCCCGTCGCCCAGCCGGTGCGAGAGCAGGGCCGCGTTGTAGCCGGTGCCCGCGCCGATCTCCAGGACCGCGTCGCCGTCCCGTACCGCCAGCTCGGCCAGCATCTTCGCCATCAGGGACGGCTGGCTGCTGGACGACAGCAGCTCGCCGTCGCGCACCCGGGTGGCCAGCGGGGCGTCCGCGTACGCGCCGCGCACCCAGCTCTCGCGCCTGCGCGGGCTGGGGTCCTCGCCCCACCGGCGCTCGTAGCCGCCGCCGAGCGCGCCGACGTAGTAGTACGGCACGAAGAGGTGGCGCGGGACGCTCTCGAAGGCCTCCCGCCAGACCGGGTCGGTGGCCCAGGCCCCGCTCGCCTCGATCTCGCGCACCAGCGCCGCCCGCGCCGTGGCGGCGAGGTCGTCGAGACCGGGGTCGATGGCGTGCGCGCCCATACCTCCACTGTGCTGCCGGACGGCCCGGGAGGCGAGCGCCGGGGACGACCGATCCGGAACCGGCCCTTCATCGGCCCTTCAACGATCCGGAACCGGCCCGTCGATGATCCGGAACCGGCCCTTCGATTCGGGTGGTCCTAAGCCTTGAGTCCTCGGTCACCCCGTCTGAGACCATGGACAGCGTGCTGCATTTGCCGGGGGACGACCCCCGGACCCCCGGCCGAGACGACCAGGGGCTGACCGGAGCGACCTTTGTGAGGGCCAACTGACGTGAAAGAGATTCCGCGCGGCACGCTTCAGGAGCAGACCTTCTACGAGCAGGTCGGCGGCGAGGAGACCTTCCGTCGCCTGGTGCACCGGTTCTACGAGGGTGTCGCCGAGGACCCGCTGCTGCGGCCCATGTATCCCGAGGAGGACCTGGGCCCGGCCGAGGAGCGCTTCACCCTGTTCCTGATCCAGTACTGGGGCGGCCCGACCACGTACAGCGAGAACCGCGGTCACCCTCGGCTGCGGATGCGGCACGCCCCGTTCGCCGTCGACCGCGCGGCGCACGACGCCTGGCTGAAGCACATGCGGGTCGCCGTCGACGAGCTCGGCCTCTCCGAGGAGCACGAGCACACACTGTGGAACTACCTGACGTACGCGGCGGCGTCGATGGTGAACACGGAGGGCTGAGCGCAGCGGGCCGAGCGCGGAAGGCCGAGCACGGAGAAGCGAGCACCGCCGAGCCGAGCAAGCCGAGCACCGCCGAGCCGAGCAACGTCGGGCCGGACGCCATCGGGCGGAATCTGTCACCACCTCCGGTTGACGCGCGCATTCCGGTCACCCGTCGCCGGATTCCGGTCACGATCCGGTCAAAGTCGGCTCTCAAGCGCTTACCCCGGGGCCGTCACCTCTGACAACATCGCCGAAGATCCGGAGTGACGGGGATTCCGGGATACGGCGGGGGGCCGGGTGACGGGGTTCGTTTTTTCGCGCGTGCGGGCACATCGACTGCTGCTGGCCGCCGCGCTGCTGACCGTCGTGCTCACCACGGCGGTCCTCGCGACCCTCACCGCGTACTCCGGCGCGATCGGTGACGCCGCCCTGCGCCACTCGCTCCTCGACACCTCACGGGGTGCCGGGCGCGAGGAGAGCGCGGCGGCCACGACGCTGATCGTCAAGGCCGACGTGCCCCCGCAAGAACGCACCGCCGCCGACAAGGCCGTACGGGAGGGCGCGCGGCGCACCTTCGACGGCCTGCCGGTGACGCTGCGGACGCTGACGCGGTCGGGGCCGTACGCGCTGCCGAGGTCGCTGCAGCCCGCCGCCGAACGCTCGGGCGATCCTGACCTCACACACTTCGCGGCGCTCGAGCGGACCCAGGTACGGATGGTCTCGGGCCGCATGCCCGGTGCCCCGGGGGACAGCAGCGAGATCGAGGTGGCCCTTCCCGAGGCGGCCGCGCGGGACCTCGCGCTGAAGGCGGGTGCACGGCTGACGCTCGTCGACCGGTTCGGCGGGCCCAAGGTGCGGATCCAGGTGACCGGGGTCTACCGGCCGGCGCGCGTCACCTCCCCCTACTGGCAGTTGGAGGACCTGCGCGGACGCGGCGTCAGCCGACTGGACTTCACGACGTACGGGCCGCTGCTCGCCGATCCGGCGGTCCTCGCGGCGGCGACGGACAGCGGACAGACGGCCCGGACCGACGAGACCGGCCAGACGGACCGGACGGGCGTGACCGGCCAGACGGACCGGACGGGCGTGACCGTGAGCGCCGGGCAGACCGGCTGGCTGGCGTCCGCCGACTTCTCCACGCTGACGACCGGGCGGATCGACACCCTGCGGGACGCGGCTCGCTCCGGGCCCCGTTCGCTGCTCAAGTCCCCCGCGCTGCACGGCACCACGGCGGTCACGACATCGTTGCCGGAGGAACTGGACCGGGTCGAACGGTCGTTGCTGGTCTCCCGTTCGACCCTGCTGATCGTGGCGCTCCAGCTCTCGCTGCTCGCCGGGTACGCGCTGCTGCTCGTGGCCAGGCTGCTGAGTGTCGAACGGGCCGGTGAGACACGGCTGTTGCGGGCGCGTGGCGCCACGCGCGGGCGGGTGGCACAGCTCGCCGCGCTGGAGGCACTGCTGCTGGCGATCCCGGCCGCGGTGTGCGCGCCGCTGCTCGCCGGGCCCTTGACGCGGCTGCTGGCCGGGCAGGGTGCGCTGTCGCGGATCGGGCTGCGGCTGGACACCTCGGTGACGGCCGGCGGTGTGTGGGTGGTGGCGGCCGGGGTGGCCCTCGGCTGCGCGCTGGCGGTGACCGTGCCCGCGCTGACCGGGGGTTCGGGAGGCGGCCGGGCCCGGGCACTGCCCGCGCCGGTACGGGCCGGTGCGGATGTGGGGCTGCTGGTGATCGCGGCCGTCGCGTACTGGCAGTTGAGCCGGCAGAACTCCGGTGCCGTCACGGACGACCGTTCGGGCACGCTCGGTATCGACCCGCTCCTCGTCTCCGCGCCCGCGCTCGCCCTGCTCGCCGGAACCGTACTCACCCTGCGTCTGCTGCCTCCCGTCGCCCGGCTCGCGGAGCGGCGCGCGGCGAGCGGCCGGGGGCTGCCGACCGCGCTCGCGGGCTGGCAGTTCAGCCGCCGTCCGATGCGTGGCGCCGGGCCCGTCCTGCTGCTCGTCCTCGCCATCGCCATGGGCATGCTCGCCATCGGCCAGGGCGCTTCGTGGGACGGCTCGCAGGACGACCAGGCGGACTTCCGGGCCGGCACGTCCGTACGTGTGACGGGTGCGGGCGAGAGCGGACTGGGCCAGGCCGGGATCTACTCGGCGGTCGACGGCGTGAGCGGCACGGCTCCCGCGGTGCGTACGACGCTGCCGCTGTCCGGGAACCGGACGGCGACGGTGCTGGCGCTGGACACGGCGGACTCCGGGGGCGAGGACGGTTTGCTGATGCGCGGTGATCTGGCCCAGGAGCCGGTGGGGCGGATGCTGGCCGGGCTCGGGCCGAAGGGGGCCGCGTCGCCCGGCGCGGTGCTGCCGAAGGGGAGTACGCGTCTGGGGCTGATGCTGCGGATCCGGGCGGAGGCCGCGCCGGTGAAGAAGGGTTCGGACGCTTCGGACTCGGACACCGAGGGGTCGGGTTCCAGCTCGGATTCGGACGCCGCGGGGTCGGACCCGGCGGGCTCGGACTCCGGTTCGGACCCGGCGGCGTTCCGCTCCGAGGTGTCGGCGGACGTGGCGGTGACGCTGGAGGACCGGTACGGCACCCCGTACCGCGTTCCCGTCGGTGAACTGCCCGCCGACGGACGGGCCCACCGGCTCGCCCTGGATCTGGCGAAGGCGGCCGGGGCCCCGGCCGGCCGGGCCGCCGAGCCGCTGGCGCTGACCGGGCTGCAGTTGGACATGCTCCAGCCGACGGGTCGCGCCGAGCGCCATCTGCTGTCCGTCGAGGAGTTGACGGCCACGGGAGCCGACGGCTCGGAGCAACGTCTCGAACAGCCCGCGTCCTGGCTCGCGAAGTCCCGCAGCAACAGCAGCACGGCGGATCCCGAGGCGGACACAAGCCCGTCGGCGGCGACCGTGAAGTCCCGGAAGCCTCTGACGGTCGGCTACGGCACCGGGTACGTACCCAGCGACTACGCCTGGGAGGTCTCGTCGTTGACGATCCGGCTGCGGGTGGACCGGCCCGCCGTGCCCGAGGTCGCGGCGGTCGCCACGGACGGCTATCTGAAGGCCGCGGGCGCGCGTACGGGGCAACGGGTGGACGTGACCTTCGACGGCTCGGCCGTACCGGTGCGGATCGTGGGGCACGTACGGTCACTGCCGACCACACAGGACGCCGGTGGCGGGGACCCGTCCGGCGGGGCGCTGCTGGTCGATCTCCGGTCCGTGAACCGGGTGTTGGAGCAGCGGTACGGGGAGAGCATCTCGCCCGGTGAGTGGTGGCTGCGGACCGAGCCGGGGGCCGCGGCGCGGGTGGCCGCGGAGTTGCGCGAGCGGCCCGATGTGGAGCCGTCGCAGGTGGTCGTGCGCGACGAGGTCGCCGAGCAGTTGCGGGACGACCCCTTCGGGGCGGGTCCCGAGGCGGCGTTCGCGGCGGCGTCCGTGGTCGCGGCGGCGCTGGCGGCGGTCGGCTTCGCCGTGAGCACGGCGGGGTCGTTGCAGGCGCGCAGCGGTGAGTTCGCGCTGTTGCGCGCGCTGGGGGCGCCACGGCGTCAGCTCGCCCGGCTGGTCGCCGCCGAGCAGGGCGTGCTGATGGCGCTGGCACTGGTGGGGGTGGCACTGGGGGCGGTTCTGACGCGGGCGGTGATTCCGTTGATCGTGCTGACGTCCGGGGCGAGCCGGCCGGTCCCGGAGGTACTGGTGGAACTGCCGCTCGGGCAGGTCGCGTTCCTGCTGGCCGCCGTGGTGGTCGCGCCGCTGGCCGTCACCGCGGTGCTGGCGCTGCGGCGGGAGGACACCGCTCCTTCGCTGCGGTCGATGAAGCCGCTCAACGGGCAGGACGGTGAGTGAGATGGGGCGTGATTCCGGCTCCGCCGGACGTCCGGGCATCCGACGGCCCGGCTCCGACGAGCGTCCGGGCTTCCAGCGGTCCGGTTCGGGCAGGCGTCCGGGCTTTCGGCGGCCCGGCTCCGACGGGCTTCCAGGCTTCCGGCGATCCGGCTCCGACGGACTTCCAGACTTCCGGCGGCGGGACCACTCCGTCGCCCCCTGGATCCGTACCCGACTGCGCACGGCCCCCGGCGCCGCGGTCGCCCTCGCGCTCCTGGTGATGGCGACCGCCTGTCTGGCCGCGGCCTTCCCCCGTGCCGTCGAACGGTACGAGGACGCGGGCCTGCGCCGGGCCGTCGTGGACGCGACGGCGCCCAGGACCTCCCTGCAGGTGTCCGCCCCGCAGCCCGGCAACTACATCCCGCAGCCGGAGCGCGAGACGGCCCTGCGCCCGGACAGCATGCGCAAGGCGTACGAGCGGGTGCTGAACACGATCGAGCGGCCGCTCGCCGTCGACGCCGCGCAGTCGACGTACGGCGTCCGCAACGTCAACAACCTCGAAGCGGCGGAGACCTGGCTGCCGATGCCGAGCGGGCTGCCCGCGCAGATGTCGCTCGCCGCGCAGAGCGGACTCGCCGAGCACTCCAGGCCGAGCGCGGGCCGCCTCCCGCGCGCCGGGGGCACGGTGTCCGCCGCGACCCGGGAGGTGGAGGCCGCGGTCACCACGGAGACCGCCAAGCGGCTCAACATCAAGGTGGGTTCGGTGATCCACGTGCCCGGCGTGGAGCGTGCCCCGCTCGCTGTGCGCATCACCGGCATCGTCGTCCCGCACGACCCCGAGGGCGCGTACTGGACCACGCAGCCCCTGCTGCGCACCCCGTCCCTGATCCGGCCGCCCACGCAGGGCGGTGAGCCGGAGACCTACTGGCTGGGCGCCCTGCTGCTGTCCCCTGACGCGGCCCCGGTGCTCCTCGGCACCCCGGGCGAACCCGCGCGCTACTGGCTGCTCACCCCGGACCCCGCCGCGCTCACCGCGCACGACCTGTCCCGGCTGGGCAGCGCGGTCGCGTCGCTGGAATCGGGCCCGGGTCTGGTGAAGGTCCGCGCGTCCACGGACGCGGACACCGGTGTGAGCACCGACCTCGACGAGGTGCTCGCCTCCTACGCCGAACTCCGTTCCGGCGTCCGGCCCCTGGTCTCCGTCGCCGCCTTCGGCACAGGTGCGGTCGCGGTCGTCGTCCTTCTGATGGCGGGCCGCCTCACCGCCGACCGCCGCCGCACCGAACTCGCCCTCCTGCGCGCCCGTGGCGCCTCGCTGCGCGGGCTCACCAGGCGACTGCTCACCGAGACGGCGGTGGCCGCGCTGCCCGCGGGCGCGCTCGGCCTCGCGGGCGCGCTGCTCGTCGTCCCGTACGGCCGCGCGTCGTACGCCGTCGGGGCCGCCCTCGCGGTCACCCTCCTCGCCTGCGCCGCGCTGCCGGTGCGCGCCCTGGCCGCCCACCGGGTCGTAGGGGTGCACGGTGCCCGCGAGGACCTCGCGTCCGTACGGCCCTCTCGGCGGCGCACCATCGCCGAACTCACGCTGCTCGTGCTGGCGTCGGCGGCGGTGCTCGCACTGCGCAGTCGGGGGACGTCGGGCACCTCCGACGAGGCGCTCGGCTCCGGCGCCTCCGGCGACCTGGGCAGCTCCGGCGACCAACTCGTCGCGATGGCCCCGGTGTTGATCGGTGTCATCGCCGCGCTCGTCCTGGTCCGGCTCTATCCGCTGCCGCTGCGCTGGCTGGCCCGCCCCGCCGGCCGGCTGCGCGGCGCGATCGGCCATCTCTCGCTGGCCCGCGCGGGCCGTACCTCCGTCTCCACAGTGCTCCCGCTGCTCGCCCTGCTGACGGCGCTCACCACCGCCGCGTTCGGGGGTTCGGTCCTCGCGGGCGTCGCGGACGCGCGGGACCGGGCGGCCGTGCTCAACCTCGGCGCGGACGCCCGCGTCGAGGCGGAGGGCGCCCTGCCCGCCACCCTGCCGGAGCGGGTCCGCTCGGCACTCGGGGTGCAGGAGGTCACGCCCCTGAGCATCGCGTACGAGGCCAAGCCGGGGGCAGGCGTGGAATCGGTGCCCCTGGCCGGGGTGGACCCCGAGGGGTACGCGCGGCTGGCGGGACGGACAGCTCTCGGGGCGTTCCCAGCGGGCGAGTTGAAGGCTTCACCGGCCGACGGCACGTCGAAGTCCGGCAACGACGGCACGTCGAAGTCCGGCGCCGAGGGCTCCGCGAAGGCCGACGACGACGGCTCGGCGAAAGCCGGCGAGGGCGGTTCGGCGAAGGCCGACGACGGCGGCTCGGCGAAGGCCCCGATTCCCGCCCTCGCCTCCTCCGCCGTCGCCGACCGCTACGGCACCCACCCCTTCTCGCTGCGGCTGGCGGACGGCAGCGACGTCACCGTCCGCATCACCCTCGTACGTGACCTGACCCCGGCTCTGCCGGGCACGGACTTCCTCATCGTGGACCGGGCCGGCCTCGGCACCGTCGCCGCGCGCCCCACCACGCTCCTTGTGACGGGCGACCAGATGAGCGGGGCCGCCCTTCGCAAGGCCGTCGCCGCCGGTACGGGCGCCGATGCGGGCGCCACCGCCCGTGCCGACGTACGGCTGCGTGCGGAGGAGCGCGCACGGTACGTCGACTCCCCTCTCCAGTCCGGCGCGGAAAGCGTCTACGCGGCCGCGGTGGCGGCGGGTTCCGGATACGCCGTACTCGCGCTGCTGCTCGCCCTGGTGCGCGCCGCGCCCGAGCGTGCCGCCCTGCTGGCCCGGCTGCGCACGATGGGCCTCACCCGGGGCCAGGGACGCCGACTGCTCGTACTGGAGGCACTGCCGCAGGCCCTCCTCGCGGCGGCGGGCGGCGTCCTGACCGGCTGGGCGGCGGTCCGTCTCCTGGCCCCGGGCATCGACCTCACCTCCATCGCCCTCGCCACCCCCGGCGGCGCGCCCCCGACCGGCACCGCCGCACTGCACACGGATCCGGCGTCCCTCTTCCTGCCCGCCCTGACCGTCCTCCTCCTGGCCACCGGAATCGCGGCGGGCCAGGCGTGGTGGACGGGCCGGCGAGGGTCGGTGCGGGAGCTGAGGGCGGGGGACAGCCGATGACTTACGGCAACGGCGGGCATGTGCCGATCAGGGCGGCCGACGGTGGCGGAGACATGCCCATCAGGACGGCCGGCAGGGGCGGACACGTGTCGTCCACGACAACCGGGGCCGGCGCAGACATGCCCGCCACGAAGGCCGACAGCGGCGCAGGTTTGCCCACCGCGGCAACGGGCCTCGGCAGAGACATGCCGTCCATGACAACCGGCCTCGGCAGGAACGTGCCCTCCATGACAACCGGCCTCGGCAGAAACGTGCTGTCCACAGCACCTGGCACCGGCGGAGACGTGCCCTCCACGACGATCACCACGGGAGTCGCCCGATGACCACCACCGAGCCCACCGGCCCCAGCTTCGCCGACCTGGCCGAACGGGCCGCCGCCCGGCGCGACCGGCCCGCCTACGGGCACGACGCCCTGATCACCTGCGACCGGCTGGTCCGGATCTTCTCCGCGGACGGCGTCGAGGTCCAGGCGCTCCAGGGACTCGATCTCCTCGTCCGGGAGGGCGAGTTGATGGCGCTGGTGGGTGCGTCGGGCAGCGGCAAGTCGACCCTGATGAACATCCTGGCCGGCCTGGACACCCCCACCGCGGGCGCCGCCCGGGTCTCGGGCCACGACCTGCTGACCATGAACGCGAAGGACCGGCTCCGCTACCGCCGCGACACCGTCGGCTTCGTCTGGCAGCAGACGGCCCGCAACCTCCTGCCCTATCTGACGGCCGCCCAGAACGTCACCCTGCCGATGCAGCTCACCGGTGCCCGTAAGAGCCGTCGCGCCCAGTCCGAACGCGCCCTGGAACTCCTGGAGTTGCTGGGCGTCGCCGACTGCCGGGCCCGCCGCCCGTTCCAGATGTCCGGCGGTCAGCAGCAGCGCGTGGCCATCGCCGTGGCCCTGGCCAACGCCCCCGCCGTGCTCCTCGCCGACGAGCCCACCGGTGAACTCGACTCGCACACCGCCGAGCAGATCTTCGCCGCCTTCCGCACCGCGAACGAGCACCTCGGCACCACCGTCGTCATCGTCACGCACGACCAGGCGGTCGCCGGCGAGGTCCGGCGCACGGTCGCCATCCGCGACGGCCGCACCTCCACGGAGGTCCTGCGCCGCACCGAGGTCGACGCCACGACCGGCCACGAGACGGTGGTGGCCCGTGAGTACGCGATGCTCGACCGCGCGGGCCGGCTGCAACTCCCCGCCGAGTACACCGAGTCCCTCGGCATGCGCGACCGCGTCGCCCTGGAACTGGAACCGGACCACATCGGCGTATGGCCGGACGACAGCGAGCACGGCTGACGAGGACACTCGGCCGGCAGTTGGCCCCGGCAGGCAGTTGGCCCCGGCCGCCACTCGCCGCCGCCGGCCCTGAGGATGCCGCCGGTCCTGGCTGGAGACCCAAGGACGCTCAGCGGACGCTGACGTCCAGCGCCCCAAGTCCCGCCCTGCGTACGGCGATCGACCCGTACGGCGTACGCAGCCTGAGCCACGCGCCCGACGAGAGCAGCCGCAGCACGGCCTGGTCGGGCACGGGTGAGGGTGATTTCGTGGTCGCCGTCGCGTTCGTGGTCGCGGCCGGGCGCGCGGGCCGCAGGAACCCCAGCGACTGGGCCGCGTGCGCGGCCCGCACGGGGAGTTCGGTGTCGCCGACCGGCCGGGACCAGATCTCCCGCCCGATCCGGTCGAGCGCGGTCCGCGTACGCCCCTCGGGTGCCAACTCGTCGATGCGTGAACGGAATTCGGCGACCGCCCCGGCCACCATGGTCCGCACCGCGTCGGGCCCGGGCAGCCCCGGTTCGGACCGCCAGCCCCCGCGGGGCGGCAGCACCCCGGCCCAGGGCGGGCCGGTGACGGCGGCGGGCACGGCCGCGGTGGCCGCCGACTCGTTGAGCGACTCCAGGAGTTCACCGGCCGAGACCGTCACGTCGAGCGAGAGATCCAGACCGTTCTCGTACGGCTTGTCGAGGCGTGCCGTACGGATCGCGAGCACCTCGAACGACGGTGGCCGGCCGAACACCGCGAGGGTCGTCCCCGACGCCTGCAGCCGCACCGCGGCCGCCCGGTCGTAGTGGATCAGCCGGGCCAGGAAGGCGGCGAGGTCCGCCGCCTCCCCCTCGTCTGCGAGGTGCAGGGCCGTCATGCCGCGACGGCCCCCGCAGGATCGTCCTCGTCGTCCGCGTACTCCGCGAGGAACTCCCGCTCCTCGGCGGTGAGACGGCGCGGTCGCTGCGCCTCGAAGTCGAACGGCACTATGACCGTCCGGGCCCGGACGTACACCTGGTCCGGGTCCTTGACCTCGTAGGCGACGGTGAACGACGCCGCCCTTATCTGCGTGACCCACAGCTCGATGTCCACCGGCTGGTGCCGGTGGACCAACTGCTGCTTGTAGTCGATCTCATGGCGTGCCACCACGGACCCCTGCTGGAAATCCTTGTCCGGGCGGAACAGGAAGTCGATACGCGCCTCCTCCAGATAGCGGAGGAAGACCACGTTGTTGATGTGGCCGTACGCGTCCATGTCCGCCCAGCGCAGCGGGCAGCGGTAGATGTGCCGCAAGAGATCAGCCCCGGGTCAGCTTCTTGTAGGTGGCGCGGTGCGGACGCGCGGCGTCCGGTCCGAGCCGCTCGACCTTGTTCTTCTCGTAGGACTCGAAGTTGCCCTCGAACCAGTACCACCTCGACTCACCCTCGTAGGCGAGGATGTGCGTAGCGACCCGGTCCAGGAACCACCGGTCGTGGGAGATGACCACGGCCGCGCCTGGGAACTCGAGGAGCGCGTTCTCGAGCGACGACAGGGTCTCGACGTCTAGGTCGTTCGTGGGCTCGTCGAGGAGCAGCAGGTTGCCGCCCTCCTTGAGGGTGAGCGCCAGGTTCAGACGGTTGCGCTCACCACCGGAGAGGACACCGGCGGGCTTCTGCTGGTCCGGGCCCTTGAAGCCGAAGGCGGACACATAGGCCCGCGACGGCATCTCGACCTGACCGACGTTGATGTAGTCGAGCTCGTCGGAGACGACGGCCCACAGCGACTTCTTGGGGTCGATGTTGGCGCGGGTCTGGTCGACGTAACTGATCTTGACGGTCTCGCCGACCTTGATCGCACCGGAGTCCGGGGTCTCAAGGCCCTGGATCATCTTGAAGAGGGTGGTCTTGCCGGCACCGTTGGGACCGATGACCCCGACGATCCCGTTGCGCGGCAGCGTGAAGCTCAGGTCGTCGATGAGGACCTTGTCGCCGAACGCCTTGGAAAGGTTCTGGACCTCGACGACGATGGACCCCAGACGCGGGCCCGGCGGGATCTGGATCTCCTCGAAGTCCAGCTTCCGCATCTTGTCGGCCTCGGCTGCCATCTCCTCGTAACGGGCGAGGCGCGCCTTGGACTTGGTCTGACGGCCCTTGGCGTTGGACCGGACCCACTCCAGCTCTTCCTTGAGCCGCTTCTGGCGCTTCTCGTCCTTGCGGCCCTCGACCTTGAGGCGGGTGGACTTCTTGTCGAGGTACGTGGAGTAGTTGCCCTCGTAGGGAATCGCGCGGCCGCGGTCCAGTTCGAGGATCCACTCGGCGACGTTGTTCAGGAAGTACCGGTCGTGAGTGACGGCGACGACGGCGCCCGCGTACTTCGAGAGGTGCTGCTCCAGCCAGTTCACCGACTCGGCGTCGAGATGGTTGGTGGGCTCGTCGAGGAGGAGCAGGTCCGGAGCCTCGATCAGCAGCTTGCAGAGCGCGACGCGGCGCTTCTCACCACCGGAGAGGTTGGTGACCGGCCAGTCGCCGGGCGGGCAGCCCAGCGCGTCCATGGCCTGCTCCAGCTGCGCGTCGAGATCCCAGGCGTTGGCGTGGTCCAGGTCCTCCTGGAGCTTGCCCATCTCGTCCATCAGCGCGTCCGAGTAGTCGGTCGCCATGAGCTCGGCGACCTCGTTGAAGCGCTTGAGCTTGCCCATGAGCTCGGCGGCTCCGTCCTGGACGTTCTCCAGGACCGTCTTGGACTCGTCCAGCTTCGGCTCCTGCATGAGGATGCCGACGCTGAAACCGGGCGACAGGAACGCGTCACCGTTGGACGGCTGCTCAAGGCCCGCCATGATCTTGAGAACGGTGGACTTACCGGCACCGTTCGGACCGACCACGCCGATCTTCGCGCCTGGCAGGAAGTTCAGGGTGACGTCATCAAGAATCACCTTGTCGCCGTGCGCCTTGCGCGTCTTGCGCATGGTGTAAATGAACTCAGCCAAGAGAAACCGTCCGGACGCTTGAAATCGGCAGTGGGCAGATACACCCCATCTTGCCGTACCGCCACCCCTCGAAGGAAACCCGTTTGGCCGGGGGCCAGTGACCGGACGCCACCCGGCCACTCCCGTAACCGGACCGTCACTTACCGTCGCGATCCGTCGCCACGGGCTGTGCCGTCTTCTTCGTTGCTTCAGTCCTGCTCGGGGGTCTTCTTCTTGCGGACGAAGAGCACGGCCGCGCCGCCGATCACGACCAGGCCGATCGCGATCCCGGCTATCACCGGGGTGGAGCTGGAGGCGCCGGTCTCGGCGAGGTCGACCGTGGTGGCGGAGGTGCCGCCGACCGTGGCCGGGCTGGGGGCGTTCAGCGTCTGGGGCGTCTCGCCGGCGGTGCTGCTCTGCGTCCGGCAGTCGAGTACGCCCTTGAACCGCTTCTCGTAGCCGTTCGGCCCCTTGATCGTGAAGTCGTACGCCTGGTCCTCCTGCAGCGGGATCGTCACGGTCTGTGACGCGCCTGCCGCGATGGTGTGCTCGGCGCCCATCAGCTCGAAGGTGAACGCCTCGTCGCCCTCGTTGGCCGCCGTGATGTCCACGCCGCCCTTGGCGCAGTTCTTCTCGGCCGACAGCGCGGGTATCGCGCCGGTCTTCGCCCAGTTCGCGGTGGCCGTCGCGGAGACCGTCGACTCGCTGGAGCCGGCGAGGATCTGGGTCTGGCTCCTGGTCTCGGAGGCGAAGGCCCGGCCGACCGGCACGGTGGTCGAGGCCTGCACCGTCAGCGCGGCCGAACCGTCCGCGGTGTCCTCGGGGACGTCGAAGAACAGTTCGCCGCCGTCGGCCGCGGACGTGATCTCCTTGCCGTCCTTGTCGACGACCAGCACTCCGCTGGTCGCGTCGGCGGGCGGCGTGACCGTCACACTGCCCGCGTTGGTGTGCACGGTGACCGGGCCGAGCAGCTCACCGGCGTGACCGGAGACCGCGGGCGGATCCAGGGTGAGCGAGGCCTCGGGCTCCGCGAGGTTGCGCGCGTTGTGCTGCAGATAGTCGGCGAGCTTCTCCGCCTGCGGGTCGACGGCGTCCACGTCGGCACCGTCCGAGTACCGCCAGATCGCCACCTGTGTGCCGGCCGCCGCGTCCTGCTCGGTGAGACCGCTCGCACCCGCCTTGGCGGCCAGCGCGGCGAGGTCGTTCACCTGCGGGTAGGAGTTCTGCAGGATCCAGCGGATCCTGCCCGCGTCGGGGTTGCCGTTCAGCGACGTGCCGCTCCAGGGCGTCTCCTGGTACTTGGCGTCCATCTGGGTCGGGTTGTGGAGGTCGACGCAGTAGGTCTGCAGGGTGCCGCCGTTGTCGACGGACATCTCGAACAGCCCCGCGGGCACCTGCTTGTCCTCGCCGTTCTCGTGGATGACGGCGGTTCCGGACGTCTTCAGCTCACCTATGGTGGCGGTCGCGCCGCCCCGGCTCAGGGGGAGTTCGTCGGCGGCGGCCGTGCTCGCGGCCGTCAGAACGCTCACGGCAGCGAGTCCTGACACCAGCGCCACCGCGGCGAACCGGGCGGCGCCCCGCCCGCGCACGGACGACGCAGAGAACGAAGAAAGCACAGAATTCCCCTTCGAGCAGGACCCGTTGACGTGGGGGGTTACGGTCCCACCAGCAGAATCAGAAGCCCCGAGAGCTATGCCCGGCATCCTAAGGACGGGGCGCACCTCTCTCCCCGGTCATGACATCGGACAAGCGATCCGACTCGGAATCGTTATCGCCAGGATGAGGCGTGAGCTGGGCTTATCGACAAATCCATGGGGACCGTTCGGAACACATTCGCCGATAAGCCGCACTTCGGTCGGACGATGAATCCAATACCAGGTGTGTGCCTGGTATGTACCTGATGTCACGTCACCAGAGCAGGTTCCTGACGCTGTTGCTTCTGTTGCCCCTGTTGCTGTTGCTGTTGCTGTTGAGCGGTCTCGGCCGCCTGAGCCCTCGGCTCCGTCTCCCAGTTGGGCTCCGGCCTGGCCGGTGTCTCCGACGGCGTCTCGCCCTTGTGGGCCCGCCGGAACGCCGCGGTGCCGCGCGCCAGATCGTGGCCGATCGCCGTGGCCTCGATGTCCGCGCCCGTCCACGACTGCCCGTCGCGCAGCTCGGAGCGGACCTTCAGCCTCCCCCGCACCACGAGCGGCTCGCCCACCGAGACGGACGCCTGAACGTTCGTCGCGAGCGCCCGATTGGCCCACACCGTGAAGAAGTTGGTGTGCCCGTCCGTCCAGGCGTTCTTCTCCCGGTCCCAGTACCGCTGCGTCACCGCCAGCCGGAACCTCGCCGACGCGCCCGTCGCCGTCTCCCGGAACACCGGCTGCGTCGCCACGTTCCCCACCACGCACACTGTCGTCTCGTTCATCGCGGATGCCTTCCCCTGTCCACGCCCACGGGCCCGTCCCGTACGGCTGCGTCCGGTGCGGCGACCGCGATGTGATCGCGTCGTGATCGCCGCGGTTCCAGACTGCCTCCGCCGGCCCGAGCCCGCTGAGCGCTGTGGGCCACCGCCCGGTTGTGGACAACTCCGCCACCCGAACGAGAACTTCACTCCATCCGGGGCCTGTCCGACCGTTCCCTCCTCCAGCCTCCGGCCGGGAGGTGCCGCCAGCCCCGCGACGCGAACTGTCGGCCAGGCCCTAGACGCCAACCCCCGTGACCCGCAGGTACTGCTCCCGCACCTCCCGGTACCGCAGCAGCTCCGCCGCCAGCGGATCGAGAACCCGGGCCCGGCCGCACCCCGACGCCGCCTCCCGCAACCGCCGTTCCGCCTCCAGCCCGTACCGCCGCGCCGGCCCGCGCGCCGCCAGCCGGCAGGCCCACTCGACGCCCGGTCCGCCCACGATGCCGATCACCATCAGCAGCACGGGCACCCCGAGATTCGGTGACATGAAGCCGACGACCTGCCCCAGCAGCCAGAGCCCGCCGATGGCCTGGAGGATCGTCATGGCCGCCTGGGCCAGTACGGCGACCGGCCACCAGCCGGGCCTCGGCGGCCGTCCGACCGGCGCACCGGCTCGTACGGCCAACTCGTCGAGCGCCTCACACAACCCCTGGGACCCTCGTACGGCCGCCTCGCGCACCGCCTGTGCCCAGGGTGCGGGCAGTCCGCCGGCCGCCTGCTCGGCGACCGTACGGACCGCCTGCTCGACGCGCTGCCGTGCCGTGGCCTCCTCGTCGGCGTGGGTCCGTACGGCCAGGCGCCCGGTCGGTGGTTCGCGCCGGTCCTGGTACCAGCGCCACAGTCGCAGCCAGGGCGTGCCGCACGCGCGGTTGGCGTTGCGGCGCCACGCCCGCTCGGCCGCCTCGCCGGCCGCCGTGGCGCCGACCGCGTCCGCCAGCCGGTCGGCGAACTCGTCGCGCGCCTCCTCGGTGAGCCCGGCCTGCCGCCGGTTCGCGTAGACCGGCCACAGACGGGCCGCTGCCGCGTCCACATCGGCGGAGATCCGGCGCGCCGCGGCTCCCCGCTCGGCCACGAAGTGACCGAGTACCTCGCGCAGTTCCGGGACGCCGTCCCCGGTGAGCGCGGACAGGGAGAGGACGGTCGCGCCCGGCTCGCCGTACTCGCCGAGTGCGATCCCGTCCTCGTCGAGCAGCCGCCGCAGGTCGTCGAGGACCTGGTCGGCGGCCTCCCCGGGCAGCCGGTCGATCTGGTTGAGGACTACGAAGGTGACCTCCGCGTGTCCGGCCATGGGGCGCAGATAGCGCTCGTGCAGCACGGCGTCGGCGTACTTCTCCGGGTCGACGACCCAGATGACGGCGTCTACGAGCGCCAGGATGCGGTCCACCTGTTCGCGGTGCTGGACCGCCGCGGAGTCGTGGTCGGGCAGGTCCACCAGGACGAGCCCGCGCAACTGCGCCTCGGCCTCCGCGCTCTGCAGCGGTCGCCGCCGCAGCCGTCCGGGGATGCCGAGCCGGTCGATGAGGCTCGCCGCGCCGTCGCTCCAGCTGCACGCGATGGGCGCGGCGGTGGTCGGCCTGCGGACCCCGGTCTCCGAAATGGCCACTCCGGCGAGCGCGTTGAAGAGCTGCGACTTGCCGCTCCCGGTGGCGCCCGCGATGGCGACGACGGTGTGCTGCCCGGAGAGCCTGCGACGCGCCGTGGCCTCGTCCAGGACCTGTCCCGCCTCGGCGAGCGTCCTGCTGTCGAGCCGGGTGCGGGAGAGCCCCACCAGTTCACGCAGCGCGTCGAGACGGGACCGAAGCGACCCGTCGTACGCGAGAGGGGTCACCACGGGCGGCCTGCTGTCCACGACTGCCTCCTTCACGGGCCTGGCCTGTCCCTCCGCCGTGGCGGACACACGCCGCGCGATCAGCCCGTCGTCCCAGGCGACGCCGGAGTCCGCGGTGTCGCCTGCCATGCCGTCCACGCGGCCCTTGCCATCAGTACCGTCGGAGCCGTCCATGTCGCCCCTGGAAGGGGGCTTCTCGGGTTCGTCGCCGATCTCCACGCGCAAGAGCCCGAACATGCGGCTCTCCGAACGAACACCTCCCTTGACGGCGTCCTTCTTGCCGGCGTCCTTCTTGCCGGGATCCTCCTTGCCGAAGTCCTTCTTGCCGAAGTCCTTCTTGCGGGCGTCCTTGTGGTCGGTCACGAAATCGTCCTCCACGCGCGCGTGCCCACTGCCGCTGCCCTCGCGCCCTTCGTCGTCTCCGGGGTGATCGGCGTGATCCGTGTGGTCCGTGACGGCGGTCACCACGATCACCTCTCCTTCTGCAGTACAGACAGCGCGGCGATGAGTTCGGCCTGGGGTTCGGGGTGTACGTCGAGTGCGTCGAGCGGCGCGAGCCGCCGCTCCCGTTCGGTGTGCAGGGTCTTGTCGAGGTAGTCGCTGAGCAGCCGCCCGCCCTTGTCGCGCAGCCGCAGGGCGCCGTGGGCCCCGATCCGCTCGGCGAGCCCTTCGCCCGCGGACCGCGCCCGTCGGCCGCCCAGGAGCGCGGTGGCGACCAGCGCCGCCACCACCTCGGGGTCGGGCGCGACGCTCTTCTCAAGAGCACGCACCTCCTCCTCGGCGTACTCCTCGAGGATCCGCCGCCAGCGCCGCACGGCCATCCCGATGCGGTGCTCGGCGCTCTCCAGCGTCGGATCACGGTCCGTCAGCCCCGGCGCGGCCGCACCGGGTTCGCGGCGCCAGGCCTCGTCGATGCGCTCGTCGGCGGCGGTGACCGCGCACAGCAGCAGCGCGGCCAGGCTCTCGGCGAGCGCGTCGAGCAGTTCGCCGGCGGTGCAGTCCAGCGGATAGCTGCGCCACCGCTTGAGCGCGTCCCCGGCGAGCACGGCCCCGGCCTGCAAACGGCCCCGTACGCGCGCGTGCTCGCTGTCGTACGCCCCGTCGACGGCCGCGGTGAGCCGCAGGGCGGCGGCGTACTGCGCGGCCGCCGCACCAGCCAGCTCGGGCATCCGCGTCTTCAGCGAGTCGAGCACCCCGTACGCCGTGCGTGCCATCGCCTGCTGCCGGGCGCCGGGATCCTCCACCTGTTCGGTGAGCCAGGCGAGCAGGGGCGCCACCGCGGTGGCCGGAAGCAGCCCCCCACCCCATGCCGACTCGGGCAACTCGGGCACGGTGAAACGGGGTACGTCGCCGAGTCCCGCCTTGGCGAGGAGCGCGCCGTACTGCCGCGACACCTCCGAGACGACCTGGTGGGGCACCCGGTCGAGGACCGTGACGAGCGTCGCGTCGTGTTCCTTCGCGGTACGGAGCAGATGCCACGGCACCGCATCCGCGTACCGGGCGGCCGTGGTGACCATCACCCAGATGTCGGCCGCGCAGATCAGTTCGGCGGCGAGCACCCTGTTGTCGGCCACGAGGGAGTCGATGTCGGGCGCGTCGAGGAGGGCGAGCCCGCGCGGGAGGGTGTCGGCGGTCTCGATGCGCAGCACGCGCCCGTCGTCCTCACCCGGCAGCAGCGGATCGTCCAGGGCGTCCTGTTGGGGCACCCACACGCGCGTGAGGTCGGGCAGTACGCGCATACCGCTGAACCAGTGATGGTCCTCCGGGTGGCACACGAGCACCGGAGTGCGGGTCGTGGGCCGCAGTACCCCGGCTTCGCTGACCCGCCGCCCCACAAGGGAGTTGACCAGTGTGGACTTGCCCGCCCCTGTCGATCCTCCGATCACGGCGAGCAAGGGTGCTTCGGGTTCTCTCAACCGGGGCACGAGATAGTCGTCGAGTTGCGCGAGCAGTTCGTCGCGGTTGGCACGCGCGCGTGGAGCCCCCGCCAGGGGCAGCGGGAAGCGTGCGGCGGCGACACGGTCGCGCAGGGCGGAAAGTGCGTCGAGCAGCTGAGGCCGTACGTCCAAGGTCACCACATGCGAAGAATGCCCAATTTTGGAGGCTTTCTGAAGCATATGAGCATGTCTGCGCGCCGATCGGACATACGAGGCGGAAGGGACGCATGGGGCGCAGGCATAACGAGTGCACAACACCCGGGGCGTGAGACGCCAAAAGCGATGCACGATTCGCACCTGCCTGCGATTATCAGGACCGCTTCACTGAACCTCCACATCGAGCCACGGAGGCGAAGCACCAAGGACAGGGACCCGGGCGCTCTATCCTTGTCCCCGGCAAGGTCACGGACCCGCCCACACCCGGGCACCAGCACCACAGGCCACCACACCCGGCCCCCGTAGCTCAGTGGATAGAGCAGGCGCCTTCTAAGCGCTTGGCCGCAGGTTCGAGTCCTGCCGGGGGCGCCTCTCCCCGCCCTCCCCTCCGGGAGGGCTTTTTTGCTGGTCGGAGCGTCTCTCCGCGGGCAGCCGCAGCGGACACACGCACGACATTCCCCGACTCCTCCCGGCCCGCTTCGAGCGCTGCGAGTGCCTCAGGGACGCCCGAACCGGGCGCCATTCACCGTTCGGGGTCCGAAAAATGTCCGAAAATGACCCCGGTATCACGCCACTGCTCGGCGCTGTACGACACCGCTCGGCCGGTCACGACGCCGTCGAGAACCGGCACACCCGCCCTTGACCAGCCCATGGTTCCCCCATGGACCAGCGGTCGGAATCCAGCCACACCTCGGTCACCAGGTGTTGGCCCACGGCGGAAACGATGCGGCGGATCGTTCGATCCCCACCCAGAGGCCACAACTGCGGACACGGCCTCTCCCACCCGACGAAACGACGGCCCACCCATGAAGCGACGACCCATGAGACGCCTCTCCCCCGGTCTTGCTCCCGGCGTCACTCCCGCCCTCGCCCTCGCCCTGTGCGCCCTCCTCTCCGGCGCGCTGCCCGCCCACGCCGCAAGCCACTCCACCGGCCGTTCGACCGGCGGTTCGGTCGGCGGTTCGGTCGGCGGTTCGACCGGCAACTCGACCGGCGGGCACAGCGACAGCTACGGAACGAAGGCGTCGTACGAGCCCGGGCAGAACCCGCGGACGTACCAGGCCGCGCCCCGGGGATTCGAGCCGGTGTTCACGGAGAACGTCTCCCGGCACGGGTCGCGTGCCGCGACCGACGGCGAGGACGGGGACCTCATCCTCAAGCTGTGGGACCAGGCGGCGAGCGAGGGGCAGCTGACCGGGGCGGGCAAGGAGTTCGGGCCCCGGGTGCGGGCGCTGCTCGACGTGACCGCCCAGCGCCCGTACACCTACGCCGACAACCCCTGGCGTGGCGCGTCCGTGGCGCCGATGGCCGCGAACATCCAGTGGGACGTGTTCCGCAAGGGTCACACCTATCTCGTACGCATGCTCTACAACGAGAAGGAGACCGCGTTCAGGAAGGGCTGCCGCCCGGTGTCCAAGGGCAGCGCGTTCTACGAGCTGAACGAACTGGAGCGCTGCTTCGGACGTACGCACCCGACGTCCTGAGGGCCGGGCGAGCCCCACTAATCTGTCCGCCATGAACGCATCGGGGGACATGGTCGACGGGCGGTTCGAGCTGCTCGCGCGGCTCGGCAGCGGCGGTATGGGGACGGTGTGGCGGGCCCGCGACAGCGTGCTGCACCGGGAGGTCGCCCTCAAGGCCGTACGGCACGACGCGGCGGCCTCCGCCTCCGTCCGTGAGCGGGTGCTGCGCGAGGCGCGGGCGCTCGCCCGGATCAGCCATCCGAACGTGGTGATGATCCACCACATCATCGACGACGACCCGCACCCCTGGCTCGTCATGGAACTGGTGGACGGCGTCTCGCTCCAGGAGCGGCTGGCCGACGGCCCGTTGACCCCGTCGGAGGCCGCCCGTATCGGCCGTCAGGTGCTCGCCGCCCTGCGCGCGGCGGTCGCGGCGGGCATCCAGCACCGGGACGTCAAACCCGCCAACATCCTGCTGCGCGCCGACGGCTCCGCCGTGCTCACCGACTTCGGCATCGCGGCGCTCCAGGGGTCGACCGCACTGACGGCCACCGGCGAACTCATCGGCTCCCCCGAGTACATCGCCCCCGAGCGGATCCGCGGCAACGACGACGACCCGGCGTCCGACCTCTGGTCCCTGGGGCTCGTCCTGTACGTCTGCGTGGAGGGCATCAGCCCGCTGCGCCGCGGCACCACCCTGGGCACCCTCGCCGCCGTCCTCGACGAGGCCGTGCCGCCGCCGGTGCGCTCCGGCCCGCTCTCGCCCGTGCTCCAGGCCCTGCTCGTACGGGATCCGGCGGCCCGCCCCGACGCGGCGCGGCTGGACGCGATGCTGGCGCAGGTCGAGTCGGGTACGACTCCGGACTGGGCGCTCCCGACGGCGACGGCCCCGCTGCCGCCCGGCCCTACGACGGCTCCGACGCACGTCGTGTCCGTACCGCCCGCGTCCGGCGGCACGGTTCCCGGCAGGCCCGGGCCCGGCAGCACGATTCCCGGCGGCTCCGGGCCCGGCAGCACGGTTTCCGGCAGCTCCGGGCCCGGCAGCACGGTTCCCGGCGGTCCCGTTCCCGCCGAGCCGGTCGGCGAACATCCGACGCGCGTCCAGAACGTGCCTCCGCGGGGGCGCAGGGGGCGCCCGGCCCTCATCGCCACCGTCGCCGTCGTCGTGGCCGCCCTCGCGACGGCCGCGACCGCGCTCGTCCTGAACCTGCGCGACTCGGACGGCGACGACAGCAAGGCCAAGGGCGGCGGCGTTTCGGCGTCCGGCGCCGCGACCTCCCCGTCCGCGAAGCAGACGCCCACGCCCGAATCGACACCCGCGCCGTCGAAGGAGGCCTCGCAGCCGGCCGCCTCCCCGTCCAAGGAGGCGACCGCCCCGCCCGCCTCCGAAGGCCGCTGGATCGCCCAGCTGTTCTCCGAACCGGTCAGCTCCGGCACCGCCACGCGGGACCAACGGCTCGCTACCATCCGCAAGACCGTCCCCGAGGCGGTCTACGTCCGCAGCGACGACTACGCCTCACTCCGCCCGGGCTTCTGGGTCATCTACGCCCCGGGCCCGTTCACCGACGGCCGCGCCGCCCTGAGCTTCTGCGCCGAGCGCGGCAGGACCACGTCGACCACCTGCGTCGGCCGCTACCTGAGCACGGCGTCGGCGGACTACAGCCTCCAGTGCAGCCCCCCGGCCGACAGCCCGAAGGGCCGCTGCACACGCCAGTGAGCCGGGTCCCGACGCGCCAGTGAGCCGGTCCCGATCCCGACGCAACCCTGACGCGACCCTGAGATGCCCCCCATCTCACCCCGACCTCACCCCGATCCCTCCAACCGGCGACGAGCTGCTGAAGGTGTTCTCCGCGCTGGGCAATCCGCACCGCCTGCGGATCGTCGCGGCCCTCCTGGAGCGCCGGAACTACGTCAGCGCGCTGGCTCGCGAGATCGGTATGGGCCGCCCGCTGCTGCACATGCACCTGCAACGGCTGGAAGCAGCCGGACTGATCGTCGGCACGCTCGAACTCTCGGAGGACGGCAAGGCGATGAAGTACTTCGAAGTCGCCCCGTTCTGCTACCGCCTGACGCCGCACGTCATCGCGGGGGCGGCCACGACGATCACCGAGCCGACGACAGGCAAGGCGGATAAGGCGGACAAGGCGGATCAGCCCGCGAGGACCACGAAGACCGTGAAGACCGCGAAAGAGGAAGCCAAGTGAAGGAGCAACTGGTGACGACCGCCGCGAGCGCCGACGACCTGGGGGTTCTGGTCGGCGCCGTCGGCGCGGCCGGGCTCTTCTCCCTGCTGATCGTGATCGTCTGGCAGGTCGCCGCCACCTGGCGCGCCCGCATGCTGGCCGCCCGCGAGCAGCAGTACAAGGAGTTGGCCTCGAAGTACGCCCAACTCCTGGAGGACACCGTGGAGTTGCAGCGCCGTACGGTCGAGGAGCAGCGGCAGACCCTCGACGAGCTGACGCAGACGCGCCTGTCGGTCAACTCGATGGAGAAGATGATGCGCGAGATCGAGTAACGGGCGACGCCAAGGGCCTTGCCACCGCACCACTGCTGAGCCGAAGCACCGCTGGACCGAACCACCGAACCACCCCGCGTACGGCCGGGAGCGCCAACTCCCGGCCGTACCGAAGCGGAACGACATCCCCGACACACATCCCGAACGCCACGGCAGGTCGTGACACCTGTTGCGCCGTGGTGCGGGCCCACGTGCGCCCCGAGCCGGTCATGGACCAGCCCGGGCCGGTCGTCGTCACGGGCGTACTTGCCCTCAGCGCGCCGGGATCAACCTGGGCCTGACCCAGGCCGAGATGTTCCAGGACAAGCCCGAGTCGGTCGTCGCGCAGGAGAGGATCTCCGCCCACTACCCGTCGGGCGCCTCGGACCCGGCGACGATCGTCACCGACTCGGACCGGGCCGCCGGGGTGCGGGAGTCCGCGCGGTCGGTGCCCGGTGTCGCCCGCGTCGGGACCGGAGACCGTACGCCGGACGGCCGGCTCGCCACGCTGGACGTGGTGCTGAAGGACGCCCCCGACAGCCGGGCCGCCAAGGACACCGTCGACGCCCTGCGCGACGCGGTGCACCGGCAGGACGCCCTGGTGGGCGGCACCACCGCGGAGGCACTGGACACCCAGCGGGCCGCCGACCGCGACCTCACCACGGTCATCCCGGTCGTGCTGCTGGTCGTCCTCGCCGTACTCGTCTGGCTGCTGCGCGCCCTCGTCGCCCCGCTGCTGCTCCTGGCCACCGTCGTACTGTCGTACTTCGCGGCACTCGGCGCCTCGAACCTGCTCTTCGAGCACGTCCTGGACTTCGCGGGCGTCGACTGGTCGATCCCGCTCATGGGCTTCGTCTTCCTGGTCGCCCTCGGCATCGACTACAACATCTTCCTCATGCACCGGGTGAAGGAGGAGGCCGCCCGCCTCGGTCACACCCGCGGCGTCCTGGAGGGCCTGACCAGCACGGGAGGCGTGATCACCTCCGCGGGCGTCGTCCTGGCCGCCACCTTCGCGGTGTTCGCCGGGCTGCCCCTGGTGACGATGGCCCAGATGGGCGTCATCGTCGGCATCGGCGTCCTCCTGGACACCTTCCTCGTCCGTACGGTCCTGGTGCCGGCCCTCGCCCTCGACCTGGGCCGCTGGTTCTGGTGGCCCGGCCGCCTGTTCCGCGAGCCGGGGCCGGACCGCCACAGGGAACCGAACGAGGAGGACACTCATATGCTTTATCACCCCATATGAAGCATCTTGGTGGATGATGCCCCGATGAGCACCGTTACCCTCTGTGGGCCCTCGCGTTGAACGGACAGTGCGGTCGCGTAGGAGCAGCCGCGCTCACCGAAATCGAAGGAGTGAACGTGAAGTCTCGCATCGCGAAGGCGGCCGGTGTGGCCCTCGGCACGGGTGCCGTTGTGATCAGTGGAGCCGGTCTGGCCATGGCGGACGCGGGCGCCGAGGGCAAGGCCGTCGGCTCGCCCGGCGTCCTGTCGGGCAACGTCATCCAGGTCCCGGTCCACGTGCCGGTCAACGTCTGCGGCAACACCGTGAACATCATCGCCCTGCTGAACCCGACGTTCGGCAACAAGTGCGCGAACCTCGACGACGGCCCGAAGGGTCACCACGGCCCCAAGGGTCACCACGGCCCCAAGGGACACGGCCCCAAGGGCTACGGCCACTGAGTCACCGCACTCACGCGAAGGCCCCCGGCGGTACACACCACCGGGGGCTTTCCCTGTCCACCTGTCACGCGTCACCGAACACCCGTAACCCATCAGCGGTCACACGTCACCCGCCACCGGCGCATCAGACGTACCGGTAGATCCGGCTGTAGTCCTCCAACTCGTCCGGCGTCATGCCCCACGGCGGCATCTCCTCGTGCCGCGCGACCACCCGCCCCCGCTGCCGGTCCCCGAGCTCCGGCGGCGACGCTGGCAGATACCGGGCCCCCTTGTGCCGCTTCTGCCAGCGGGTCCAGAGCAAGTCCACGAAGGAGTGGTGCAGCCAGAAGACGGGGTCGTTGACCGAGGCCCCGCCGAGCATGTGCCCGCCGACCCAGCGGTGCACGCGATTGTGGTTGCGCCAGGCGTCGTTGCCCCGCCCGGCCCCCCACCCTTCGAGCTTGTTCCGGAAGCCGCGGGAGGAGGTGGAGTCCCAGGGCGCCGTGTCGTACACGGGGTCCTTGAGGGCCCGCGCGAGCTCGTCCGCGGTCGGGAGAGCCAGCGGATCGTGGGGCCGGCCTAGGTCGCGCATGAGGTACTCGCCGTCGGTCATCGACTCCTTGACGACCCACTTCTTGTGCCGGTAGGCGAACGGCCCGGTCGTCACCTGCCGGTCGGAGCGCCGCCCGTTGCCCCCGAGCAGGTCCTCCCCCCACAGCGAGGCGGCGGGCGTCCGGTCCTTCGTCCAGTCCCAGTACGGCACGGACACCCCGGAGTCGACCCGCCGCAGCGCCCGCTCCAGTTCCAGCAGGAACCGCCGGTGCCAGGGCAGGAAGGAGGGCGCCATATGGGCCGTACGCAGCCCGCCGTCACCGTCCGACACGTAGTGGTCGATGTGCATGCGGACGAACTCGTCGTACTCGCCGGTGCGTTTGATCTCCAGGAACGCGCCGACGAGCCTGCGCCGCTCGGCCCGTGTCAGCGCGCTCACGTTCTTACGCGTGTACGCCATGCCCGTGCCCCTCCCCCGGGTCCGCCTCCACAGCGGCCGCGCGCAGCCGCAGTGTGCCGCCCAGTTCGTCGACGGCCCCGCGGGCGGCGGCGAGCGGCGTCGGATACGACTGGTAGTGGTCGATCATGGTCAGATAGCCGCCGTCGGCCCGCCGCATGAGGTGCAGCGGCCGGTCGTCCACGGTGACCCGCCACTGCCCGGCCGACGCGGAGCCGACGGCACCGGCGCGCCTGACACCACTGTCCGTGTCCTCGACGACCGCGGCGTCTTCAGCGCCTGCGGCGTCCTTGAACCCACGGATCCACCGTCCGCGATACATCTCGTCGAACTCGGCCTCGGACTCGGCCGGTTCGCCGGACGCGGGCGGCTCGGCGCGCGACGGACGGGACGGTCGCGAGGCCGCGACGAGCGGAGTCAGGGCGGCGGCGACGGCCGCGACGAGCAGCCCTCTCAGGACGTCCCGCCGCGTACCGTTCACCACTCCCACCCGCACTCCTCCATGAACTGTCCGGCCCGAACGGCCTGTTGGCCGGGTCGGGCTGTTGTGTCTACAGCCCGGGCGCGAGGCCCAGGTTCGCCCCCGGTGCCGCCTGCAGAACCGGCGCGAGGAGACCGACCTCGGGCAGCTTCGGGGCCGGAAGACCGAGCTTGTCCGCCTGCGGCGCGGTCAGCGGGGCGTCCAGCGAGGCACCGGGCGTCAGGGCGCGCAGGTCGGACGTGGGCGTACTGGCGGCGACGTGGTCGAAGGTGTCCCCGAGAACGCGCGGCACCGGCGTACGCAGGTCGAGGGACGGCAGGTCGCTGGTGACCGGCAGCTGCGGGACGGCCCGGTCCGGCAGCAGCCGGCCCTCGACGTACCGCGGCCCGTCGGGGTTGCCCGGCGTGGGCAGCGGCAGGGTGCCGCCGATCCTGGGCATCTCCATGTTCAGCGAGTTCTCCACACCGTCCAGCGGTACGGCGACCGGGAGCCCGTCGGCCGCGACGGCGGGCGTCGCGACAGCGGCCGCCACACAGGTCACGACGGCGGCAAGAGTTCCTCGGGTGGTCGACTTCATCTCAGGTACGGGCCTTTCGGGATTCGGGAGCTGCGTCCGAAACGCGTAACGACACGGCGAACGACATCAGGTCAAAATTCCCCCGGTGGATGCAATTGTCAGCTCGTCCAGAAGTCCCACCAACGCGTCAACACGAGCATTCCGATGATCCCCAGATGCAGGACCGGCGGCACCCACGTGAATTCGGCGAGGAATCCCTTCACCCAGCCCGGCGCGGGCAGGAATTCATTTCGTACGTTGAACGACGTGACGTACCAGAACATGACGACGGTGGCGATCCAGGCAAGGCAGCACCACAGGCACAGCGCGTTGATGCTGTACAGCGACTCGTACTGGAGCCACGTCACGAATCCGACGCCGAACAGCGTGCCCGCGTCGAGCGTCAGCCAGTACCAGCGCGGGAACACCGCACCGGCCAGCAGGCTCGCGCCGACGCAGATCACGATGCCGTAGGCGACCAGACCGAGCATCGGGTTGGGGAACCCGAAGGCGGAGGCCTGGTCGCTCTTCATGATGTTGCCGCAGGAGACGACCGGGTTCAGGCTGCAGCCCGGGGTGAAGTCCGGGTCCTCCAGCAGCTTGAACTTGTCGATGGTGATGACCCAGGAGGCCAGCAGTCCGGCCGCGCCCGTGATCACCAGCAGCAGGGCGAACGCGCGGCCGGCGCCCGCTGTGCGCATCGTCAGCCGCGCAGGCTGCGGGCCGGGAGGAGGGCGTGCGCCGCGCTGTTCAGGGTCTTCTCGTCGCCCGCGAAGGCGGCCAGCGCCTCCGGCGCGACGGGCTTGCCCGGCTCGGCCTCGGGCCAGGGGCGGGTGGTGAACAGGAAGTAGGCGTAGCCGCGTTCGCCGACCGCGGCGAGCCACTCCGGCGGCACGGTGCACTGGGCGTTGAGGTGGGCCATGGTGACGACGGCCTGGCCGGCCTCGACGAGGAGACCGACGGGGAAGCTGGGCTGCCGGGTGCCGTCGACGATCTCGTCGCCGATGGGCAGGCCACTGCGGTGCAGCAGTTGCTCGACGGCGGCCGTGGAGCCCTCGGGGCCGCCCTCGCCGTCACCGAGCGAGTAGGCCAGCAGGAAGGGCATGTCGCCGTCGGGGTGTTCGCCGCTCCACGCCATGACGACGAGCGTGCCGAGGTCGGCGGCACGGAAAGGACGCGTTTCGCTTGATGTTGAGGTCACCGCGGAACCGTATCGACGCGCCGGAATGCGTCCGCTCCGTTTCTCACTCGCCCGGGGGATTTCCGGCCGGGTCTCCACACGAACGGGGGACGGTGTCGAACGGCCGGAAAGAACAATCGGAACGGCGCGGATAATCGGAGAACAGACCGAAGGGCCGGTTCCGCGTGATGCGGAACCGGCCCTTCGTCACTTCCGGAAGTTGCGTCCGATCCCGCGCCCGGAGTTACGTCCGAAGTCACTTCTGGAGGGGAAGTCCGCCCAGGAGCCCCGTGGGACCCTCCGCCGAGTTGAGGGCCTTCGTCGCGCCGTCGACGGTGTTCAGCACGGAGTCCTTGTTCGACGTGTCGAGCGCGTTCGACTGCGACTGCAGGGGCATGGCGTCCGCGGCGTCCACCGGCTCGGTGGTGAGCGCGCCGAGCGCCGAGTCGAGGCCGCCGTTGAGACTGGAGGGCGTGAGGTCGGCGGCAAAGGCGGGCGCTGCGGCAGCAGCGATGACCAGGGACCCGGCGACGGCTGCGGCGGCCTTCAGGGACTTCATCGTGTTCCTTTCGTCGGCAACTCGCGTCACCGGAGGGAAATTTCGCTGAACTGCGCCCTGCCCAACGATCCCCGTTCCGGGCGGAAACTCCGTTTGCCGAAAATTTCTGGAAGCCACCCAATTGAAGGGTGTGTCAAATCCTCAAATGGGATCCCTCATATGAAAACAGCCGTTGGGCCGGCCCGGGTGACGGGCCGGCCCAACGGCCGGGACGCGGCTCAGGACGGCAGCAGACCGCCGGTGGGCAGCGGCAGCGCGCCCGTGGGCAGGGGCAGCTTGGGCAGGCCCGGCAGGTTCGCCGCGGGCAGGCCGCCGCCGAGCACCGTGGCGACGACGACGTTGACGAGGCCGGTCACGACGGCCAGCGCGGCCGCCGCGACACCGGCGACGTCACCGCTGGTGGCGGCCTTGATCAGGGAGTCGACCGCGGCCTGCAGGGCCTTGAGGGCGTCGGCCTTGAGGTCGAGCGGGGCCTCGGCGACCGCACGCTCGGCGTCCTTCGGCATCGGCAGCACGGGGGCCGCCGGAAGCTTCGGCACCTCCGGCAGCGCGGCCGGCGGGGCGACCGGCGTGACGGGGGTGACCGGCGTGGCCGGAGCGGCGGGCTTGGCGGGGGTCGTGGGGGTGGCCGGGGCGGCCGGCTCGACCGGCGACGTCGCGGCGTCGGGCGTCGTGGGCTTGGCCGGTGCCGACGGAACGGCGGGCATGGCCGGAACCGCCGGCTTGGCCGGTGCCGTCGGAGTGGGCGGTGCGGTCGGCGCTGCCGGTGCCGTCGGCGCGGCCTGCTCCCGCTCGGCCTTGACCGGCGGGGTCAACGCGCCTGCGGCCGGGGCGGCCGCGGAGGCCTTGGCGATGGCGGCCTTCACCGCGTCGGCGAGCTTGGCCGCGTCGGCGGCGGGGAGCTGGCCGCCGTCGGCCTTGAGCACGGCGTTGAGCAGGTCGGTGACCGGCGTGAGCACTCCGCCGACGTCGCCGAGGCTCTTGACCTGCGCCAGCAGAGCGTCCGCTCCGGGCACCGGCGCCTGGGCCGCTATGGAACGGGCGTCGCGGGTCGAGTCGTGGTCGGCGGCCACGGCGGCCGGTCCGGCGATCCCGAGCAGAAGCGTGGCGCAGAGTGCGGGGGCCGCGATACGCCGTGCGGGCAGAGCACGCATGGAGGGGTCCTTTCGGTGGTGCGTACGGATCTTGTGCTCACCGTGGAATCGGTGAGCACCTCCTGCAACCGAACAACCTCGCTCCGTAGCGGCCCGGGCCCGCCGCCGCGTCCGTTGTCCCTGGTGAGGCGCCATGCCCGGGCATTCCCAGGGCGGTTGGCGCCTCTCCGTCCATTCGGGGCAACGCGGACCGGCCGCCCTCCCTGCGGGAGGACGGCCGGTCAAGGGCTGCGCAGCGACGTCAGTCGTTGGCGCACTCGTTGCCGAACGCCGGGTTCAGCAGCGCGATGACGTTCACGGTGTTGCCGCAGACGTTGACCGGCACGTGGACGGGGACCTGGATCAGGTTGCCCGACAGGACGCCCGGGGAGTGGGCGGCAAAGCCGTGCGCGTCACTGTCGGCGGCGGCGACGCCACCGGTGCCCGCCATGGCGGCGGCGGCAACGGAGGTAAGGACCAGGCCCTTCGCGATACGCGACATGGAGAGGTGCTCCTTGGGATTGACACAACAACCCGGGCGGGGTGCCCGGCTCTGGATCAACGCGCGGCAAAGGCGCGGGTTGTGCCACCAAATGGGTGAAGTCCCGGTCCAAGTACCGGGCGGAGGCCGGGCCCACGACGGAGCCTCCGCCCGGCACGGCGTAAACCAGTGTATGCAGCATTATTACGACACACTTGACGGGTTTCACCGATAAATACGGATAGCGGCTACAGTTGCGTTCCTCCTCAGGCCGCTTGAAACAGACGGGGAGTCATGGCGGCACTCAGGTGATGTCCGCAGCTGTCCGTCCGCAGGGTCAGAACCTCTTCCCCCGAAATTCCCCCCGAAAGGGCAATGCCGGTCATGCGCAATTCCCTGGGTCTTCTGCTGCGCCGTGGAATGGTGGGTGCCTTTTCCCTCGCCTCGCTCTGGGCACCGGGCGGACCGGCGGCGGCCGCGCCTGCCATGCCCACGACGTCAACCACATCGACGACGTCTACAGCGTCGGCGGCTTCGACACCCTCGACCGCGCCGGCCGCCGAGGCCGAGAGTCTCGCCTTCACCCAGCGGTACCGCGCGCTCCAGCACGGCGGCATCGTCCGGGCCGCCAACTCGTCCATCACCTGCCGACGGCCCGTCGAGCGGTCGGCGGCGTCCTGTCCCGCCGCACGCGAGGGCCGGGCGGCCGCGAACGACGACAACGACGACTTCGAGATGTTCTACATCGACGTCGACAACGACCCGAACACCTACAACTCCAGCCGCGCCGAGGTCCGCCCGCCGGCCGGCGCCCGGGTCTCGTACGCGCGGCTGTACTGGGGCGGCAACCTCCGGGTCGGTGAGCAGAAGCCGCCCAAGGACAACGGGCGGGTGCTGATCGCCGAACCGGGCGGCCAGTACAAGGAGGTGCTCGCGGACACCGTCGTCGGGCACCGGGTCGCGCACGGCGCGGACGCGTTCCAGGCCTCGGCGGACGTCACCCGTCTGGTGCGCTCCAGCGGCGCGGGCGCCTACACCGTGGCGCAGGTCAACGTGGCGATGGGCCACTCGGCAGCCGGGGCGTGGGGCGGCTGGACGCTGATGGTGGCGTACGAGAAGGAGTCGGAGCCGCTGCGGCACCTGGCGATGTGGGACGGCTTCGACCCGCTGGGCGCGGGCGGCGACCGGACGGTCCGGCTGCCCGGCATGAAGTTCCCCAAGGGGGCCGAAGGGCGTGCGGGACTCGTCGCCTACGACGGTGACCGCGGGCGGAGCGGCGGCTCACTCACCCTGTCGGCGGGCGGCCTGACGACCCGTCTGGCCAACGGCGTGAACCCCCGTGACGACGTACTGAACTCGACCATCAGCGAGCCCGGCCGGACGGCCCCGGGACGCACACCCGCGTATCCGAACACGCTCGGGTACGACTCCGACGTCTTCGAGCTCGACAAGGGGCTGCGGCACGGCGGTGACCGGCTGGACTTCCGCCTGGTGTCCCCGCGCGACACGGCCTGGACCGGGGCCCTGTTCGTCGCCGTCGACGCGAAGCGCTGACACCTTCCCCTTTCCCGTGAGTTCCCCAGTGACCTCCCCTGAGCCCCTCCGAGCGCCATCCGTGAGCCCCGTGAGCGAGGAACGCACGCATGCAACTGTCACCGCCCGGCCTTCGGCCGCGGGTCCTGCACGTCTCCCAGCCCGTCGACGGCGGAGTGGCCCGCGTGATCACGGATCTCGTACGGGCCCAGCTGGCCGCCGGGACCGAGGTCACCGTCGCCTGTCCGGCGGGCGGCTCGCTCGCCGCGGCGGCCGAGGCCCTGGGCTGCGGCGTACGGACCTGGCACGCGACCCGTTCGCCCGGGCCGTGGCTCGCGCAGGAGGTACGGAGTCTGCGTCAGGTCGTGCGGGAGGTGGACCCCGACCTGGTGCACGCGCACAGCGCCAAGGCGGGACTCGCGGCGCGGCTCGCCGTGCGCGGGCGGGTGCCGACCGTGTTCCAGCCGCACGCCTGGTCATTCGAGGCGGCCGGCGGGATCACCGGGCTGCTCGCCCTCAACTGGGAGCGACTGGGAGCGCGTTGGGCCTCCCGGGTGGTGTGCGTCAGCGAGGCGGAGCGGCGGACCGGGCGGCGGTCGGGGATCGCCGGGCGGTTCACCGTGATCCCCAACGGGGTCGATCCGGAGCGTTTCCACCCGGCGTCGGTCGGGACCGTACGGGCCGGAATCGAGCTGCTCGACGGGATCGATCCGGCGGCGCCCCTCGTGGTCTGCGTCGGGCGGCTGTGCCGGCAGAAGGGGCAGGACGTCCTGCTCGACGCCTGGCGCGAGGTGTCCCGGCGGGCGCCTCAGGCGCGGCTCGTGCTGGTGGGCGACGGGCCGGACGCGTCGGCGCTGCGGGCCGCCGCTCCCGCGTCCGTGCTGTTCGCCGGAGCCGTCACCGATGCCGTGCCCTGGTACCAGGCCGCCGATCTGGTGGTCCTGCCGTCCCGTTGGGAGGGCATGGCGCTGGCGCCGCTGGAGGCCATGGCGTGCGGGCGGCCCGTCGTGATCACCGACGTGGACGGGGCGCGCGAGAGTCTGCCGCCGGGCCAGGGACCGCGCTGTCTGGTGCCGCCGGACCGGCCGGACGAACTGGCCGCGGCCGTCGCCGAGTTGCTGCTCGACCCGCTGCTGCGCGAGTCGCTCGGCCATCAGGGGCGCCGGTACGTAACGACCACGCACGACATCGGGCGCACGGCCGAGGCCGTCGCCCAGGTGTACCGCGAGCTGATCGGCACCCGGCCGACGCGGTCGACGCGGCCGAGAGGGCGGAACACGGGCGTGGAAGCCACCGAGTGCAGGGAGTCCATCCACACGTGACTGCGGAAAGTACCGTTCCCTCCCCCGGTGGCCGGCCGCGGGCGACGGACCACGGATTCTCGCCCGTCTCGGTCATCCCGCCGCGCGAGGCCGCCGGCGGCTTCAGATTCCCCAGCGGCGGACGGCCGTTCGTTCGGCGGGCCTCGCGGCTGCCGCTGCCGGCCGTGGACGTCTGCGCGGCGCTGCTCGGCGGCGGCCTGGTACTGCCCTGGACGCATCCGCTTCCGCTCGCCTCGCTGGTGCTCGCGGTGCTGTGGCTGAACGCCCACGGGTCGCTGTACCGCGCCGCGCCCGTCCCCGCGGTGCTGGACGAACTGCCCGCCGTCTGCGGCCGGGTCGCGGTGGCCTGGTGCGCGCTCGCGGCCCTGCTCGCGGCGTACTCCCCGGACCACGCGCTGTCCGCCCGCACCCTCCTCCTCGGCTGCGCGCTGCAGTCGGCGGCGAGCTGCCTGGGCCGCGGCGCTGTGCACGGGCGGCGGCGCCGGGCGCTGCTGCGCCGGCCGCGCGCGGCCCTGGTGGTCGGCCGGTCCGCGACGGCACAGCGCGTGGCGGCCGCCTTCCTGCGTCACCCGGGCTGCGGGGTGCGGCCGGTGGGCGTCGTCTCCGACGAGACGTCCGGCGGCGAGGGGCTGCCCGTCCTCACCACGGGCGAGGAGGTCCAGCGGGCGCTCATCCAGAACGGCGTGCAGGACGTGCTCGTCGTGGGCCCCGCCGCGCGCACCGAACAGGGGCCGCTGCTGCGGGCGCTGGGCGAGTCGGGCTGCGCGGTGTGGGAGGTGGACGCGGACTCCCCTGCGTACGAGAGGACGGACCGGCTCGCGGGGTTCGCCTGCCGGCGGCTGCCGGTGGGGCGGCGGTACGGAAGCGCAGGCAAGCGGCTGCTCGACGTGCTGGTGTCCGGGGTGCTGCTGCTGATGGTCAGTCCGGTGCTGCTGGTGTGCGCGGTCGTGCTGCGGATCGTCGACGGGCCCGGGGTGGTCTTCCGGCAGGAGCGGATCGGCAAGGACGGGCGGCCGTTCACCCTGCTGAAGTTCCGTACGCACCGGCCGGTCGACGCGCACGAGGCGGCGACGCGGTGGAGCGTGGCGAACGAGCACGAGATGGGCTGGTTCTGCCGCTTCCTGCGCCGGTCCTCGCTGGACGAGCTGCTCCAGCTGTGGAACGTCTTCTGGGGCGACATGAGTCTGGTCGGTCCGCGCCCCGAACGACCGTTCTTCGTGGGCCAGTTCAGCCAGACGTACCCCGGTTACGCGGCCCGCCACCGGATGCGGACCGGGATCACCGGGCTCGCGCAGATCCACGGGCTGCGCGGTGACACCTCGATCGAGGACCGCTGCCGGTTCGACAACGCGTACATCGACAACTGGTCGCTCTGGCAGGACGTGTGCATCCTGCTGCGCACCGCCGCCGCGCTCGTGCGCCCGACGGGGAGCTGACCGCGTGACCCAGCTGCTGACCGCTCCTCCTCCCACGACCGCCGCGTCGGCGCCGCGCCGGTTCCTTCCCGTGCTGCCCGTGGTGGCCCTCGTCGCCATGATGGCGCTGCCGGTCTCCGGGGGCGGCGACGGAGGAGGCGGCACCGTCGCCGACGCCGTGTCCGGACTGGTCGTGCTGTACTGCGCGGTCCGCCTCGTACGCGACCGCCGGCGCCCCCTGTCCCATACCGCCGCCGTCGTGCTCGCCCTGCCCGTCGTCGGGATCGCGCTCGCCGCGGCGGGGGCGGTCTCGCCGGGGGCGGGGATCACCGGGCTGGTGCGCTATCTGCAGATCTTCGTGCTCGTCCCCGTGGCGGTCATGCTGCTGATCCGCGACCGGCGGGACGCGCGACTGGTCGCCTGGTCGCTCGTCGGACTCGCGCTGTGGCAGGGGGCGATCGGGGTCCATCAGTACGCGACCGGGACCGGGGCCTCGTACATGGGCGAGGAGATCCGGGCGGTCGGCACGTTCGGGGCGGCGGACGTCATGGGGATGGCGACCGTGGTGTCCTTCGGCGTGGTGTGCTCGCTCGGGCTGGCGCTCGGCGCGGGGCCGGGCCGGCAGCGGACCGCGGCTGCGCTGTGCTCGCTGGCCCTGCTGCTGCCGCTCGCTCTGTCGTTCAGCCGGGGGGCGTGGATCGCGACGGCCGTGACATGCGGGGTCCAGCTGGTCCTCGCCGGGATGCGGCGGGCGGTGAAGGTGTTCGCGGCGGTGGCGGCCGCGTCGGTGGTTCTCGTGGGCGGGTTCGGGGTCGGCACCGCGATGCTCCAGGAGCGGATCAGCAGCATCACGCAGGTCGCGGACGCGCCGGACCAGTCGGTGACGGACCGTTACACGATGTGGGCGGCCGCGGTCGACATGTGGCGCGGCCAGCCGCTGACCGGGGTCGGGCTGAAGGGCTTCCCCGACCATCGCGACGGGCACGCCTCGCTCGCCCTGTCGTCGGGCAGCGACACGGAGGGCGCGGGCGCCGGCTTCAAGCGCCAGCCGCTCCTGTCGCCGCACAACATGTACCTCCTGATCCTCAGCGAGCAGGGGCTGCTGGGGCTGCTCGCGCTGGCCGGGAGCTGGCTGGCCCTGCTGGTGTGCGGGCTGCGCAGGCTCATTCGCGCCCGGCGACTCGTACACGAACGGCGGCAGGCGCCGCGCGGCCTCGACTGCGCACTGGTCGCGTGCGGGCTGCTGACCTGGCAGCTCGTCGACTTCGCGTACGCCGACATCGGCGGCCCCTCGACCGCACTGACCGCGGTCCTCTTCGGCCTCGGCGCCTGGTGGGCGCTGGCCTCCGAGGAGGCCGGGGACCGATGACGGTGACGCCTTCCCGGGCGGAGGGGGAGGACGCGGTGGTCCGGGCCGGGGGTCGTGGTGGGTCGGGGCCGGGGGTCGGGGGCCGTGTTGGTTCGGAGCCGGAGGCCGAGGGCCTGCTTGGTTCGGGCCCGGAAGCCGACAGCCGTCGTGGCTCGGGGCAGGAGGCCGAGGGCCGGCGTGGTTCCAAGCCGGAGGCCGAGGGCCGGCGTGGTTCCGGAACGGGGACGGAAGCTGGGGTCGAGGGGCGCGGTGCGAACCCTGCACCCGGGTCGGCCCCCACGTCCACGCCCGTGGGGCACCCCGGTGAGGGGGCTCCGTCCGCGAAGCACGCCCCGGCGAGCACGACCGGGAGGCGCCGCCCGTGGACCACCGTCGAGAGGCGCGGCCCCGCGTCCGCGGCCGAGCAGCGACCGGCGGCAGGAGTCGAGGGCCGCCCTGGCGCGGGGCTCGCGGCCGGACGGCATGACCCGGACGCGGTCCGGCGGCACGCCCTCGATGCCGCCGGGCGCGGCAGGGACGCGGTCGTCGAAAGCCCGGTCTCCAAGACCCCGGTCGCCTTGCCCGCGGCCCGGGTCGCGTCCGGCGCAGCTGCCGAGCCCTCCGCCGACACCGCGTCGCCCGCCGACTCCGCGCCGCCCACCGAGGTCGCCCAGCTCACCCGCGGGTTCCTCGCCAAGGCCACGCTCGTCACCGCCGTTCTCTCCATCGCCGGTGCCCTGCTCGGTCTCGGCCGGGACCAGGCGCTCGCGCATCTCTTCGGGGCCGGGACCGAGACGGACGCCTTCCTGGTGGCGTGGACGGTGCCGGAGGTCGCGGCGACGCTGCTGATCGAGGACGGGATGGCGTTCGTGCTGGTCCCGGCGTTCAGCCTGGCGGTGGCCCGGCGGGCGCGCGGGACCGGCACCGGCGCCGACCCCGTACGCGCGCTCGTCGCCTCGACGCTGCCGCGCCTCGCGCTGGCCTTCGTGGCGGTCGCGGCGCTGCTGATGGCCGGGGCGCCCTACCTGGTCGCGGCCCTCGCACCGGGGCTGCCCGACCCCGGTCTCGCCGTCGACTGCACGCGGCTGACCGCGACCTGCGTCCTGAGCTTCGGGCTCGCCGGATACTGCAGCGCGGCCCTGCGCGCGCACCGCCGCTTCCTGGCGCCCGCGGCCATCTACGTCGCCTACAACACCGGCATCATCACGGCGATGTTCGTCCTCGGCGGCCGCTGGGGCGTACGGTCGGCGGCCGTCGGCGTCGCGCTGGGCGGCTGTCTGATGGTGGCGGCGCAGGCCCCCTCCCTCGCCCGGCAGCTCTTCGGCCGCCGCCGGTCCGCCCCGGAGGCCGAAGCAGCCGCCGCACAGGGCCCGTCGCCCCTCGAAGGCCCCGAGGTCGCCAAGGCCACCAAGGCCCCTCAAGTCACCGATGCCACCGACGGCCCGGTCCCCTCGGTGAAGCACTCGGTCGAACTCGCCCTCATCGCGCCCGTGCTGATGTTCGCCCTGTGCCGTCAGTCCCAGGTCCTCATCGAGCGCTTCCTCGCCTCGACCCTCCCCTCCGGAGCCATCTCGCATCTGAACTACGCGCAGAAGGTGGCCCAGATCCCGATGACGCTCTCGCTGATGCTGTGCACCGTCACCTTCCCGGTGCTGGCGCAGGCGCTCGCCGAGGGCGACACCGAGCGGGCCCGCTCCCGGGTGGAGCGCGATGTGGCGGTCGCCTCGTGCATGGTGCTGCTGGGCGCCGCCGCGGTGTTCGCGTGCGCGCCGCAGATCATCGACCTCCTGTTCCAGCGAGGCGCGTTCACCGCCCAGGACACGGCGGCGACAGCCACCGTCATGCGGGTCTACTCCGTCGGACTGCTCGGGCACACGCTGGTGGGCGCGCTGGTGCGGACGTACTTCTCGGCCGGCCGGCCCACCTGGTACCCGCTGGCCGCGATGGCGGCGGGCATCGTCGCCACCTCCTGGATCGGCGCGGGAACCGTCGAGGCCTGGGGGGTGCGCGGGATCGCCGCCGCCAACGCGATCGGGATCACCGTCACCGCGGCCCTGCTGCTGTCCGGCATGGGCGAGCGGCGCAGCGTACCGATCCGCACCCGCCGGGTCGTCCACGAACTGTCCAAGCCGGTCCGGGCCGCCGTGTGCGCGGCCGTCGCGGGGGCCTTCTGCGCGAGCCGCGTGGACTCCCCCGAACTCGCCCTGGCCGCCGGCGGTCTGACCGTGACCGTCGTCTACGTCCTGCTGCTCCGGGTGCTCGGCGTCAAGGCCGTCGCGCCCGCCTTCCGTACCGCCCTCCGCTCCGTCACACGAAGGCTGCCGCATGTCCGTTTCCGCTGACACCCCCGACCTGACCCGTACCGAACCGCGCCCGGCCGCACCCCTGTGGGTGGCGATGTACCACTCGGTCGGCGACTGCTCGGACGACCCGTACCGCATCACGGTCTCGCCCGACCGGCTGGACCGGCAGCTCGGCTGGCTGCGCCGCCGAGGCCTGCGCGGGGTGAGCATGGCCGAGCTGCTCGCGGCCCGCGCCCGGGGCGAGGGGAAGGACCTGGTGGGGCTGACCTTCGACGACGGGTACGCGGACTTCACCGACAACGCCCTTCCGGTGCTGCGGCGCTGGGACTGCGGCGCCACCGTCTTCGTACTCCCCGGCAGGCTGGGCGGCACGAACGAATGGGACCCGCTGGGCCCGCGCAAGCCGCTCCTCACCGCCGACGGCATCCGCCGGCTCGCGGACACCGAGGGCCTGGAGATCGCCTCGCACGGCCTCACCCATCTCGACCTCACCAAGGCGGACGACGCCCTGCTCGGCGCGGAGGTCGGCGGCAGCAGGGCCCTGCTCTCCGAGCTGACGGGCCGCGAGGTCCTCGGCTTCTGCTACCCGTACGGGACCGTCGACCAGCGGGTCGCCGACGTGGTGCGCGCGGCCGGTTACGAGTACGCGTGCGCGATCGACCCCGGCCCGCTGACCGGACCGTTCGCCCTCCCCCGGGTCCACATCGGCGAGAACGACACCTCCTGGCGGCTGCTGCTGAAGTACCGCCTCAACCGGCTCCGCCGTCGGCCGGTTCCTCTCGCGCCTCCGGAGCCCCTCTCCGCCTCCGTGTCCCTGCCGTCCCCCGCGTCACCGGAGTCCCCGGTGAAGGAGACCCCGTGAAGGCCCTGCACGTCATCACCGGTCTCGGGGTGGGCGGGGCCGAGCAGCAACTGCGCCTCCTGGTCCGCCACCTGCCGGTCGACTGCGACGTGGTGACCCTCACCAACCCGGGCGCGGTCGCCGAGGACCTCACCGCGGACGGCGTACGCGTCATGCACCTCGGCATGCACGGCAACCGGGACCTGTCGGCGCTGCCGCGTCTCGTCCGCGAGATCCGCGGCGGCCGGTACGACGTCGTCCACACGCATCTATACCGCGCCTGCGTGTACGGCAGGATCGCCGCGCGCCTCGCGGGTGTACGGGCCGTCGTGGCCACCGAGCACTCGCTGGGCGACTCGCAGATGGAGGGCAGGCGGCTCACCGCGGGCGTCCGCGGGCTCTACCTGGCCAGCGAGCGCCTGGGGCACGCGACGGTCGCCGTCTCGCCCACGGTCGCCGAGCGCCTGCGCCGCTGGGGCGTCCCCGGGCCGCGCATCGAGGTCGTACCGAACGGCATCGACGTGGCGCGCTTCCGCTTCGACGCGGCCCGGCGCGAGAGCACCCGGCGGCGGCTCGGGCTGCCGCAGGGCGCGTACGTCGTCGGGGGTGTCGGACGTCTGACGGCCACCAAGCGCTTCGAGGTGCTCGTCCGATCCCTGGCCGAACTCCCCGACGACGTCTGGCTGTTGCTGGTCGGCGGCGGTCCGGAGGAGAACGTGCTGCGGCGTACGGCGCAGGCCGCGGGGGTCGCCGACCGGGTGCTGTTCACCGGCGAGCGCCCCAACACCGATGCCTCACAAGGCGGTTCGGGTCCCGATCTGCCCTCCCTGATAGGAGCCATGGACGCGCTCGCCTCGCCCTGCGCCGAGGAGGCCTTCGGGCTCGCCGTCGTGGAGGCCCTCGCGGCGGGTCTGCCCGTGCTCTACGTCTCCTGCCCGGCCGTCGACGACCTGCCACCGGGCGCCGCCCCGTTCGCCCGGCGCGTCCAGGGCGGCGCGGACTCGTTCGTACGGGCCCTGCGGCAGGTCCGGGCCCAGGGCCCGGGGCCGCGCGCCGCGCCCGAGGCGGCCCGCCACTACAGCATCGCCCGCAGTGCCGACCGGCTCATGGACATCTACACGGCCGCAACTCTGGGAGTGAGTTCCGCATGACCGACAACCCCACTCGTACAACCGGCCGGCCGGTGACGGCACTTGTCCGCGCCAAGGGGCTGCCGCCCTGGTCCCTGCTGGCCGCGGGCGCCCTCCTCGGCGGCCTGCTCGGCGGCGCGTACGGCGAGCTGAAGACACCGCAGTACTCGGCCACGAGCTATGTCATCGCCGTCCCGGACGAGAAGTCGGACCCGGCGGCGGCGCTCGGCTTCGCCCAGGCGTACGGCCGGGTCGCCACCCAGCTCGCGGTCCTCGGGGACGCCCAGGTGTGGGCGGGCGTGCCGGTGTCGACGCTGCGCGAGAGCGTGCGGACGGCGACCTCGCCGGACGCCCCTATGGTCGCCGTGACCGCCACCTCCGCGCGCCCCGACCTCGCCGCGGACATGGCCAACGCCGTGTCGCGCTCGCTGACCCGGCACGCCAACTCCGCCGAGGACAGCACCCATGTGGAGCTGCTCCAGTTCTCCCGCGCGATGAAGCCCACCGAGGCGTCGTCGGCGACCTCGACGGTGACCGGGCTGGTCGGCGCGAGCGCGGGCGGGCTGCTCGGCGGGCTGGTGCTGCTGATCCGGCCGCGCCGGTCCTCGGACGTCCCGCCCACCCCGTCGGTGCCGGGCCCTGCCACCGCCGCCGACGTCCACGGGCAGCTGTGAACAGCACGGTGACCGGTGCCGCGACCGGCGCGGCACGGACCGAACTGTGCACGGACGAGCGGGAGTTCGGTCGCCTCGCCGAGGAGTGGGGGCGGCTGTACCGGCGGTGCGGCGCGGCGACCCCGTTCCAGAGCCATGCCTGGCTGCACTCCTGGTGGCTCTCGTACGGAAGACCCGGGCGGCTGCGGCTCCTCCTCGTCCGCGAGGGCGGTGAACTGGTGGCCGCCGCCCCACTGATGCTCGTACGGCAGCCGTGGCCGGCCCTGGTGCCGCTCGGCGGGTCCATCTCCGACTTCGGTGACGTGCTCATCGAGGACGGCGAACGGGCCGACCGGGCGGCCGCCGGCCTCGCCGAGGGCCTCGCAACGGCCGCCCGCACCGCGCTGATCGACTTCCGCGAGGTACGGCCCGGCGGCGCGGTGGAGCGGGTCTACGCGAGCTGGCGCGGGCCTCGACGGCGTGTGCTGGACTCGCTGTGTCTGGAGCTGCCCGGCGCGTCGATGGACGATCTGATCGGACGGCTCGCGACGGCCAAGGCCCAGCAGCGGGTCCGCGCCAAGCTGCGCAAACTCACCTCGCTGGGGGTCGAACGGCGCGCCGTGCGCCCCGACGAGGTGGGCGCGGCCCTGCGCCGGCTCCTGGAACTGCACCGGCTCCAGTGGCAGGGCCGCAAGGTGACCACCGAGCATCTGCAGGAGCGGTTCGCCGAGCATCTGGTCCGGTCGGTGGGGCCGATGGTCGACGCCGGTGACGCGGTGGTGACCGAGTTCCGGCTGGGCGACACCGTGATGGCGGTCGATCTGACGCTGCTGTCACGGCAGTTGGCGGGCGGCTATCTGTACGGCGCCCATCCGCAGCTGCGCGAGCGGAAGGCGGACGTGGCGACGATGCTGCTGCACGCCTGCGCCCAGCACACCGAGGCGGGTGGCCGCCGGGTGCTGAGCCTGCTGCGCGGCAACGAGCCCTACAAGCACCACTGGCGGCCCCAGCCCGTCGTCAACCAGCGCTTCCTGCTGGCCCGGCGGCGGACGGCCCCGCTGATGTCGGCGGCCGTCTGTGACGTGGCCGCCCGCAGCCGGGGCAAGGAGTTGCTCGACCGCTTCCACGGCTGGAGGGAACGCGGTGGCGGCAGGCCGTGACCGACCCGCCGCCACCGCCCCGTCGGCGGTCGCCCGGTCAGCGGTGGCGCGACCACCAGTCGAAGCGCAGGCAGAGCTTCCCGCCGAGCCAGTACTCGACCCAGTCGCCCAGCTCAAGCGGCGAGCAGTTCGGCGGGTTCGGCGGCGTCGGCTTGGGCACCGGGGTCGGTGCGGTCGGCTTCGGCGCCGGGTCGGTGGGCTTGGGCAGCGGTGTCGTGTCGGTGCGGCCGAAGAGCGCCGCCCGGTAGATCTCGGACGCCTTGGGGTTGTCCCCGCACTGCCACACGCCGTGCGGGCAGTAGTCGGTGAGCGTGTTGTACAGCGGCTTGTGCTCGTCCATCCACGCGAGCATGCGCTTCATGTACGTCGGGTTGTCGCCGTTGCGGAAGAGCCCCCATTCCGGATAGGAAATCGGCTTTCCGTGGGCCTTCGCGAAGTCGACGTGCGCCTGAAGTCCGTAGGGCTCCGACACGGCCTCGTCGAATGACTGGCCCCGCGGCTGGTCGTACGAATCCATGCCGATGATGTCGACCGTGTCGTCCCCCGGATAGCACTGGGTCCAGGGAATGGCGTCCCGGCCGCGGTTCGGCGCGAAGTCGAACCGGAATTTCTGCCCCGGCACCGCCCGCATGGTGGTGACGATTCTGTTCCAGTACTTCTTCCAGGCCTCCGGGTCGGGGCCGCAGCGATGGGTGTACGTCATGCCGTTCATTTCCCAGCCGAGCACGATGACGGTGTCGGGCGCCTCCAGGTCGACCAGCCGCTCGGCCAGCCTGCGGAAGTGCTGGTCGAAGGCTCCGGCCGCGCCGCGGCGCAGTTGGAAGCGGACCTCCGCGTCGGAGACGTTCTCCTCGTTGCGCTCCAGCATGGGGACGTTGAGGACGAAGAGCCGGTCGTCCTCGTCCGCCCGCCAGTCCGCCCAGGTGTCGAGGAAGCCGGGCAGGCCCTCGATGTTGCTCCAGCGGTCGCCGGGCAGATACGTGTGCGCCACGCGCAGGTCGGCGCCGCCCAGCCAGCGGCTGAGCTCGGCGATCCGGGCCACGCCACGGGGGCCGTAGTCCAGGTAGGCGCCGAAGGCAGGGCCCCCGGCCTCCTTCGAGGGCGTCGCGGTCGGGGTGGCCGGTTCGGTTGTCGCGGTCGCCGCCGGGGCGACGGGCCCCGCCGGCGCCACGGGCGCGACGACGGCGGAGGGAGCGGTCGGCGTCGGAGCCGGTGGATCCCCCACCCCCGTGCCCACGGCGTACCCCGGCCCGGAGGCGAGGGCGGCCGACGCGACGAGTCCGGCGGTGAGTGCGGCGGTGGCGTATGCCAGCCGTCTGGTTCGGGTCCGTTGCAGTGGGGCCATGTCCGCTCCTCGCGTTCCTTTTCCACCGTCCACTGACACCCAGTCACATAAATGTGCAATGCGCCAACCGGGCCGGGCAATCGGAGAAATCCCGGATCACCCGCACGAGTGAGACATCAGAAGAGACAACAGAAGAGACCTCAAGGAAATATGCCCATGTCGCCCTTCGACACCCGTGTTCCCGCCGTACTTCTGCGAATCGACCGGAATCCCTTTCACCACGGAACGCTGGGAGCCGTACGCTCCCTCGGCCGGGCCGGAATCGACGTGCACGTGGTCGCCGATTCCACCGGAAGTCCGGTGCGCAGATCGCGCTTTGTCCACCGGATGCATCCGCCGCCCGCACCCGACGCCTCTCCCGCCGACATCGCGCTGGCGTTGCGCCGAGTGGCGGCCCGGGTGTCCCGTCCCGCCGTACTGATCCCAATGGATGACGCGAGCGCGATCGCGGTGGACCGGATGCGGGACGCTCTCGCGCCCCGCTATCTGCTTCCCCTCTCCCCCGCCGGTCTCGCCGAACGCGTCGCGGACAAGGCGGAACTGGCCGCCGTGTGCGAGGCCGCGGGCATCCCGCATCCGCCGACGCTGGTGCCCGACACGCCGGCACAGGCAACCGCGGCCGTCCGGCGGCTGGGGCTGCCCGTGGTCGCGAAGTGGAGCCGCCCCTGGCTGCTGCCCGCGGGTACGGACCTGCGCAGCACGGCGGTCCTGCGCTCGGCACAGGAGGCCCACACACTGTGCCGCCGCGCCGAGGAGGCGGGCAGCAGACTGCTGCTCCAGGCGTTCCTGCCGCCGGGCCCCGACCAGGACTGGTTCTTCCACGGGTACGCGGACCGGTCCGGGGCGGTGTGCGGCGGCGGCCCGGGCCGCAAGCTGCTCGCCTGGCCGCGCGGGGCCGGGCTGACCGCGGTGGGCCGCTGGACCCCGAACCCCGCCGTGCAGCTGCTGGCGGAACGCCTGACATCGGCGCTCGGCTACCGCGGCATCTTCGATCTGGACTTCCGCCGCGAACACGCCACCGGCGCCTACCACCTGCTCGACTTCAATCCGCGGCCCGGCGCCCAGTTCCGGCTCTTCGCGGACGGGTCGGGGCTCGACGTGGTGCGTGCGCTGCACCTGGATCTGACCCACCGTCCGCTGCCGCCGCCCGCCCCACTGCCCGGCCGGACCTTCGTGGCGGAGAACTACGCGCCGCTCGCCGCGCTCGGCTCCGGCACCGAACGGGCCTGGCACGCCCGGGACGACCTCGCGCCCGGCGCCGCCCTGTGGACGCTGTGGTCCCGCCATGTGGGCCGCCGTGTGCTGCACCGCGCCCGCCGGTCCCCGGCCGCACCGGCAGCCGACGCCCGGGTCGTCCGGCAGACGGCCCGCCGCGACGCCAACCCCCTGTCCGACGACGAGAAAGCGAGCAGTTGCTGATGTACGACCTGCTGGTGGTGGGGGCCGGTCCCTACGGTCTGTCCATCGCCTCCCACGCCGCGGCGGCCGGCCTGAACCTGCGTGTGTTCGGCCGGCCGATGGCGTCCTGGCGCGACCACATGCCCCGCGGCATGTTCCTCAAGTCGGAGCCGTGGGCGTCCAGCCTCTCGGACCCCGAGGGCCGTCTGCGCCTGGACACCTACTGCGCGGAACAGGGCGTACGGGCCCGGCACGGGGAGCCCGTCCCGGTGGAGGTGTTCGCCTCGTACGGGCTGTGGTTCGCGCGGCACGCGGTTCCCGAGGCCGACGAGCGCATGGTGACCGGTGTCCACCCCTGCCTGGGCGGCTTCGAGGCGGTCCTGGAGGACGGCAGGAGCGTCCGCGCGCGAACGGTCGTCCTGGCGGTCGGTGTCCTGCCTTTCACCGAAGTGCCTGCGGTTTTCGGCGAGTTGGGCCCCGAGCACGTCTCGCACAGCAGCGACCACGGCGACCTCGACCGCTTCCGCGGCAAGGATGTGACGGTCATCGGCGGCGGCCAGGCGGCCCTGGAGACGGCGGCCCTGCTCGCCGAACAGGGCACCCGCGTCCGGGTGATCGCCCGCGCCGGCGGACTCCGGTGGAACGACGTGCCCCCGCCCTGGGACCGCCCCTGGTGGCAGTCGGCCCGCGCCCCGCACAGCGGCCTGGGCTGCGGCTGGCGCAACTGGTTCTACGCCGAACGCCCCGACGCCTTCCGCGCTCTCCCCGAGTCCACCCGCACCCGGGTCGCCGCCACGGCACTGGGCCCCGCGGGCGCCTGGTGGGTACGTGACCGGGTCGAGCCGGCCGTCGAGCTGCTGCTGGGCCGGGAGGTCGCGGCGGCCTACCCGGTCCAGGGCACCGTGCGCCTCGAAACACTGGGCCGCTCCGGCGAGTTGACCTCCCTGGACACCGAACACGTCATCGCGGCCACGGGGTTCAGGGCGACGCGCGACCGCCTGGACCTGCTGGCCGAGGACGTACGCGGCACCCTGGCCGCGTCACCCGACGGATCCCCTTGCGTGGGGCGGGAGTTCGAGTCCTCCTGCCCCGGCCTCTTCCTGGCGGGCCTGGTCACGGCCTCCGCCTTCGGCCCCGCCATGCGCTTCGTGCACGGCGCCTCGTTCACTGCCCGGACCCTCGTACGAGGGGTGCGGCGCCGGCTGCGTACGGGGCCGGCCCGGGTGCCCGTGCCGAGCGCCCGGGAGCGGCGCGGGGTGCTCGGGGCGGCGGGTCACTGACAGTACGGGTGCCGGGCGCGAGGCGTCCGGCACCCGACGCGTCACCACTGACGGGACGCGACCCGGCTTCGTCGGTACAGCACCGCTCCACCGACCAGCAGCCCCGCACTCGCGACCGAGGCCGCGAGCAGCCCGTCACTGCCGGTGTGCGCCAACTGCGGCGCCCCGGGCCCCGGCCCGGGAGGGGTCGCGGCAGGCACCACGGCCGCCGGCGGACTCACGACCGGTGGGGTCGTGGTCGGCGGAGCCGTGACAGGTGGAGTCGTCGCAGGCGGGGCCGTCGCAGGCGGGGTCGCGACAGGCGGAATCCTGGTCGGTGGTGCGGTGGCGGGAGGCGCCTCCGTCGGCGGGTTGGCCGCCGGCGGCGCGGCGGTGGGCGGAGTCGTGACAGGCGGGGCCGTCGCAGGCGGGGTCGTGACAGGCGGAGTCCTGGTCGATGGTGCGGTGGCGGGAGGCGCCTCCGTCGGCGGGTTGGCCGCCGGCGGCGCGGCGGTGGGAGGCGTGGCAGCGGGAGGAGTGCTCGGCGGCTTCGTGGGCGGCGTGGTCGGCGGCTTCGTAGGCGGCGTGGTCGGCGGCTCGGCAGGTGGTGAGGCCGGCGGCATGCTCGGGGGCCTGGTCGGCGGGGTGTCGTCGCCGTAACCCCCAGGGCCATGGCCCTGCGGCCCGTTGTGCTGCGGGCCGTTGTGCTGGGGGCCGTGGCCCTGCGGCCCGTTGTGCTGCGGGCCATGGCCCTGCGAGCCGTTGCGCTGCGAGCCGCTGTGGTGCGCGCACTTGTTGCCGAACGCCGGGTTCAGCAGGGCGACCACGTCCACGGTGTTGCCGCACGCGTTCACCGGCACGTCCACCGGCACATGGGCGTTGTTGCCCGATGCGACGCCGGGCGAGTTGTGCGTCGCGCCGTGCGTGGAGGAGCCACCGCCGTGGTGACCGGAACCCCCACCGTGCCCGGGACCGCCGTGGTGACCCGAGCCGTGGTGACCGGAGCCGTGGCCATGGTGCGAGCCGTACCGATCACCCGAGTCGTAGCCGTGGCCTGGGCCATAACCATCGTCCGAGCCAAAGCCGTAGTCGGAGTCATAGCCGTAGTCGTAGCCGGAGCCGTAGTCGGAGCCGTAGTCGGAGCCGTCACGGTCGTCCGAGTCGTAGCCGGACGGGGCGGCGTGCCTGGGTGTGTCCGGCTTCCTGTGCTTGCCCGTGCCCGGGGTGCCGGCGCAGGAGTTGCCGAACGTCGGGTTGAGGCCGGCCGCCACGTCCACGGAGTTGCCGCACGCGTTCACCGGGACGTTCACCGGCGCCTGCACGCTGTTGCCGGACAGCAGGCCGGGCGAGTCCGCTGCGACCCCGTTCGCGTTCGTGTCGGCGAACGCCTGGGGGGTGTACAGGGACATGAAGCTCGTCGCGGCGGCGGCCGCGACCATTCCCCTGCTCAGGGTCTGTCGCAATCTCGTTGTCTTCTCTGCTGGTAGAAGTGGGAAAGCCGGCCTTGGCGCCGAAAGGCAGTCCAAGGCCGGCGTGACACAGCCGGTCGGCTGGTGCGTTACGACGTCAGTCGTTGACGCACTGGTTGCCGAACGCCGGGTTCAGCAGGCCGATCACGTTGATCGAGTTGCCGCACACGTTCACGGGGATGTGGACGGGAACCTGGACCACGTTGCCCGAGAGAACACCGGGCGAGCCGACGGCGGCGCCCTTCGCCTCGGAGTCGGCGAAGGCCGGGGCGGCCATTCCCATGGCCATGATCGCGCCGACTACGACGACGGCACTCTTCTTGTGCTTCACGTACTTCCCTTTCTCTGCGGTCATGCCCCTATGACGGCCGAAACCGGACGAGCCCAGCCTGAACGGCTCGCACCATGACCTGCGGGCTGTAGAACGAGGGGCAGGGGGTCGAAGAAACTACAGAAAGTGTGGCTCTCCGGTAATTCACCCGAACGCTCCGCGTGGATTCGACGGGGGAAACGTCACTGCCATAAGGAAGGACCAGCGGAAGAACCGACAGAAAACAAAAACAGAAAATAGTGTCAAGGAGCCCGGGCGCCCCTCGCGTGAAGAGCGAAGGGACCGCCCGGGCATGCTCTGTGACGGTGGATCAGCTGCGGTCGGCGCCGTTGCCCGAGAGCACCGGGATGTTGGAGAGGATGTGCGAGAGCGGCTCGTCGCCCTTGGCCTGGGTGGAGTTCTCGGTGCACTGCTGGTTCTGCGGGGCCGACAGGATCGGCACGTCCTG
>NZ_JBVIPT010000028.1:0-297 GCF_055577685.1 Streptomyces sp. NPDC033178
TTTGCCTTTGGGGTGAGGGACATGGTGGGGGGGGGTTTCCAAATCCGGTGACGTAAGGCGCAGTTGTCGCACGGTGGCCGACCACTGGTGTCTTCGTAAGCTGCGGACACACATCCCGCCACGTCCCCTCGGGCCGTGCCCCCTTGGGGGCGCGGGGAACTGCGCACACAAGCCACGACGGGCCCGCACTTACTTGTCCGCCCCAGCCCCACCCACCCGGGGGCGGGGGGGGGGGGGGGGGGGGGAAAAAGGGGGGGGGGGGGGGGGGGGGGGGGGGGGGAGGAGGGGGGGGGGGGG
>NZ_JBVIPT010000028.1:307-119984 GCF_055577685.1 Streptomyces sp. NPDC033178
GATGCCCTGGCGGCGGGCCGGCTGACGTGGTCCGCGACCGGTTTTCGCCCCCGTGTGCACTACGGACCGGAGCCCCCAGGCCCCCGGGTGGGTGGGGCTGGGGAAAAGGAAAGGCACGCAAGACGAGCGTGGTCGGCCTCAGCCGACCCGGGCCACGTCCCGCTCAACGTCCGCGTCGGCCCGCCCCCCGGGCAACACCCGAGCCAGCCACCCCGACCGCCCCGCAGCCAACGGCCCAAGAACAGCCAGCAGCAACACATACCCCGCGATGAACGGCGACAGCCGATCATCGAGCCCCGCCACCGCAGCCATCGTCGCAAGGATGAGCGCAAACTCCCCCCGAGCAAGAAGCGTCGTGGAGATGTTGGCAGCGGGCCCGGCCGCGAACCCGTACACACGAGCCGCCCCGAGCCCGGCCAGCACGTTCATGACGAGCGTCAGCGCCACCGCGGCCAGCACGGGCCAGAGCACGGTGGGCAGGTCACCGGGGTCGATGGACAGCCCGAACGCGAAGAAGAACATCGCGCCGAAGGCGTCCCGCAACGGATGCACCAGCTTCCGTATCCGCTCCCCGGAGGAGGTGCTGCCGAGCATCAGCCCGACCATGAACGCCCCGATCGCGTCCGCCACCCCGAACCACTCCGAGACCCCCGCCATGAACACGGCCGCCCCGAGGAAGGAGATGACCAGCAACTCGTCGTCCTTGGTGGCGAAGAGCCGCCCCACCACCCGCGTACCGAACCGCGCCGCGAGGGCGAGCAGCAGCAGGAAGGCGAAGGCCTTGCCGCCGTCGAGGACGGCCGCGCCGAGGGAGTTCGCGCCGGACAGGACCGGCTGGAGGGCCGCCAGATAGAGGGCGAGGAAGATGTCCTCGACGACGATGATGCCGAGGATCGGCTTGGTCTCGGGGTTCCCGAGCCGCCCCGTGTCCACGAGCACCTTCGTCACGATCGCGGACGACGAGATGCCCAGCACCCCGGCGAGGACCAGCGCCTCGGAGGTGCCCCAGCCGAGTGCGAATCCGAAGCCCAGGCCGGCGCCGACGTTCAGCGCGAGGTAGGTCCCCCCGGCGAGAGCCATCCGGCGCCCGCCCGCCTTGAGGTCGTCCATGTGGAACTCGAGGCCGAGGTAGAAGAGCAGCAGGACCAGGCCGAGTGCGGAGAGCATCTCCATGTCGTGCGGGTCCGAGACGAGCACGATGCCGGGCGTGTGGGGGCCGAGCAGTATTCCGGCCAGGATGAAGAGGGGAATCGTGGGGAGCCCGATACGGGCACCCGAGCGGGCGAGAACAGCGGCGGCCAGAAAGGCACCGCCCATGGCGATCAGAAGCTCTGCGTGTCCGATGGGCCCGTTCCTCCTTGGTCGAGAGAGCGGTAGGGGCTGGTCGGGGTTGGTCCGGAGATTGGTCAAGGAAGCGTCAAGGAATCGTCAGTAATTAGTTTACCAAACGATCTGGAGTGCCGACCGGGCCGTGCGGAGCGGTGGGGTTTGCCCCACCTGGACTCGGCGGCCGTCCCTCATGGTCCCGACTGGTCCCGAATCCGTAGTTTCGAGACATCGGCAGCGAGCGTGCTGCGACGAGCGGGGCGACGAGTGAGGGAAGGCGCACCCGGCCATGGGGCTGCGCAGGAAGCGGTACGAGGACGGGGACGCCGTACGGAGCACGACCGGCCCGGCGGTCGTCGCACAGGGCCCGACCGGCCCGGCGGGGGGCTGGGCCGTCGAACTGCGGGGCGTGCGGCGGCAGTACGGGCGCGGAGCCTCCGCCGTGCACGCCCTGCGCGCATCGACTTCGCGCTCCGCGCGGCAGCTTCACCGCCGTGTTGGGACCGTCCGGCTCGGGCAAGTCCACGTTCCTGCAGTGCGCGGCCGTCCTCGGCGGATTCGCGGCCGTCGCCGCCGCCAACACCCTGGTGATGACGGTCCTCGACCGCCGGCGCGAGCTGGGCACACTACGGCTCATCGGTTCCACCCGCCGCCAGGTGATGCGCATGATCCGCTGGGAGGCGCTGCTCGTCGCACTCGCCGGGATCGTCCTGGGCACGGCCATCGCGCTCGCCACGCTCGTCCCGACGATGAAGGGCCTGACGGGCCAGGCACCGTACATACCCCCGCTGGTGTACGGCTCGTTCGCGGCGGCCACTGTGATCCTCGGCCTGACGGCGGCGACCGTACCGGCGCGGGCCGCGATACGGGGCACACTCGACGCATGACCGAGAACGAGCGCCGAGTGACCGAGAGACCGCTTCTGACCCTCACCGAGGTCGAGGCCCTGGCCCGTAACGCGCACGCCGCCCAGACGGACAAGGCGGGCCGTCCGTACGCCGAGCACCTGCGGGCCGTGGCCGACGGGGTGCGGGCCCGCGGCGGCGACGAGGAGCAGATCGCCGCCGCCTGGCTGCACGACTCCGTCGAGGACGACGCGCTCTCCGAGGAGTGGCTCCGCGAGGCCGCCCTGTCCCGGCGCGCGAAGGACATCGTGCTGGCCCTCACCAAACGGCAGGGCGAGCCCCCTGAGGCCTACGCCGACCGCATCCTGGCCACCCCGGGAGCCCTCCTGGTGAAGGAGTCCGACCTGGCCCACAACGCGGACCCGGCGCGCCTGGCGGCCCTGGACGAGTTCACCCGGGCCCGCCTGACCCAGAAGTACACGAAGATGCGCAAACTCCTGGGCCTGCCGCGCCCCTGAAGGGGGCGCGGTCTACGACTTGGCCCGCTCCCGGGCCAACTCCGTCGCGTCCCTCTTGAACGCCCACTCCATCTTCGGCTCCATCGCGAAGCGGAACGCCCGCTGCACAGGCGGAGTACACAGCACCGTGATGACCGCCGCGGCGACAACCGTGAGGAAGATCTCGCCGAGCGGCTGGTTCAGCCACGCGTAGTCGGCGTACCAGCCCCAGAAGCGGGAGCCCTTGGCGAGGAAGCCGTGCAGCAGATAGCCGTACAGTGTGCCCGCGCCGAGCACGGTGAACCACATCTTGCGGCGCGGCACCCAGGCGAAGAAGCACGAGGTGAGCACCATCGAGCAGCCGAACATGGCGAGCGTCATCACGACACCGGCCCACCAGGGGGAGCCCAACTCCTGGGCGCTGTCACGGTGGTAGAACCACGCCGAGCTCATGCGCGGCCCCGCCCAGTAGGCGAAGGCGAGCGCGCCCAGGAGAACCGGAACCGACAGGATCCGCACCTCGCGGCGCCGCATGAGCTGGAAGTGCTCGGGCTTCATGAACAGGCCCACGACGAAGAACGGCAGGAACTGCAGGACCCGCTGGAGGTCGAGGTCGTCGCCGATGTCGGGTGACACGGAGGCGAGCATCGCGATGGCGAGCGCGAGCGGCACGGGCCAGCGCACGACCTTCCACAGCGGGACCGTCATCCGCCACACGAACAGCGCGACCAGGAACCACGTGAGGTACCAGGGGTCGAGCAGGCTGATCGGGTGGCTCGGGTCGTCGTCCGCCCACTTCTTGAAGAGGGAGTACGCGACCTCGAAGAGGATGTACGGCACGGCGATGCCCGTGACCAGCCGCTGGAGCCGGTCGGTGCGCATGTCGAAACTGCGGGAGAAGTAGCCGGAGATGAGGATGAAGGCCGGCATGTGGAAGGTGTAGACGACCATGTAGAGCGCCTCGGCGGCGCGGCTGTGGTCGGTCAGCGGTTCCCAGGCGTGACCCATCGCGACGAACACGATCGCCAGATACTTGGCGTTGTCGAAGAACGCGTCGCGCTGCTTGGCGGGCTTGGTGCCCGGCCCGTTGATGGCGGCACCCGGTTGCGGGGATCCCGGGGTCCGTGCCGGTCGCGGGCTCGGTACACCCGTCGCCGGTGTCTGGGCCGACGGGAGCGGAGCGCTCTGACGGCCGTGCGGACGGAGCGAGTTCGTCACAGACCCTCCCACCAGGAGCTGGGGGAGACGATCCTGGACCTCGCTGCGCGTGCGGGGGACGTGGCAGCGTAGAACATCTGAGGCACCCTAGCGTTGTCTGTGGGATTTCGTAAAACCTCTGAGGCGAATCCTGCTTATCGCTGTACGCGTACCCGGTATTTGGCGAAGTCGTCATGCGGATACCTGTGTCGATCGTCATACCGCAAGCGGGTGTTACGTCCTGATTCGTCACGACTAAATGGTGCATAACGCCCGCGGGCGACTCTGGTGAAATGTCCGGTTGAGTCGTCTTTAGTGACCCGTCTTCAGTCTCGTTGCTGTGCCTGTGGCAACAATTCGAATTGGCTGCGAACAGGTTGTGTGGACGAGTGTGTGGACATGGAAACGATCTTCCTGAATTTCCCGTGAGAGGGATACCTCGAATTGCCGTGCGACGTGCGGCCGTTCGCGTCTGTGACCGAACGATGGCTCACCCGCCGCATACGCCGGGCTCGTTGGTGGCACGATGGTTCTGGCGGGGGTGCGCGGGGTTGCACCTCCGGGCCGGGAGAGCGGACCGACCGTAGGGTGTGATCAGTTGTGGCCATTTCGCTGTCAGTGGTGCTTCTGTTGGGGATCGTCCTGGTGGTGTTGATACGAGGGGGATCGATCAAGGGCGGGCCGGCGGTGGTCGCCGTGCTCTTCGGTTTCTTCCTCGCCTCCACAGGTATGGCGGACGACATCCAACGGTTCCTCAACTCGGTAGCGGAGACCATCAACTCGATCCAGTTCTGAGCTTCCGAGCCTCTGAGCCTCTGAACGACTCAGGGACGCCCGGCGGACAAGGACACCGGGGGAGCGGACGGGTTCCGGCGGCATGCCACGGCCCGACAGTGCGGCGGAGCTACTCGGTCCACGCGGTGGACGCCCGAGCCCTCTGGCCGACGTACGACTTCTCATCCGTCGATCCGTCTTCTTCTCGGTTGTCCTTCTTCTGTCCTTCTTCTCAGCCGTCCTCCCGACCGAAGGAGCCCGAGGAAGTGAGCCCCGAGAACACATGGCAGCTGCGTGAGAGCTGGGAGAGTCCGATCGGAACCCTCCGGTGGGACCGGCTCGGGCCACAGGACGGTCCGCCCGTGGTGCTGCTGCACGGCACCCCGTTCTCGTCCTACGTGTGGCACGAGATCGCCCCGGCGCTCGCCGCCGACGGCCACCGGGTCCACGTCTGGGACATGCCCGGCTACGGCGGCTCCCAGAAGAGCGACGGCCAGGACGTGTCCCTCAAGGCGCAGGGCGAGGTGTTCGCCGAACTCCTGGGGGTCTGGGGACTGGCGAACCCGTCGGTGATCGCCCACGACTTCGGCGGCTGCGTCGCACTCCGGGCGCATCTGCTGCACAAGGCCGAGTACCGGCGCCTCGCCCTGGTCGACCCCGTCGCGCTCGCCCCCTGGGGCTCACCCTTCTTCCGCCTGGTCGCCGAGCACGCGGCGGTCTTCGGGCAACTGCCCGCACCGCTGCACGAGGCACTGGTCCGCGAGTACGTGAGCTCCGCGAGCCATCGGGGACTGCTGCCCGGGGTACTGGACGAACTGGTCACCCCCTGGACGGACGCGGCGGGGCAGGCGGCGTTCTACCGCCAGATCGCCCAGGCCGACCAGCGCTACACGGACGAGATCCAACCCCTCTATCCCACGCTGAACCTGCCCGTCACCGTCTGCTGGGCCACCGAGGACACCTGGATCCCACCCGCCAAGGGCGAGGAACTCGCCTCCCTGATCCCGGGCGCCCGCCTCCGCCCGATCCCGGACGCGGGCCACCTGGTCCCCCTGGACGCCCCGGCCCGCCTCCTGGGCGAACTGATCGCCTTCCTCCGCAACTGAACGGGAGTGAACGGGACTGAACGGGACGGCTCCGGAACCGAACCCGCCCCGGAAACGCGTCAGGGCCAGGTCGGGGAGTGAATCTCCGACCTGGTCCTGAGCTGTACAGAGCGGGCGACGGGAATCGAACCCGCGTAGCTAGTTTGGAAGACTAGGGCTCTACCATTGAGCTACGCCCGCACAGGATGCGCCGCAGGTCAGTGACGCGCGGCACGGAAGTATCGTAGCGGGTCGCACCCCCTCGTCGCACACCCCGTTCCGGAGGCCCCGAGTGCCCCGTGAAATGCGGGAGCCGCGCCGCCTGCGGGCATGTACCCTACGTCTCGCACCAGACGGGGTGTGGCGCAGCTTGGTAGCGCGTCCGCTTTGGGAGCGGAAGGCCGTGGGTTCAAATCCCGCCACCCCGACCATCGTGCCGGACCACCGGCAAGATCACCTTTTGGGGCGTGTCCCGCCTGCGGCTAGTATGCAAACTGCGCGCCCGTGTGTCTGCATTGTTACGTCCCTCAAGGGCCGCCAATCCGCTGAGGCTCCGCCGTATCCGGCAGAGAACGTCAGCAGAACCCAAAGAAGTCAGCCCCCAAGGAGACCGAACCGTGAAGAGCGCCGTGGAGACCCTGAACCCGACCCGGGTTCGGCTCAGCATCGAGGTGCCCTTCGAGGAGCTCAAGGACAGCCTCGACGCGGCGTACAAGAAGATCAACCAGCAGGTCACGGTGAAGGGCTTCCGGAAGGGCAAGATTCCGGCGCGCGTCATCGACCAGCGGTTCGGCCGCGGTGCGGTTCTTGAGGAAGCGGTCAACGACGCGCTTCCGAAGTTCTACACCGACGCGGTCAACGAGGCCGAGCTGAACGTCCTCGGCCAGCCCGAGGTCGACATCACGGAGCTGAAGGACGGCGAGACGCTGAACTTCACCGCCGAGGTCGACGTCCGCCCGACCATCGAGATCCCGGACTACTCCGGCATCGAGGTCGAGGTCGACGCCGTCGAGGTCAGCGAAGAGGACGTCGACAAGGCCGTCGAGGAGCTGCGTGAGCGCTTCGCCTCGACCGCCCCGGTCGAGCGTGCCGCCGAGGACGGCGACGTCGTCACCCTCGACCTGGAGGCCAAGGTCGACGGCGAGGTCCTGGAGGACGGCGTCGCGAGCGGCGTCTCCTACACCATCGGCTCTGGTGAGCTGCTGGATGGCATCGACGACGCCGTCAAGGGCGTGGAGGCCGGTGGCGAGGCCACCTTCGCCTCCGAGCTCAAGGGCGGCTCGGCAGCCGGCAAGGAGGCCGAGGTCACCGTCAAGGTCACCCAGGTCGCCAAGCGCGAACTGCCCGAGCTGGACGACGACTTCGCGCAGCTCGCGTCCGAGTTCGACACCCTCGAGGAGCTGCGCGGTGACAGCCGCAAGCGCCTCGAGAACATGAAGCAGTACGACCAGGCCACGCAGGCCCAGGAGCGCGTCCTGGAGAAGCTGCTGGAGCTCGTCGAGGTGCCCGTCCCCGAGAAGCTGCTCGAGGACGAGATCAACACCCGCAAGCACAACCTGGAGCACCACCAGCTCGGCCAGATGGGCATCGACCTCGAGAAGTACCTCGAGATCCAGGGCAAGACGGCCGAGGAGTTCGACACCGAGACCAAGGAAGCCGCGGTCAAGGGCATCAAGACGCAGTTCGTCCTGGACGAGCTCGTCAACAAGGAGAAGCTGAACGTCAACCAGGAGGAGCTCACCGAGCACCTCATGCGGCGTGCGGCTTCCTCCAACATGTCTCCCGACCAGTTCGCCCAGGCGGTCGTCGAGGGCGGCCAGGTCCCGATGCTCGTCGGCGAGGTCGCCCGCGGCAAGGCCCTGGCCGTCGTGGTCGAGGCCGCCACGGTGAAGGACACGAACGGCGAGCTCGTCGACCTGGACGACGAGGACGAGGACGAGGTCTCTGCCGAGGGCTCGACGGAGGAAGCGGCCGAGGAGGCCACCGAGGCCCCCAAGGCCGACGCCGCCGAGTCTTCCGAGGAGAAGACCGAGGCCTGATCGCCTCACCAGTACGTACTACGGGCCCCCGGGACATGTTCCGGGGGCCCGTAGGGCCTTCCAGGGGCGCGGGGCCCGCACGGTCTCGCGCCCCTGGGCGCGAGCAACCCACGGCAACCCGCACCCGCCGATGCACCCGCCGATGCACCATCCGTGGCAGACGCGACCGCACCCCCGAGGGGGGGCTGAGTGCGCCGTTCCCCCGCGCCCCCGAAGGCCGGGGCGGGGCCCGCCGAACCCCCTGCTCACCCAGCGGAGCGCATGCGCTCACAGCGAACAGTCACCTCTGCGGGATTCCCCGGAGGGACCCGCGCGTTAGGGTCCATGAGTACGAGGGCAGGGGAGTCCCCGGAGCCGTCCGACACGGCGCGCACACGGGGTCCCACGCCCCCAGCAGAAGACGTGAGACGGCCCGGCGCCGTCGTAAGACGAGCAGGTGGATACGTGACGAATCTGATGCCCACAGCCGCCGGCGACCCCATCGGTGGTGGCCTCGGCGACCAGGTCTACAACCGGCTGCTCGGCGAGCGGATCATCTTCCTCGGCCAGGCGGTCGACGACGACATCGCCAACAAGATCACGGCGCAGCTGCTGCTCCTTGCCTCCGACCCGGAGAAGGACATCTACCTCTACATCAACAGCCCCGGCGGCTCGATCACCGCCGGCATGGCGATCTACGACACCATGCAGTACATCAAGAACGACGTGGTGACGATCGCGATGGGCATGGCGGCCTCCATGGGCCAGTTCCTGCTGAGCGCGGGTACTCCGGGCAAGCGCTTCGCGCTGCCGAACGCGGAGATCCTGATCCACCAGCCCTCGGCCGGCCTCGCCGGTTCCGCGTCGGACATCAAGATCCACGCCGAGCGGCTGCTGCACACCAAGAAGCGGATGGCGGAGCTGACCTCCTTCCACACCGGCCAGACCGTGGAACAGATCACCCGCGACTCGGACCGGGACCGCTGGTTCGACCCGATCGAGGCCAAGGCGTACGGCCTCATCGACGACATCATGCCCACCGCTGCCGGAATGCCTGGCGGCGGCGGCACCGGAGCGGCCTAGGTCGGCACACAGCCGACCCCGGTGCCGGCGTAGACCGGCACCAAGCCCCTCCGAGCCCCCAGCCGACCGCCTCAGCCCTTATCAGGCTCTCCAGGAGACACAGTGAACGACTTCCCCGGCAGCGGCCTCTACGCCCGCACAGAGGCCGAATACACCGGCCCTCGCGCGGAGTCCCGCTACGTCATCCCGCGCTTCGTCGAGCGCACCTCGCAGGGCGTCCGTGAGTACGACCCGTACGCGAAGCTCTTCGAGGAGCGCGTGATCTTCCTCGGCGTGCAGATCGACGACGCCTCCGCCAACGACGTCATGGCGCAGCTGCTGTGCCTGGAGTCGATGGACCCCGACCGGGACATCTCGGTCTACATCAACAGCCCCGGCGGCTCCTTCACGGCACTCACTGCGATTTACGACACGATGCAGTTCGTGAAGCCGGACATCCAGACGGTCTGCATGGGCCAGGCGGCTTCGGCCGCCGCGATCCTGCTGGCCGCCGGTACGCCGGGCAAGCGCATGGCACTTCCCAACGCCCGCGTGCTGATCCACCAGCCGTACAGCGAGACCGGCCGAGGCCAGGTCTCGGACCTCGAAATCGCGGCCAACGAGATCCTGCGCATGCGTGCCCAGCTGGAAGACATGCTGGCCAAGCACTCGACGACGCCGATCGAGAAGATCCGCGAGGACATCGAGCGCGACAAGATCCTCACGGCCGAGGACGCGCTCTCGTACGGCCTGATCGACCAGATCATCTCGACCCGGAAGATGAACAACGCCTCGGTCGCGTGACGCAGCGCTGTATCGTCTGCCGCTCCTTGACGCGGTTCACGACAAAGTGAACCGCGCCAAGGGGGGCCCGAACGAGGGGCTCGGCAAGGTACCGTCGGACATAAGGCAGCACCAGGAGCCGCTGGACCTAGGCGTCTCCCAGGCGAAGGGGAAGCACACCGTGGCACGCATCGGTGACGGCGGCGATCTGCTCAAGTGCTCGTTCTGTGGCAAGAGCCAGAAGCAGGTCAAGAAGCTCATCGCAGGCCCTGGTGTGTACATCTGCGACGAGTGCATCGATCTCTGCAACGAGATCATCGAGGAAGAGCTCGCGGAGACGAGCGAGGTCCGCTGGGAGGAACTCCCCAAACCTCGCGAGATCTACGAGTTCCTCGAGGGGTACGTCGTAGGCCAGGAGTCCGCCAAGAAGGCCCTCTCGGTCGCGGTGTACAACCACTACAAGCGGGTCCAGGCCGGCGAGAACAGCACGGGTCAGAACCGCGAGGACGCCATCGAGTTGGCGAAGTCCAACATCCTGCTCCTCGGCCCGACGGGCTCGGGCAAGACGCTCCTCGCCCAGACCCTGGCCCGCATGCTGAACGTCCCGTTCGCCATCGCCGACGCGACGGCGCTGACGGAGGCCGGCTATGTGGGCGAGGACGTCGAGAACATCCTGCTGAAGCTCATCCAGGCCGCTGACTACGACGTCAAGAAGGCCGAGACGGGCATCATCTACATCGACGAGATCGACAAGGTGGCTCGTAAGAGCGAAAACCCGTCGATCACGCGGGATGTGAGCGGCGAGGGCGTCCAGCAGGCCCTGTTGAAGATCCTCGAAGGCACGACGGCCTCGGTCCCGCCCCAGGGCGGACGCAAGCACCCGCACCAGGAGTTCATCCAGATCGACACGACGAACGTCCTGTTCATCGTGGGCGGCGCCTTCGCGGGCCTGGAGAAGCTGATCGAGTCCCGGGCCGGCGCGAAGGGCATCGGCTTCGGTGCGACGATCCGCTCGAAGCGCGAGATGGAGTCCAAGGACCAGTTCGAGGCCGTCATGCCCGAGGACCTGGTCAAGTTCGGCATGATCCCGGAGTTCATCGGCCGTCTGCCCGTCATCACTTCGGTGCACAACCTCGACCGCGAGGCCCTCCTCCAGATCCTCGTCGAGCCCCGCAACGCGCTGGTGAAGCAGTACCAGCGCCTCTTCGAACTCGACGGCGTGGAGCTGGACTTCGAGCGCGAGGCCATGGAGGCCATCGCCGACCAGGCCATCCTCCGCCAGACCGGCGCCCGAGGCCTGCGCGCCATCATGGAGGAAGTCCTCCAGTCCGTGATGTACGAGGTCCCGTCCCGCAAGGACGTGGCCCGCGTGGTCATCACGGCGGAAGCCGTCCGCTCGAACGTCAACCCGACCCTGATCCCGCGGGACGCGCGGGGGCGGGGGCCGGGCGAGCAGAAGACGGCGTAGGCGGCACGCACATACGAGGTACGTGGTACGGCGAAGGGGCCCCGGTCAACCGACCGGGGCCCCTTCGCCGTTGAGACCGCTGTTGAGACTGCTACTGAGACCGCCTGAACGTTCGGTCAGGCCTTGACGCGGACTTCCTTGCGGAGCTTGGCGGCGGTCTCGGCCGATTCATTGGGGTCGGCACTCTTGCCCGCCGCGACGTCCGAGAGCTCCATCGGCATGACGAAACCGAGCGTGCTGTGGTCGCCCCAGACGCAGTACGTCATGGTCACCGACTTCGGCTCGCTTGCCTCGCCGTCGGTGTTGTCCACCTTGGCGTTCTGGCACTTCATGACGGCGCCGTCCAAGGAGTCGGGCTTGTACTCCTTCGGGCTGCCGACGACGGTGACGCCCTCCTCGCCCTGGGAGTCCTTCTTCATGAAGGCGAGGAATCCGTCGACCGCCTTCTCCGGGTCCTCGATGTCGCCGTAGACGCCGCCGAAGGTGATCATCTTCCCGGCCAGCGGGTTGGACTCGTCGCCCGACTGGTAGGTGGCGCTGACGTCCTTGGGGTTCTTCACACCCCACGACTCGGCGTCCTTCAGATCCGACTTGGACATGCCGTCGTCGGCGCCGTTGCCCTTCTTGTACTCCGTGAGCACAGTCGCCGGAGCGGTCAGCTTGTGGGGGCCGTCGTCCGCGACGTCCGAGGAGCCGCTGCTGCCGCTTCCGACGACGAAGTACGCGCCGACCGCGATCGCCGCCACGACCGCGACCGCGCCGATGATGAGGCCCGTCTTCTTCTTGCCGCCGCCGGGAGCGGGCGGCACCGGCGCGCCGTAGGGGGCGCCGGGGGGCTGCTGACCGTACGGCGGCTGCTGGCCGTAGCCCGGCTGCTGGGGCGGAACCCCGGGAGGGGCCTGCTGGGGGTACCCGTAGCCGGGCTGCTGCTGAGGCGCCTGCTGCGGGTAGCCGTAGCCGGGCTGGGGGGCCTGCGGCTGCTGGCCGTAAGGACCCGGCTGACCGTACGGTCCGGGCTGCTGAGGCTGCCCGCCGTACGGGCCCGGCTGGTTGTAGCTCATTTCTGGGTTCCCCTCCAGATGCTTATGTGTTCCGAACATCCTGACCCAACGGAAGGGCGGGCGGAGCATCGGGGCCCTCACCGTTACCAAGTAATCGAGTTTCAGAGCGAGCCCGTGACACCCCTAAACTGACCCCGTGACCGAGAACGCTCAGCAGCAGACGCCAGCCAACGCCCCCGAACTGCCGACCCAGTACGCGCCGGCCGAGGTAGAGGGGAAGCTGTACGAGCGCTGGGTGGAGCGGGGTTACTTCGCCGCCGACGCGAAGAGCGAGAAGCAGCCGTACACCATCGTCATTCCGCCGCCGAACGTCACCGGGTCGCTGCACCTGGGGCACGCCTTCCAGCACACGCTCATGGACGCGCTGACCAGGCGCAAGCGCATGCAGGGGTACGAGGCGCTGTGGCTGCCCGGCATGGACCACGCCGGTATCGCCACGCAGAACAAGGTCGAGCAGCAGCTTGCCGAGGAGGGCAAGTCGCGGCACGACCTCGGGCGCGAGGAGTTCGTCGAGCGCGTCTGGCAGTGGAAGGAGGAGTACGGCGGCAAGATCCTCGGGCAGATGCGCCGGCTCGGGGACGGTGTGGACTGGGACCGTGAGCGGTTCACCATGGACGAGGGGCTGTCCAAGGCCGTCCAGACCATCTTCAAGAAGCTGTACGACGACGAGCTGATCTACCGCGCCGAGCGCATCATCAACTGGTGTCCCCGCTGCCTGACGGCCATTTCGGACATCGAGGTCGAGTACCAGGAGGACGACGGCGAGCTCGTCTCCATCAAGTACGGCGAGGGTGACGAGACGCTCGTCGTCGCCACCACCCGCGCCGAGACCATGCTCGGTGACACCGCCGTCGCCGTTCACCCCGACGACGAGCGCTACCGTCACCTCATCGGCAAGCGCATCAAGTTGCCGCTGACCGACCGCACCATCCCCGTCGTCGCGGACACGCACGTCGACCCCGAGTTCGGCACGGGTGCCGTCAAGGTCACCCCCGCCCACGACCCGAACGACTTCGCGATCGGCCGGCGCCACGGCCTGGAGTCGATCACGGTCATGGACGAGCGGGCGATCATCACCGTCCACGGCCCCTTCGAGGGACTCGACCGTTACGAGGCGCGTTCCGCCATCGTCGGCGCACTGCGCTCGCAGGGCCGGATCGTCGCCGAGAAGCGTCCGTACGTCCACAGCGTCGGGCACTGCTCGCGCTGCCGGACCACCATCGAGCCGCGGCAGTCCCTGCAGTGGTGGGTCAAGGTCGGCCCGCTCGCGCAGGCCGCCGGTGACGCGGTCCGCGACGGCCGGGTGAAGATCCACCCCGAGGACATGTCGAAGCGGTACTTCGACTGGGTCGACAACCTCAACGACTGGAACATCTCGCGTCAGCTGTGGTGGGGCCACCGCATCCCGATCTGGTACGGCCCGGACGGCGAGACGGTCTGTGTCGGCCCCGACGAGGAGCCGCCGGGCACCGAGGCAGAGGGCTGGAGGCAGGACACCGACGTCCTCGACACCTGGTTCTCGTCCGGCCTGTGGCCGTTCTCCACGCTCGGCTGGCCCGAACAGACCCCGGACCTCAAGAAGTTCTACCCGACCGACGTCCTGCTCACCGGCCACGACATCATCTTCTTCTGGGTCGCCCGGATGATGATGTTCGGTCTGTACGCGATGGACGGCGAGGTCCCCTTCAAGACCATCGCCCTGACCGGTCTGGTCCGTGACGAGCGCGGCAAGAAGATGTCGAAGTCGTTCGGCAACGTCGTCGACCCGCTCGACTGGATGGACGCGTACGGCTCCGACGCCGTCCGCTTCACCCTCGCCCGTGGTGCCAACCCCGGTACGGACGTGCCGATCGGCGAGGACTGGGTCCAGGCGTCCCGGAACTTCGCCAACAAGATCTGGAACGCCACGCGGTTCGCGCTGATGAACGGCGCGACGGTCGAGGGCCCGCTGCCGGACGCGTCCGAGATGTCGGCGACGGACCGGTGGATCCTCTCCCGGCTCAACAAGACCGTCGCCGAAGTCGACGCGTTCTACGAGGACTTCCAGTTCGCGAAGCTCTCGGACGCGCTGTACCACTTCGCCTGGGACGAGGTCTTCGACTGGTACGTCGAGCTGTCGAAGACGACGTTCATGGCGGGCGGCGCCGCCGCCGACGTCAGCAAGCGGGTCCTCGGCGAGGTCCTGGACGTCACGCTGCGGCTGCTGCACCCGGTCGTCCCGTTCGTCACGGAGACGCTCTGGACCACCCTCACCGGTGGTGAGTCCGTCGTGATCGCGGACTGGCCCAAGGACAGTGGCTTCCGTGACACCGGTGCCGAGCGGGAGATCGAGACGCTTCAGCAGGTCATCACCGAGGTCCGCCGCTTCCGTGCCGACCAGGGCCTGCAACCCGGCCAGCGGGTTCCGGCCCGGCTGACCCTCGACGGGACCGCCTTCGCCCCGCACGAGGCGGCCATCCGCCAGCTGCTGCGCCTCCAGCCGGAGGGTGACGACTTCGCGGCGACGGCGACCCTGCCGGTCGCGGGCGCCCAGGTCGCGCTCGACCTCTCCGGCACGATCGACGTCGCCGCCGAGCGCAAGCGGCTCGCGAAGGATCTCGCCGCGGCGGAGAAGGAGAAGGCGCAGGCGAACGCCAAGCTCGGCAACGAGGCGTTCCTCGCCAAGGCGCCGGATCATGTCGTGGACAAGATCCGGGTGCGGCTTGCCAAGGCCGACGAGGACATTGCCCGTATCCAGGCTCAGCTGGAGGGGTTGCCGCAGGCGTAGTCGCCTCCGGCGAGGGTGAGTGTGTACGTGGCCGAGGGTCCCGGGACCTGGTGGTTCCGGGGCCCTCGGTGTACCCGTGTCCGGGTGTCTTCGACGGTCCGTTCGGGGGTGCCGGCGGGTGGGAGCTGGTCGCGCAGTTCCCCGCGCCCCCAAGAGGGCTGCGCACTCTTCCTCAAGCGGGGGTCGCCCTGCCCCGGCGGCGGGTGTACGGCTCCGTAGACTGGGGGTGTGAGTGAGCTCCCGCACGACAGCAGTGAGTCAGACCCGGCCGACCCGTTCGACGAGATCGTCGAGGCGGAGACCGGGCGCGATCCCGATCTCGCCGTGATCGAGGCCGGTAGCCGTACCCTGCGCACGCAGGGCGGGCCGCCGGAGTCCGACATTCCCACGCGCCCCTCCGACCAGGAGACCGACAAGGCGCTCCGTGAGGTCGAGGCCGAGCTCGCCACGCGCTGGGGCGAGACCAAGCTGGAACCGTCCGTGAGCCGGATCGCCGCGCTCATGGACGTGCTGGGGGAGCCGCAGCGCGCGTATCCCTCCATCCACATCACGGGGACGAACGGCAAGACGTCGACCGCCCGCATGATCGAGGCCCTCCTCGGCGCCTTCGACCTGCGCACCGGGCGGTACACCTCGCCGCACGTCCAGTCGATCACCGAGCGGATCAGCCTGGACGGCGCCGCGATCTCCGCCGAGCGGTTCGTGGAGACGTATCGGGACATCCAGCCGTACGTCGAGATGGTCGACTCCCAGCAGGAGTTCCGCCTCTCCTTCTTCGAGGTCCTCACGGGCATGGCGTACGCGGCCTTCGCGGACGCGCCCGTCGACGTGGCCGTCGTGGAGGTGGGGATGGGAGGCAGCTGGGACGCGACGAACGTGATCGACGGGGATGTCGCCGTCGTGACCCCGATCGATCTGGACCACACCGACCGGCTCGGTACCACCCCCGGGGAGATCGCCAAGGAGAAGGCCGGGATCGTCAAGCAGGACGCGACGGTGATCCTGGCCCAGCAGCCCGTCGACGCCGCCCAGGTGATGCTCAAGAAGGCCGTCGAGGTCGATGCCACAGTCGCCCGCGAGGGGCTCGAGTTCGGCGTCGTGAGCCGCCAGGTCGCCGTCGGCGGGCAGCTGCTGACCCTCCGGGGTCTGGGCGGGGAGTACGACGAGGTGTACATCCCGCTGCACGGGGCGTACCAGGCGCACAACGCGGCGGTGGCGCTCGCCGCGGTGGAGGCGTTCTTCGGGGTCGGGTCCCAGCGGCCCGAGCCGCTCGACATCGACACGGTCCGCAAGGCCTTCGCGGCGGTCTCCTCGCCCGGGCGGCTGGAGATCGTGCGGCGGTCGCCGACGGTCGTGCTGGACGCCGCGCACAATCCGGCTGGGGCCCGGGCGACCGCCGAGGGGGTCCGTGAGGTCTTCGACTTCAGCCGGCTGATCGGTGTCGTGGGATCGAGCGGGGACAAGAACGTACGGGGGTTGCTGGAGGCCTTCGAGCCGATCTTCACCGAGGTCGTCGTCACACAGAACTCCAGTCAGCGGGCCATGGACGTGGACTCGCTCGCCGCGATCGCCGTCGAGGTGTTCGGGGACGACCGGGTGCAGGTCGAGTCCCGGCTGGACGACGCCCTGGAGGCCGCGATCACGTTGGCCGAGGAAGAGGCGGAGTACGCGGGGGCCGGTGTGCTGGTGACCGGTTCCGTGATCACGGTGGGCGAGGCCCGGTTGCTGCTGGGGAGGGGCTGATCCGTGCGTACGCTCTGTGCTTCGACGCTGATCGGTGAGTTCTTCGTCATCGGTTTCGCGGGGCTTGTCGCGATGAAGGATCCCGATCTGTCCATGGCCACGGTCTGGACGGTGAGTGGGGTCGCGATGGTGTTGTGTCTGCTGCTCTGCGGGATGATCACGCGGCCGGGGGGTGTTCAGCTGGGCTGGGCGCTGCAGGTTCTGCTGATCGCGAGTGGGTTCGTCGTGCCGACCATGTTCTTCCTCGGGGCCGTTTTCGCCGCTCTGTGGTGGGCTTCGGTCCATTACGGGCGGAAGGTGGAGGAGGCGAAGGCGCGGTTCGCTGCGCAGGCCGGGGCCGGGGGTAACACGGCGTAGGCGTTTTCTCGCCCTCGCCGCCCCTACCCTCCCCCACTCTCGGCTTCGCTCGAGCGGGGGGACCCCCATCGTCCCTTACTCAGGGGCTCCGCCCCCGAACCCCCGCTCCTCAAACGCCGGAGGGGCTGAATTTCAGTGGGGGCGGCGGGGGCGAAAACAGTCGGGGTGGCCCGTATCGGACCGGTCCACCCCGTAGCACCTGACGCTGCGTAACACGCACCCGGACACGCCCTGTAGCCTCGGGCATCCGCACATCTGTGACCCGAAGGAGCCACCACCGTGAGCCAGCGCACCCTCGTCCTTCTCAAGCCCGATGCGGTCCGTCGCGGCCTGACCGGCGAGATCATCAGCCGCATCGAGCGCAAGGCCGGCTGGGAGATCACCGCGCTGGAGCTGCGCACGCTGGACCAGGACACGCTGGAGCAGCACTACGGCGAGCACAAGGGCAAGCCCTTCTACGAGCCCCTGGTCGCCTTCATGGCCTCCGGCCCGGTCGTGGCGCTGGTCGTCGAGGGCGAGCGCGTCATCGAGGGCGTACGGGCACTCGCGGGCCCGACCGACCCGATCGCCGCCGCCCCCGGCTCCATCCGTGGTGACTTCGGCGTGATCGTCCGGGAGAACCTGATCCACGCCTCCGACTCCGAGGAGTCCGCCGAGCGCGAGCTGAAGATCTTCTTCCCGGGCCTCGCCTGACCCCTGCCGGACGGATCGCCGGACCGCCGGACCCCGAGGCCCGTGCTACTCGCGGGCCGACGGGTGGCGTACTGGGCGCGCTGCACGGTGCCCGGTCGCGGAACACGGGCGCCCGGACACGGCGGCCTAGACCGGGAGACCCTGCCAGGACCCAGGACCCAGGACCCAGGACCCAGGGGCCCGCGGCCCCAGGGTCAGGTCCCGTGGCCAACCCCTGGCAGCCCCGAGCCCGCTCCTCCGCCCAGGCGGACGCGCCCGGGCAACCGGTTCTGTGCCAAGCAGACCCGGCAGGCCCGGGCCACCGGGGGCAGCAAGCGTGTGCCCAGCGAGCCCGCGCCCGGGAAACCGGTTCCGCGCCCAGCAGACCCGGCAGGCCCAGGTCACCAGGCCCGGGCCGCCGGGGGCAGCGAGCCTGTGCCCAGCGAGCCTGCGCCCGGCATCCGGGCCCCATCGAACCCAGGCCCGGAATCCGGCCCCAGCCACCCCACCCCGTCACCCCCTATTCACCGCCCACCCACCCATTCGCCCCACCGAGACCCCGCCCCACCAAGAATCTTCTGATGTCATGTCAGGCACCTGGGCTTCTGACCTGGGAGCGGCGCACAATGGCTGCTGTCGGTTGGCATATGCGTGGCGATCGAGGGAACGCGTTCCCCCGATGGACCGTCTCCAGAAGCGGGGCGGCACGTCATCTGGTCACAATGGCGAAGACCCTCGCGCGGTGTTCGTGCAGGCGAGACTACGATGGAAGCCTTCACGTCACAGCGCTCACCCTCGCCGACCTAAAAAGCCATCAAAAGCTCCACTTGGGAAGGCCAGACGAATCCTGATGGGGAACTCAATGTCGTTCATCGGCCGTGACATGGCTGTCGACCTCGGGACCGCCAACACGCTGGTGTACGTCAGGGGTCGCGGGATCGTACTCAACGAGCCGTCCGTCGTCGCGATCAACACCAACACCGGTGGCATCCTCGCGGTCGGCGCGGAAGCGAAGAAGATGATCGGGCGGACGCCGGGCAACATCGTTGCCGTGCGCCCGCTGAAGGACGGTGTCATCGCCGACTTCGAGATTACCGAGCGCATGCTCCGCTACTTCATCCTGAAGATCCACAAGCGGCGCTATCTCGCCCGTCCTCGCGTCGTCGTCTGTGTGCCCTCGGGCATCACGGGCGTCGAGCGCCGTGCCGTCATCGAGGCGTCGTCCCAGGCCGGCGCCCGCCAGGTGCACATCATCGAGGAGCCCATGGCCGCGGCCATCGGCTCCGGCCTGCCGGTCCACGAGGCCACGGGCAACATGGTGGTGGACATCGGCGGCGGCACCACGGAGGTCGCGGTCATCTCGCTCGGCGGAATCGTCACGGCACAGTCCATCCGTGTCGCCGGCGACGAGCTGGACAACGCGATCATCCAGCACATCAAGAAGGAGTACTCGCTCCTTCTCGGTGAGCGGACGGCCGAGCAGATCAAGATCACGATCGGTTCCGCGTACGACCTCGACAATGACGAACACACCGAAATCCGCGGCCGGGACCTGGTCTCCGGCCTCCCGAAGACCGTTGTCATCTCGGCCGCCGAAGTCCGCAAGGCGATCGAGGAGCCCGTCAACGCCATCGTCGACGCGGTCAAGACCACCCTCGACAAGTGCCCGCCGGAGCTGTCCGGCGACGTCATGGACCGCGGGATCGTGCTCACCGGCGGTGGAGCCCTGCTGCGCGGTCTCGACGAGCGGCTGCGTCGCGAGACCGGCATGCCGATCCACATCGCGGAGGACCCGCTCGACAGCGTGGCGCTCGGCTCCGGCAAGTGCGTCGAGGAGTTCGAGGCGCTCCAGCAGGTTCTGGACGCCCAGCCGCGCAGATGAAGTAACTCTTCGATTCCGCCGTACGGGATGATCCCTTCTCGTACGGCGGATCGTTGATATTCAGGCATAAGCTCCCCCATAACGCCGCCCGCAGGTCCGCACTCCCGGGTCCGCACTCCGGGGATTTTCCGGGTGAGTCATACACGTATTCGACACACGTATTCGACGAGGAAGGCACGGCCGCCGCACGTGAGGGACACACGAGAGAGCCGGCTGCTCTTGGTGCTGCTGATCGCCATCGCGTTCGCTTTGATCACGGTGGACATCCGCGGTGGCAAGGACTCGCCGGTCGACGGTGCCCGGCAGGCCGCCGCCACGGTCTTCGGCCCGATCGAGAACGGGGTGTCCTCCGCGGTCGACCCCGTCGGCAACGCGATCGAGGCCGTGAAGGGCTCCGGTGGCCGTCACGACCGCATCGCCCAACTGGAGCGTGACAACGCCGCGTTGAAGGCGAAGCTGGGCAGCGACGACCGTAACCGCAGCCGCCTCAAACAGCTCGACAAGGTCCTCAAGACGGCCGGCGCCGGGCAGTACGGGATCAAGGGCGCCGAGGTCATCGCCATAGGAGCGGCCCAGGGCTTCTCCTGGACCGTGACCATCGACGTCGGCGCGAACGACGGCATCAAGCGCGACATGACCGTCCTGAACGGAGACGGGCTGGTCGGGCGCGTCACCACCGTGGGGCCCAACACCGCCACCGTGCTGCTCGCCAACGACCCCGACTTCACGGTCGGCACGCGCATGGAGGCCACCGACGAGCTGGGCTTCGCCTCCGGCCAGGGGGACCGCCCGCTGCGCGTGGAGCTGCTCAACGGCAAGGCCAAGATCAAGAAGGGCGACCGGCTGGTCACCTTCGGATCCCAGGCCGACAGGCCGTTCGTGCCCGGCGTCCCGGTCGGCATCGTGTCCCGCGTCGACCCCTCCGGCGGCGACCTGACCCGCACGCTCTACGTCACGCCGTACGTGTCCTTCACCAAGCTCGACATCGTCGGCGTCGTCGTCCAGGCCCCGCGCAAGGACCCGCGTGACGACGTGCTGCCGCCCAAACCGGAGCCAACGCCCACGCCGACCGTGACCGTGACGGTCACGCCCTCGGCGAACGCGCCCGCCGACGGTCTGCAGCAAGAGCAGTAGGAAGTAGGAGCTGAATCCCATGCGCTTCAACCGAATGCTGCTCTCCACCACCCTCGTGGTCGTCGCCCTGGTGATCCAGGTGAGCGTCCTGGCCCGGCTCCACCTGCCGGGCGCCGTGCCCGACCTGCTGCTGCTCACCGTCCTCGGCCTCGCCCTGGTCTACGGCCATGTCGGCGGCGCCCTCGTCGGCTTCGGCGCGGGCCTGCTCGCCGACCTGGCCCCGCCCGCCGACCACGCCGCCGGGCGCTACGCCCTCGTGCTGTGCGTCATCGGCTACCTCGCCGGACTTGCCAAGCCCGATCACGGCCAGCTCAAGTCCGCGACCGGCCCGATGGCCGTGGTCGTCGTCGCCGCCGTCGGATCCACGCTCCTGTACGCGGGAGTGGGCGCCCTCGTCGGCGACACCGCCGCCCGCCATGTGGGCCTGAGCAGCCTGCTGTTCACGGCCGCCCTGTACGACCTGCTGCTCGCCCCGTTCGTCGTACCCGGGATCATGGCCCTGGCCCGGCGCGCCGAGAACGACCCGCTCGCCGAAGCCGGCGGCGGCGGTGGTTCCGGCAAGAAACCCGACGTCACCGCGGGCTGGCTGTCCTCTGGCACGGGTCTGAGTATCGGCAGCCAGCGCGGCGGCCTGAGAGTCAAGGCGGCCAGGGCGCGCGTCGCGCGTGCGGGACGCATCAAGGGGGTCAAGCGGCTGTGAGAGCGGCGCTCACGACAACTGCACACCGTGTGGGCTCCCACGAGGCCGGCACACCGCAAGACCTGAGGGAGGGGGAGCAGTGACCAACATCCCGGAGACCGGCCGGACCCCAAGGGTCCAGATCCGGCTCGTCGTCATCCAGATCCTCGTGCTCTCGCTCCTGGGCACCCTCGGCGGGCGCCTCTGGTACCTCCAGATCCGCAACGGCGACGAGTACGCCAAGGAGGCCTCCGGCAACCACGTCCAGCAGGTCGTCAGCCCCGCCGTGCGCGGCTCGATCCTGGACGCCCGCGGGGTGCCGATCGCCGACAACGAGACCCGGCTCGTGGTCTCCGCGTCCCGCACCGACCTGCTGAAGATGAAGGACGACGGCGACGCCGTCCTCACCAAGCTCTCGCGCGTCCTCGGCATGAAGGCCAAGGACGTCAAGGACAAGGTCCGGCTGTGCGACTCGAAGACGCCGCAGCCGTGCTGGAACGGCTCGCCCTACCAGCCGATCCCCATCACCGACGAGGCCACGGCCAAGCAGGCCCTGCAGATCCGCGAGCGTGCCGAGGACTTCCCCGGCATCACCGCCGAACCAATGGCCGTCCGCCGCTACGCCGCCCCCGGCGAGGCCAACACCGCGCAGGTCCTCGGCTATCTCTCGCCCGTCACCGACGAGGAGATCACCAAGGCCAAGGACACCGACTCGCCGTATCTGCGCTCCGACCAGGTCGGCCGCTCGGGCCTCGAGCGCGAGTACGACAAGGAACTGCGCGGCAAGGCAGGCGTCACCCGCTACGAGGTCGACAACCTCGGCCGCGTCATCGGCCAGGCCAAGAGCGACGAGGCCGAGCCCGGCGCCAACGTCGTCACCAGCATCGACTCCCGCGTCCAGCGCGTCGCAGAGTACGAGCTGAACGAGGCGATGAAGGACGCCCGCGACGAATTCGACGACAACACCGGCGAGAACTACAAGGCCGACTCCGGCGCGGTCGTCGTCATGGAGGCCAAGACCGGCCGCGTCGTCGCGATGGCGTCCAACCCGTCGTACGACCCGAACGCCTGGGTCGGCGGCATCTCCGGCAAGGACTACGCCAAGCTCACCGGCAAGGGCTCCAACTACCCGCTCCTGAACCGCGCGATCCAGGGCCAGTCCGCCCCCGGCTCCGTCTTCAAGGTCATCCCGACGGCCGCCGCGGTCAACGCGGGCTACTCCTTCGACGGCCCCTACGAGTGCTCCAGCTCGTACTCCATCGGCGGCCAGGTCTTCAAGAACTTCGAGTCGAAGGGGTACGGCCCGATCAGCCTCGGCCGCGCCCTGGAGGTCTCCTGCGACACCGTCTTCTACCGGCTCTCCCACGAGGAGTGGAAGCGGGACGGCGGCATCAAGCCGAAGAAGAAGGCGGAGGACTGGTTCTACAAGACGGCCCACCAGTTCGGCCTCGGCAAGGAGACCGGCATCGACCTGCCGAACGAGGTCGCCGGCCGCGTCCCCGACCGCCAGTGGAAGCTGGACTACTGGAAGGCCAACAAGGACGCCTGGTGCAAGTACGGCAAGAAGGGCGGCACGTACGCCCAGCAGATCGCGTACGAGAACTGCCTCGAAGGCAACCGGATGCGTGCCGGTGACTCCGTCAACTACTCCATCGGCCAGGGCGACACGCTCGTCACCCCGATCCAGATGGCGACGATCTACGCGGCGATCTCCAACGGCGGCACCCTTTACGACCCGACCGTCGGCAAGGCGATCATCAGCCCCGACGGCAAGACCGTCCAGGAGATCAAGCCGAAGTCGCACGGCAAGCTGCCGATGACGCAGAAGACGCGCGACGAGATAGACGGTGCCCTCGCGGGAGTCGCGACCCGCGGTACGGCCGCCTGGAGGTTCGGCGGCTGGCCGCAGGACAAGATCCCGATGCACGCCAAGACGGGTACGGCCGAGGTCTACGGCAAGCAGACGACCTCGTGGTTCACGACGTACACCAAGGACTACTCGGTCGTCATGACCATCTCCCAGGGTGGTACGGGTTCCGGCGCCTCGGGTCCCGCCGTGCGCAACATCTACAACGCGCTGTACGGAGTCTCCGAGGACGGCGCGATCGACAAGAAGAAGGCCCTGCTCTACGACCCGCAGAAGAGCCTCCCGAAGATCGAGGCCGACGGTTCGATCGACTCCCCGAAGGTCGAGAAGTACCCGGCCAAGAAGGAGCAGGCCTCCGAGGAGGGCGGACAGCAGCCGGTGACGGGTGACGACCCGGCCGCCACCGTGCCCAACCCCAACACCGGCAACAACCGCGACACGCGAAGGCGCTCGGCCCGCCCGAAGAAGAGGCGGAGGACGCTCACATGACCGGCGCGAACGGATTCTCCGTCTCCGGATACGGACCCGAACGCTCCAGCCTGTCGCGGCTGTTCGCCCGCGACTCGCTGGCCCGCAGGCTCGACTGGCCGATACTGTTCTCGGCCATCGCGCTCTCCCTGATCGGCGCGGCCCTCGTCTACTCGGCGACCCGCAACCGCACCGAGCTCAACCAGGGCGACCCGTACTACTTCCTGCTCCGGCATCTGCTCAACACGGGCATCGGCTTCGCCCTGATGATCGGCACGGTCTGGCTCGGCCACCGCACCCTGCGCACGGCCGTACCGATCCTGTACGGGATCTCCGTCTTCCTGATCCTCCTCGTGCTGACCCCGCTCGGCGCGACCATCAACGGCGCGCACGCGTGGATCGTCATCGGCGGCGGCTTCTCGCTCCAGCCCTCCGAGTTCGTGAAGATCACGATCATCCTGGGCATGGCGATGCTGCTCGCGGCCCGGGTGGACGCCGGGGACAAGCCCTACCCCGACCACCGCACGGTCCTGCAGTCCCTGGGCCTGGCCGCCGTACCGATACTGATCGTCCTGCTCATGCCCGACCTCGGCTCGGTCATGGTCATGGTGATCGTCGTGCTCGGCGTGCTGCTCGCCTCCGGCGCCTCCAACCGCTGGGTCTTCGGGCTGCTCGGCGCCGGCGCCCTCGGCGCGATCGCGGTGTGGCAGCTCAAGATCCTCGACGAGTACCAGATCAACCGCTTCGCGGCCTTCGCCAACCCCGAGCTCGACCCGGCGGGCGTCGGCTACAACACCAACCAGGCGCGTATCGCGATCGGCTCCGGCGGTCTCTTCGGCACCGGCCTCGGCAAGGGCTCGCAGACCACTGGCCAGTTCGTCCCCGAACAGCAGACGGACTTCGTCTTCACGGTCGCGGGCGAGGAACTCGGCTTCGTCGGCGCCGGACTGATCCTGGTCCTGCTGGGCATCGTGCTGTGGCGGGCCTGCCGCATCGCCCGCGAGACGACCGAGCTGTACGGCACGATCGTCGCCGCCGGGATCATCGCCTGGTTCGCCTTCCAGTCCTTCGAGAACGTCGGCATGACCCTCGGCATCATGCCGGTGGCGGGTCTACCACTGCCTTTCGTGTCCTACGGAGGCTCGTCGATGTTCGCCGTCTGGGTTGCCGTGGGGCTCCTGCAATCGATCCGGGTCCAGAGACCGATGTCGGCCTAGCGAACTTTCGGGGTCTGCCCATGGATCGGATTCGCGACTAGATTCGGTTCATGGCGGACACAAAGCGGGAGATCGAGCGTAAATACGAAGCCGATGAGAGCGCCGGACTGTCGGATCTGCCGGACCTGACAAAGGTTTCCGGCGTCTCGGCCGTCATCGACAAGGGCGTCGCCGAACTCGACGCGACCTACTACGACACGCCCGATCAACGGCTCGCCGCCGCGTCCCTCACCCTGCGCCGTCGCACCGGAGGCGACGACGCGGGCTGGCACCTGAAACTGCCGGTCTCCGAGGGCGTACGGGACGAGATCCACGCCCCCCTCTCCGACACCGTGCCCCGGACGCTCAGCGGACTCGTCCGCTCCCGGGTGCGCGACGCCGAACTGGTCCCCGTCGTGCGGCTGCAGTCGGCCCGGGACGTCCGTCACCTCGTCGACGCCTCCGGGGGCCTGCTCGCCGAGATCAGCGTCGACCGCGTACACGCCGAGCGGCTCAGCGGCGGCGACGGCACCACCGAATGGACCGAGATCGAGGTCGAGCTGGCCGACGACGGCGACCCCGCCTTCCTCGACAAGGTCGAGAAGAAACTCCGCAAGGCCGGCGTCTCCCGCTCCAGGTCGGCGTCCAAGCTGGCCAGGGCCCTCGGGGAGACGGGACAGGCGCCCCGCAAGCAGGCCGTCGTGGAAGCGGCACCTGTCACCTCGGGCGACCACGTCCTCGCGTATGTCCGGGCCCAGCGCGACGCGATCATCGAGCTGGACCCCGCCGTCCGACGCGACGTGTACGACTCCGTGCACAGCATGCGCGTCGCCACCCGCCGGATGCGCAGCGCCTTCCGCTCGTACGGGAAGATCCTGGACCGGGCCGTCACCGACCCGATCGGCGACGAGCTGAAGTGGCTGGCCGGGGAACTGGGCGTCGACCGCGACCAGGAGGTCCTGACCGAGCGGCTGAACGCGGCCCTCGACGCACTCCCGCGCGCCCAGCTCACCGGCCCCGTCCGCACCCGGATCCGCACCTGGTCGCACGCCCGCCGCTCCGGCTCCCGGCGCCGGCTGATCGCGGTCCTCGACGGCAGGCGGTACCTGGACCTGCTCACCGCCCTCGACACGCTCCTCGCCACTCCGCCGCTGCTCAGGGCCGCCTCGGGCGACCCGGAGAAGGCCATCTCCAAGGCCGTGCGCAAGGACTTCGACAAGCTGTCCGGACTGGTCGCGGAAGCCATCGGCTCTCCGCCGGGCCCGGACCGCGACCTCGCGATCCATGAGGCCCGCAAGAAGGCCAAGCGCACCCGGTACTCGGCGGAGGCGGCCACCCCCGCACTCGGCAAACCCGCGAAGAGCCTGACAAGCGACATGAAGTCCCTCCAGAACCTGCTCGGCGAGCACCAGGACAGCGTCATGGCCCGTGAGGCCCTGCGCGGCGTCGCGACCCAGGCGCACGCGGCGGGGGAGAACGCCTTTACGTACGGGGTGCTGTACGGGCGTGAGGAGCGCGCGGCGGAGGGCGTCGAGGCGGAGCTGCCGGGGGCGTGGCAGACGATCCGGAGCGGGACGGTGTTCTGAGGATCTCCGCTCCGGTCGGCGGGGATCTCCGCTTCGCACGGCGGACGGGGGTGGCTCCCGGCACGTTAGGCTGGATGGTCACCCCTGTCGGATCTCACCCCACCAAAGGTTTGCGAGATGTCTGCCGAAGTCGCTGCATCGGTGTTCCCGCAGCTCGAAGCTCTGCTCCCGCATGTGCAGAAGCCGATCCAGTACGTCGGCGGAGAGCTCAACTCCACAGTCAAGCCCTGGGAGACCACTGACGTCCGCTGGGCACTCATGTACCCGGACGCGTACGAGGTCGGACTGCCCAACCAGGGTGTCATGATCCTTTACGAGGTCCTGAACGAGCGTGAGGGCGTCCTCGCCGAGCGCACGTACAGCGTGTGGCCGGACCTGGAGGAGCTGATGCGCGAGCACCGGGTCCCGCAGTTCACGGTGGACAGCCACCGCCCGGTGAAGGCCTTCGACGTGTTCGGCCTGTCCTTCTCCACGGAGCTGGGCTACACGAACATGCTGACCGCGCTGGACCTGGCGGGCATCCCGCTGGAGTCCAAGGACCGTACGCTCGACGACCCGATCGTGCTGGCCGGCGGCCACGCGGCCTTCAACCCCGAGCCGATCGCCGACTTCGTCGACGCGGTGATCATCGGCGACGGCGAGCAGGCCGTGCTCGACATGACCGACATCATCCGCGCCTGGAAGGCGGAGGGGCAGCCGGGCGGCCGCGAGGAGGTCCTGTTCCGCCTCGCGAAGACGGGCAGCGTCTACATCCCGGCGTTCTACGACGTCGAGTACCTCGCCGACGGCCGGATCGCCCGTGTGGTCCCCAACAAGTCGGGTGTCCCGTGGCGGGTGTCGAAGCACACGGTCATGGACCTGGACGAGTGGCCGTATCCGAAGCAGCCGCTCGTGCCCCTGGCCGAGACGGTCCACGAGCGCATGTCGGTGGAGATCTTCCGCGGCTGCACGCGCGGCTGCCGCTTCTGCCAGGCGGGCATGATCACCCGCCCGGTGCGCGAGCGCTCCATCACGGGCATCGGCGACATGGTGGAGAAGGGCCTGAAGGCGACGGGCTTCGAGGAGGTGGGCCTGCTGTCGTTGTCGTCGGCCGACCACTCGGAGATCGGTGACATCGCGAAGGGTCTGGCCGACCGGTACGAGGAGGACAAGATCGGTCTGTCCCTCCCGTCGACCCGCGTGGACGCCTTCAACGTGGACCTGGCGAACGAGCTGACGAGGAACGGCCGGCGCTCGGGCCTCACCTTCGCCCCCGAGGGCGGCTCGGAGCGCATGCGCAAGGTCATCAACAAGATGGTCTCGGAAGAGGACCTGATCCGCACGGTCTCCACGGCGTACGGCAACGGCTGGCGCCAGGTGAAGCTCTACTTCATGTGCGGCCTGCCGACGGAGACGGACGAGGACGTCCTCCAGATCGCGGACATGGCGATGAACGTGATCGCCGAGGGCCGCAAGGTCTCCGGCCAGAACGACATCCGCTGCACGGTGTCGATCGGCGGCTTCGTCCCCAAGCCCCACACCCCCTTCCAGTGGGCCCCGCAGCTGTCGGCGGAGGAGACGGACGTACGTCTCGGAAAGCTCCGCGACAAGATCCGCGGCGACAAGAAGTACGGCCGCTCCATCGGCTTCCGCTACCACGACGGCAAGCCGGGCATCGTGGAGGGCCTGCTGTCCCGCGGTGACCGCCGGATCGGCTCCGTCATCCGCGCGGTCTACGAGGACGGCGGCCGCTTCGACGGCTGGCGCGAGCACTTCTCGTACGACCGCTGGATGCAGTGCGCCGAGAAGACGCTCCCCGCCTTCGGCGTCGACGTCGACTGGTACACGACGCGCGAGCGCACCTACGAAGAGGTCCTCCCCTGGGACCACCTGGACTCCGGCCTCGACAAGGACTGGCTCTGGGAGGACTGGCAGGACTCCCTCGACGAGACAGAGGTCGAGGACTGCCGGTGGACGCCTTGCTTCGACTGCGGGGTGTGCCCGCAGATGGATACTTGGCCACAAGTAAGCAACAGCGGCAAGAAGTTGCTGCCGCTGACGGTCAAGAAGGATGCCGCGACCAGCGGTCACACGCACTGACGTGAGTGAGGCGTTGGGGCGCATCTTGGAGGCCCTGGAGGACGGCAGCGAGGAAGATGCGGCTGCCGTCCTCAGGACACTCGGCGCTCAGAGTAGGCGGCAGGAGATCGTGCGGGAGGCGCCGAGAACGCCCCTGCCGCCGCCTGGAGGCTGGGCTACTGTCCAGTCCGAGGTGGAGTGGGTCTGAGGTCCGCGAAGCCCTTAGCCTGAGATTTGAGGCGCTGCATGGCTGAAGTTCGGCCCGCTCCATGCCCTCAGTCGGCTGCTCGGTCCTGCTGCTGCCATTCACGAGGCCAGTTCCCAGATGGCGGTGGAGGCCCAGTCACCCCCAAGTCGCGCCGGGCAGAGGCGTAGAACGCGTCGCGGTTCTGACTGACTCGCTGTGAGTCGCGGATCCACCCCTCCGGGTCTTGCCTCTGCTCTCGTACATGCAGTTCCAGCGTCCAGATTGCCTCGTGCCACGAGCGCGCGGCTGCGACGGTCTCGGCGTCGCCGACGAGGAGCACCGATTCCCATCGTGTTGACCGGCGGGCTTCGGCTTCGGCGAGTAGGGGCAACCCTTCGGTGGGTTCCAATGGATCCACGACGTGGGCGTACCCCAGTGCAGCGCCGATACGTTGAGTGATCCAGATCTGTTCCTTCAGGGCGTTGCCGTACTGCGCGTACACATCGAATTTCTTCTCATGCCAGCGCTCGGCCTGTGTCCGCCGCCATCGTGCCCGCTCGGTCAGAGTCGTCGCTGCGTACGAGCCGGCCGCACCGACCGCCACGCTCAAAAGCGTGGCCAGTTGATCCAGAAACACTGCATCCCCCGTGCAGTCGACGGTCTGTGAGCAGCATGGCCCATCGGGTGATCCGTACCCAGTGTCAGTATTGCCTTGGCCGCAGATGGACACTTCCATCCAGATCGGCCCCACGGGCAAGAAGCTGCTTCCGCTGACGGTCAAGAAGGATGCTGCGGCCAGCGGACACAGCCACTGACGTGAGTGAGGCGTTGCGGCGCGTCGTGGAGGCGCTGGGGGACGGCGGCGAGGAAGAGGTTGCCGCCGTCCTGCGGGCGCTTGGTGTACAGAGTGGGCGAGATGGGGTTGGACGGGACGCACCTGGAACGCCGCTGCCGCCGCCTGGAGGCTCCATGACCGTCATATCCGTGGAGTGGGTCTGAAGGGCTCGCAGTCAGGGAGGCGACCGTACAGGGCGTATGGCCCAATGGGGTCTCTTGCTTAGCGGCCGTGCTCCAGCCAGGGCCCGAGGCCGGGGCCGTTCAGCCGACGACCGCACCGGCGGCCATCGTTCCCGTAGCAGCTGTGACCGGCGACAGACGACCCGCAAGCGCTGAGCAGATGCAGAAGTCAAGGTCGCTCGCCTACAGCGGCTCCGGCTGCTCCGTTCGGCCGCACAAGTGAGCCTCTTCCAACCTGACGGGTGGTTGGAAGAGGCTCGACGTGCTGGTGTTCGGGCCAGCTATGCCGAGATGGCCGTTCGTACGTCCGTTGGCCGCGCCGCGCCGCGACCGAGGCGAGGCGGCCGGGTCCATGAAGGTGTTGAGGTACGCAGGCCGCTGACGGGCACGGATCGGGCATTGCTTCGGCTCGTGTCTTTCGGCGGCTCCATGGGGAGCTGACGCAGGTGACACGTCGGCGGAAGGCGTACGGACGACTTTGCGTGTGGAGTCAGGAACGATTCGCCACGACGCCGTTACGAGGGCTGAGCTGCGGGCTCGTTGTCTCCCGGCGAGGTAGGGACTGCGGTCAGGTGCTTGTCAGCGCCGGTAAGGGGCACCTTCTTTCGAAGGCGCCCCTTACGTATCCCAGTTCTCACCTCAGGGAGATACGGGCGAGGTTTCTCTTAGTCCTCGCATTCCGTCAGGGGCTTCAGCGAGAAGCCCTTCTCGTGCTGCACCAAGGGCTTCAACAACACGCCCCTCCCGGGCTGCGCCCAGGGCGGAGGGCCCTCGTGCTTCTGGCAGTCGGGCTTGTGTCCGCCGTGACCGCCATTGCCTTCATGGCCGCCGTTGCCTTCATGGCCTTCGTGACCGCCATTGCCTTCGTGGCCGCCGTTGCCTTCATGGCCTTCGTGGCCGCCATTGCCGTCGTGATCCTGGTGGTGCCCGTGATCACCTCCACCGCCAGGTCCCGCAGGGCCCTGGGGGCCTTCAGGCCCTTGAGGTCCTTCAGGCCCTTCGGGTCCCTCAGGTCCGGTGGTGCCGGTGGGACCGGTGGGTCCGGCAGGTCCTTCAGGCCCCTCAGGACCGGTGGGTCCTTCAGGTCCCTCGGGTCCCTCGGGTCCCTCGGGTCCTTCAGGTCCGGTGGGACCAGTGGGTCCGGCAGGTCCTTCGGGTCCCTCAGGACCGGTGGGACCTTCAGGTCCTTCGGGTCCCTCAGGACCGGTAGGACCTTCAGGCCCGGTGGGACCAGTGGGACCAGTGGGTCCGGCAGGTCCTTCAGGTCCCTCGGGTCCTTCGGGTCCCTCGGGTCCTTCAGGTCCTTCAGGTCCTTCAGGTCCGGTGGGACCCGTGGGTCCGGGGGGGCCTGTGGGGCCAGGAGGACCGGTGGGGCCAGTCGCGCAGATCGGCGTCGTGATGACGTTGTCGTCCAGCGTTACCGCACCGATCCTTGCAAGGGCACGGCCTTGGATCTCGGTGCCCGTGGTTACTGTGATGGACTGGTCGGCCATGATGGTGCCGACGAAGGTGGAATTGGTCCCGAGCGTGGCGGAACTGCCCACCTGCCAGAACACGTTGCAGGGCTGTGCACCGTTGACGAGGATGACGCTGCTGGCCGAAGCGGTGGTCAGGGTCGATCCCGCCTGGAAGATGAAGACGGCGTTGGGATCACCCTTGGCGTTGAGCGTGAGGGCTCCGGTGAGTCCCATTGACGTCGTGGCCGTGTAGACGCCGGGCACCAGTACCTGTCCGCCGAGATCGGCCGTAACGGCGGCTCCGGGCCCCCGGCCGGCCGCATCGTTGTAGGCAGTGGTCAGATCCGTCTTTGCCTGAGCGGCCTCGGCGTCGGCCACGTGCAGGTCGCCGAAGATCTGCCCGGGGCCGGAGGGCGTCGACGATGAGAAGCCCGTCACCGAAGAGCCCGGACTGAGTCCCACGTCGCCGTTGATGACGGTGGGGCCGGTGTTGGTGATCGTAGAACCCGCCAGGACCGCGTAGCTCTTGGCGGTCCCCAGTTCAACGGGGGCTTCTGCGGCCTGCGCGGCGCCCGAAGCCAGCGCGACCGTGGCCGTGGCCAGCAGCACCACTCCGGACAGGAGTGCGAGACGCGGCTTGAGCCGATGACGTACACGGATTCTGCCTGGTGAACGGGACGAGTTGGCAACCACTGCCATAGGAGTGACCTTTCTTGCCGCCGTTGAGTTCAGTCGCCCCGGCAAAGGGCATTCCGAACTCCCGTAATGAGTTCCGGTCAGACCAAAAGCCGCGTCTCGTGTCGAGGCCCTGCGGCATCAGCCGTAAGCAGAGGCCCGCAGGGCGAGCGCCTGCGGGTGGGGTGATGACATATCGCTTACTGCTCAAAAATTAGCAATATCCATATAAGTCACATACCGGTAGTGGGCCGACGGAGGTAGAGGAGGTGCGTTATTCACCTTGTCGGTCGTGTCGGTGCTTGATTCCGAGCCATCGGCTTGTTCTCGGGAAGTCGGGTCACCGGCCGCATCAAGGCCACGCCGACCGGCTCAAGCGGGCCGTTCCGGGCAACGCAATGCGGGCGTCCTCAACCTGCACGTCCTACCGACGCCACGATCTCCGGCGCACCGGGAACACCCTCGCCGCGACCAGTGGCGGAGACCACGCGCGAACCGATGTACTGCATGGGCCACTCGCCCGTGCGGGGCGTGCCAGTGGACTCTCCCCGAAGTAGACCGTGACGCGATACGCATCGCCCAAGATCCCAAGTTCGCGCGCTGGCTGGAACAGATCACGGCTACGGGTGGGTGCGCTCACCCTGTGCACCTGTCCGGCTCGACGACCACCCTGGACGCGGCTACCGGCCAGATCCTGCACCAGTACGACACTCGTGATGAACCCGGTGAACGGCTCTCCGTCCGCTGCCGCAACAGACGCGCGACAGTCTGCGTCCCGTGCTCCCGCCTCCACGCGGGCGACACCTTCCAGCTCGTTCGAGCGGGCCTCCTCGGCGGCAAGAACGTTCCCGCCACCGTCCGCCATCGACCTCGGCTCTTCGTCACTCTGACTGCTCCATCCTTTGGGCCCGTGCACCGTGCCGGGGAGCTGTGCCGACCGCGCCGTGTCGCTGACCACTGCGAGCACGGTCGTCCCCGAGGATGCGGCGCCGTCCACGACGTCACCAAGGGAGCGAGCGAGACAGGCGCCGGCACCGACTACCGGCTCACTACCTGGGACGACGTTGAGGCGGCTCGTGTGTCCGGCCATGTCCGGGCGCTCATATCTACGTGCTGGCGCCTCGGCTGCCTACCCGAGTACGCGCCCCTACGTCTGCGGAGCTGGGCCCACGCGCTCGGCTATCGCGGCCACATCCTGACCAAGTCCCGCGCCTACTCGACCACGTACGCGGCTCTGCGCGCCGACCGAGCGGACCACGTGGGGCAGGAGCCGCGCCCGGCACGGAAACCGACGCGCACTGGCGCTACGTCGGCTCTGGCCACACCCCCGGCGCTGCTCTCATCGCGGCCGGAGTCGCCGATGACCTGGCGGAGTCCCGGCGGCTCGGAGCGGACGCAAGGGGTGAGGGGGGTGGAGCCGATAACTCCTCTGCCCGAACGTGAGACGAGGGACGACGATACTGCGGGCCTGATCGAAAGCGAGATCGTAATTGTTGATGAGGACGGCACAGAAGAACCGTTCGACGCCGTGTCGTGGTCGAGTGAGATGCTCAGCCGCCTTCCCTCCTGATAGGGAAGGCGGCTGTGTTCGTCTGTGGGCTGAACCTGTCAGAGGGCTCCGTGAAGTCGTCTTCCCGGATCACAAGCCGCTCGCGTACGTCCTTGGGGATCAGTAGGCGCAGGTGCACCTTCGGGGCCCGTACCTTCGGCACCTTCGTGCGGGTGACCTCGCACCGGATGCCGACTCGGTACAGGTCTGCGGCCATGGCTTCCATGCCGCCCTCCTGCCAGCGCTCGCGGAAGGTCGTCCCGCCGTGGACGTTGACCCATCGATCCTGCGCCGTCTCGGGGTCGATGGTTTCCAACTCCCCGACGAGCTTGTCGAGCGTTGCCTCTGCCTGTTCCTTCGCGAACCGGGTCCTCGTGTACCGCCCCCCAGGCTCCAGTTCCTTCATGTAGAGGGAGAAGGATCCTGCGACGAGCGGGCACGCTCACTGATGTGTGAGTGACGTGGGCCTGGCGGGGCGGTCGGCGTCGCCTGGGTGGCCGCTCTTGGTTCGCGCGGTGTCTTTCGGCTTCCTAGCGTGGCGATATCCGCTACGGAGGAGGCAGACATGCCGGCGAGTGAGCCGCCTGAGGGCGGACCACGGGCGAGCGGTCCTCGGTGGGGTGGCTCCGGCGACGGCCCCGCCCCTCCTGCTGCCGGACAGTGGGCGACGCCGGCCGGGCCTCCGGGGAAGCAGCCGCGGAGCCGTTCGTGTCTGTGGGGTTGTGTCGGGGTTCTGGCCGCGGTGGTCGTCGTCGTTGTCGTCGTGGTTGTGCTGGTGATCGCACTGGCGGGTTCCATCGATAACCCCGAGAATCCGCCGTCGGCCGATGTGCGGGTCACGTCCTGCACCGTCGATGCGGCAACACGGCTGCCCTCGGCCGGACTTGAGATCCACAACCACAGCTCGAAGACCTCGACGTACGGCGTGACCGTCGAGTTCAGGGCTCCGGACGGAACGCGTGTGTCCGAGGGGGCGGCCCTGTCCCTGACGGTCGCGTCCGGTCAGAAGGTGACGACCACGGCTGCCGGCAAGGACTAGGTCGCGCAGAAAGTGACGTGCAAGGTGACGAAGGTGAACCGGATCGCGGGCTGAGCCGCCCCGCATGCACTCCGTGCGCCTCCGCGAAGTGGGGGGAGATGCGGTCGATCGCACACTAGAGTCGTCTGGTTACGGTCAGTTGTGGGTTCGGGGCCCGGTGGCAGGGCCTCGGAGTTGTGGGGGAGGGCCTGTAGAGCATGAGTCGTCGCTCCAATGGGTTGGTCGGGATCTGGGCCGAGGTCCAGCGGCAGCAGCAGCGTCAGGTGGAGGAGCAGGCGCGGCAGCAGCGGGAGTTCGACAGGCAACAGCGTTACCAGCAGAGGGAGTTGGCGCGCAGTCGGCGTGAGCATCAGGCCGCGTACCGGCAGCAGCGGGAGGCCGACGCGAGGCGGCGTACCGAGGAGTTGGACGCGCGGGTCGAGTCCCTGCAGGGGTTGCTGGCCGCGGGGTGCCGGGCGCCGACTTTCGGGACCGCCCAACTCGCCCGTGCCGAGCAGGTGGAGCCCTTCGCGCCCGGGCCGCTGGCGTATCCGAGGCCGATGCCCGATCCGAATCAGTACCAGGCGCAGGGCGGTTGGGGGCTCGGTGCGGGCCGGCGGGCCCAGGCGCAGGGCGAGGCGCGCGCCCGGTTCGAGCGAGACTGGCAGGCCGCGCAGGCCGCGGAGGGGCAGCGTCTGCAGCAACTGGCCGCCTACCAGCGGCAGTACGAGCAGTGGGCCGACGACCGGTTGCGTGAGATCCGTCAACACAACGCCGGTGTCGCCGAGATGGCCGCCGGGCTCCGCGACGGTGACCCCGAGGCCGTGGTGGAGTACTTCTCCGCGGCCCTCTACGCCTCCTCCGCGTGGCCCGAGGACCTGCCGCGCCAGGTGACGGCCGCGTACGACTCGCCCGCGCGACAGCTGGTGCTCAACTGGGAGCTGCCCGGGTACGACGTCGTACCCGAGGTGAAGCTCGTGCGGTACATGCCCGGAGCCGACCAGGACAAGGAGGCCCCTCGTCCGGCGACCCAGCGCCGCGCGCTGTACCGGGACGTGCTCGCGCAGTGCGTGCTCCTCGTCCTGCACGATCTCTTCGCGGCGGACGAGTTCGGGGCGCTGGAGTCGGTGGCGCTCAACGGGTTCGTCGACGACCACGACCCGGCGACGGGCAGGCAGGCGCGGATCTTCCTGGCCACGGTCATGGCGTCCCGTTCCGTCTTCACGGGGCTCCGTCTGGAGCAGGTCAGCGCCGTCGACTGCCTGGTGGACGGCTTACGGGGGCAGCTGTCGGCACGGCCCGACCAGCGTGCGGTCGTACGGCCCGGCCGACGGCCCGAGGACGTCGGCAACGGCGTCGTCACCCACGGGGGCGACGAGGAGCCGGATCTGTACGAGATGGACCCGGTCGCCTTCGAGGCGCTGGTCGCGGAGCTGTTCCGGGCCATGGGCATGCAGGCCGTGACGACCCAGCGGTCGAACGACGGCGGTGTGGACGTCGACGCGCTGGACCCGACGCCGATCCGGGGCGGCAAGATCGTCGTGCAGGTGAAGCGCTATCGCAACACCGTCCCGCCGACCGCCGTCCGCGACCTGTTCGGCACGGTCCAGGACGCAGGCGCCAACAAGGGCGTCCTCGTCACCACCTCCGGCTTCGGCCCCGGCTCGCACACCTTCGCCAACGGCAAGCCCCTGGAACTGGTCGCGGGCAACGAACTCGTCGACCTCCTGCACCGGCACGGGCTGCGCGGGCGCCTCGGGAACTCCGGCAGTCCGATTCCCGCCCAGCGCACACCGGAGGGACGTACACCGGGCGCCGACGACGGGACGGACGAGCACAACAGGCTCGGCATGTTCTGGACCGGCCAGGTCGCTCTGGACGTCTGCGCGCTCGTCTGCCACGGCAACCGGGTGCTGAGCGACGAGCACTTCGTCTTTTTCAACAACCCCCGGACACCGGACGGTACGGTCCGCGCGCTCGCCGCCGCCGCACCGGACAAGGCGGCGATCCGGGTGTCCTTCGACGCGTTGCCCGAGCTGGCCGACCGGCTCGTCCTCGTCGCCGCCGTCGACCCCGAGATCAACCCCGAGGCGGATCTCTCCGGCTTCACCGAGGCGGGCATCCGGCTGTCGGACGCCTCGGGAACCGAGCTGGGCCGCCTTGAGGTGTCCGACGGCCGGGCCGACGAGACAGCGTTGGTCCTGGGCTCCTTCCGCCGTCGGGCGGGCGGCGACTGGGACTTCGTGCTCGGCGGCAAGGGGTACCGGGGCGGCCTGGAGGAACTGATCCGGGAGTACGGGATCGACGTGGACTAGCGTCCTTGCCGCGCCGGGCGAACGCGCCGGGCGAACGCTCCGGTACACGGCCGGTCCACGGTGGAAAAGCCGTGGCCGCGTCTCGCCCGGGCCCGCCACAATGAGGCGATGCCGCAGCTCATCAGCCCCGACCCCCGGTTCCGGGTCTCCTTCCTCGACGCCGTGCGCGAAGACGTGGCCGAGGGGGAGTACTTCGGCGACACCCTCAAGCGGGAGCTCGCCGTGTACGGCGACAACTGGCAGGAGCCGGACGGCTTCGCGCGCTATGTCGCGGCGGTCCGTGAGGAGGAGCTGGAGGAGGGGCGGCGGCCCGAGGGCTTCGTGCCGGGCAGCTGGTTCTGGTATGTGGACGGGGCCGACTACCTGGGCCGGATCCAGATACGGCACCGGCTGACCCCGCATCTGCGGGACTTCGGCGGTCACATCGGCTACGGCGTACGGCCGACGGCGCGCAGACAGGGGTACGCCACGGCCATGCTCCGGGACGTCCTGCCGCACGCGCGTGACCTCGGGCTTGACCGGGTCCTCGTCACCTGTGACACCACCAACATCGGCTCCCGCAAGGTGATCGAGGCCAATGGTGGAGAGTTCGAGGACGAACGGGGCGGAAAGCTGCGGTTCTGGATCCGTACGGGCCATTGATGCGTCCTCGTTGATATGGACCTGGAGAAGTCGTCGCCGCCCGCGCCGCGTGAGTCGCCTGTGCCGCGTGGGACGCCCACGCAGCCCGTGACGCCCGAGTCGCCCATGGCGTCCGGTGCGCATGGTGTGCCCGCGCGGCGGGAGGACGCCGCTCCCGAGGGCTGCCTCGCCGTCGCGATCCGTATTCCGGTGCGGATCGTGGTGCTGGTGCTGGTCGTGCCGGTACGGATGGTGTGGGACGCGTTGGTCGTCGGCGGGCGTTTCCTCAAGGACACGCTGTTCCGGCCCCTGGGGCGAGCGTTCATGTGGGTGCTCGCGCCCGTGGGGCGGGCCGTCGCGTGGGTGGTCGAGGGGATCGCGACCGTCGTCGCGTGGCTGCTGACCGGCCTCGGGAACGCCCTGGCGTGGCTGGGCAAGCTGCTGTTCGTCTGGCCGTGGGTGGGGCTCTGGCGGTACGTGGCCGTGCCGCTGGGCCGCGCCCTGGCCTGGCTCGGGAACGTGCTGCTCGTCGTCCCCGCCGTCTGGCTGTACGAGCGCGTGCTGACGCCCTTCGGACACGGAGTGGTGTGGGCGCTGCGGGGGATCGGGGCCGGGTGCGCCTGGCTGTGGCGGGTGTCGGTCGTCGCTCCCGCCGTCTGGCTGTACCGGGCGCTGCTCGCACCGACCGGGCGGGGTTTCGCCTGGGCCGCGCTGGGGCTGTGGGGCGCCATCACATGGGTCGGCCGCGGTGTGTGGGCGGGCGTGACATGGGCTGCCCGGGGCCTCTGGAGCGGCGTCGTATGGGTCGCGAGTGGCGTGTGGGTCGGCGTCGTATGGGTCTCCCGTGGCCTGTGGGCCGGCATCACATGGATCGGCGGAGGTCTGTGGGCCGCCATGACATGGCTGGGGCGTGGGATCTGGGCGGGGGCGACCTGGATCGCCATGGTCGTCGGGACGCTTCTGCGGTGGATCTTCGTCGTGCCCGCGGTCGCCCTGTGGCGCTGGGTGCTCGCACCCGTCGGGCGGGGCCTCGCCGTCGTGGCGCGGGAGGTCGGCGAAGCCCTGGGACACGCGTGGCGCGTCGCCGGGTACATCTCGCTCGCCGTCGGACGCTTCCTCGGGCGACTCTTCCGGTGGATCTTCGTGGAGCCGGTGCGATGGGTGTACAGGAGCGTGCTCACCCCCGTCGGACACCTCGTACGGGACGCCGTCTGGCGGCCCGCGGCGGAGGCCGCCCGGAGTGTGGGCCGTACCACCCGGCAGGCCCTGGCGGGCGCCCGTGAGACGGCACGGCAGACCCGGGCCGACATCCGGCGCATGGTGTTCGGAGCGCCGCGCGAACCCGAGCCGGTCGCCCTGGCCAAGCCCCGGAACGAGCCCGAGCCGGTGTGCCTGGCCAAGCCCGGTGGAGGCCTGTAGTCCGGGCCGGACCGCTCCCGAGGGGAACCTGTGGGCGCCGAGGCACGTACTCTAGGTAGCAGTACGACCGCTCTCACGAAGGACTGAACGACACTGGGCAAGCGACAGCCCGAAGGCCCGCCGCCCGCACCCGCGGTGCAGCGCATTCGACTGCGCTACACCAAGCGCGGCCGCCTCCGGTTCACCAGCCACCGCGACTTCCAGCGTGCCTTCGAGCGTGCGCTGCGCCGCGCCGAGGTGCCCATGGCGTACTCGGCGGGGTTCACCCCACACCCGAAGGTGTCGTACGCCAATGCCGCACCCACCGGCACGGGCAGTGAGGCCGAGTACCTGGAGATCGCGCTCACCGACGCGCGTGACCCCGAGAAGCTGCGCCTTCTCCTCGACGAGTCGATGCCTGTCGGGCTCGACATCATCGACGCCGTGGAGGCCCGTACGTCGGGTCTCGCCGACCGGCTCACCGCGTCTGTATGGGAGCTGCGCCTCGACGGCGTGACCCCCGAGGACGCGGAGCGCGCGGTCGACGCTTTCACGTCGGCCGGGACCGTCGAGGTCCAGCGCAAGATGAAGAACGGCATGCGCACCTTCGACGCCCGCGGCGCAGTCGTGAGCCTGGAGGCGCGCACAGCACAACCCGAGACACAAACGTCACAGCCTGAGACGCACAGTCCACAGCCTGATAGGCCGACCGACCAGGCCTGTGCGATACTGCGGCTGGTTGTTCGGCACGTGACGCCTGCCGTTCGACCTGACGACGTCCTGTCCGGTCTCCGAGCTGTGGCCGACCTGGCGCCGCCGGTCCCCGCAGGGGTGATCAGGCTGGCGCAGGGGCTTTTCGATGAAGAGACCGGCACGGTGACCGACCCGCTCGCGCCCGACCGCGAGGCAGTGGCTGCCGCCTCACCCACGGCCGCGACCGCTGCCGCCGCGAAGGCACCGGCGTAAGGAAGGTCCCGCGTAAGGACGTACGTCGAAGCGCCGCCCTCGTATCCGGGAGCCACCTGGGTCGGGCAGCGCACCGACCAGAAGACTTTCGCCAGGCCGTACGCACACATGGCGTACGGAACCGGCGAGACAGGACACAGAGAGCTCCCGTGCGGCGCCCGCGCCCCGGACGGCGGCACCGCGCATCGCGCGAGCCGCGGACGTCACCGGATCCGCGGCGCCCGGGAGCCTGACGGGAGATCCACCCGCATGCTCGAACCGACCGAACCCGCTGAGCCCTCCAACGGCTCCGAGAACAGCACCCCCAGCGACACCCTGCCGCCGCGCAGGCGTCGTCGCGCCGCGTCCCGCCCCGCGGGACCGCCCGCCGGGAACACCGAGGGCGAGAGTGTGGCCGAGACCACCGCGCCGGCCATACCGGCCGTGAGCTCCACCGATCTTGCGACGGAGGAGCCGGAGGAGACCGAAGAGGCGGCTGCGGCCGCTGAAGCGGTGGCCCCAGAGAAGGCGGTCACTGAGACGTCTGTCACCGACGAGCCGGCGGCCGAGGCCGCCGCCGAACCTGCCGTACAGGCGGAGCCCGCAGCCGAGGAGGCTGCCCCGGCGCCGCGTACGCGCCGTCGGGCCACTCGTCGTGCGTCCGCTCCCGCCGGTGCGCCGCAGGCCGCCGAGGCGGCTGAGAGCGCAGGGCCCGCCGCGACCGCCGTGACCGAAGAGGCCGTCGCCGCCGCTCCTGCCGTACAGGCCGAGCCCGAGACGCCCGCCGCCGAGCCCGTGGCCGAGGAGGCCGCTCCGGCGCCGCGTACCCGCCGTCGGGCCACGCGCCGTGCCACCGCACCCGCCGGTGCGCCCACGGAGACCGAGGCCGCCGAGGCCGTAGTGACCACCGGGGCCGACGAGGCCGCCGTGGCCACGACCACCGCCCCGGCCGCCGCCGAGGCCGAAGAGGCGCCGGCCGTCGAGGCCGAGGACGCCGCCCCCAAGGGCCGTACCCGCCGCAGGGCCACCCGTCGGGCCACCGCGCCCACCGGTGCGCCGCAGGCCGAGGCCGAGGTGCCCGCGACGGCGCCCGCCGAGGCCGCCGCCGAGCCCGCCCGCCGCGCCACCCCGCCCGAGGCGGAGCGCGCCGAGACCCCCACCGCGACCGAGCCCGTCGAGGCCGATGTCCGCGACGAGCGCAGGGAGGCCCCCGTGGCCGCTGCCAAGAACGACCGGGCCCCCGAGGCCGACACCACCACCGACACCGAGGACGGCGCCCCGCGCCGCGCCCGCCGCCGTGCCACGCGCAAGGCCGCCGGAGGCTTCGCCGCGCCCGCGCCGGACAAGAGCGCGGAGACCGAGAAGGAATCCTCGCGGCGCCCCGCGCGTCCCTCGGTCGCCGTGTTCCAGGCGCCTGTCTTCACCGAGCCGATGTTCCAGACGCCGGAGCGCGCCGCGGCCGCCGCGGCTGCCGAGGCCGCCGAGGAGCCCGGGGCCCCCGAGGACATCGTGGAGCCGGTCCAGGAGGCCGCCCCCGTCGCCGAGGAGGAGACCGGCGGATCGCGCAGGCGCCGCCGCAGCAGGAAGGCCGAGGAGCCCGCCGCCCCCGTGGCGGAGGCCCCCGAGCCCGAGGAGGAGCCCGTCGACGAGGAGTCCGCGGAGGACACCGCCGACGACTCCGCCGAGGGTGACGACGGCGAGGAGACCGGTTCACGCCGTCGGCGCCGTCGTGGCGGCCGTCGCCGCCGCCGGGGCGAGTCCGCCGAGGCGGACGGCGAGTCGGGAGACGGTGACGACTACGCCGCCGAGCGGTCCGAGCAGGCTGCCCAGGATGCCGAGGACACCGCCGAGCAGACGGAAGAGGACGCCGAGGACGAGCGCGAGGAGGCGGGCGGCTCCAGCAGCAGCCGTCGCCGTCGGCGCCGTCGTCGTCGCGCCGGTGACTCGTCCGGCGAGGCCGAGACGAGCGACAACGACCCCGAGCGCACGGTCGTCAAGGTCCGTGAGCCGCGCAGCAAGAACCAAGAGCGGGCCGACGCCTCGGACGAGGTGCAGTCCATCAAGGGCTCGACCCGTCTGGAGGCCAAGAAGCAGCGCCGCCGCGAGGGGCGCGAGCAGGGCCGCCGCCGCGTTCCGATCATCACCGAGGCCGAGTTCCTGGCCCGTCGTGAGGCCGTCGAGCGTGTGATGGTCGTCCGCCAGAGCGGCGAGCGCACCCAGATCGGCGTCCTGGAAGACAACGTGCTCGTCGAGCACTACGTCAACAAGGAGCAGGCCACCTCGTACGTCGGCAACGTCTACCTGGGCAAGGTCCAGAACGTGCTGCCGTCGATGGAGGCCGCCTTCATCGACATCGGCAAGGGCCGCAACGCCGTGCTGTACGCCGGTGAGGTCAACTTCGAGGCGCTGGGCATGGCCAACGGCCCCCGCCGCATCGAGAGTGCCCTCAAGTCCGGCCAGTCGGTCCTCGTGCAGGTCACCAAGGACCCGATCGGCCACAAGGGCGCCCGCCTCACCAGCCAGGTGTCCCTCCCCGGCCGCTACCTGGTCTACGTGCCCGAGGGCTCGATGACCGGCATCAGCCGCAAGCTGCCCGACACCGAGCGCGCGCGTCTGAAGACCATCCTCAAGAAGATCGTCCCCGAGGACGCGGGCGTCATCGTGCGCACCGCCGCCGAGGGCGCGAGCGAGGACGAGCTGCGCCGTGACGTCGAGCGGCTCCAGGCGCAGTGGGAGGACATCCAGAAGAAGGCGAAGGGCGGCAACGCACCGACGCTTCTCTACGGCGAGCCGGACATGACCGTCCGCGTCGTCCGCGACATCTTCAACGAGGACTTCACCAAGGTCATCGTGAGCGGCGACGAGGCGTGGGAGACCATCCACGGGTACGTCGCCCATGTCGCGCCCGACCTGGCCGACCGCCTGTCGAGGTGGACCTCCGAGGTCGACGTCTTCGCGACGTACCGGATCGACGAGCAGCTCGCCAAGGCGCTGGACCGCAAGGTCTGGCTGCCGAGCGGTGGTTCGCTGGTCATCGACAAGACCGAAGCGATGATCGTCATCGACGTCAACACCGGCAAGTTCACCGGTCAGGGCGGCAACCTCGAAGAGACGGTCACCAGGAACAACCTGGAGGCGGCCGAGGAGATCGTGCGCCAGCTGCGGCTGCGCGACCTCGGCGGCATCGTCGTCATCGACTTCATCGACATGGTCCTGGAGTCCAACCGCGACCTGGTGCTGCGCCGCCTCCTGGAGTGCCTGGGACGCGACCGTACGAAGCACCAGGTCGCCGAGGTGACCTCGCTGGGCCTCGTCCAGATGACCCGTAAGCGGGTCGGCCAGGGCCTGTTGGAGTCGTTCTCCGAGACCTGCGTCCACTGCAACGGCCGTGGCGTGATCGTGCACATGGAGCAGCCGACCTCCGCCGGAGGCGGCGGCAAGCGCAAGAAGCGCGGCCGTGGCGGTGCCGAGCAGACCCACGACCACGACCACGAGCACACGCACGAGGCGGAGACGGCCGAGCCCGACGAGACGGCGGCCGAGGTCGCCGCGGAGGCCGCCGAGCCGGTCGCGCTGCCCGAGCCCGAGTTCGTACCGGACGAGGACCTCTACAGCAGCGCCGCCGAGGCGGAGGCCGCGGCCACGCGGGGCCGTTCGCGGCGCCGTGCCGGCAGGCGTGCGTCGGCCCCGGCCGGCGCGCCGAGGTCCGAGAGCCGTCGCTCCGAGCGCCGCTCGGAGGCTCCGACGGCCCAGTCCGTGACGTCGCAGGACGAGGTCGAGCGTCCCGTGCAGCCGGAGCAGGCCGCCACCGCGCAGGCCGAGCCCGCCGCCGCCGAGGACCCGGTGGTCGAGGCCCCGGCGGCCGCGGCCCCCGCCGTCGAGGACGCCGCGCCCAAGGGGCGTACGCGCCGTCGGGCGACCCGCAAGGCCACCGCGCCCGCCGGTTCGCCCAAGGCCGCGGAGGAGGCCGTGGTGACCGTCACCGAGCCGGTCGCCGCACCCGTCGAGCCCAAGGCCGAGCCGGTCGCCGAGCCGCAGCCGGAGCCCGCCACGGACAGCGCCGCCCCGCCGCGGGCGCGCCGCCGTGCGGTCCGCAAGGCCACCGCTCCCACCGCGCCCGCGGAGACGGCCGTCATGGTCGTCCCCTCGGCCTCGGCGGAGGCTCCCGCGGAAGCCCGGACGGAGGCCGCCGAGGCCCCCGCGGAGGCGTCCGGCGACGGAGAGGCCCCGGCCAAGAAGACGGCCCGCAAGACGGCCAAGAAGGCGCCCGCGAAGAAGGCCGCCGCGAAGAAGACGACGACGGCCAAGAAGACGGCCGCCAAGAAGACCGTGGCCAAGAAGACGGCGAAGACCGCCAAGACGGCCACGAAGTCGACGTCGAAGAAGACCGCGGCGGCGGAGCAGCAGACTCCGTCCACCGTCACGGCCTCCACCGACGAGGGCTGAGCACCCGCGTAACCGAAGACGCCCCCTGGCCCGCGGTCCGACCGCAGGCCAGGGGGCGTTCGGCTGCTCGGACGACGCTCCGTCAGGGGAACCGAACCGCCGTGACTTCCGCCCGGTTTGGGGGCTCCTGACATGTTTTCAGAAGCATCACGGTCATCACAATCACCCCCCGCCTCTTGGAAGGCGATCATCTACCTGTAAAACTCATGCAGTCATAGGCGTGAACACACGGGTGTGCGTTGGGGAGACGCTCACACGTGTCAGGGGAGGGGATTGGAATGGCGCGCGTGCGCCTGAAGGGCACTGGGCGACACCGTGCCGTAAAGCCGGTCAAGGGTGGGCGGCAGGCTGTCGCGCTGGCCACGGTGCTGTCCGCGGCGGGTGGACAGGCCGTCATGTCGGCGGGTACCGCACAGGCCGTGGACAACCCGGCGTGGACCGAGGGGCCGATCTTCAACGACCCGCTCGGTACGGCCGACGAGCAGACCGCGATCCGTACGAGGCTCATCGAGCTGACGAACGCCGCGCTGCCCGGCTCCACGATCAAGGTCGCGGTCTACCACGTCTGGGAGGCCTCGGTCGTCAACGCGCTCGTGGCGGCCAAGAACCGTGGCGTCGACGTCCAGGTGCTGCTCGACGAGTCCAGCATCAGCGACCGCCCCACCAACACCGCGTACGGCACGCTGGCCTCGGGGCTCGGCACGGACCGTACGCAGGGTTCGTACGTCGCGACCTGCCCGGAGAACAAGTCGTGCCTCGGCGACCCGAAGTTCGGGCAGTCGATCATGCACAACAAGTTCTGGCTGTTCTCGGCGGTCAAGGGCGCCACGAACGTGGTCGTCGAGACCACCTCGAACTCCACGCCGTCGGCGCACACCAAGTTCTTCAACGACGCGTTGCTGCTGCCGAACAACCCGACGATGTACGACGCCTACGCGGACTACTTCGACACGATGGTCGCGCAGGACTGGGAGTCCTGGAACTACCGCACGGTGAGCAACGGCCTCTACAAGGCGTACTTCTTCCCGCGGGCCGGCAACACCCGGGCCACCGACACGGTGTACTCGATCCTCAACAACGTGACCTGCAAGTACAAGGACACCGCGGGCGTCACGCAGTCGACCAAGGTCCGGGTGGCGATCTTCAAGATCACACGGCTGGCCATCGCGGAGAAGCTGGTCTCACTGAAGAAGGCGGGCTGCTCCGTGAGCATCGTCTACGCGGAGTCGGACAGCGCCAAGAGCAGCGGTGGCACCGCGGGCACGTGGGAGAAGCTGCACACCACCGGCGGCCCGACCGTGCGCTGCTACAACGACGACCGGGACCCGCTGAACCCCGGCCAGAAGCTGTCGACGCCGTACATCATCCACTCCAAGTACATCCTCATCGACGGCATGTACGACGGCGTGAAGAACAAGGTCAGTTTCACCGGCTCCGGCAACTACACGGGCCCGGCGCTGCGCGAGAACGACGAGTCGATCGTGAAGGTCGACGACGACGCCGTGCACGACATGTACAAGGTCCACTTCGACCGGGTGACCAAGGCGGCCTATCCGGGCACCGCGGACACCACGGACCTGTGCAAGGGCGTGAAGCCGCTGCCCGACGACGGTGAGAAGCCGACCACGTAGGTCCTGGTCAGGTCCTGGTGAGGAGCCGCCCCCGACCCGGTTTGACCCCCAGGTCGGGGCCCCGTAACCTTGACCCTCGGTGTGTTTACTGACGCACCGCATTCCCGTAAACCTCTTCCTCCCGGTGGTTCGCGCCCCGGGAGAGGCCGCCTGCTTTCCTCGGCGGCTGGACTGCGGGGATTCCGATTTCGAGCGAGAGAGAGATCCGCGTGTACGCCATCGTGCGCAGCGGTGGTCGCCAGCACAAGGTTGCTGTCGGCGACATCGTTGAGGTTGACAAGATTTCCACTGCCAAGGTTGGCGACACGGTCGAGCTCTCGACCCTGCTCGTTGTCGACGGCGACGCCGTGACGAGTGACCCGTGGGTCCTTGCCGGCATCAAGGTCCAGGCCGAGATCGTGGATCACCACAAGGGTGTGAAGATCGACATCCTTCGCTACAAGAACAAGACCGGCTACCGCCGTCGTCAGGGCCACCGCCAGCAGTACACGGCGATCAAGGTCACTGAGATCCCCGCGGCTGCGAAGTAAGGGACTGAGGAGAGATGGCACACAAGAAGGGCGCATCGTCCACCCGGAACGGTCGCGACTCCAATGCTCAGCGGCTCGGCGTGAAGCGCTTCGGCGGTCAGGTCGTCAACGCCGGTGAGATCCTGGTCCGCCAGCGCGGCACCCACTTCCACCCCGGCGCCAGCGTCGGCCGCGGCAAGGACGACACGCTGTTCGCCCTCGCCGCCGGTGCGGTGGAGTTCGGTACCCACCGTGGCCGCAAGGTCGTGAACATCGTTCCGGTCGCCTGACCGGATCTTTCGCGAGGCGGACCTCACTTCCCGTACGGGAAGCGGGTCCGCCTTTCGCGTGTTTTAACTGAGTAGTGATCACTGAGCGGCGAAGACCGCCGGGTGATCATCGATGAGAGATTTCCGTACGTAACTGGAGGCACATCCCATGACCACCTTCGTGGACCGCGTCGAGCTGCATGTCGCCGCGGGTAGCGGAGGTCACGGCTGTGCCTCCGTCCACCGTGAGAAGTTCAAGCCGCTCGGCGGCCCGGACGGCGGCAACGGCGGCCGTGGCGGTGACGTGATCCTGGTCGTCGACCAGTCCGTCACCACGCTCCTCGACTACCACCACTCCCCGCACCGCAAGGCCACCAACGGCAAGCCCGGCGAGGGCGGCAACCGATCCGGCAAGGACGGCCAGGACCTGGTCCTGCCGGTGCCGGACGGCACGGTGATCCAGGACAAGGCGGGGAACGTACTCGCGGACCTGGTCGGCCAGGGCACGACCTTCGTCGCCGCACAGGGCGGCCGGGGCGGCCTCGGCAACGCGGCGCTGGCCTCGGCGCGCCGCAAGGCGCCCGGCTTCGCGCTGCTCGGCGTGCCCGGTGACCTCCAGGACATCGTCCTTGAGCTGAAGACGGTCGCGGACGTCGCGCTCGTCGGCTACCCGAGCGCGGGCAAGTCCTCGCTGATCTCGGTCCTGTCGGCCGCCAAGCCGAAGATCGCGGACTACCCGTTCACGACCCTCGTCCCCAACCTCGGTGTGGTGACGGCGGGTTCGACCGTCTACACGATCGCGGACGTGCCGGGACTGATCCCCGGGGCGAGCCAGGGCAAGGGCCTCGGCCTGGAGTTCCTGCGCCATGTGGAGCGCTGCGAGGTGCTCGTCCACGTCCTCGACACGGCGACCCTGGAGTCCGACCGCGACCCGGTCTCCGACCTCGACATCATCGAGGAGGAGCTGAAGCAGTACGGCGGCCTCGGCAACCGGCCCCGGCTGGTCGTCCTCAACAAGATCGACGTACCGGACGGCAAGGACCTGGCCGAGATGGTCCGCCCGGAGCTGGAGGCGCGCGGCTACCAGGTCTTCGAGGTCTCGGCGGTGGCCCACACGGGCCTCAAGGAGCTCTCCTTCGCCCTCGCCGGCCTGGTCTCACAGGCCCGTGCGGCGAAGCCCGAGGAGGAGGCCACCCGTATCGTCATCCGCCCGAAAGCGGTCGACGACGCCGGCTTCACGGTGGTCAAGGAGGAGGACGGACTCTTCCGCGTACGCGGCGAGAAGCCCGAGCGCTGGGTCCGTCAGACCGACTTCAGCAACGACGAGGCCGTCGGCTACCTCGCCGACCGGCTCAACCGCCTCGGTGTGGAGGACTCGCTGATGAAGGCGGGGGCCCGGCACGGCGACGGGGTCGCCATCGGCCCCGAGGAGAACGCGGTCGTCTTCGACTGGGAGCCGACGGTCATGGCGGGGGCCGAGATGCTCGGTCGCCGTGGCGAGGACCACCGGTTCGAGGCGCCTCGGCCCGCCGTCACGCGGCGACGCGAGAAGCAGGCGGAGCGCGACGAGGCGGACCAGGAGTTCGACGACTTCGACCCGTTCTAGACCGGACCGCAACCGGGGGCTCGGTCCCCAGGCCCCACGGTCCGTATGCACACTGCTGGCCGGTGGGGGCCGTTCGCGAGGTTCCCTCGCCCCAGGCTTCTATCTTTTAAGGGGCGCGGGGAACCGCGCAGCCAAGCCCCCACTCACCCGCACCCGAAAACGTACGCAAGCAAAACAGGAAGAGGGCCCGGAGAAACTCCGGGCCCTCTTCCCACGTGCTCCCCGCGGCAGCGGCTACGCGTTGACGGAGTCGTCCGCCTCGTTCGGGTCCTGCGCGGCCTCCTCGGCCGCGTCCTCCTTCGCGGAGCGCGGGGAGGGGATCTCCGCGGCGAGGCGGGACTCCATGCGGACGCGCCGCTCGTCGGCCTTGGTGCAGAGGTCGTCGATCGCCGCGTCGAAGCGGGCGAGCGACGGCGGGTCGGACGGGCCGAGCAGGTGCTCCTTGAGCTCGGCACGGGCCGCCGTGAAGTGGTCCTTCTCCGGGTGGCGGACCGACTCCAGGAGCGCGGGCACGCCTCCCGCCTTGGGCGTCAGGATGGCGCCCGCGGACACGGTCGGGAAGCCCGCACGGAACGCCGCCTCGGACATCCCCGAGGTGTTGGCGACCGCGTACGGCTTCTCGCTCGACAGCCAGTCGGAGACGACCGAGGAGACATCGCTGATCAGCAGGTCCGCCTGGTTGAAGCAGGCGAAGATGGCCGGCCGCGCGTCCGTGATGATCTGGTGCTCCCACTCCGGGAAGGACGCCCAGTAGGCCTTCTCCCAGGCCAGCGTGGCCTCGACGATGGCGGCCTCGCGGTCGCCCCGCGGCGCGCCCTGGAGCAGCATCCGCTCCATCTCGTCCGCGCTCTCACGGAAGTCGGTGGACGTGAGCTTGTCCAACTCGGCCGTGCGGCGCGTCAGTTCGGCGGCGGCACCGGCGTCCGGACGCGCGCCCGACCGCTTGGTGTTGGCTTCGCGGATCATCGCCATGATGCGCTGGTTCGCGGCGCCCGCCCGCGGGTCGACGGAACCCGTCATCGGGTGCGGCTTGTAGAGGAGCCGCACGCCCTCGTCGGCGAGCAGCCGCTTCACGATGTTCTCGCCGGCCAGCACCACCGAGGTGTTGCCGGGGTTGCCGTCCCAGCCCTCCCAGGTGGGGGCGTACAGCACGGTCGTGTACGTGCCCGTCGGCGCCCCGGAGTAGGGGCGGATCGGCGCCAGCTGCGGGCGGCCGACCTCCACGATGTCCTTGTCCTCGACGCCGACCTCGGCCAGCGCGTACCGCTCGCGCGCCGCGGGACCGGCCACCCACACCTCGTCGTACGCCTTCGCGTACGGGTTGCAGGAGGACAGCTTGTCGGACTCGCCGTGGTTGATGAAGGCGTGCTTGATCGTGGGGATGCGCAGGACCTGCGAGGTCTTCGCGGCGTTGGCCGGGTGCAGCATCATCTTCAGCGTCGAGTTCTCCAGCGAGAACATCGTCGTGACCTTGGGGAAGCAGATGACCGGGACGTCCGTGGCGTCGATCTTCTGGACCATGAAGCGCTCACGCAGCACGATCAGCGGCTTGGCGTTGACCGAGGAGAGCGTGGAGAGCCACATATTCGCCTGGTACGCGGAGGTCGTACCGCCCGAGAAGTACATGGCGACGGTCGGCCGGTAGTCGGCCAGCCACTCGTCCAGCCACTCCATCACCTTCTGCTCGCTCTTGGCGCGCTTCTTCGGCAGCAGCCAGGTGGCGAGGTAGGCCGTGCCGCCGCCGATCAGGACGAGCGCGACGCCGACGCCGATGGCGCCCCAGTACGCGTCCGTGGTGGCCGCGGTGACCATCAGGCCGGCCGTGGTCGGGATCGAGAAGGTGAGCAGGCGGTGACCCGGGCGGCGGGCCAGGATGCGCGGCGGCGCGGCGCTCAGACGCAGCGCGGACGCGTCGATGTTGCGGGTGACGATCGGCAGCGTACGGGTGCGGCGGACCACGACCGCGGCGGCCTGGCAGGCGAAGTGCAGGGCGTAGAACACGCACATCGCGACCAGCAGCGGTGCCTGCTCGCGCGTCGGGTTGATGCCCTCGATCCGCAGCAGCCCCACCAGGATCAGCATGTCGCGCAGCAACTGCCGGACCGTGACGTCGAAGCGGACCTTGCCCAGGAGCGAGAGCAGACCGGGGTCCCGGTACTGCAGGAACACGTCGAGGGCGAGCCCGGCGGCGCTCGCGGCGATGAACACCGGGACGTTCGGCAGCAGAGCGGAGACGATCTGCGCCGTGAAGAGCGCGAACATCGAGAGCAGCGCCGACAGCTGCACGATGCGGCGGGGGGCGAGTCCGGCGGAGGGCACGGAATGGGCTCCTGCGAGGGATGCGACGGATGGGGGGAAACATGGGGGTCGGCCTCGTCATGCCTCGCGAATCCCCGCGATTTCTCGCGGATCCTCGTGCCAGCGGGAAGCCGATCCCTGACCGTATGACTTCGGCGGGCCCGCTAGCAATCTTGCGTGAGGTCATTCACCGTATTTCGGGCTAAAAAGACTGGAACCTGTGAGCTGGTTCTCTCGTCTTCCTCACTCGGGCCTCCGCGGCCCTCCTGCCGTCCGCCACTCGAAACGCGGCGGCGCCGGCCACCCTCGGTCACGTAGATTGCACAGACCGGGCTGGTCGGAACATTGGGGTACAGCGTGTCAGCGGCAAGGCAGGCGGCAGGGCAGGCGGCGAGTCGGGACGAAGGGGCGGCCCGAAGGGCCTCGGTTGAGGGCGGTGGCGGGAGACGGGCGGGCGTGGCGGAGGCCCGCAGGATCGTCGTCAAGGTGGGCTCCTCGTCCCTGACCACCGCGTCCGGAGGCCTCGACGCCGACCGGGTGGACGCCCTCGTGGACGTCCTCGCCAAGGCGCGCAGCGGCGGTGAGAGGGAGATCGTCCTCGTCTCGTCCGGTGCCATCGCCGCGGGCCTGGCCCCGCTGGGCCTGCGCCGCCGCCCCAGGGACCTCGCCCGCCAGCAGGCCGCCGCCAGCGTCGGCCAGGGCCTCCTGGTCGCCCGCTACACCGCTTCCTGCGCCCGCTACGGCGTCCGGGTCGGCCAGGTGCTGCTCACCTCCGACGACATGAGCCGCCGCGCCCACCACCGCAACGCCTCGCGCACCCTCGACAAGCTCCTCGCGATGGGCGCCCTGCCGGTCGTCAACGAGAACGACACCGTGGCCACGGACGAGATCCGCTTCGGCGACAACGACCGGCTCGCCGCCCTCGTCGCCCACCTCGTCCGCGCCGACCTGCTGGTCCTCCTCTCCGACGTGGACGGGGTGTACGACGGCGACCCCGGCAAGCCCGGCACGTCACGGATAGCGGAAGTGCGCACCCCGGCGGACCTCGCGCACGTGGACATCGGCAGCGCGGGCAAGGCGGGCGTCGGCACCGGCGGCATGGTCACCAAGGTCGAGGCGGCCCGCATCGCGGCCGCGGCCGGGATCCCCGTGGTGCTGACGAGCGCGGTGCACGCCGCGGACGCCCTCGCGGGCCGGGACACCGGCACCTACTTCCACTCCACGGGCCGCCGCTCCGCCGACCGGCTCCTGTGGCTCCAGCACGCGTCAACCCCGCAGGGCGCCCTCACTCTCGACGACGGGGCCGTGCGCGCGGTCGTCGAGCGGCGTACGTCCCTGCTGCCGGCCGGCATCGCGGGCGTCGAGGGCGACTTCGCCGCGGGCGATCCCGTCGAACTGCGCGACAGCGCGGGCCGGGCGGTCGCCCGGGGACTGGTGAACTTCGACGCCAAGGAGATCCCGCAGCTGATCGGCCGCTCCACGCACGAGCTGGCCCGCGAGCTGGGTCCGGCGTACGAACGCGAAGTCGTACACAGGGACGATCTGGTGCTGCTCCACCCGTAAACGGCCGAAAGGAAGGCCCCCGCCGGTGGACGTTCCGTAAAACCGTCACACGGAGGCTTCCCACCTGCTCAACTTTGTTTCAGGGAGACCCCCTCAGTCCGAGCGGACCCATTGCGTAAAGGAGGCCGTCGTGAGACGAGTGCGCCCTGGGGCGGCGGCGTCCCGCGGTGGTGTCGGCTCCCGGGTGGCCGGCGAGGAGCGGGCCCTCACCAGCGTCGCGGCCGGCGACACCTACGAGGTCGAGGAGCCGCAGGACCTGCCGAGGCTGTGGCACGTCACGCTGAGCGTCTCGGGTGCCGAGGCCCCGCTGAAGGAGGTCAGGCGCGGTCTGGAGCAGCTCGCCCACGACCATCCCTTTCTGCTGACCAGCCGCTATGCCAACGACCACGCGGAGATCCGCTACTGGGAAGAGGCCCGCGACCTGCACGACGCCGCCGCTGTCGCGCTGCGCCTGTGGGGCGAGCACCGCCAGACCGCGAAACTGCCGCCCTGGGAGATCGTCGGCCTGGAGGTCATCGACCGCGAGACCTACCACCAGCGCATCGCTGAGGGATACGGACCGCTGCCGGCGACACCTGTGGGCGTACACCCTTTCTAGGGGCATTTCAGGACCTGTCTCGCGGTGTGGGACAACGGCTGAACAGCTCTCGCGGGCGCACTACCCTGCGGGATATGACCACGCTCTCGCCGTACGACTCGATGTCCCCGGTCACCCAGGCCGCCTACCGTGCCAAGGGCGCCGCCGCCGACCTCGCCCCGCTCCCGCGGGCCGAGAAGGACGACGCGTTGCTCGCGATCGCGGACGCGCTGGAGGTCCGTACGAGCGAGATCGTCGAGGCCAACGCCAAGGACGTCGAGCGCGCCCGTGAGGCCGGCACCAGCGAGTCGGTCATCGACCGGCTGACGCTCACCCCCGAGCGGATCCGCGCGATCGCCTCGGACGTACGCGACGTGGTGGCGCTGCCCGACCCGGTGGGCGAGGTCGTCCGCGGCTCGACCCTGCCCAACGGCATCGACCTGCGCCAGGTCCGCGTCCCGCTCGGCGTGGTCGGGATCATCTACGAGGCCCGCCCGAACGTGACGGTCGACGCGGCCGCCCTCTGCCTGAAGTCCGGCAACGCGGTGCTGCTGCGCGGCTCGTCCTCCGCCTACGAGTCCAACACCGCCCTCGTACGGGTCCTGCGCGACGCGGTGGGCGGCTCGGGCCTGCCCGCCGACGCCGTACAGCTCGTGCCCGGCGAGGGCCGGGAGTCCGTACGGGAGCTGATGCGCGCCCGCGGTCTCGTCGACGTGCTCATCCCGCGCGGCGGGGCCTCCCTGATCCAGACGGTCGTCCAGGAGTCCATCGTCCCGGTCATCGAGACCGGCACCGGCAACTGCCACGTCTACGTCGACGCGCAGGCCGACCTCGACATGGCGATCGACATCCTGATCAACTCCAAGGCGCAGCGGCCCAGCGTCTGCAACGCCGCCGAGACGCTCCTCGTCCACCAGGACATCGCGCCCGAGTTCCTGCCCCGTGCCCTCGACGCCCTCGCGGACGCCGGGGTCACCGTGCATGCCGACGAGCGCGTCCTCGCGTACGCCAAGGACTCCAGGGCCACCGTCGTCGAGGCCACGACCGAGGACTGGGACACCGAGTACCTGTCGTACGACATCGCCGCCGCCGTCGTCGACTCGCTCGACAGGGCCGTGGCGCACATCCGGCTCTGGAGCTCCGGGCACACGGAGGCGATCGTCACCACCTCGCAGCAGGCCGCCCGCCGGTTCACCCAGCTGGTCGATTCCACGACGGTCGCCGTGAACGCGTCCACGCGCTTCACCGACGGCGGTCAGTTCGGCTTCGGCGCGGAGATCGGGATCTCCACGCAGAAGCTGCACGCGCGGGGGCCGATGGGGCTGCCGGAGCTGACGAGCACGAAGTACATCGTTACGGGTGACGGGCACATCCGCCGCTGAGGGGGCCGTCGGCTCTCCGCGGCCGGGCGGGGCCTTCGGCTCTCCGAGGACCCGCTGAAGGGGCTTCCCGGGGCGTGTCCGGGGGCTCTCGGGGACGTGGCGAGGGGCGCTCGGGGAACTCGCCGAGAAAACCCCGCACGGAGTGTTTGGGGGCCTCGCCCGGAAAGCGTCTCGCCAGGCGGATGAATTTCCTTACCGTCTGCCCAAATTGACCACCCCGGTCTACTCTGGATCCGTGCCGGAGGACGTGGGGGGCACGCCGTTCCCTGACGGCTGGGAGCCCGACGACGACCGCGACCGCGGGGGTGCGGACGAAGAGTTCGCCTCCGTGGTCTTCGACGAGGCCTTTGTACGGGCGGCCACGGTTCACGAACCGACCGCCGTCGAGCGCCTCCTGGCCGCCGCCCAGGCGAGAGCCGAGGCCTCCGAGGCCGAAGCCCGCCGGACTCACCCCCGGGGGGTACGCGGCGACGACGAGCTCTACGACGACGGATTCGGACCCGACGGCCGTGGTGATTTCGGCCACGACCCCGATGTGGACGACCTCGACGACCGAGACGTCCTGCACGGCGGCTACGGCAACCCGGGGACGTACGGGAAGCAGGCCCGCTGGCACCGTCCCGTCGCCTGGATGCTCGCCCTCGTGATGGGGATCGGCATGGTCGCGCTCGCTTTCACGGCGGTCTACCGGGGAGCTTCCTCGGGCAGTCGGGACCAGGTTCCGCCGCCCGCCTCCACAGGCCTCGAACAGGGAAGCGGAGTGGGTCCCTCGGCTTCGGCCGACTATTCCCAGCCAGCCGTCTCGGCGGTGCCGCGCACGCCGTAGGGCTTCCGTGAGGTCCTGTCAGAACTTGTCGTGTACCAGGGCGTTTACCTGAGGTCCCTGCGACCTACTCTGAATGTATGGGCGGACCTGGAGACCCACCTGAGGGGACCCCCGAGGGTGCTCCTGGTGGTGGCGAGGAAGAGTATCGATCCGTCGTCTTCGACGAGTCGTTCGTCCGCGCTGCCCGCCTCCAGGAGTTCTCCGCACAGGAGCGGATCGGCGACCACACCCCGGCCGTCCGCCGCCGCCCGCCGATGCGCCGGGGCCTGTCCCGGCAGGCGCTGATCCTCGTCCTGCTGATCGCCGTGGCCTTCGGCACCGCGATCTACATGGGCGTACGCCATCCGTACCAGACGCCCGCCGCCAAGCACCCCGAGCCGCTGCGGATGACCGTGATACCGCTCGCGCCGCAGAGCGCCGTGCCCGGCTCCACCGACATCGATTCGCTGTACGCGCACAGCCCGGCCGACCAGTTCCGCATCGGCGCCGAGGGCATCACGCTGCCCGCCTCCCGGCGCACCGCCCACTTCTCCGACAGCCAGGTCGTCACCGCCCTGACCACGGCGAAGGACTACCTCGTCGAGTCCTCGCTCGACCCGGACGTCCTCACCGGCGGCGCCACCCGGTCCGTGCGGATACGGCTCGACCCGCAGCAGCTCGACCAGTTCGACCAGAGCTTCGAGCGGCCGACCGCGGACGGGCGGCACGCGCCCACCGGCTGGCTGGTCCGCTTCGACCCCAACCAGGCGGAGCTGGCCGACAGCAAGATCCGGGTGCAGGGCACGCTGTCGGCCGCCGAGACCGACTCCGACACCCTTGAGGTCAGCGCCGACCACACCTTCGTCTACGCCCTGCGGCCGACCGGCTCGGACGAGAAGGCCAAGGCCTCGCTGTTCACCGTGCGGCGCGAGCTGCACTTCCGCTTCGACCGCGACGACCTGCGCATGCACCAGACCGAGCTGGTCGTCTCGTACGTCCAGGCCGGGCCGCTGGCCTGCGCCGAGGACGCGACGAACCATCTGCGCCCGCTGCTCGCGGGCGAGACGGCCAGGGCGGGCGGCCCGGCCGGCACCGACCCGTACGCGACGGGCAGCGCCACGTCGCTGTGCGGATCACTGGCGGCGAGCGCCCAGCCGAAGCTGTAGTCCGAGTCCGGCCCCTGGGTCTTCAGGGCTTTCTGCCTGCCTGGGCCGCCACGTGTCCGGACTGGCTCTGTGGGCCGCCGCGTCCCGATGGCTCCGGCGCCCCGGGCTGCCGCGTCCCGACAGGCTCCGGCGCCCCGGGCTGCCGTGCCCCGACTGGCTCCTCGGGCCGCCGTGCCCTGAGCCGTGGTTCGGGTCCTGAGCTGTATGGCTCCGGCCCCGCTTTCTGGCTCCAGCCTGGCGGAGGCGCCGGACCCGACTGGCTCCTCGGGCCGCCGTGCCCCCGAGCCGTGCTTCGGGCCCTGAGCTGTGGCTCCGGACCCGCCTTCTGGCTCCAGTCAGTTGTGGTTCCGGCCCCGCATTCTGGCTCCGGACCCGGCTTCCGGCTCCGGGTCTTCCGGCGGCCAGGATTGCGGCGCGCCCGGGCTCGGGCCGGTCCGGTCCCGGTCTTCCGGGGCCGTGGAGAGCCCGGGCTCAGGGCGCCCCGCGCTCAGGCCCTGCCGTTGCTCCCGTTCGGGCTCTCGTCATCCGGGCCGTCGGTGGGCGGCTGGTCCTGCGGGGAGCTGCTGCTTGAGCCTCCGCCGCCGGTCGCGAAGCCGCCGAAGCCGCGCCGGACCCGGCCGCCGAGGTCGCCCGCGCCGCCCGCGATGTCGCTGACCAGCTTCATCAGCGGGTCCTTCGAGTTCTTGACGTCCGTCGCGTAGCTGGCGGCCGACTGGCGGAAGGAGTCCGTGACCGAGGTGTCCCCGTCCTCGTCCCGGCGCGGGTAGTGGCCGTCCATGATCCGCTGGTAGTCGCGGGACTCGGCCCACTTCTTCAGCTCGGCCGCCCGGACCGTGGTGAAGGGGTGGGAGCGGGGCATGACGTTGAGGATCTTGAGCACCGAGTCACGGAGGTCGCCTCCGGCCTCGTACTCCTCGGCCTGGGCGAGGAACGCGTCCACGTTCATCTCGTGCAGGTGGTTGCCGCCCGCGATCTTCATCAGGCCGCGCATCGAGGCCTTCAGGTCCTGGCCGACCAGGAGACCGGCGCGGTCCGCGGACAGCTCGGACTTGCGGAACCACTCGCGCAGGGCGGTCACGATCGCCATGATCGCGAGGTTGCCCAGCGGGATCCACGCCACGCGCAGGGCGAGGCTGGTCAGGAAGAGCAGGATCGTGCGGTAGACGGAGTGGCCGGACAGGGCGTGGCCCACCTCGTGGCCGATGACCGCCCGCATCTCCTCCTCGTCGAGCAGCTCCACGAGGCCGGTGGTGACGACGATGATCGGCTCGTCCAGGCCGATGCACATCGCGTTGGGCTGCGGGTCCTGGTTGACGTACATCGGCGGGACCTTCTCCAGGTCCAGGATGTAACAGGCGTCGCGCAGCATGACGTTCAGGTGCGTGAACTGGGCGTCCGAGACGCGCACGGAGTCCGACAGGAACAGCAGCCTCAGACTGCGCTCCGGGAGCAGGCCGCTGAGCGCCTTGAAAACGGTGTCGAAGCCGCTGAGCTTGCGCAGGGCGACCAGGGCCGAGCGGTCCGCCGGGTGTTCGTACGCCCGGGAGGAGATCCCCTCGAAGCGCCGGCGCTGCCTGCTCGGTACGTTCTCGTGGCTTTCTTCTGGCATGTGGTCCCCCATGCGTTTGATTGCCTTCTGTGCCCCCAAGGCGGGGTCCAGCCTAGGCGGATATACCGTGGACGGGCAGTACAGCGAAGGAGTCGTACGTCATGGAGCATCTCCCCGAGCCCTGGCTCACCGAGGCCGCGAGCGCCGCCCAGCAGCAAGGGGCGGGGAATCTCCTCCGTGTCGTGCTGATCGTGATGGTCGTCGGCTGTGTGCTGACTGCCTGGTTCCTTCTGCGCGGCTACAAACGGGACGAGTGAGGCCGGGCGGAAGGTTCCCGACCCCTTAGACCCGCGGAAGGTTCCGGACGGTTGAGACGGCCGGAAGGATCGCCCGGCGGACGCCGAGTGCCCACACCGCTGAGACCGATGGTTCGGGGTGCCGGAGGCCGGGCAGTCCTGACGGCGGAGTCGGAGTGATACCGGCGACAGCCCCCGCTTACGATGTGTGGAAGTCTTTATCCCGCCCACCGGATAGGTCCTGCCGAAGATGAGCTTCCACAGCACCGCTGCCCAGTTGGTCACACTTGCCGCCGAGGGCGAGGAGCACGGCGGCAACCACGAGAGCCTCAGCCCCTACCTGACCGGCGGCGGGGCCTTCTTCATCCTGATGCTGCTGCTGTGGATCACCACCCGCTTCAACCGGGACCGCTGACGCCCGCGCGACCGGACCCGTCGTCGGGGCCGGTAGGGTCTGCACGCATGGGAGAGCAGGACATGCCTACCGGTCCGGCGGGCGGCACGGCGCGGAGCGCGCGGCGCGGCCCGGGAAACGGCCCGTCGAACCCGGGAAAGCGCCGCCTCGGCGTCATGGGCGGAACGTTTGACCCGATCCACCACGGGCACCTCGTGGCGGCCAGTGAGGTCGCCGCGCAGTTCCACCTCGACGAGGTGGTGTTCGTGCCGACCGGACAGCCGTGGCAGAAGACCGACCGCAAGGTCTCCCCGGCCGAGGACCGCTACCTGATGACGGTCATCGCGACCGCCGAGAACCCGCAGTTCTCCGTGAGCCGCATCGACATCGACCGCGGCGGCCCGACCTACACCACGGACACCCTGCGCGACCTTCGGGTGCTCAACCCCGACACGGATCTCTTCTTCATCACCGGCGCCGACGCGCTCGGTCAGATCCTCACCTGGCGCGACGCCGAAGAACTGTTCTCCCTCGCGCACTTCATCGGGGTCACCCGGCCCGGCCACATACTCACCGACACCGGTCTGCCGGAGGGCGGTGTCTCGCTCGTCGAGGTCCCCGCGCTCGCCATCTCGTCCACAGACTGCCGTGTGAGGGTCGCGAAGGGCGACCCGGTCTGGTACCTGGTGCCGGACGGTGTGGTGCGCTACATCGACAAGCGAGAGCTGTACCGCGGCGAGTGAGCCGAGAGGGGCACCGGTGAACGACCGATACGACGCTGGGTACGGGGGCGACCAGTACGAGCTCGTCGGCTACGACGAGTTCGGGCAGCCTGTGTACCGGCAGGTGCCGTCACCTTCCCAGACTCCGCACACACCTCAGGCCCAGCAGGCCCAGCAGGCCCAGCAGGAGTACGGCTCGTACGACCCCTACGGGGGGCAGGCGCAGGGATACGGGCAAGGACACCAGGCGTACCAGGGGCAGCAAGGCCACCAGGACCACGTGGGTCACCAGGGTCACCAGGATCAGGGATACGGGCAGGGGTACGGGTACGACCCGTACGCGACGGGCCAGCAGGGGCAGCAGGCGTCGCCCGTGGTGTCGTATGACACGGGTCAGCAGCAACCTGTGGCGCCCTATGACACCGGTCAGCAGCAGGCCCATGTCGCGGAGCAGACTGCCTACATCCCGAAGCAGGCGCGCCCCGCTCAGTCCCCGGAGCCGCCGGAGTCCCTGGAGTCCCCGGAGGGCGGGCGGCAGGGCGACGGGCCGCAGGGTGAACGCGAGTACCGGACCGAGCAGTTCGCCTTCGTGGAGGAGCAGCCGGAGAACTCCGAAGACGTCATCGACTGGCTGAAGTTCACGGAGAACCGCACCGAGCGGCGCGAGGAGGCCAAGCGCCGGGCGCGCGGCCGTGTCGTCGCCCTGGTCGTGACGCTCGCGCTGGTCGCGGTCGGCGGGGTCGGCTACCTCTGGTACGACGGCAGGCTGCCGGGAACGTCCTCCGAGTCGGCGTCCGGCACGACCACCGCCGGCGGCGCCCAGAACCGCGACGTGATCATCGTCCACCTGCACAACACCAAGGGCGGCGGCACGGCGACGGCGCTGCTCGTCAACAACACCACCACCAAGCAGGGCACCACCGTCCTGCTGCCCAACTCCCTTGCCCTGACCGACGACAACGGCACCACGACCACGCTCGCCAAGTCGGTCGACGACGACGGGTCCTCCGGGACGCGCGACGAGATCGACACCGTGCTCGGGACCGACGTCGAGGGCACCTGGCGTCTCGACACCCCGTACCTCAACAACCTCGTCGAACTCGTCGGCAACATCGACATCGACACCAACACGGACGTGCCGGACCCAGACGCGAAGAAGAAGGGCGAGGCGCCCCTCGTCAAGAAGGGCGACGAGCAGACGCTGAGCGGCAAGATGGCCGTCGCGTACGCCACGTACCGCGCCTCGGGGGAGTCGCAGAACGCTCAGCTGGAGCGGTTCGGCCAGGTCATGCAGGGAGTGCTGCGCAAGCTGTCCTCGGACCCGCAGGCCGCGACGACCACCGTGCAGACGCTCGCGCAGATCCTCGACCCCTCGCTGAGCGACAAGGACCTGGGCGCCTTCCTGGCAAAGCTCGCCGACCGCGCCAAGGGCGGCGACTACAAGACGGCGCTGCTGCCGGTCCAGACGGACGGCAGGCTCAGCGCTCAGGCGAGCGACAGCGTGGTCAAGGACGTCCTCGGCGGCGCCGCGAAGAGCCCCGAGAAGGGCGCGGCCGTCCAGGTCGGCATCCGCAACTCGACGGGCGACAAGGACGCGACCGAACAGGCCCGGGTCGTCCTCCTGAACGGCGGCTACACCTTCGTCGACGGCGGCGAGACCGATGCCGCCCAGGCCGTGTCCCAGATCACATACGCCGACGCCGCGAAGAAGGAGGACGCGGTGGAGGTCGCCAAGACGCTGGGCCTGCCGACGAGTTCGGTGAAGAAGGGCAGGACCACGTCGAACGCGGACGTGTCGGTCGTACTGGGCCAGGACTACGAGGTGGGTGGCTCGGCGGGTTCGTCGGGCGGATGACGGGCGCGTGACGGGCGGCGCCTTCGGGGTGCCCGGGCCGCGCGGCGGGTCGGGCACCCGGCGGCGGACATCCGGACATCCGGTACGGACACCGGGTACGGACACTGGGTCCGGGCACTGCGTACAGGCCCCCGCACAGCTCTCCGTACGGGCCCCGTGCGGGCACTGTTCGTGTCCGGGGGCGGGCCCGGGGGCCTCCGGGAGGCTTTCCGGAGGCCCCCGGGCCCGCGGCATGATCGGTCAATCACGTGGGGTGCGGTCGGCGGTCCGTGAGACCCTTGGGGTAGGGCCTGCCCGGCGGAGCAGGCCGGAGGAGTGCGATGGCGTCCGGCAAGCGCGGATGCGCGTGCCAGACCCCGCGTCTCCGGCATGATCCGCCGCACAGGCCCCAACCCCTCGGGGGACTCCTGACCGTCTACGGAAAGCCTTGTAGTGACCGCCACTGACCGCTCTATCGAGCTCATCACCACCGCCGCGCAGGCGGCCGCAGACAAGCTCGCGCACGACATCATCGCGTACGACGTCAGCGACGTGCTGTCGATCACGGACGCCTTCCTGCTGGCCTCCGCGCCCAACGACCGCCAGGTCAAGTCGATCGTCGACGAGATCGAGGAGCGGCTGAACAAGGAGCTCGGCACGAAGCCGGTGCGCCGCGAGGGCGACCGCGACGCCCGCTGGATCCTGCTCGACTACGTCGACATCGTGGTGCACGTCCAGCACAGCGAGGAGCGGGTGTTCTACGCGCTGGAGCGGCTCTGGAAGGACTGCCCCGAGCTCGACCTGCCCGCGGACGCGAAGGCCACGCGCGGCAAGGGCGCCGAGCACGCCGAGCTCCAGGACGCGGAGGACGCCGCCGAACTGCGCGGAGAGCTTCGGTGACCGCCGGTGCGGGGCATCCGGTGCCGGACGGCAGGCCGCTGTCCGAGGCCGGGAAGAAGGCGGGCCGGGGGCGCCGCGTCATCCTGTGGCGCCACGGCCAGACGTTGTGGAACGTGGAGCGCCGCTTCCAGGGCACGACGGACGTCGAGCTCACCGAGACCGGCGTGGGCCAGGCCCGCCGTGCCGCCCGGCTGCTCGCGTCCCTGAAGCCCGACGCGATCGTCGCCTCGGACCTGAAGCGGGCCGCGAACACGGCCGCCGAGCTGTCCGTGCTCACCGACCTCGACATCACCCACGACGAGGGCCTGCGCGAGACCTACGCGGGCGTCTGGCAGGGCCTGACGCACGAGGAGATCATCGCGCGGTACGGCGACCAGTACACGGCGTGGAAGCGCGGCGAGCCGGTGCGCCGGGGCGGCGGCGAACTGGAGACCGAGGTCGCCGACCGCGCGGCCCCCGTGGTCCTCCGGCACGCCGACAAGCTCCCGGACGACGGCACGCTCGTGGTCGTCAGCCACGGCGGCACGATCCGCACCACCATCGGCCGCCTCCTCGGTCTGGAGTCGCAGCACTGGGAGAGCCTCGGCGGCCTCTCCAACTGCTGCTGGTCCGTCCTCGGCGAGGGCGCCCGCGGCTGGCGACTGCTGGAGCACAACGCGGGGACACTGCCGGAGCCCGTACTGGGAGACGACGACTAGGCGCTCCGCCGGCAGCCTTTCGGGCTTCCGGCCGGGCCGCTCCTTCGAGGTGCTCGTGGCATCCGGCGCTGGCCGTCGCGGGGCACCCCTGGGGCACGTCGCCGGGCGTTCCGTCCGGCCCCCCAAGCCCCGCGGGACCGGATTTCACTTTCCGGCTGGTCGCAGGCTAAAGTTCTTCTTGTTCCGCAGCCGGGAAGCCGGGTCGGACACCCGCAAGGGGCTATAGCTCAGTTGGTAGAGCGCCTGCATGGCATGCAGGAGGTCAGGAGTTCAATTCTCCTTAGCTCCACAGATCAGCACCGCAGATCGATGATCCCGTTCCCATCAGGGGGCGGGATTTTTCGTGCCCTCCGCTGCCGCCGGAGTTCCCTCAGCCGCGCGGCCCGCGCACTCGTCTCCTCGTCGGCCGGCCGGTAGACGACGACCCGGCACTCCGGCATCCCGTCGACCGACAACGACACCGACGTCATCCGCAACTCGCCCACCGCCACGTGCCGGAACGTCTTCACGCGCGGTCCCGGCGGCGTCACGTCCCCGTTCCGCCACAGCCGGGCGAAGTGCCCGCTGACCTCCGACAGCCTGCGTATGAAGTCCTCCCACACGGGCTCGCCGACATGTCTCCCGTACGCCGCCCGCAGCGTCGCCACCATCACCGGCAGCTCGCTCTCCCGGAACACCAGCGGACAGTCCTCCTCCGAGGCCGTGAACAGCGTCCACAGCGCGTTGCGGACGCCACCGCCGGCCGGGCGCGTCTCCGGCACGAAGAACACGTCCCGGTAGGCCGGGTTGGTCGCGAGGATGTCGTACCGCGCGTTGTAGACGACCGCCGGGCTCGGGTCGAGGGCGTCGACGATCTCCTGGACCGCCGGACCCACGGCCGGCGTCGTCGACCCGAAGCCGTGGGTGTACGGCACCTCCGCCAGGTCGTACAGATGCTCGCGCTCCGGCTGGTCGAGCCGCAGCGTGCGCGCCACGGCGTCCAGCACCTGTGGTGACGCGTTGATCGGCCGGCCCTGCTCCAGCCACGTGTACCAGGTGACGCCGACCCCCGACAGCTGCGCCACCTCCTCGCGCCGCAGCCCGGGCGTGCGGCGGCGCAGACCCGGTGGCATCCCCACATCGGCCGGTGTCACCCGCGCCCGCCTGCTCCGCAGGAAGGCGGCCAGCTCCGGCCGCCGCCGCTGTGTCGTGGCCATCGTCGTCACATCCCCCATCGTCGACCCCGGACCCCGCCCCTGCCAGGTGCTGTCAGTACCAGCATCGGCGGGCTCTCTGCACCCGTACCCGCCCGCCCCCACGCTCGATGCCATGACGACGACAACCCCCGCGGGCCCGGACTCCGCACCCGGATCCGGCCCCGGACCAAGGCCTGCCCCAAGTAAAACTCCCGGCACTGACAATCGCCCCGGCCGACTGCTCGCGATCGTCCTCGCCGCCCAGTTCATGGCGCTCCTCGACGTCTTCATCGTCAATGTCGCGGTCCCCACCATCGGCGCCGAACTCCACGCCTCGGGCGCCGAACTGCAGCTGGTGGTCGCCGGATACGCCATCACCTACTCCGTCCTGCTGATCACCGGCGCCCGCCTGGGCGACCTGCTCGGCCACCGCCGCGTCTACCTGGCCGGCCTCGCGCTGTTCACGGCGGCCTCGCTCGCCTGCGGACTCGCCCAGGGCACCGGCGAGTTGATCGCCTTCCGGCTGATCCAGGGAGCCGGGTCGGCCGTGATGATCCCGCAGGTTCTCAGCCTCATCCAGCGGAACTTCACCGGTGAGGCCAGGGGCAGGGCCCTCGGCCTGTACGCGGCGGTCCTCGCGACCGGCGCCGCGGCCGGGCAGGTGCTCGGCGGGGTCCTGGTCAGCGCGGACCTGTTCGGCACGGGCTGGCGCCCGGTGTTCCTGGTGAACGTGCCCGTGGGCCTCGTACTGCTGGCGCTCGGCGCGCGGGTCCTGCCGCGCGACGACGCACGCGCCCCGGAGCGCGCGCACCGGCTCGACCTGCCGGGCCTGGTGCTCCTGGGCGCGGCAGTGTCGCTGCTCACGGTTCCGCTGGTGCTCGGGCAGGAGGAGGACTGGCCCCTGTGGTCCTGGCTGTCGCTCACGGCCGCCGCGGTCGCCTTCGCCCTGTTCTGCGCCTACGAGTCCCGGCTCGCCCGGCGCGGCGGCACCCCGCTGATCGCGCCCAGGGTGCTGCGCCACCCCGGCATGGGGCTCGCGGTCTTCCGGATCATGGCCGTGATGGCGGTCAACGGAGGCTTCCTGTTCGTGCTCACCCTGCACATCCAGGGCGGCCTCGGCTTCAGCGCGCTGCGCGCGGGACTCACCTTCGCGCCGACCGCGGTGGTCTTCGGGCTGGTCGGGCTGACCTGGCGCGGGTGGCCCGCATCCTGGCAACGCGCCCTGATCCCGGCCGGGTTCGCCCTCGCCGCGGTCTCCGTCGCGGGCGTGGGCCTGGCACTGCGGGACGGCCACGGGGCCGGCTTCTGGCTGTACGTGGCCTTCGCCGGCGTCGGCACAGGGCTCGCGCTCGGCTTCAGTCCCACCCTCACGCGGGCGCTCGCCACCGTGCGCCCCGAGGACGCGGCGGACGCCAGCGGCCTGCTCGCCACGGTCACCCAGCTCGGTCAGCTGATCGGTGTCGCGGTGTTCGGCACACTCTTCTTGAATCGGCTTGAGTCACTTGGGGCCTCGGGGGCGTATACCTCTTCGGACGCGCTTCTCGTCTGCATGTTCGCGCTGGCCGCGACCGCCGCGACGGGTGCCGTGTCCGGACTGGTACGAAGGCGTCGCTGACCGTATTGGCCCGGCCGTGGCAGAATCAAACGGCCGGAAGGGGCGGCCCGACGGGAGGGAGTGGCGATGCCTGCGAGCATCCTCGGGGAGGTCGACGACCTTCCCGGATCCGAGGTGATACGGGACCGGATCACCCGCCTCGACCGCCCTTCCCGCGTTTCGGCCCATGTCGCCCTGCTTGTCGGCGACTGCGGCGGAATTTCCTACGTGTGCACGGCCTGCGGCCACAGCTGGAGCTGATCGATGGGTGCACACAGGCGCAAGTGCGATTGGTGCGGCAGTGGTACGCCCATCGTGCGCGACATGGAGCCGGTCAACCACGACTACCAGTACTGGTGCGAGGAGTGCGCTCGGGCTCTGATCATAAAAGGCGACCCGATCGAGACGTACCGCGAGCTGGAGGGCGAGCCGATCTACGGCCGCCTTCTCGACGAGCACTGCACGCTCAAGCGGTTCTATTCGTTCGCCACAGCCTGACGCCGACTGGGGTTTCGCCACATGGTGACCCCGGTCATGGCCGGCAATGCGAAAGCGGCCTCTCCGTAGAGTGCCGACAACGTCAACCCGACGCCGCTGGCGCGCTCTCCACGCGGTCCCGCGGCCACGGACCGGCCGGGCCCCACTGCGACGGTGAGCGTCGCTGAGACGACCGCAGAGGCCCGCTCCGGGGCGTGCAGCAGCGAGGCGGGCACCCGCGCGGCGAGGGCCGGAAGCCGGCGCTGTCCGCCGTGACCGTTCGGCCTGTCCGCGTGTACCGGAAACGATTTGGCGGTGCACGGAGGGACCGGTAATGTTGGCGTCGCCGCCGGGGAAGTCCGGTGGAACACCGCAAGGGGCTATAGCTCAGTTGGTAGAGCACCTGCATGGCATGCAGGGGGTCAGGAGTTCAAATCTCCTTAGCTCCACAGCAGATGAAGGCGGGTCATCCGATGAGGATGGCCCGCCTTTTGCGTTGGCTCGTTCTTGTTGTCTCCTGTGCCTGTCTCTTGCGCTGCCCCTTGTGCGCGGTTCGGCGGCCCGGTCTCCCGGGCCGCCGGTGTGTCAGCGGCCGCGGCCCAGGGCTCGGCGGCCGCCGCCACCGCCCTCGCGTACGGCGGGGAGGTTCTGGCGGGGAGCCGCTCCGCGGGTGTCCTCCTCCAGGCGCAGCGCGAGCGCCGGGCAGCGGCGTACGGCGCGCAGCGCCTTCGCCTCCGCGTACCGGGGCACCCCCGCCTGCGCGACGGTCGGGAACCCGTCGGCGCCCAACTGGAAGACCTCCGGGAGGATGTCCGCGCACAGACCGTGCCCGCGGCACAGCGTCCAGTCGACGTAGATCTTCTGGCGGCTGGGACCCTGCTCAGGCTCCGCCTGGCCGCCCGGGATGCCGGTGGGCTGCTGGCCGCCCTCGAAGAGCGGCAGAACGCCCTCCACGGGCCGTCCGCAGCCGTTGCCGAGGACATGCGCGGCCAGGTCGTCCGTGAACGCCTTGATGGTCGACTCCAGGAACATCGCAGAGCCGTCCGGGTGTGAGCACGCGCCGCGCCGCTTCACGGCGTTGGCGACCTGCTTGAGGGCTTCCAGGGCGGCAGGGCCGCCGCCGTTGAGGATGTCCTCCATGCCGCGCGCCGCGGCGGGCAGCCCGAGGTAGCAGGGACCGCACTGTCCCGCGCTCTCCTCCGCCAGCCACTGCGCCACCCGCAGCGACTCGCCCAGCGGGCAGGTCGCCGTGCTGATCGGCAGGATCGCGCCCGCGCCGAGCGCACCGCCCACCGCGTCCAGGGAGTTGCGCGAGACGATCGCCTCGTTGACCGTCGCGGAGTCCAGCCACTTGCCGTGGTATCCGCCGGTCAGCACGCCCTGCGGGACCGGCGGGGCGCCGGCCAGCTGCAGGATGTACCGCAGCGGTACGCCCGTGGGGGCCTCGATCACCATCGGGCGGGCGACCGCTCCCGAGACGGTGAGCATGACCGTGCCGGGCTCGTCGTACAGACCGGTGTTGCCGTAGCGCTCGGCGCCGATGCGCGCGGCGATCGCCAGCTGGGCGAACGTCTCGGCGTTCGACAGCAGGGTGGGCGCGCCGCCGACACCGTTCTGCGAGGCGCTGGTCTTGCGGCCCGGCGGGATCGCGGGACCGCCGTCGATGGAGCGGACGAGCGAGGCCGCCGCTCCGGTCACCATGCGCACCGGATTGCGCTGCACGCGCGCGCGGATGGTCGCTCCGCGGCGGTTGGTCAGCCCGCGCTCGGAGAGCGCGGCCTCCATCGACCGCTGCGTGGACTCACGGGTCACACCGACGACCAGGGTGCGTGCGCCCAGAGCCTCGGCGACCAGCAGGGCGCCGTCCAGGATCAGGTGCGGGGCACGGTTGATCATCACCGTGTCCTTGCGGCAGGCGGGTTCGTCCTCGCTTCCGTTGACGACGACCACGGGACGTACACCGCGGCGGATCGCGGCCTCGGCGACCGACCGCAGTTTCTTGTGGAACGGGAAGCCCGCGCCGCCGCGGCCCTTCAGGTTGATGCGCTCGGAGAGCTGCGCGAGCTGCTCACCGCCCATCGGCTCGAGCGGCCCGTGCACCTTCAGGTGCATGGGCAGGTCGAGTCTCTCGACGAGATCGAAACCGGAGGTGAGCTGGGGAAGGCCCACCACTCGGACTTCGGGGACGTCGGGAAGGGCCTCGTTCACTAATAGCCTCCGGAAGGCGCGTTCCAGGGTTCGCCGTTGCTTGGTGCCTCGAAGGAACCGGGCAGCGTCTCAGTGGCGGGACCGCTGTTGTACGTGTCGTTCGGGTTGTACGTACCGAGGGGGTCGTTCGTCTCACCGGTGTCGTACACATCACTTGTGCCGTACGTGGGGACGGCGCCGGTGTCGTACATGCCGTTCGCGTCGTATGTGGGGATGGTCCCGGTGTCGTACGTCGGTGTCCCGGCGGGGCGCGGCGGGGCCTCGTAGAGCGGCGGGGACGGGGCCGGCCAGCGGGGCCCGGTGTTGCCGTCGACGCGCGGCATCGCCTCCGTGGCCTGCATGTCCATCGGGACCTGCATGCGCTGGGTGGGGTCGGGCGTCAGCGGGTCCTGTGCGCGGGGGGTGTTGACGGCCCGGTAGGCGGCCGCGAAGCCGCCGGTGTCCGTGAGGGATCCGGTGTCCGTGAAGGACGCCGAGTCCTGGAGGGCGGAGCGCTGCGGGGACGCGTACGACCCGGACGGGGACGACGTCCGCTGCGAGGGAACCGCCATGTCCGGGAAGCCGGGCCGGCCGCCTCCGGCGGACGGCGAGGCGTCCGCGGCACGGCGTGCCCCGGGCTCTTCGCGGTAGCTCCGGTTGTCGCTGTCGAGCAGGGACAGGACGCGCCTGGCGACCTTCCGCTTGAACGACAGGGGGGCCGACCGCAGGAGCAGGGCGCCCATGACGGCGACCAGGGCCAGGCTGTACAGGATCACGAAGATCGGCTGCGCCTCGCGCCCGGCGAAGAGGCCGTGGATCAGGGCCGAGCACCAGGCGGGGTAGGCCAGCATGTGCACCGCGCGCCAGCGACCGGCGACCTGCACGGGGGACGAGAAGGCGCTGCGCAGCGCGCCGGTGAGGGCCGTGACGACCATCAGGAGACCGGCCAGGGTGCCGAAACCGATGAGCCCGTTGGTGCCGGTGACACCGAGGCCGAAGGGGATCACGACCGCGATCGCCGAGGTGTGGTCGAGCACGAGCTTGACCGAGATGTGCAGCAGCAGGAAGCCGACCGAGGCCACCGCCGTGCTCCTGTGCACGGCCTGGGCTATCAGCCTCTGGCGCGTGTTGAGGAAGACCCGGTCGGTCGCGACGAGCCCCCAGAGCACCGAGAGGGTGAGGGACACGAGCGACAGAACGCCCGCGCCGAAGTTGAGGAAGTCGCGGAATCCGTCACCTCCGAGCACGACGACGAGGGGTATCAGCAGCAAAGCGGCAGCCGTCACTCCGCCCCGGACCGATCGGCTCGGCTGGGTGAGCGTGCTGTTGTTGCGGCGAGAGTTCATGGGGGCAACTCCGAACAGTTCGGGAAAGCGGTCCCGCTGCCGCACTCTAGGTCGAGCCATACCGAGGGGTACGAGGTTTGAGTTATTGCGCTGTTATCAAAGGGCAGTGAGGGAGTTGTGATGTCCCTTAGAGGCCCTTACGCGAAGTAACTTTTGACTTTCGTTCAGCTTCTGCCGACCTGGCGCGGACGTGACACGCAGTGCCGCAGCGTAGCCGAAAGCGCGTCGCGGTCCGCTCGGCCGCTGCGGTACCCTGACGCCATGCGTGCCGTACGCCTTCTGCTTAGCGAGCCGCGCTGATCAATCCCGGTCGCCGGAAAACCGCGACCGGCATCGGCGCGGCGCCCCCTCCTGTGCGAGGGGTTTTTTCATTTCCTGAGCCGCTGGCAGAGACGATCGATGGAGCTTTGAGGATCATGAGCGAGACGAACAACGCTGCCGCCTCCGAGGTGGCCGCGCCGCACCGCTACACGGCCGCCATGGCCGAGCAGATCGAGGCACGCTGGCAGGACTTCTGGGACGCCGACGGCACGTACGAGGCGCCCAACCCGAAGGGTGACCTGGCCGGGGAGCCTTCGCTGGTCGCCAAGCCCAAGAAGTTCATCATGGACATGTTCCCGTACCCCTCCGGTGCGGGCCTGCACGTCGGTCACCCCCTGGGCTACATCGCCACCGATGTATTCGCCCGGTATCAGCGCATGACCGGCCACAACGTCCTGCACACCCTGGGCTTCGACGCCTTCGGCCTGCCCGCCGAGCAGTACGCCGTGCAGACCGGCACGCACCCGCGCGTGTCCACCGAGGCCAACATCGAGAACATGAAGATCCAGCTGCGCCGGCTGGGCCTGGGGCACGACAGGCGCCGGTCGTTCGCGACGATCGACCCGGACTACTACAAGTGGACCCAGTGGATCTTCCTGCAGATCTTCAACTCCTGGTACGACGACGAGGCGGACAAGGCCCGTCCGATCGCCGACCTGGTCGCACAGTTCCAGATCGGTGAGCGCGCCGTACCCGGCGGACGTTCCTGGAGCGAGCTGACCGACGTCGAGCGCGCCGACATCCTGAGCGAGTACCGCCTGGCCTACGCCTCCGACGCGCCCGTCAACTGGTGTCCCGGCCTGGGCACCGTCCTGGCCAACGAGGAGGTCACCGCCGACGGCCGCTCCGAGCGCGGCAACTTCCCCGTCTTCAAGGCCAAACTGCGCCAGTGGAACATGCGCATCACCGCCTACGCCGACCGCCTGCTGGACGACCTGGACGCACTGGACTGGCCCGAGGCCATCAAGCTGCAGCAGCGCAACTGGATCGGCCGCTCCGAGGGCGCCCGCGTCGACTTCCCCGTGGACGGCGAGGCCATCACGGTCTTCACCACCCGCCCGGACACCCTGTTCGGCGCCAGCTACATGGTCCTGGCGCCCGAACACCCGCTGGTCGAGAAGTTCACCCCGGCCACCTGGCCCGAGGGCACCCACGACGTCTGGACGGGCGGGCACGCCACCCCCGCCGAGGCCGTCGCCGCCTACCGCGCGCAGGCCGCCTCCAAGTCCGACGTGGAGCGGCAGGCCGAGGCCAAGGACAAGACCGGCGTCTTCATCGGCGCGTACGCGACCAACCCGGTCAACGGCGAGCAGATCCCCGTCTTCATCGCCGACTACGTCCTGATGGGCTACGGCACCGGCGCGATCATGGCCGTACCGGCGGGTGACCAGCGCGACTTCGAGTTCGCGCGCGCCTTCGAGCTGCCGATCCACTGCATCGTCGAGCCGACCGACGGGCGCGGCACCGACACGTCCACGTGGGAGAACGCCTTCGGGGCATACGACGCGAAGATCATCAACTCCGCCAACGACGACCTCTCGCTGGACGGCATGGCCGTTGCCGACGCAAAGGCGCGCATCACCGAGTGGATGGAGCGCAAGGGCATCGGCCACGGCACCGTCAACTTCCGGCTGCGCGACTGGCTGTTCAGCCGCCAGCGCTACTGGGGCGAGCCCTTCCCGATCGTCTACGACGAGGACGGCATCGCCCACCCGCTGCCCGAGTCGATGCTTCCCCTGGAACTGCCCGAGGTCGAGGACTACTCGCCGCGCACCTTCGACCCGGACGACGCGAACACGTCCCCGGAGACCCCGCTGTCCCGCAACGAGGCCTGGGTCGACGTCACGCTGGACCTGGGCGACGGCCGCGGTCCGCGCAAGTACCGCCGCGAGACCAACACCATGCCCAACTGGGCCGGTTCCTGCTGGTACGAGCTGCGCTACCTGGACCCGCACAACTCCGAGAAGCTGGTCGACCCGGAGATCGAGCAGTACTGGATGGGGCCGCGCGAGGGCCGGCCGCACGGCGGCGTCGACCTGTACGTCGGCGGTGCCGAGCACGCCGTGCTGCACCTGCTGTACGCGCGCTTCTGGTCCAAGGTGCTGTTCGACCTGGGGCACGTCTCCTCGGTCGAGCCGTTCCACAAGCTGTTCAACCAGGGCATGATCCAGGCCTACGTGTACCGCGACAGCCGTGGCATCGCCGTACCGGCCGCCGAGGTGGAGGAGCGCGACGGCGCCTACTTCTACGAGGGCGAGAAGGTCTCCCGGCTGCTGGGCAAGATGGGCAAGTCCCTGAAGAACGCGGTCACTCCGGACGAGATCTGCGCCGAGTACGGGGCGGACACGCTGCGTCTGTACGAGATGGCGATGGGCCCCCTGGACGTGTCGCGGCCGTGGGACACGCGCGCGGTGGTGGGCCAGTTCCGGCTGCTGCAGCGGCTGTGGCGCAACGTCGTCGACGAGGCGACCGGTGCGGTCACCGTCGTCGACACCGAGCCGGACGAGCAGACGCTGCGCGCCCTGCACAAGGCCATCGACGGCGTACGCCAGGACCTGGAGGGCATGCGCTTCAACACCGCCATCGCCAAGGTCACCGAGCTGAACAACCACCTGACCAAGGTGGGCGGTCCGGTCTCGCGCACGGTCGCCGAGTCGCTGGTGCTGCTGGTCGCGCCGCTGGCCCCGCACATCGCCGAGGAGCTGTGGCGCAAGCTGGGCCACACGGACTCCGTCGTGCACCGGGACTTCCCGGTGGCCGACCCGGCGTACGTCGTGGACGAGACCGTGACCTGCGTCGTGCAGATCAAGGGCAAGGTCAAGGCGCGCCTGGAGGTCTCCCCGTCGATCTCGGACGAGGAGCTGGAGAAGGTGGCGCTGAGCGACGAGAAGGTGGTCGCGGCGCTGGACGGGGCGGGGATCCGCAAGGTGATCGTGCGGGCGCCGAAGCTGGTGAACATCGTTCCCGCGTAGCTTCCGCGCGGTTCCCGCGTAGTGCCCGCGTAGTGCCCGGGTGGTTCCGGGTGGACGGAGGGCCCGAGAGGGGTGGGGCAGTTCCCCTGGTCGGGGTAGTCCCCTACGGGCAGGTTGGGGGTTCCGCTGGAACCCTCGGCCTGCCTTTTCCGTTTACCGTGGAAGAGCCGGCCGGCACCGCCGGCACTGGACCGCACGCGAGAGGATCGTCATGGAAGCCGTGGGCGTAATCGTGGCGCTGATCTTCTTGCTGTTCGTGGCACTGGGCGCGTATGCCACGGTGAAGGTGGTCGGCGCGGCCAAGCGCGGAGTGGACCGCACCGTCGCACAGGCCCGCCGCACGGTGGAGGACTCCACGCTCAGGGCGAAGACCTTCGCCCAGCCGGGACCCCAGGGCGAGATCGCCCAACTGCGCCTCTCCTTGCGTACGTCGATGCGTGCCACCCAGGACGCGCTGCACGCGGGCGTGACCGAGGACGAGTCGCTGAAGGAGTCCCTGGCACTCTTCGAGCGGCTCAGCGCTCATGGCCACGAGCTGGACGGCGACCTGAAGCGACTGGAGCGCGAGCCGGACAGGGCCCGCCTCACCGAGCGCCTTCCCTCGCTGCGGGAGCGCACTGAGCAGATAACGAAGTCGGCGGACGCCCTGCGCTGGGCGGCCCGCGACCGTGCCCAGCGCTTCGGGAACGACGACCTGGACTCGCTGAGCACCCAGATCGACATGGAGGCGGGCGCGCTGCGGCACTGGACGACGGAGCCGGCTTCCACGGGGACATCGGATCCGTCTTCCGCGGGCTCGCCCGGTCCGTCCGCAGGGGCGCCCGGTTCCTCTGCAGGGACGCCGGGCCCGTCCGCAGGCATGCCGGGTCCGTCCGTAGGGATGCCTGGTCCGTCTTCTGCGCGGACGCCGGAGCCGGCTGCGGCACAGACGCCGCCCCCGGCTCCGTGGCCCGAGGCGCCGCCCGTGCCCGCCGATCAGCAGACCTGGCCGGAGAACCCCGAATCGCGCAGGGCCGAGGAGCCCACCCGTGCCGCGATCGACCCGCCCGTGCAGCGACAGGCCTACCCTTGGGAGAAGAAGCCCCGCCCCGAGAGCACGACTTGATCCCGTCTGCCCGACCGCAGGTGGGAGGGGGCGGACTGCCGCCCACGCCCACTGACAGGTAACCTCCAGCTCATGTCCCGCCATGTCGCGATCGTCACCGATTCAACGGCCTACCTGCCGCCACGGACGATGGAGCGCCACGGCATCACCGCGGTGCCCCTGACCGTGGTCCTCGGCGACCAGGCACTCGAAGAGGGCACCGAGATCTCGGCCCGTTCACTGGCCCAGGCGCTGCAGAAACGACGGCCCGTCACCACCTCCCGGCCCAGCCCCGAGGTGTTCGCCGAGACCTATCGCAGGGTCGCCGAGTCCGGCGCGACCGGCATCGTCTCGCTGCATCTGTCCTCGGAGTTCTCGGGCACGTACGACGCCGCCGTCCTCGCCGCGCGCGAGGCGCCGGTGCCCGTGCGGGTGGTGGACACCGGGATGGTCGCCATGGCCCTCGGCTTCTGCGCGCTGGCCGCCGCCGAGTCCGCCGAGGCGGGCGGCACGGTCGACGAGGCGGTCACCGCGGCGGAGAAACGGGCCGCGGGTACGTACGCGTACTTCTACGTGGACACCCTCGACTATCTGCGGCGGGGCGGCCGGATCGGGGCGGCGCAGGCGCTGCTCGGGTCGGCGTTGGCCGTGAAACCCCTGCTGCAACTGGACGGCGGGCGCATCGAACTCCTGGAGAAGGTACGGACCGCCGGCAAGGCGATCGCCCGCCTGGAGGAGATCGTGGCCGAACGGGCGGGGAGCGCACAGGTCGACATCGCGGTCCACCATCTCGCCGCGCCCGAGCGGGCTGCGGCGCTCGCGGAGCGGTTGCGGGCTCGGGTGCCGGGACTGTCCGATCTGCATGTGAGCGAGGTCGGGGCGGTGATCGGGGCACACACCGGGCCTGGGTTGCTGGGGGCGGTTGTTTCTCCTCGGTGAGGCTGGACCGGTCTCGCCGTGAGGTCGGGCCGATCTCCTCGTGAGGTCGGACCGACTCGTGTGGGTGATGGAGTTATCCACAACTGGGCGGTAATCCCCGGGAATTGAGCAAGATCATCGCGGTTCGGGGGTTGTGCCCGATTCTCGTCGCATGGCACTTCGATCATCTTCACGGACAGCGACAGTAACCAGCGGGCCGGGCCGGGGTCCGGTCTCCGACAGTCGCACGCGACACCGTCGGCACCGCCATCGCGGCAGGTCCCGGCGCCGAGAAGCCTCCGCGGAGGCGCTGCGCCTGCGCGCGGAAACACTCTTCGCCGAACGGACGAGAGTGCGCGGGGAGTTGAGGCATGGTCCGCCGGTGGTGTCGGGGCGGGAGGGGTGGAGTCGTGGCGGCGGTGGTGTGGTCGCCGGTGTTGAAACCGATGTTGAAACCGGTGTTGAGACTGCTGTTGAGAGCGGTGCTGAAACTGGGGCTGGAGCGGGTGCCGAGGCCCGAGCCGGGGCCGGGGCCGTGTGGCGGGAGCGGACCGGGCTTGCCGTCCGGGAGCGGATGCCCTTGTGGCTGCAGTCCAGGTGCGGGCTGGAGCGGAGGAGCGTGGTCGCGCTCACCGTGGTCCTCGTGGTCGCGGCTGTCTTCGCCGCGCAGCACTTCTGGTCGGGGCGGACCCAGCCGGTGCGGGCACCTGAAGTGGTACGGGCGGTGGGTTCGTACGAGGGGCTGGGCAAGGGCGGGCAGGAGGCGGCGCCGGGGTCGTCCGCCGCCGCACGGGACCCGGTAGGCGCGGCCGGTACGGCTGGTGCTGCCGGTGCCGGTGCCGTGGTTGTGGTGGACGTCAGTGGCAAGGTGCGGGAGCCCGGTATCCAGCGGTTGCCTGCCGGTTCCCGGGTCGCCGATGCCCTCCGGGCGGCCGGCGGGGTGCGTCCCGGCACGGACACCGAGGGACTTAACCGGGCGCGGCTGCTCGTGGACGGTGAGCAGGTGGTGGTCGGAGGACCTCCGGCTGTCGCCGGGCCCGGTGTGGCGGGCGGTCCTGGTGCCGTGGGCTCCGGCGGAGCCGCCGCGGGGGCTGCCGCCGCTCCGATCGGCCTCAACACGGCCACGCTGGAGCAGCTGGACACTTTGCCCGGTGTCGGCCCCGTACTGGCCCAGCACATCATCGACTACCGCACCCAGCACGGCGGCTTCCGCTCGGTCGACGAACTCCGTGAGGTGAACGGAATCGGTGACCGCCGTTTCGCCGATCTGCAGAATCTCGTACGGCCATGAGGGGCCCGGAGAGGCATGGTCCGGCCGGGCCCGGCGCCCGGCAGGCCTCCCCGGCGCCCGGCGTGCCCAACGGCGCTCTGCGGTCCGACGACCGCCGCCCGGGCGTGCACGCGACGTCCGGCAATCCGCTCGGTGCCGCGCATCCTCGCCAAGAGGCGCCGACGGATCTGCGGTTGGTGCCGCCGGCGCTGGCGGCGTGGGCGACGGCGGCGTTGGCGCTGGACGCGCCGCCGGGGTGGGTCATCGGTGTGGTGATCGTCTGCGTGGTCGTGGCCGGTGGGTTGTTGGCCACCCGCCGAAGCCGCGCGAGCGGTGAGCCGCGGCCGCATCATCGGCCGGAGCCGCATCATCAGCCGGAGCCGGAGCCGGAGCCGGAGCCGGAGCCGGAGCCGGAGCCGGAGCCGGAGCCGGAGCCGGAGCCGGAGCGAGGAGGTGGGCGTGGGCCGCGGGGCAGCATGCGGCGAGGCCGATGGCGTTCCTGGCCGAAGGTCTCTGTCGCGGCCGTGTTGCTCTGTGTCGCGGCGGCGGCTGCCTCCGGCGGTCTGCACGGCGCGGACCTGCGGCGTGGACCCGTCCCGGAGCTGGCGCGACAGTACGCCCAGGTGACCGCCGAGGCGGAGGTCACCTCGGACCCACGGCTGACACGCCCGCGGATCAAGGGCAACCACGCGGCTCCGACCGCCATCCTGCTCAACGCCGAGGTCAGACGGGTCGAGAAGCCGGACGGGACGGTGGCGGAAACCCGAACGCCGGTGCTGCTGATCGTGGACGCGGGTGCGGGTGCGGGTGTGGGGGCGGTCCGTGAGCGACAGGGTTCGCCCTGGCTCTCCCTCCTGCCCTCCACGAGGGTGCGTGTGACGGCGCGGGTCGTGCCCCCGCTCGGAGACAGTGACCGGATCGCGGCGGTGCTGCGCGTACGGGGCAGTGGCCCGCCGCGAGTCGTCGGGCAGCCGTCGGACACGCAGCGGTTCGCCGGAGAACTGCGAGGCGGGCTGAGGGCGGCGACCGACGAGCTGGAGCCGGACGCACGGGCGCTGTTGCCGGGCCTGGTGGTGGGGGACACCTCACGGATCACGCCGGAGCTGGACGAGGCGTTCAAGGCGACGGATCTCACACACATCCTGGCGGTGAGCGGCGCCAACTTCACGATCCTGCTCGCCCTGCTCATCGGGCCACCAGGTCGTGCCCAGCAGGCGGAGCGCCGAGGGCTGGCACCGAGGCTCGGCATCCCGCTGCGGGCGACCGCCCTGGCCGGCGGGGCGCTCACGCTCGGCTTCGTCATCGTGTGCCGGCCGGACCCGAGTGTGCTGCGAGCCGCGGCCTGCGGATCGATCGCACTGCTGGCCATCGCGACCGGCCGCCGCCGATCACTGATCCCGGCGCTGGCCACGGCGGTTCTGCTGCTCGTGCTGTACGACCCCTGGCTCGCCCGCAGCTACGGCTTCCTGCTCTCCGTGCTCGCCACCGGAGCCCTGCTCACGCTGGCCCCGCGGTGGAGTTCCGCGCTGCGGAGACGTGGGGTGCCACCGCGGTGGGCCGAGGCGTTGGCGGCAGCGGGGGCCGCGCAGGCGGTGTGCGCGCCGGTGGTCGCCGTTCTCTCGGCCCGGGTGAGCCTGGTCGCGGTTCCGTGCAATCTGCTGGTCGAGTTCGCGGTCGCGCCGGCCACGGTGCTGGGCTTCGCGACCCTGGCCACGGCTCTCTGGGCGATGCCGGTCGCCAAGGCGTTGGCGTGGTGCGCGAGTTGGCCCGCAGAGTGGATCGCGGACATCGCCCGCGCGGGGGCAGCGTTGCCGGGCGGAGGCGTGGACTGGCCGGGCAGTTGGACGGGCGCGCTGCTGCTCGCCCTGGTGATCGCCGTTGTGGTGCTGGTCGGCCGCAGGCTCCTGAGACACCCCTGGCTCAGCGCGGCCTGTGGAGTGCTGCTCCTGCTCGTGATGGTGCAGCCACCTCCTCTCACCAGAGTGATCACGGGGTGGCCGCCGCCCGGCTGGCGGTTCGCGATGTGTGATGTGGGACAGGGCGACGCGACGGTGCTCGCGGCGGGCGACGGCAGCGGTGTCGTGGTCGACGCGGGACCGGACCCGACGCTGGCCGACCGGTGCCTGCGCGCGCTCGGCATCACACGGATCCCGCTCGTCGTACTGACCCACTTCCACGCGGACCACGTCGCCGGGTTGCCGGGCGTGCTGCGCGGGCGATCGGTGGGCGCGATCGAGACGACGGGCTTCGAAGAGCCGCCGGACCAGGCGGAGTCCGTCCACCGGCAGGCGGCGGCCCGGCGGATCCCGGTGACGCGGGCGGTGGCGGGGGAACGGCGTCGCACGGGTGGGCTCGACTGGCAGGTCCTGTGGCCGCCACCGGAGCGGGCCGCCCCGGGACCCGAGGGGCCGAACGACGCGAGCGTCACCCTGCTCGTACGGTCGGCGGGGCTGACGCTGTTGATGCTCGGAGACCTCGAACCACCGGCACAACAGGCACTGCTGAGATCACCGGCGGGCGCCGGCCTGGGCAGTGTGGACGTGCTCAAGGTCGCCCACCACGGGTCGGCCTACCAGGACCCGGACCTCATACGCCGGGTGTCGCCGCGCCTCGCCCTGATCTCCTGCGGCGCCGACAACCCGTACGGGCACCCGGCGCCGAGCACGGTGGCGGCGCTGCGGGCCGGGGGTGCGGAGGTGCTGCGTACGGACGAGGACGGGGCGGTCGCCGTGGCAGGAGGCGGTGAGCGCCTGCTGGTGGCGAGAGACTGAGGGCATGAAACCCGCACAGGCTGATGCCTACCTCCGCCGTATCGGCGCCGCCCACCCCGCCTGGCCCACCGCCGACGTACTGCGTGAGCTCCAGTTGCGGCACCTGTTGACCGTGCCGTTCGAGAACCTGTCGATCCATCTCGGCGAGGAGATCGTGCTGGAGGAGGAGCGGCTGCTGGACAAACTGGTGGGTTCCCGGAGGGGCGGTTTCTGTTACGAACTGAACGGGGCGTTCGGGATGTTGCTCGGGGCGCTGGGCTTCGATGTGACATTGCTCGCGGCGCGCGTGTACGGGGAGGAGGGGCGGCTGGGGGTTCCGTTCGACCATCTCGCGCTGCGGGTGCGGACGGTGGACGGGGGCGACTGGCTCGTCGACGTCGGCTTCGGGGCGAACAGCCACTATCCGCTGGCGTTCGGGGAGAGGGGCGAGCAGACGGATCCGGGCGGCGCGTTCCGGGTGATCGTGGCAGGGGCGGATCCGGCGGGGGTGCGAGGGAACGACAGGCGGTTCGGGGACCTGGACGTCGTGCGGGACGGCAGGTCGCAGTACCGGCTGGAGACCCGGCCGCGGGTGCTCGGGGACTGCGTGGCCGGAGCCTGGTGGCACAGCACCTCGCCGGCCTCGCACTTCACTCAGTCGCTCGTCTGCTCGCGGCTCACCGAGGACGGCGGGCGCATCACGCTCAGCGGACGCACGCTCACGGTCACGGACCCCGACGGCGGGAAGGAAGGGTCGGATCTGGCCACGGACGAGGAGGTGTTGACGGCGTATCGGGAGCGGTTCGGGATCGAGCTGGAGCGCGTCCCTGTTGTCAGGAATGGCTAATCCTGAGGGAAGAACATGAACGGGGCCGCTAATTCGGGCTACTCGTGCGTAGTACCAGCACATGTGCTGGATTCCTGCGATGTAGTCGTCTGTTGCCTCGAAAGTCGCATCAGTGGTCGAATACCTCCTCGGCAACGGTGATTTCACAACGTTCGTGTCGCGCGAGGGTGGGTCGCAGATGGTCGGCAGCTGGCTGGGGAACCGTTCGAACCGTTCAAACCGAACGCAACGGGCGGATCGTGTCGCCGCGGTGCCGATGCCGGACGGGGCCGGAGTGCTGAGCTGCCGGGTGTTGGATCCGGTCAACCAGCCGGTGCCGCATGCCGAGTTCGTGGTCACGGACACGTCGGGGCGAAAAGTGGTCGGCGGGGGGCTGGATCCGTTCGGGTCGTTCACAGTGACGGTGCCGGCGGGCGAGTACCGGCTCGCGGTGTCGGCCGAGGGGTACGCCCCGTTCCGGGCGAACGCCACGGTGGAGGAGAACGCGCTGGCCTCGCTCGGCGAAGTGACGTTGCAGGTCGCCCGGCCACCCGCACTGCCCCGGCCGGGGGACTGGGAGATCGAGCCGACGCACTCCACGATCGGGTTCACCGCCCGGCACATCGGGCTGGCCAAGGTGCGTGGCAGGTTCAACACCTTCGCGGGGGTGATACGGCTGGCCGATCGTGCCGAGCAGTCGGCCATGCATGTGGTGATCGACGCGTCGTCCATCGACACCAACGTGAAGATGCGGGACGACCATCTGAGGTCCGCGGACTTTCTTGACGTCGACCGGTTTCCGACGCTGGAGTTCTACAGTGATCGGTTCGCGCACCGGGGCGGCAGCCGGTGGGCGGTCACCGGGGCGCTGTCGCTGCACGGGGTGACGCGGACGGTCACGCTCGACACGGAGTATCTCGGCGTCGGCAACGGCATGGAGGGCGAGGTGCGGGCGGCCTGCAGGGCCAGTACCGAACTGCGCCGCGACGACTTCACGGTGAGCTGGCAGACGATGCTCGCCCGGGGGATCGCCGTGGTCGGCCCGAGCATCACGGTCGATCTGGACGTACAGATCGTGCCCAAGGGTTGACGGGGCCGGCGGGGTTGACGGGCTGACGGAACTGCCCTGTCTGGCAGGTCTGCCTCGTCCGACAGGCCTGACCTGGTGTTCTGCTGATCGACCGCCCTCGGGGCGGAGCCTTGCCCGAGTACCGGAAAATAGCCGGGTGAGCGATGTGAGACATGTACTGGTCCTGCCCGACCGCGATGCCGCGCACGAGGCGGCGGAGGCGCTCGGGGAGCGGTTCGCACTCGACGAGGAGCCGCAGCTCGTACGGGACGCCCTGGCCGGCGAGGACGACGCCGAGGACGCGCAGTGGCTGCTGGTCCTGCGGGATTCGGAGGGGCGGCTCGATGCGGGGGAACTGGACGAGTTCGCGGGGGAGTGGGACGGGTGGCGTGAGGAGCCGTAGGCCGTCGTCGCGGGTGAAGCCCACTTGCGCGGTGTGGGCCCACCGCGTGGGTGTCGGCCACTCGTGAAGGTCGGCCTGTTCCACGGCTGACGGTCACCGCGTGATCGTTGGCTTGTCCCCGGCGGGCGTCGGTCACTGCATGACCGTTGGCTTGCCCCATGGTCGATAGCCCTGCGCGTGGCTGGTGGCCCTCCGCGCGGTCGGTGGCCCTGCGCGTGGGTGGTGGCTTTCCGCGCGGTCGGTGGCGCTTCGCATGGCTCGTGGGTTTCCGTACTGTCGGTGGCCCTTCGCGTGGCTGGTGGCCCCTCCGCGCGGTCGGTGGCTCTCCGTGCGGCCGTAGGTCTACCGGACGGCCGTCGCTCGCCTGTCGAAGCGCTGGTGCCTCCTACCGCCGTCGCTTGCCCGCCCAGCCGCCGGTGCCCCTACGGGCTCCGGGTCGCCCCCCGGTTCATGGGCGGAGTCCGTTGTCAGTGGTGCGTGGGATGCTTGGGCGCGATGGCCAGGAACTCTGCACAGGACAACCCGCTCGCCCCCGTCACGATCGCCGTCGGGCAGGAGGACCTCCTGCTCGACCGCGCCGTGCGGGAGGTGGTGGTCGCCGCGCGGGCCGCCGACGCGGACACGGATGTACGGGACCTCACGTCGGACCAGTTGCAGCCGGGCACGCTCGCCGAGCTGACCAGTCCGTCGCTCTTCGCGGAGCGCAAGGTCGTAGTGGTGCGCAACGCCCAGGATCTGTCGGCCGACACGATCAAGGACGTGAAGGCGTATCTGGGCGCCCCCGCCGAGGAGATCACGCTCGTGCTGTTGCACGCGGGCGCGGCCAAGGGCAAGGGGCTGCTCGATGCGGCACGCAAGGCGGGGGCGCGGGAGGTCGCCTGCCCCAAGATGACGAAGCCGGCGGATCGGCTGGCCTTCGTGCGGAGTGAGTTCCGGTCGCTGGGGCGGTCCGCCACGCCTGAGGCCTGCCAGGCCCTTGTCGACTCCATCGGGAGCGATCTGCGGGAGCTGGCGTCCGCCGTGACACAGCTTGTGTCGGACATCGAGGGGACGATCGACGAGGCCGTCGTTGGCCGGTACTACACGGGCCGGGCCGAGGCTTCCAGCTTCACGGTGGCGGATCGGGCGGTCGAGGGGCGGGCCGCGGAGGCGTTGGAGGCTCTGCGGTGGTCTCTGGCGACCGGGGTCGCGCCTGTGATGATCACGAGTGCGTTGGCGCAGGGGGTGCGGGCCATCGGGAAGCTGTCGTCCGCTCGTGGGGGGCGGCCTGCTGATCTTGCTCGGGAGCTGGGGATGCCGCCGTGGAAGATCGATCGGGTGCGGCAGCAGATGCGGGGGTGGACTCCGGACGGGGTTTCCGTTGCGCTTCGGGCGGTCGCGGAGGCCGATGCCGGGGTGAAGGGTGGGGGCGATGATCCCGAGTACGCCCTTGAGAAGGCCGTCGTCGCCATTGCGCGGGCGGCTCGCGCGCGCCGCGGATAGCTGCCGCCAGGCGTTTTTCGCCCCCGCCGCCCCTACCCATTCCCGTCCCTTCCTCAGGGGCTCCGCCCCCGAACCCCCGTATCGCGCTGAACGCGCTCGTCCTCAAACGCCGGACGGGCTGGGTGGGGGCGGACGTGGGTGGGTGGGGTGACCGGGGTGGGTGGGAAGTCGGCCTGAACGGTCTCGTCCTCAAGCGCCGGACGGGCTGGGTGGGGGCGGACGTGGGTGGGTGGGGTGACCGGGGTGGGTGGGAAGTCGGCCTGAACGGCCTCGTCCTCAAACGCCGGACCGGCTGAAAAGCGCCGGACGGGCCGAGTGCGTCACACTCCCTCCAGCCCTCCAGCCCTCCAGCCCTCCAGCCCTCCAGCCCTCCAGCCCTCCAGCCCTCCAGCCCTCCAGCCCCACCCACGCCAAAGGCCCCGGCACTCGTCCTGGGGAAGGGCGAGTGGTCGGGGCCTCGGGTTGTGCGGGGGACTCGTACCCGCGTGGCGAACGCAGATCGCGTACGAGTCGGGGTGCCGGTCGGGAGCGGATGAGAGAGGGCCCGCTCAGGTCCTTCCGGCGGTCAAATCAAGTGAGTTCAGCCCTTGAGGGAAGAGACCTTGGAAGCAAGCGCCGACTTCTTGTTGGCGGCCTGGTTCTTGTGGATGACGCCCTTCGAGACAGCCTTGTCCAGCTTGCGCGAAGCCTCGCGCGCGGCCTCCGTGGCCTTCTCGACGTCACCCGCGGCAGCAGCCTCACGGGCCTTGCGGATCGCGGTCTTCAGCGAAGACTTGACGGCCTTGTTGCGCAGCCGAGCCTTCTCGTTGGTCTTGATCCGCTTGATCTGGGACTTGATGTTCGCCACGAATGAGCCTTCTCAGGTTCTGGCACGCGAGAAACGAGAATCGGGAAACGGAAATACGCCTCACGCGCTCGCCTCATGCACCGTTTGGTTTCTTGAGGATGTGCCTCCTGCAGAGAGGGCATGAGACACAGCTGTTCAGGCTACCAGTCACCGCACGAGTGGCCCAAACCGGTCGCACGCCCCCGCCCGTGGGACCATGGAGCCTACGTATCGATCCGACCCGAGGCGACAGGCGCCTCAAGAGACAGGACCCTGCGTGCCCGCGATCCCTAACAATGTGCCCGAGCCGAGCCGCACCGCCCCGGCTCTGATCCGCAATTTCTGCATCATCGCGCACATCGACCACGGCAAGTCCACGCTCGCCGACCGGATGCTCCAGCTGACCGGGGTGGTCGAGCAGCGGCAGATGCGCGCTCAGTACCTCGACCGGATGGACATCGAGCGCGAGCGCGGCATCACGATCAAGTCCCAGGCGGTGCGACTGCCCTGGGCGCCCACCGACGACCCGGGCAACACCCACATCCTCAACATGATCGACACCCCCGGGCACGTGGACTTCACGTATGAGGTGTCCCGGTCGCTCGCGGCCTGCGAGGGGACCGTGCTTCTCGTCGACGCGGCTCAGGGCATCGAGGCGCAGACTCTCGCCAACCTCTACCTGGCGATGGAGAACGACCTCAAGATCATCCCCGTACTGAACAAGATCGACCTGCCGGCCGCCCAGCCGGAGAAGTTCTCCGAGGAGCTCGCCAACCTCATCGGCTGCCAGCCCGAAGACGTGCTCAGGGTCTCGGCGAAGACCGGCATCGGTGTGGACGCGCTCCTTGACCGGGTCGTCCGTGACGTCCCGGCCCCGGTCGGGGTCGCCGATGCGCCGGCCCGCGCGATGATCTTCGACTCCGTCTACGACTCGTACCGGGGTGTGGTCACGTACGTCCGTGTCATCGACGGGCAGCTCAATAAGCGCGAGCGCATCAAGATGATGTCGACCGGCGCCACTCACGAGCTCCTTGAGATCGGCGTCTCCTCCCCCGAGATGACGCCGGCCGACGGCATCGGCGTCGGCGAGGTGGGTTACATCATCACCGGCGTGAAGGACGTCCGTCAGTCCAAGGTCGGTGACACGATCACCAGCAAGGACAAGGGCGCCACCGAGGCCCTCGGCGGGTACAAGGATCCCAAGCCGATGGTCTTCTCGGGTCTGTATCCGCTGGACGGTTCCGATTACCCGGACCTGCGCGAGGCGCTGGACAAGCTCCAGCTCAACGACGCCGCCCTGGTCTACGAGCCGGAGACCTCCGCGGCTCTCGGCTTCGGCTTCCGTGTCGGCTTCCTCGGCCTGCTGCACCTCGACGTCATCCGTGAGCGCCTGGAGCGCGAGTTCAACCTCGAACTCATCGCCACCGCGCCCAACGTGGTCTACCGCGTGATCATGGAGGACGGGAAGGAGCACACGGTCACCAACCCGAGCGAGTTCCCCGAGGGCAAGATCGACAAGGTCTTCGAGCCGGTCGTCCGGGCCACGATCCTCGCTCCCAGCGAGTTCATCGGCTCGATCATGGAGCTCTGCCAGACCCGCCGCGGCACCCTCCTGGGCATGGACTATCTGTCGGAGGATCGCGTCGAGATCCGCTACACGCTTCCCCTCGCCGAGATCGTCTTCGACTTCTTCGACAACCTGAAGTCCAAGACCCGCGGGTACGCCTCCCTGGACTACGAGCCCACCGGTGAGCAGGACGCCTCGCTGGTGAAGGTCGACATCCTGCTGCACGGCGACCGCGTCGACGCCTTCTCCGCCGTCACGCACAAGGACGCGGCGTACGCGTACGGAGTGCGGCTCGTCGCCAAGCTGCGCGAGCTCATCCCGCGCCAGGCCTTCGAGATCCCCATCCAGGCGGCCATCGGGTCCCGGGTCATCGCTCGCGAGACCATCCGCGCCATCCGAAAGGATGTCCTCGCCAAGTGCTACGGCGGTGACATCTCCCGTAAGCGGAAGCTGCTGGAGAAGCAGAAGGAAGGCAAGAAGCGGATGAAGATGGTGGGCTCTGTGGAGGTTCCGCAAGAGGCCTTCATCGCCGTTCTGTCCAGCGACGACGCGGCCGGCTCGGGCAAGGGCAAGAAGTAGCCACCGGCCCGGTCGTCCGACGGCCGCGCAATCACGGGCCCGTCGCGCTTTCGCGCGGCGGGCCCGCCGCGTCAACGGACTGCCGCGTTCCGCCCACGCTCTGTAGGAAGTGACAGCACGCCGCCCCTTACGCACCGGGCGGACGGGCTTTACTCTGATCACCACTCGTTGGTTACTCGTGAGTTAAACAACGGGTGCGCTGAGCCAGTCGCCAGTGAGTCACCAGCACCAATCTGCCCCTGAGCCAACTGTCAGAGCCAACCGCAATCAGCCAGCCACACGCACTGTCGCGGGCCCCGGAGGATGTCGTGAGCGACACACAGACCCTGATCGAGAACCGTCCGCCGTCCGTGGCGGCCCTCTTCCTGGAGCGCGTGGCGGCGACGCCGGACGCGGAGGCGTACCGCTACCCGGTGCCGTCGGCCTCGGGCGAGGGCCCGGACGACTGGAAGTCCCTGAGCTGGGCGCAGGCGGCCGACCGGGTCTACGCGATCGCGGCCGGTCTGATCGAGCTGGGTGTCCAGCCGGAGCAGCGCGTCGCGCTCGCCTCCTCGACCCGCGTCGAGTGGATCCTCGCCGACCTCGGCATCATGTGCGCGGGCGCGGCGACGACGACCGTGTACCCGCAGACGAACGCCGAGGAGTCGGCCTTCATCCTGGCCGACTCCGAGAGCAGGGTGCTGATCGCGGAGGACGCGGCGCAGCTCGCCAAGGCCCAGGAGAAGCGCGATGACCTGCCCGAGCTGACCCATGTCGTCGTGATCGACCCGGCCGGCGTGGAGTCCAGCGAGTGGGTCCTCACCCTCGCCGAGCTGGAGACCCGCGGCGCCGCGTACCTGGAGAAGAACCCCGACCTGGTCAAGGAGAAGGTCGGGGCGATCACCAAGGAGCAGCTGGCCACCCTCATCTACACCTCCGGCACCACGGGCCGCCCCAAGGGCGTCCGGCTGCCGCACGACAACTGGTCGTACATGGCGAAGGCCATCGCCGCGACCGGTCTGGTCGGCCAGGAGGACGTCCAGTACCTGTGGCTGCCGCTCGCGCACGTCTTCGGCAAGGTGCTCACGTCCGGCCAGATCGAGGTCGGGCACGTCACCGCCGTCGACGGCCGCGTCGACAAGATCATCGAGAACCTGCCGGTCGTGCAGCCGACGTACATGGCGGCCGTGCCCCGTATCTTCGAGAAGGTCTACAACGGGGTCGCCGCGAAGGCCCGTGCGGGCGGCGGCGCCAAGTACAAGATCTTCCAGTGGGCCGCCGGCGTCTCCCGCGAGTACGCGAAGGCCACGCAGGACAACTTCCGCCGCACAGGCACCGCCTCCGCGCCCTTCGGCCTCTCGGCCAAACACAAGGTCGCCGACGCGCTCGTCTACGCCAAGATCCGCGAGGCCTTCGGCGGCAACCTGCGCGCCTGCGTCTCCGGGTCGGCGGCCCTCGCGCCCGAGATCGGCTTCTTCTTCGCGGGCGCCGGCATCCACATCCTGGAGGGGTACGGGCTCACGGAGTCGTCCGCCGCCTCCTTCGTGAACCCCGGCGAGGCGTACCGCACGGGCACGGTCGGCAAGCCGCTGCCCGGCACCGAGGTGCGGATCGCGGACGACGGCGAGATCCTGCTGCGAGGCCCCGGCATCATGGAGGGCTACCACGGGCTGCCGGAGAAGACGGCCGAGGTGCTGGAGTCCGACGGCTGGTTCCACACCGGTGACATCGGCGAGCTGTCCCCCGACGGCTATCTGCGCATCACGGACCGCAAGAAGGACCTCATCAAGACCTCGGGCGGCAAGTACATCGCGCCCGCCGAGGTCGAGGGCCAGTTCAAGGCCGTCTGCCCGTACGTGTCCAACATCCTCGTGCACGGCGCCGACCGGAACTTCTGCACCGCGCTCATCGCCCTCGACGAGCCGTCGATCCTCGGCTGGGCCGCGGACAACGGCCTGTCGGGCAAGTCGTACGCCGAGGTCGTCGCCGCCCCCGCGACGGTCGAGCTCATCGACGGCCACGTCAAGACGCTCAACGAGGGCCTCCAGCGCTGGCAGACCATCAAGAAGTTCAAGCTCCTCCCGCGCGACCTCGACATCGAACACGGCGAACTGACACCGAGCCTGAAGCTGAAGCGCCCGGTGGTGGAGCGGGAGTACAAGCACTTGATCGACGAGATGTACGCGGGGTCACGCGAGGCCTAGCCCCGCAGAGGGTTCTCCGCGAGGCGCAGGTGTCTCGGAGCGTTGTCGGGGGCGGGGTCACAGACCCCGCCCCTTTCGCATCTCACGCAGCTGGTCCTCCAAGTGGCGTATGTGGTGGCGCAGTTCGACCACGTCCTTGAGGTCGCTGGTCGCCAGGTGGGTCTCGATCGCGCGCAGGCGGTCGGCGAGTTCGTCGAACTGTGCCTGCTCGCGGGCGAGCATCCGCTCCAACTGCCGGTTCTTTCGGTGCAGATCGAGGAAGACGGTCACCTTGGCACGCAGCACCCAGGGATCGAACGGCTTGGTGAGATAGTCGGCGGCGCCGGTCGCGTACCCGCGGAACGCGTAACCCGCGTCGGAGTCCGTGCCCGTCAGGAAGATGATCGGTACGTCCTTGGTCTGGTCGAGCCGCTTGATGTTCGCGGCCGTCTCGAAACCGTCCATGCCCGGCATCCGAATGTCGAGCAGAACGACGGCGAACCGTTGGCGCAGCAGCGCCTTCATCGCCTCCTCGCCCGAACGGGCGCGTACGAGCGGTTCGTTGAGGGACCCCAGGACGGCCTCCAGCGCGATCAGGTTGTCCTCCATGTCGTCCACGAGGAGGATGCTGGCGCGCTCGTCGGTCGATGCCTCAATGCTCATGGTGATTGACTGCCTGCCTCATTGGGTCGCCGGCGGGACGGTGGGCTCCTCGGGTGCGACGGGTTCGGGCGCACCGGAACCGACGGGTTCCGACGACGCGCCGGTCGCGACGGACAGGCCCTGCTCCTCGGCATCCGTGCCCTCGGGGTCCAGGAGCGCACAGACGACGGTCAGCAGCTGATCGACGTCCACCGGCTTGGGTACGTAGTCGTTCGCACCGCGCGCGATGGACTTCTCGCGGTCGCCCGGCATCGCCTTGGCGGTGAGGGCGACGATGGGAAGTCCGGCCCATCGCGGGGTGCGGCGGATGGCGGAGATGGTCTCGTAGCCGTCCATCTCCGGCATCATGATGTCCATCAGTACGAGTTGGACGTCGGGGTTGCGCTCCAGTGTCTCGATGCCCTCGCGCCCGTTCTCCGCGTACAGGACGGGCATCCCGACCCGGCCCAGTACGTGGGTGAGCGCGAAGACGTTACGGATGTCGTCGTCCACGATCAACACCCGTCGTCCCGGCAGGACTTGACCCGCCCGCCCGGACTTCCACGCCTCCAGTTTGGTGGGTGCCGGCCAGCTGTCGTCCTGGTCGTGGACGGTGTAGGGCTCCGAGGACAGCTGCTCGGGCACGGGCAGGGCGTGCTCCTCGGTGCCCGGCTCGGTCGCCGAGTGGCCGGGGCTGACGACCGGCACGTAGAGCGTGAAGGTGGAACCCCTGCCGGGCATGCTCTCGGCGATGATGCGGCCGCCCAGCAGGCCCGCGATCTCGCGGCTGATGGACAGGCCGAGGCCCGTGCCGCCGTACTTGCGGTTCGTCGTGCCGTCGGCCTGCTGGAACGCCTCGAAGATCACCGGGAGTTTCTCGGGGGCGATGCCGATGCCGGTGTCGGCGACCGCGAAGGCGATCACGTTGTCGCTCTTCTCGCGGGTGTAGCGGTGCTCGGGGTCCTTGACGCGGTTGACGCGCAGCTCGACCCGGCCCGTCGCGGTGAACTTGATCGCGTTCGAGAGCAGGTTGCGCAGGATCTGCTGGAGCCGCTGCTCGTCCGAGTACATCTCGCGCGGTACGTCCTCGCCGACCGACACCTCGAAGGCGAGCCCCCGGTCCAGCGTGAGCGGCCGGAACGTGGCGTGGACGTAGTCGAGCAGCTTGATCAGCGGCAGCTTCTTCGGGCGTACGTCCATCCGGCCGGCCTCGATCTTCGACAGGTCGAGGATGTCGTTGATCAGCTGGAGGAGGTCGGAGCCCGAGCGGTGGATCGTCGTCGCGAACTGCACCTCCTGGTCCGAGAGATGGCCGTCCGGGTTGTCGGAGAGCAGCCGGGCCAGGATCAGCAGCGAGTTGAGGGGGGTGCGCAGCTCGTGCGACATGTTCGCCAGGAACTCGGACTTGTACTGGGAGCTGGTGGCCAACAGTGCTGCCTTCTCCTCCAGTTCGGCGTTGGAGCGCTGCAACTCGGCCTGCTGCATCTGGAGTTCGTCCGAGCGTTCCTGGAGCTGCATGGCCAGGCGCTGCGACTCGCCGAGCAGGGACTCCGTACGGGAGTTGGCGATGATGGTGTTGATCGCGACGGCGATGGTGTTCACGAACTGGTCGAAGAACGCCAGGTGCACGTCGGAGAAGCGGGAGAAGGAGGCCAGCTCGATCACTCCGAGGAGCTTGTCCTCGAAGAGGATCGGGATGATGACCACGCTGGCGGGGGCCGCCTCGCCGAGCCCGCTGTTGATCTTGATGTAGTCCGGCGGGGCCTCCTCGACGAGGATCCGCTTCTTCTCGCGGGCCGCCTGCTGGACCAGACCGTGCACCGGGAGACCGCCCGTCTCGACCGTGGCGCCCTGTGCCGAGCCGTACCCGGCGATGAACGCCAGTCCCTTCGTGGGCACGGTTGTGCGCAGGGAGGCGCTCTCCTCGTCCGGGTCGGCCAGGAAGAACGCGCCGTACTGGGCGTTCACCAGCGGTGTCAGCTCGCGCAGGAGCAGGTCGGCGACCTCCATCAGGTCGCGGTGGCCCTGCATCAGCGCCGCCAGCCGGGCCAGGTTGGACTCCAGCCAGTCCTTCGCCCGGGTGGTCTCGCGGAGGTTGGACACCATCAGGTTGATGTTGTCCTTCAGCTCGGCGACCTCGCCCTGTGTCTCCACGGTGATCGAGCGGGACATGTCGCCCTGGGCCACCGCGGACGCCACCTCGGCGATCGCGCGGACCTGGGTGGTGAGGTTGGACGCCAGCTCGTTCACGTTCGTCGTCAGGCGCTTCCAGGTGCCGTACACACCCTCCACCCGCGCCTGGCCGCCGAGTTGGCCCTCGGATCCGACCTCGCGGGCCACGCGGGTGACCTCGGAGGAGAAGGAGGAGAGCGTGTCGACCATCGTGTTGATCGCCGTCTTCAGTTCCAGGATCTCGCCGCGCGCGTCGACGTCGATCTTCTTGGAGAGGTCGCCGTTGGCCACGGCCGTGGTGACCTGGGCGATGTTCCGTACCTGTGAAGTCAGGTTGTCCGCCATGTAGTTGACGTTGTCCGTCAGGTCCCGCCAGACACCGGACACACCGAGGACCTGGGCGCGGCCACCGAGCCGTCCGTCGGTGCCGACCTCGCGGGCCACCCGGGTCACCTCGTCGGCGAAGGCGCGCAGCTGCTCCACCATCGTGTTGACGGTGTCCTTCAGTTCCAGGATCTCGCCGCGCGCGTCGACCGTGATCTTCTTGCTGAGGTTGCCGTTGGCGACGGCGGTGGTGACCTGGGCGATGTTCCGCACCTGCGAAGTCAGGTTCAGGGCCATGAAGTTGACGTTGTCGGTGAGGTCCTTCCAGACCCCGGACACACCGCGCACTTGAGCCTGCCCGCCGAGGTTTCCTTCGGTGCCGACCTCGCGGGCGACGCGGGTGACCTCGTCGGCGAAGGCGGAGAGCTGGTCGACCATCGTGTTGATGGTGGACTTGAGCTCCAGGATCTCGCCCTTGGCCTCCACCGTGATCTTCTTGCCGAGGTCGCCCTGGGCCACGGCCGTGGAGACGAGCGCGATGTTGCGCACCTGCGAAGTCAGGTTGTCCGCCATGAAGTTGACGTTGTCGGTGAGGTCCTTCCAGACGCCGGACACACCCCGGACCTGCGCACGCCCGCCCAGGTTTCCTTCCGTACCCACCTCGCGGGCGACGCGGGTGACCTCGTCGGCGAAGGCGGAGAGCTGGTCGACCATCGTGTTGATCGTCGACTTGAGCTCCAGGATCTCGCCCTGCGCGTCGACCGTGATCTTCTGGCTCAGGTCGCCGTTGGCGACGGCCGTGGTGACCTGGGCGATGTTGCGCACCTGCGAAGTCAGGTTCGAGGCCATGAAGTTGACGTTGTCGGTGAGGTCCTTCCAGACCCCGGACACGCCGCGCACCTGGGCCCGGCCGCCCAACTGGCCCTCCGTACCCACTTCGCGGGCCACCCGCGTGACCTCGTCGGCGAAGGCGGAGAGCTGGTCGACCATCGTGTTCACGGTCAGCTTCAGTTCGAGCAGCTCACCGGTCGCCTCGACCGTCACCGTGCGGGTCAGGTCTCCGCGCGCCACCGCCGTGGTGACCAGGGCGATGTCACGGACCTGGGCGGTCAGCCGGGACGCCATCGTGTTGACGGCCTCGGTCACGTCCCGCCAACTGCCCGACAGGCCCGTCACCTTGGCGCGACCACCCAGCCGCCCCTCCGTGCCGACCTCGCGGGCCACCCGGGTCACTTCGCCGGTGAAGAGGGACAGCTGATCGACCATCCTGTTGACCGTCCGGCCCAACCGGCGCAGATCGCCCCGCAGTTGACGGTTTCCGTCGTGCAGGTCGACGCGCTGGGTCAGGTCGCCGCCCGCCACCGCGTCGAGCACACGTGTCGCGTTGGCGGCCGGTGCCACCAGCGCGTCCAACAGCTGGTTCACGTCGTTGACCCGGGTCGTCCAGTGGCCCTGGCCCGGGCTCGCGGAGAGCCGCTCGTCGAGCCTGCCGTGACGTACGAGCTCCCGGCGGACGCGCTGCACCTCGGAGTTGAAGTGCAGGCTGCGGTCCAGGATCTGGTTGAACACGGTGACCAGCTCGGCCACCAGCCCGTGGCCGGATTCGGGCACCTTGCTGAAGTCGCCGTCTCGGGCGGCGGTCATGGCGGCGAGCAGGGGACGCAGGTCTGATGCCCGAATCTGTCCGTCTTCGAGCACATGCGTAGCACTGTTCTCACTCATGGTGGCCCAACTTCGGTAACTCGGCGCTTATGGGCGTGGTCAGTCTGTCACTCTGTCCGCATCGCCTGAGGCGTATTCGTCCGAACTGCTCCGGGAGCCGCACAGTGGGGCCCATACCGACGCAACGGGAGTCCATGTCCCGTGCTTCTGAGGCGCCAGAGCGCCTGCGGGCGGTGGCACGTACGTCCTTACCGGGCAACCCTCTCGCGCCGGGCGCCGCCCGTCGGTTCGTCCGCACAGCGCTCGCCGAATGGACCGAACTCGCCCTGCCAGGTGCCGAGTTCATCACCGACCTGCTCGTCGCCGACGCCATGGTGGTGGTCAGCGAACTCGTCACGAACGCGGTGGTGCACGCCGGCACGGACGTGGAGCTGCTGTGCCGGCTCGGCCGCTGCTCGGAGGACTGCCCGGCGGCCGCCGAAACCGCACGAGCGGCCACCTCGCACGAGGGTTCGGGCGACGGTTCGGGCCATGACTCCGAGGCGGGGCCCGGTCCCGATTCCGGCGTCCTCGTCATTGAGGTGTCCGACCACCACCCCGCGCGCGTGGTGCGCGACGACGGGGCCGAGCGGCCGTACGACACCGTCGAGTACGGCCGGGGCCTGCGCCTCGTCTCCGCGCTCTCCGACGCCTGGGGCATCACCTACCGCACCGGCGTCAAGACCGTGTGGGCAGGCCTGCCCGTCGACGGGACCGCGATCGTCGAGGAGGAGGCGGAGGCGTACGACGGCGAACACGCGCTGCGGCGCGGGCAGCGGGCCGCCGAGATCCTCGCCCCCGCACCGCGGCGCGGAACGCAGGACCAGGACTGGCGCAGCCGCGGCGTCCTCTCCTTCCTCGCCGAGGCCTCCGACCTGCTCGCCGGGCAGCTCGACGAGGACCTGGTCGCCGCGCTCACCGGGCAGCTGCTCGTCCCGCGGCTCGCCGACTGGTGCGCGGTGTGGCTGGAGGACGAGGCCCCGGGCCGCTCCGACGGGGGTGTCGTCGGCGGGCCACGGCTCGCCCGCGTCTGGCACGGCAGCGAGAACCGCATCGAGGAACTGCGCCGGCTCCTGGAGAAGGACCCGCCCGAGCTGCCCGAGTCGGACCGCGCCGGGCCCGTGCCCGTCCCGTGGCCCGCCGAGGCGCTCGGAGCGCGGGCGACCGGCGGATCGGCACTCGCGTTCCGGCTGATCGCGGGCGGCAGACCGCTCGGCACGCTGGTCATCGGCCGGGCCGGGCAGACCCGCTTCCCCGACGAGATCACGGGGCTCGTCGAGGACCTCAGCCGCCGCGTCGCGCTCGCCATCGGCGCGGCCCGGCAGTACGCACGCCAGGCCACCATCAGCCGCGTGCTGCAGCGCGGACTGCTGCCCGGGGCGGTCGCCGAGATCCCCGGCGTACGCAGCGCACTCGTCTACGAGCCGTGCGACAAGGGCGGACCCAGCGGGGACTTCTACGATCTCTTCCCCGCCGGGGACGGCCGCTGGTGCTTCGCCCTCGGCGACGTACAGGGCAAGGGGCCCGAGGCGGCCGTGGTGATCGGTCTCGCCCGGCCGTGGCTGCGGCTCCTCGCCCGGGAGGGGTACGAGGTGCCCGACGTCCTCGACCGCCTCAACCAGCTGCTCCTCGACGACGCGACCGAGGCGTCCGACGCGGCCGCCCGGGCCCTGGTGTCCGCGGGCGGCACCGGGCTCGCGGACGAGGGGCCGCAGACCCGCTTCCTCTCCCTCCTCTACGGCGAGCTGGTGCCCTTCGACGGCGGAGTGCACTGCACGGTCGCCTCCGCCGGACACCCTTTGCCTTTGCTGTTGCAACCGTCCGGGGAGGTCGGTGAGGTGGCCCAGCCACAGACCCTCCTCGGCGTCTTCGAGGACGCCGGCTACCTCTGCGGGACCTTCGAGCTGCGCCCGGGCGACAGCCTCCTGTGCGTCACGGACGGCGTGACCGAGCGCCGCAGCGGGCACCGGCAGTTCGACGACGACGACGGCCTCGCCGCCGCGCTCGCCGGGTGCGCGGGCCTGAGCGCCGAGCTGATCGCCGAGCGGATCCGCCGCCTGGTCCACGAGTTCGGCGGCAAGCCGCCGGAGGACGACCTGGCGCTGCTGGTGCTGCAGGCGGAGTAGAGGGAGTGGGCGGAGCGGGCGGAGCGGGCGGTCCGGAGGGGGTCGGGCGAGGGCCGGGTGGGGAGTGCTGAAAGTGCTGGACAATGGAGTACATGCCTTCCGCACTTCCCGACGGCGAGCCCGTCCCCGACGACGGGGTGCTGCCCGCGCACGCCCTGGCCGGCGCGGCCGACCGTCCGCTCGGGTTCTACCTCCACGTCCCGTACTGCGCGACGCGCTGCGGCTACTGCGACTTCAACACGTACACGGCGACGGAGCTGCGCGGCTCGGGGGGCGTGCTCGCCTCCCGCGACAACTACGCCTCGACCCTGATCGACGAGATCCGCCTGGCCCGCAAGGTCCTCGGCGACGACCCGCGGCCCGTCCGCACGGTCTTCGTCGGCGGCGGTACGCCCACACTGCTGCCCGCCGACGATCTCGTACGGATGCTGGGGGCGATCCGGGACGAGTTCGGGCTCGCGGCGGACGCGGAGATCACGACGGAGGCGAACCCGGAGTCGGTGGACCCTGCCTATCTGGCCGCGCTCCGGGAGGGCGGGTTCAACCGCGTCTCGTTCGGTATGCAGAGCGCGCGGCAGCACGTGCTCAAGGTCCTGGACCGCACCCACACCCCCGGCCGGCCCGAGGCCTGTGTCGCCGAGGCCCGTGCGGCCGGGTTCGACCACGTCAACCTCGACCTCATCTACGGCACGCCCGGTGAGAGCGACGACGACTGGCGGGCCTCGCTCGACGCGGCGATCGGTGCCGGGCCCGACCATGTGTCCGCCTACGCCCTGATCGTCGAGGAGGGGACACAGCTCGCGCGGCGCATCCGGCGCGGGGAGGTGCCCATGACCGACGACGACGTGCACGCGGACCGGTACCTCATCGCGGAGGACCGCCTCTCCGCGGCGGGCTTCTCCTGGTACGAGGTCTCCAACTGGGCCACGTCCGACGCCGGGCGTTGCCTTCACAACGAGCTGTACTGGCGGGGGGCCGACTGGTGGGGGGCGGGGCCCGGGGCGCACTCCCATGTGGGGGGTGTTCGCTGGTGGAACGTAAAGCATCCCGGGGCGTATGCGGGGGCCCTGGCGGCGGGGCGGTCGCCCGGGGCGGGGCGGGAGCTCCTGTCCGAGGAGGACCGGCGGGTGGAGCGGATTCTGCTGGAGCTGCGGCTCCTTGAGGGGGTTCCGCTGGGGCTGCTCCACGCGGACGGGCTTGCGGCGTCCCGTCGTGCCCTCGCGGACGGTCTCCTCCAGGCCGGGCCGTACGAGTCCGGGAGCGCGGTGCTCACCCTGCGGGGGCGGTTGCTCGCCGACGGGGTGGTGCGCGACCTGGTGGACTGAGAGCCCTTTTCTCGCCCCCGCCGCCCCTACCCATTCCCGTCCCTTACTCGGGGGCTCCGCCCCCGAACCCCCGCTCCTCAAACGCCGGAGAGGCTGATCTTTAGCCCGTCCGGCGTTTGAGGACGAGGCCGTTCAGGCCGATAGGGGGGTCTGGGGGCGCAGCCCCCAGGGATGGGACGGGTAGGGGCGGCGGGGGCGAGGAAAAGCTCCATGGCGCCGCGTGCTCACTCCGGTGCCGTGACGAAGTCGATCAGTTCTTCCACGCGGCCCAGTAGTTCCGGCTCCAGGTCTCGGTAGGAGTGGACCGAGCCGAGGATGCGCTGCCACGCGGCACCCGTGTTGTCGGGCCAGCCCAGGGCGCGGCAGACCCCCGTCTTCCAGTCCTGCCCGCGCGGCACACGGGGCCACCCGGGAATGCCGACGGCCGCCGGCTTCACGGCCTCCCAGACGTCGATGTACGGATGCCCCACGACAAGCGCGTACTCGCTCGTCACGGCCTCCGCGATCCGCGACTCCTTCGTGCCGGGGACGAGGTGGTCGACCAGCACCCCCAGCCGCGCATCCGCCCCGGGACCGAACTCGTCGACGATGGCGGGCAGATCGTCGATGCCCTCCAGGTACTCGACGACGACACCCTCGATCCGGAGGTCGTCACCCCACACCCGTTCGACCAGTTCCGCGTCGTGCCGCCCCTCGACGTAGATGCGCCCCGCCCGGGCGACCCGGGCCCGAGCCCCGGGCACGGCAACCGAACCGGAAGCCGTACGAGTGGGGCGTACGGGGGCGGACGACGGGCGCACCAGCGTCACCACACGCCCCTCCAGCAGGAACCCCCGGGGCTCCAGCGGAAACACCCGGTGCTTGCCGAAGCGGTCCTCCAGCGTGACCGTCCCCGCCTCGCAACGGATCACGGCACCGCAGAACCCGGTCCCGGGCTCCTCGACCACGAGCCCCGGCTCCGCCGCCACCTCGGGCACGGCCTTGGGCTTCTTCCACGGAGGGGTCAGGTCCGCTGAGTACTGGCGCATTCGGATGACGATAGGAGAAGGTCCCCGTCCGGCGCACCGAGCCCCCCCTACGACACGCCGAAACGCTGTGCCAGCGCGTCCCGTTGGGCCCGTACGAACCCGGCGTCGACCGCCGCCCCGTGGCCGGGCACGTACACCGCGTCCTCGCCCCCGAGGTCCAGCAGCCGGTCCAGGGCCGCGGGCCAGCGGGAGGGGACGGCGTCCGGGCCCGCCTGGGGTTCGCCGGACTCCTCGACGAGGTCACCACAGAAGACGACCTCCGGCAAGCCTGTCCAGGGGCGGCTGGGCCCGCCGAGACTGCCGGAGCCGCCGCCGCCGGAGCCGCCGGAGCCGCGGGAGCCGCGGGAGCCGCGGGAGCCGCGGGAGCCGCGGGAGCCGCGGGAGCCGCGGGAGCCGCGGGAGCCGCGGGAGCCGCGGGAGCCGTCGGGACCGCCGGGACTGCCGGAGCCGCCGGAGCCGCCGGGACCGCCAGGGCCGCGGGAGCCGCCAGGATCGCCGGAGCCGCCGGAGCCGCCAGGGCCGCGGGAGCCGCCGGGACCGCCGGGACCGTCGAGGCTGTCGGGACCGCCGGGACCGACGGAGTTGTCGAGGCTGTCCGAGCCGCCGGGGGCTCCAGGGCTTCCAGGGATGAGAACCGCCAGGTCGTGGGCCGTGTGGCCGGGGCCGATGTTCGCCAGCAGGACCTGTACGCCGCCGCCCAGGTCGAGCGTCCACTCGCCGGAGACGAGGTGCCGGGGGCGGACGAGGAGGTCCGCCGCCTCGGCCGCCTCGTCCGGATCGGCGCCGTTGCGCACGGCGTCCGCCAGCAGCTCGTCCCGTCCGTCGACGAGCACCCGCTCAAGGCCCACCGCCCCGAAGACCTCGACACCCGAGAACGCCGCCGCGCCGAAAACATGGTCGAAATGCGGGTGGGTGAGCGCGAGATGGGTGACCCGCCCGCCCCCGAGCAACCGCCGCGCCTCCGTACGCAGCCGCGCGCCCTCCCGCAGCCCCGACCCCGCGTCGATCATGAGCGCCGCACCCTCGCCCACCACGAGCCCGACCGTGCAGTCCCACCCCGGAAGCCGACAGCGCCCCACACGCGGCCCCAGTTCCTCCCACCCGGCCTCTTCCCAAGTCACCCTCATACGCCGACGCTAGCCCTACGCCCCATGAAGTGCGCAGACAGTAGTCGGGACAGAGCAGGACAGCCCCGTACACGTCGTCGTGACATCGCAGGGCTGCCTTGCCCGGGTCGTGCCTACCGGCCGTACACTTGGCCCGGGGATGCTGGCACTCGCGCGGGCTGAGTGCCAGGCAAGGCGATCGAGGATGATCGAGGACCGCATCGAAGACCGCGGGGAAGACCAGCTGGAGGTGTGCGCGATGCTCAGTGAACGCAGGCTCGAAGTGCTGCGCGCCATCGTCCAGGACTACGTGGGCACCGAGGAGCCGGTCGGTTCCAAGGCGCTCACGGAGCGCCACCGGTTGGGCGTCTCCCCGGCGACCGTCCGTAACGACATGGCGGTCCTTGAGGACGAGGGCTACATCGCCCAGCCGCACACCAGCGCCGGCCGCATCCCCACGGACAAGGGCTACCGCCTCTTCGTCGACAGGCTCGCGGGCGTCAAGCCGATGACCGCGCCGGAGCGACGGGCGATCCACAGCTTCCTCGACAACGCCGTCGACCTCGACGACGTCGTGGGGCGGACCGTCCGGCTCCTCGCGCAGCTCACCCGGCAGGTCGCCGTCGTGCAGTACCCGTCGCTGACCCGCTCGACCGTGCGTCATGTGGAGCTGCTGGCGCTGGCCCCGGCCCGCGTCATGCTCGTACTGATCACGGACACCGGCCGGGTCGAGCAGCGCATGGTGGACTGCCCGGCGCCCTTCGGGGAGGCCTCCGTGGCGGATCTACGCGCGCGGCTCAACAGCCGGATCGCGGGCCGCCGTTTCGCGGACGTCCCGCAGCTGGTGCAGGATCTCCCCGACGCCTTCGAGTCGGACGACCGGGGTACGGTCGCGACCGTGCTCTCCACCCTCATGGAGACCCTCGTCGAGGAGACCGAGGAGCGGCTGATGATCGGCGGCACCGCCAATCTCACCCGCTTCGGACATGACTTTCCCCTCACCATCCGTCCGGTTCTGGAGGCCCTTGAGGAGCAGGTCGTTCTCCTCAAACTCCTTGGTGAGGTCAATGATTCGGGCATGGCCGTACGGATCGGTCACGAGAACGCCCATGAGGGACTCAACTCCACGTCCGTCGTCTCCGTCGGCTACGGTTCGGGCGTCGAGGCAGTAGCGAAACTTGGCGTGGTCGGACCGACGCGCATGGATTACCCCGGAACGATGGGAGCGGTACGAGCGGTGGCACGGTACGTAGGACAGATCCTGGCGGAGTCGTAAGTGGCCACGGACTACTACGCCGTACTCGGCGTGCGCCGCGACGCGTCCCAGGACGAGATCAAGAAGGCATTCCGGCGGCTCGCACGCGAGCTGCACCCGGACGTCAATCCCGATCCGAAGACGCAAGAGCGCTTCAAGGAGATCAACGCCGCTTACGAGGTGTTGTCGGACCCGCAGAAGAAGCAGGTCTACGACCTCGGCGGTGACCCGCTGTCCCAGGCGGGCGGCCAGGGCGCGGGCGGCTTCGGCGCCGGCGGGTTCGGGAACTTCTCGGACATCATGGACGCCTTCTTCGGTACGGCGTCGCAGCGGGGCCCCCGGTCGCGCACACGGCGCGGCCAGGACGCGATGATCCGGCTGGAGATCGACCTCGACGAGGCGGCCTTCGGTACGACGAAGGACATCCAGGTCGACACGGCCGTCGTGTGTACGACATGCAGTGGCGAGGGCGCCGCGCCCGGTACCTCCGCGCAGACCTGTGACATGTGCCGCGGGCGCGGCGAGGTGTCCCAGGTCACGCGGTCCTTCCTGGGCCAGGTCATGACGTCCAGGCCGTGTCCGCAGTGCCAGGGGTTCGGGACGGTCGTTCCGACGCCGTGCCCCGAGTGCGCCGGTGACGGGCGGGTCCGCTCGCGTCGGACCCTGACCGTGAAGATTCCCGCCGGTGTCGACAACGGCACGCGGATCCAGCTCGCGGGCGAGGGTGAGGTCGGACCCGGTGGCGGTCCCGCCGGTGACCTGTACGTCGAGATCCACGAGGTCGCGCACTCCACCTTCCAGCGGCGCGGCGACGACCTGCACTGCACGGTCACCATCCCGATGACCGCGGCCTCTCTCGGCACCAAGGTGCCGCTGGAGACGCTCGACGGGATGGAGGAGGTCGACATCCGCCCGGGCACGCAGTCGGGGCAGTCGATTCCGTTGCACGGGCGGGGGATCACCCACCTTCGCGGTGGCGGGCGTGGTGATCTCATCGTGCATGTCGAGGTCATGACGCCGACCAAGCTTGATCCCGAGCAGGAACGGCTGCTGCGCGAACTCGCGCAGCTTCGGGGGGAGGAGCGGCCCACGGGTCAGTTTCAACCCGGGCAGCAGGGGCTGTTCTCCAGGCTGAAGGACGCGTTCAACGGTCGCTGAGGGTTTTTTCCTCGGCCCCGCCGGGTGATTCCCGTGGCTTATGCCCGGGGGAAGGCCGGATTCGGACTTGTACGGAGGACGTGACAACATGCCGTCATGTCCTCCGCGCTGACCGATCTCTTCCCACTCCCGATCGTGCAGGCCCCCATGGCGGGCGGCGTCTCCGTGCCGCAGCTCGCAGCGGCCGTGTCCGAGGCCGGGGGGCTCGGTTTCCTCGCCGCCGGCTACAAAACGGCCGACGGCATGTACCAGGAGATCAAGCAGTTGCGGGGCGCCACGAGCCGCCCGTTCGGCGTGAACCTGTTCATGCCGCAGCCCGAGTACGCCGACCCGGCCGCGGTCGAGGTCTACGCCCACCAGCTCGCCGGCGAGGCCTCCTGGTACGAGACCGAACTGGGCGACCCCGACAGCGGACGCGACGACGGATACGACGCCAAGCTCGCCGTACTCCTCGACAACCCGGTGCCGGTCGTCTCCTTCCACTTCGGCTGCCCCACGCGTGACGTCCTGGACTCGCTGAGCCGGGCCGGCACGCTGACCCTGGTCACGGCGACCACCGCCGAGGAGGCGCAGGCCGTGCAGTGGGCGGGCGCCGACGCCGTGATCGTGCAGGGCGTCGAGGCCGGCGGCCACCAGGGCACCCACCGCGACAACCCGGAGACCGACGGCTCCGGCATAGGACTGCTCTCGCTGATCGCGCAGGTCCGCGAGACCGTGCAGATCCCGATCGTCGCCGCCGGCGGCATCATGCGCGGCAGCCAGATCGCCGCCGCGCTCGCCGCGGGAGCGAGCGCCGCCCAGCTCGGCACGGCGTTCCTCGCCACCCCCGAGTCCGGCGCCAACGCCGTGCACAAGCAGGCACTGACCAACCCCCTCTTCGTACGTACGCAGTTGACGCGCGCCTTCTCCGGCAGGCCCGCGCGCGGTCTGATGAACCGCTTCATGCGCGAGCACGGGCCGTACGCGCCCGCCGCCTACCCGGATGTCCACCACCTCACCTCCGCGCTCCGCAAGGCGGCGGCCAAGGCGGGGGACGCGCAGGGGATGGCGCTGTGGGCGGGACAGGGCCACCGGCTCGCGCGCGAGCTGCCCGCCGGGCAGCTGGTCGAGGTGCTCACGGCCGAACTCGCCGCCGCCAAGACAGCGTTGTCTTCCAACTCGGGCGGGGGCCCGGTCCGTTGACCGCGCCGGTGTTCGTGGTGGACGTGGTGCCGGGCGGGCCCGAGTTCGTTCTCGACGGCCCCGAGGGGCGGCACGCCGTGTCCGTGAAGCGGCTGCGGGCGGGCGAGGACGTCGTCCTCACCGACGGGCTCGGGCGCTGGGCCGAGGGCGTCGTCAAGGCGGCCGAGGGCAAGGACCGGCTCGTGGTCACGGATATCGCCGAGGTGCGTGAGGAGCCCGAGCCGGCGCTCCGTATCACCGTCGTCCAGGCGCTGCCCAAGGGCGACCGCGGTGAACTCGCCGTCGAGACCATGACGGAGACCGGTGTCGACGAGATCGTCCCGTGGGCCGCGTCCCGCTGCATCACGCAGTGGAAGGGCGAGCGGGGGCTCAAGGCGCTCGGGAAGTGGCGGGCCACCGCGCGTGAGGCGGGCAAGCAGTCGCGACGGGTGCGGTTCCCTCGGGTCGCGGACGCGATGACGACCAAGCAGGTTGCCGCGTTTCTCGCCGAAGCGGACCTCGGGGTGGTGTTGCACGAGGACCGGGCGTACGGGAGTGAGCCGCTGGCTTCCGCCGAACTCCCCTCCTCCGGGCGGATCGTGCTCGTCGTCGGCCCCGAAGGCGGCGTGTCCCCCGAGGAGTTGGCGGCCTTCACCCAGGCCGGCGCGAAGACCTGCCGACTGGGCCGCACCGTCCTGCGCACCTCCACCGCGGGCACGGCCGCGACGGCCCTGCTACTGACCCGCACGGGCCGCTGGTCCTGACGAACGGTTCCTCGCCCCCGCCGCCCCTACCCGTCCCGTCCCTGGGGGCTCCGCCCCCAGACCCCCGTATCGCGCTGAACGCGCTCGTCCTCAAACGCCGGACGGGCTAATAGTCAGCCCCTCCGGCGTTTGAGGAGCGGGGGTTCGGGGGCGGAGCCCCTGAAAAGTGACGGGAACGGGTAGGGGCGGCGGGGGCGGAATCGTGGCAGTATGCGGTCTATCCGGGTTCGCTCGGGGGTGGCACGCTGCCGTCTATGGGGGCATTGAGGCGTATACGGCGTCGTACGGGCGGGCGGCGGGGGCCGGTCGTGGCCGGGCTCGCCGTCGTGGCCGTGTTCGGTGTGGTGGCGTGTGAACCCGGTGATGGAATCAGCGCCGCGGCGGTGGCGATCACGACCGACCAGACAGGAACCCGCGAGCTGGAGAAGCAGGGCGTCGACGTCCAGTGGCTGAGTTGTACCGCCTCGTACGGGGACAAGGGGGCGACCGCCGGGAGTTCGCCCAGCGCGCGGAGTGTCGCGACCGTCGACTGTGTCGGGGAGGAGAAGGACGGGCGGGAGATCACCATCAAGGGAAAGGTGACGCAGGAGATCAACGGGACCTGCGTACGGGGCGACCTGACCGCCAGGGTGGGCGGCAAGGAGTGGTTCCGGGTGGACGTGCTCGGGAACTGCAGGGCGGGTACGCCGAGCACCGTCAACCCATGGACACCGCCCGTCGACCACAGGACCACCCCGCCGCCCGAGCGGCCCGGGGCGACCATCACCGTCACCAGGACCGTCACCGAGTACCCGCACCCCACCTGCTCGTGCTTCCAGGGCAAGTGATCGAAAGCTCTGGTCGAGGACAGGACCGCTGCATAGGGTGATCGGGTGACACAGACCGCATCCGCCGCATCTGCCCCGTATCTCCGGTACCCGCATCTGCACGGCGAGTTGATCGCCTTCACCGCCGAGGACGACGTCTGGGTCGCGCCCCTCGACGGCGGCCGTGCCTGGCGGGTCAGCGCCGACAACGTCCCGGTGAACCATCCCCGTATCTCCCCGGACGGAACGACCGTCGCCTGGACCTCCACCCGCGACGGGGCACCCGAGGTGCACATCGCCTCCGTCGACGGTGGTTCCACCAAACGCCTTACGCACTGGGGGAGTTGGAAGACCCAGGTGCGCGGCTGGACCCCGGACGGCGAGGTGCTCGCGCTCAGCACGCAGGGCCAGGCGAGCCTGCGCCGCAGCTGGGCCCGGGCCGTCCCGCTCGACGGCGGCCCGGCAACCACCCTCCCGTACGGGCCTGTCGGCGATGTGGCCCGGGGCGGCCCGGGCACGCTCCTGCTGTCCGCGCCCATGGGCCGTGAGGCCGCCTGGTGGAAGCGGTACCGGGGCGGCACGGCCGGGAAGCTGTGGATCGACCGGGAGGGCGACGGGGAGGCCGGGGAGTTCGTACGGCTGCATGCCGACCTGGACGGGAATCTGGAGTACCCCTCGTGGGTCGGGGAGCGGGTCGTCTTTCTGTCCGATCACGAAGGTGTGGGGGCCGTGTACTCCTCCCTCGCCGACGGGTCGGATCTGCGGCGGCACACGGGAGTTGAGGGGTTCTACGCCCGGCATGCCTCCACCGACGGCACGCGTGTCGTCTACGCCTCCGCCGGTGAGCTGTGGATCCTCGACGACCTCGACGGGGCCGAGCCGCGACGGCTCGACATCCGGCTCGGCGGACAGCGCGTCGATCTGCAGCCGCATCCCGTGAGCGCGGCCCGCTGGTTCGGTGCCGCCGCGCCCGACCACACCGGACGCGGCAGTGCCGTCGCCGTGCGCGGAGCCGTCCACTGGGTCACCCACCGTTCGGGTCCGACCCGCGCGCTCGCCGCCGAACAGGGCGTACGGGCCCGGCTGCCGCGCACCTTCCGCGCGGACGGCGAGGAGCACGTGGTGTGGGTGACGGACGCCGAGGGCGATGACGCTCTCGAGTTCGCGCCCGCCACCGGTGTCGCGCCCGGAGCCACCCCGCGACGCCTCGCCGCCGGACAGCTCGGGCGGGTGCTCGGGCTCGCGGTGGCGCCCGACGGCAGCCGTGCCGCGGTCGCCTCGCACGACGGACGCGTACTGCTCGTCGAGCGGGAGACCGGCGAGGTACGGGAGGTCGACCGCAGCGAGGACGGCGAGGTCTCCGGGCTCGCCTTCTCTCCCGACTCGGCCTGGCTTGCCTGGTCGCACCCCGGCCCGCGCCCGCTGCGCCAGCTCAAGCTCGCCAACACCGCGGATCTCTCCGTGACCGAGGCGACGCCGCTCCGATTCCGGGACTACGCGCCCGCGTTCACCCTCGACGGGAAGCATCTGGCCTTCCTGTCGGCGCGGTCCTTCGACCCCGTCTACGACGAGCACGTCTTCGACCTGGCCTTCGTCGGCGGCGCGCGGCCGCATCTCATCACCCTCGCCGCGACCACCCCCTCGCCGTTCGGGCCGCAGCGGCACGGCCGGCCCTTCGAGGCGCCGGACAAGGACGAGACGCCCGACAGCGAGGGCTCCCCGGCGACCCGGATCGACCTCGACGGACTCGGCGACCGCATCGTGCCGTTCCCCGTCGAAGCCGCCCGCTACTCCGGGCTGAAGGCCGCCAAGGACGGGCTGCTGTGGCTGCGGCACCCCGTGCGGGGCGTGCTCGGCGCCTCCCGCGCCACCCCGGACGACCCGGACCCGAAGACCGACCTGGAGCGCTACGACCTCGTCCAGCAGCGCATGGAGCACCTCGCCTCGGACGCCGACGGCTTCATGGTCACCGGCGACGGCAAGCGGATCCTGCTGTGGACCGACAGCAAGCTCAAGGTCGTACCGAGCGACCGGCGCGCCTCGAACGACGACGAGAGCGACACCAACATCACCGTCGACCTGTCGCGCATCCGCCAGACCGTCGACCCGGCCGCCGAGTGGCGGCAGATGTACGACGAGACCGGCCGCCTCATGCGCGACAACTTCTGGCGCCCCGACCTGGGCGGCACCGACTGGGACGGCGTACTGGACCGGTACCGGCCCGTGCTCGAACGGGTCGCCACCCACGACGACCTCGTCGACCTGCTGTGGGAGGTGCAGGGCGAACTCGGCACCTCGCACGCGTACGTCATGCCGCGCGGCGGATACGGCAGCGGCGAGCGGCAGGGGCTGCTCGGCGCCGACATCTCCCGCCACGAGGACGGCCCCCAGGGTTCGCCGCAGTGGCGTATCGACCGCATCCTGCCGTCGGAGACCTCCGACCCGGACGCGCAGTCGCCGCTCGCCGCGCCCGGGGTCGCCGTGCGCGCCGGGGACGCGATCGTGGCCGTCTCCGGGCGGCCCGTCGACCCGGTGACCGGACCCGGACCGCTGCTCGTCGGCACGGCGGGCAAGGCCGTCGAACTCACCGTGTCCCCGGCGGGCGGCGGCGATCCGCGGCACGCCGTCGTCGTGCCGATCTCCGACGAGGAACCGCTGCGCTACCACGCGTGGGTCGCCGACCGGCGCGCCTACGTCCACGAGAAGTCCGGCGGCCGGCTCGGCTATCTGCACGTGCCCGACATGCAGGCGCCCGGCTGGGCCCAGATCCACCGCGACCTGCGGATCGAGGTCGCACGCGAGGGCCTCGTCGTGGACGTCCGCGAGAACCGCGGCGGCCACACCTCCCAGCTGGTCGTCGAGAAGCTCGCCCGGCGCATCGTCGGCTGGGACCTCGCGCGCGGCATGCGGCCCACCAGCTATCCGGAGGACGCGCCGCGCGGGCCCGTCGTCGCCGTCGCCAACGAGTTCTCCGGCTCGGACGGCGACATCGTCAACGCCGCGATCAAGGCCCTCGGTATCGGGCCCGTCGTCGGTACGCGTACGTGGGGTGGCGTCGTCGGGATCGACAGCCGCTACCGCCTCGTCGACGGAACGCTCGTCACCCAGCCCAAGTACGCGTTCTGGCTGGAGGGGTACGAGTGGGGCGTGGAGAACCACGGCGTCGACCCGGACGTCGAAGTGGTCCAGGCCCCGCAGGACTACGCGGCCGGGCGTGACGTGCAGCTCGACGAGGCGATCCGTATCGCCCTGGCGGCGCTCACGGAGAACCCGGCGAAGGCCGCTCCGCTGTTGCCGGGTTCGTAGGCACTCGGGTTCGCAGGGCACTCGGGTTCCTAGGGCACTTGGGTTCGTCGGGTGCGGTGCGTGGGGGCTGGTCGCGCAGTTCCCCGCGCCCCTTGCGAGGCCCGGGCTCGGTACCATGCCCGGGCATCGATCATCCAGCGTGAGGAGGCCGCGCATGGCAGGGGAAGCGCAGGACGACTGTCTGTTCTGCAAGATCGTCGGTGGGAAGATCCCGGCGACCGTCGTCCGAGAGACCGAAACGACCGTCGCCTTCCGGGACATCAACCCGCAGGCACCCATCCACGTCCTGGTGATCCCGAAGGTCCACCACCCGGACGCCTCCTCCCTCGCGATCGCCGAGCCGGCGATCCTGGCCGACGTCGTGCGCGAGGCCGGTGAGGTCGCCGCCGAGGAGAAGCTCGACAGCTACCGCATCGTCTTCAACACCGGGAGTGGCGCCGGGCAGACCGTCTTCCACGCGCACGCCCATGTGCTGGGCGGCCGCGGCATGCAGTGGCCGCCGGGCTAGCCGCGGCGCTCGGGAAACTCGGGTAACTCGACGTGTCCGTACGCGAATTGGTGGTCCTCGGCACCGCCAGTCAGGTGCCCACCCGGCACCGCAACCACAACGGCTATCTGCTGCGCTGGGACGGCGAGGGCATCCTCTTCGACCCGGGCGAGGGCACACAGCGGCAGATGCTGCGCGCCCGGGTCGCCGCGCACGACCTCCATCGGATCTGCGTCACGCACTTCCACGGCGACCACTCCCTCGGCCTTGCCGGCGTGATCCAGCGGATCAACCTCGACCGGGTGCCGCACGAGGTCACCGCCCACTTCCCGCGCTCCGGGCAGCGGTTCTACGACCGGCTGCGGTACTCGACCGCCTACCGCGAGACGGTCCCGCTCACCGAGGCGCCGGTCGACTCCGACGGCGTACTCGCGTCCACGAAGTCGTACGTGCTGGAGGCCCGCAAGCTCTCCCACCCCGTCGAGTCGTACGGCTACCGGCTCGTCGAGCCGGACGGGCGGCGGATGCTGCCCGAGCGGCTCGCCTCCTACGGGATCAAGGGTGCGGACGTGGGGCGGATCCAGCGGGAGGGCGTGCTGGGGGACGTGTCGCTGGACGAGGTCAGCGAGGTGCGGCGCGGGCAGCGGTTCGCCTTCGTCATGGACACCCGGCTGTGCGACGGGGTGTACGCGCTCGCGGAGGGGTGCGACATGCTCGTCATCGAGTCGACGTTCCTCGACGGGGACATCCAACTCGCCGTCGACCACGGGCACCTGACGGCAGGTCAGGCCGGGGCGGTGGCCCGGGACGCGGGCGTACGGCATCTCGTGCTCACGCACTTCAGCCAGCGGTACGACGATCCCGACGAGTTCGAGCGGCAGGCGCGGGCCGCCGGCTTCGAGGGGGAGCTGACGGTGGCGCACGATCTGCTGCGGGTGCCGGTACCGAAGCGCAGATGAAACGGCCGTACGATGCCTTGATGCCCATCCCCAAAGCCGAACTGCACCTCCACATCGAAGGCACACTGGAGCCCGAGCTGGCCTTCGCGCTCGCCGCGCGCAACGGTGTCCCGCTCCCGTACGCGGACACCGACGATCTCCGCAAGGCGTATCAGTTCTCGGACCTGCAGTCGTTCCTGAACCTGTACTACGAGCTCATGGCCGTGCTCCGGACCGAGGACGACTTCGCGGACCTCGCCGACGCGTATCTCGCCCGGGCCGCCGCGCAGGGGGTCCGGCACGCGGAGATCTTCTTCGATCCGCAGGCGCACATCTCCCGGGGCGTCGGGATCGGGACCGTGGTGGAGGGGCTCGGGCGGGCGCTCGACCGGAGCGAGGCCGTGCACGGGGTCTCCACCCAGCTGATCATGTGCTTCCTGCGGGACGAGTCCGCCGAGTCCGCGATGGAGACCCTCCAGGCCGCGAAGCCGTACCTCGGCCGGATCGTCGGTGTCGGGCTCGACTCCGCGGAGGTCGGGCATCCGCCCGTGAAGTTCCGTGAGGTGTACGAGGCCGCTGCCGCGCTCGGGCTGCGACGGGTCGCCCACGCGGGGGAGGAGGGGCCGCCCTCCTACATCACCGAGGCGCTCGACGTGCTCGGGGTCGAGCGGATCGATCACGGGCTGCGGTGTGTGGAGGATCCTGAGCTGGTGGCGCGGCTGGTGCGGGAGCGGGTGCCGTTGACGTTGTGTCCGCTGTCCAACGTGCGGCTCCGGGCCGTGGATGTTCTGGAGGAGCATCCGCTGCCCGCGATGCTCGACGCGGGGCTTTTGTGCACGGTCAACTCCGATGATCCCGCGTACTTCGGTGGGTACGTCGGGGACAACTTCCTTGCCGTCCGCGAGGCGTTGGGGCTGTCCTCCGACCGTTTGCGCGACCTCGCCCGCAACTCGTTCGTGGCGTCCTTCCTCGACCACGACGAGGCGCGGCGGGCGCGGTACCTCGCGGAGGTGGAGGCGTACGAGTTCCCGTAGGGGACCAGGACGCTTCTTCGCCCCCGCCGCCCCTGCCCGTCCCGTCCCTGGGGGCTGCCGCCCCCAGACCCCCGTATCGCGCTGCCGCGCTCGTCCTCAAACGCCGGACGGGCTGGGTGTGTCGGCCCGGGCCGCGAAATCTTCAGCCTCTCCGGCGTTTGAGGAGCGGGGGTTCGGGGGCTGGCCCCCGAGTAGAGACGGGAATGGGTAGGGGCGGCGGGGGCGAAAACCGTTCGGGCCCGGCGTGACACTCCACGGTCAGTGGAGTGATTGGTGCACACTGGCCTGAATCCGCACCACCTCATGGGAGCGCACCGTGACCGCGTCCAACGGAGAGGGACCGCACAGCCGGGCCGCACAGGTCGACCCCCTCGCAGGGCTGCGCGCTCACGACGACCCGCCCTGGGACGTCTACCTCACCGGCACGGTCTTCCTCGACATCATCTTCACCGGACTCGACTCCGCCCCGGTCCGCGGCACCGAGTCCTGGGCCCGCGGCATGGGTTCGAGCCCCGGCGGCGTCGCGAACATGGCGACCGCACTGGCCCGGCTCGGCCTGAGGACGTCCCTGGCGGCGGCCTTCGGCGACGACCACTACGGCGAGTACTGCTGGGACGCCCTGGAGCAGGGCGAGCGCATCGACCTCTCGACGTCACGCACGGTACCGGGCTGGCACTCCCCGGTGACCGTCTCGATGGCGTACGAGGGCGAGCGGACGATGGTCAGCCACGGACACGAGCCGCCCCCGGAGGAGCCCGCCCCGGACTGCCCGCCCCGCGCACGCGCGGCCGTCGCCTCGCTCACGCCCGGCATCCGCGCCCCCTGGATCGCCGGGGCCGCGGGCAAGGGGACCAGGATCTTCGCCGACGTCGGCTGGGACGACACGGGCCGCTGGGACCTCGCGGGGCTCCCCGACCTGGCGCACTGCGAGGCGTTCCTGCCCAACGCCCAGGAGGCCATGCGGTACACGGGCGCCTCGTGCCCCCGCGCCGCCGCCCACGCGCTCACCGAGCACGTGCCGCTCGCCGTCGTCACTCTCGGTGCCGAGGGCGCGTACGCCGTGGACGGACGGACCGGCGAGACCGCCGAGGTTCCGGCCATCGAGGTCGAGGCCATGGATCCCACCGGCGCGGGGGACGTGTTCGTGGCCGGTTTCGTCATGGGCACGCTGGCCGGGTGGCCGCTGGCCGACCGGCTCGCCTTCGCGGGCCTCACCGCCGCCCTGTCGGTCCAGGAGTTCGGGGGGTCCCTGTCCGCCCCCGGCTGGTCGGAGATCGCCGGGTGGTGGCGGCGTGTGCAGTCGTACGACCACCAGGATCCGGCGGCGCTCGGCCGGTACGCCTTCCTGGAACCCCTCCTTCCGGAGCCGAGCCGGGCGTGGCCACTGCGACGGGCGGTACCGACGATCGGATTCGGCAGATCGGCGTGACGCCGTCGGCGGATCCGGGTGAGGCCGCAGGTGGATCCGGGTGCGGTCGGGTGTGGATCCGTGCGGGGGCACCGGCGGATTCGCCCGTGGGCACGGGCGGATTCACGTGAGGCCACCGGTGCGGGCGAAAAGTCCTACGGCGTTGTCGGTGCCCCGTCGTACTCTTGGAAGCACAAGGCTGCCGTACCGGCAAGCGTGCCTCACCGAGGAGGATGAGCAGGCCTACAGAGCCGGCCCATGACGCAGACACCCACAGCTCACACCCCCGCGCAGGGGCAGTCACGAGCGCAGTTCACCGTCCCGGCCAAACACCCCATGGTGACCGTGCTGGGATCGGGAGACGCCCTTCTGCGCGTGATCGAGAAGGCCTTCCCGGCGGCCGACATCCATGTCCGGGGCAATGAGATCAGCGCCGTCGGCGATGCCCGTGAAGTGGCCCTCGTCCAGCGCCTGTTCGACGAGATGATGCTGGTGCTCCGCACCGGACAGCCGATGACGGAGGACGCAGTGGAACGCTCGATCGCCATGCTGAGGGCGAGCGAGAACGGGGAGGGCGACGGCCAGGAGACCCCGGCCGAAGTGCTCACACAGAACATCCTGTCCTCGCGCGGCCGCACCATCCGCCCCAAGACGCTCAACCAGAAGCGGTACGTCGACGCCATCGACAAGCACACCATCGTCTTCGGCATCGGCCCCGCCGGTACGGGCAAGACCTACCTCGCCATGGCCAAGGCCGTGCAGGCGCTGCAGTCCAAGCAGGTCAACCGCATCATCCTCACCCGCCCCGCGGTGGAGGCGGGAGAGCGGCTCGGCTTCCTGCCCGGCACGCTCTACGAGAAGATCGACCCCTACCTGCGCCCGCTGTACGACGCGCTGCACGACATGCTCGACCCGGACTCGATCCCCCGGCTGATGGCGGCCGGGACCATCGAGGTGGCCCCGCTGGCGTACATGCGTGGTCGTACGCTCAACGACGCCTTCATCATCCTGGACGAGGCCCAGAACACGAGCCCCGAACAGATGAAGATGTTCCTCACCCGTCTCGGCTTCGAGTCGAAGATCGTGATCACGGGTGACGTGACCCAGGTCGACCTGCCGAGCGGCACGAAGTCCGGTCTGCGTCAGGTCCAGGACATCCTGGAGGGCCTCGACGACGTCCACTTCTCCCGCCTCACGTCCCACGACGTCGTACGGCACAAGCTGGTCGGCCGTATCGTCGACGCGTACGAGAAGTACGACAGCCAGAATGGTACGGAGAACGGCACCCACAAGGGCGCCCGTAACAAGCGGAAGTAGACCAGCGCGACCATGTCGATCGACGTCAACAACGAGTCCGGAACCGAGGTCGACGAGCAGGCGATCCTCGACATCGCCCGCTATGCCCTCGCGCGGATGCGGATCCACCCGCTCTCCGAGCTCTCGGTGATCGTCGTGGACGCCGACGCCATGGAGCAGCTGCACATTCAGTGGATGGACCTGCCAGGTCCGACGGATGTCATGTCGTTCCCGATGGACGAGCTGCGGCCGCCGTCGAAGGACGACGACGAGCAGCCGCCCCAGGGACTGCTCGGTGACATCGTGCTCTGCCCCGAGGTCGCCGAGCGGCAGGGCAAGGAAGCCGACACGCAGCACTCCATGGACGAGGAGCTCCAGCTCCTCACCGTCCATGGAGTGCTGCATCTGCTCGGCTACGACCACGAGGAGCCGGACGAGAAGGCCGAGATGTTCGGCCTCCAGGCGGCCATCGTGGACGGCTGGCGTGCGGAGAAGGGCCTGACCGGCCCGTCCCCGGCCCCGACCGTCTCATGAGCCCGCAACTCGTCGTAGGCGCCATCACCCTTGTCGTGATCGCCTGGCTCGCCGCCTGCGCGGAGGCCGGTCTCGCCCGCGTCTCCAGCTTCCGCGCCGAGGAGGCCGTCAGGTCCGGCCGCCGCGGCAGCGCCAAGCTCGCCCAGGTCGCCGCCGACCCGACCCGCTATCTGAACGTGGCGCTGCTGGTGCGCGTCGCCTGCGAGATGGCGTCCGCCGCGCTCATCACGTACGCCTGTCTGCAGGAGTTCGCCGAGACGTGGGAGGCGCTGGCCGTCGCCATCGGCGTGATGGTCCTCGTCTCGTACGTGGCGGTCGGCGTCTCCCCGCGCACCATCGGCCGCCAGCACCCGCTGAACACGGCCACGGCGGCCGCGTACGTACTGCTTCCGCTCGCCAGGATCATGGGCCCGATCCCGCCGCTCCTGATCCTCATCGGCAACGCCCTCACGCCCGGCAAGGGCTTCAGGCGCGGTCCGTTCGCCTCCGAGGCCGAGCTGCGGGCGATGGTCGACCTCGCGGAGAAGGAGTCGCTCATCGAGGACGAGGAGCGCCGCATGGTGCACTCCGTCTTCGAGCTGGGCGACACGCTCGTACGGGAGGTCATGGTCCCGCGTACGGACCTGGTGGTCATCGAGCGCTACAAGACGATCCGGCAGGCGCTGACGCTGGCCCTGCGGTCCGGTTTCTCCCGCGTCCCCGTCACCGGGGAGAGCGAGGACGACGTCGTCGGGATCGTGTATCTGAAGGACCTGGCCAGAAAGACGCACATCAGCCGGGACGCCGAGAGCGAGCTCGTGTCGACGGCGATGAGGCCGGCGGCCTTCGTCCCGGACACGAAGAACGCCGGCGATCTGCTGCGTGAGATGCAGCAGGACCGCAACCACGTGGCCGTCGTCATCGACGAGTACGGCGGCACGGCCGGCATCGTCACCATCGAGGACATCCTTGAGGAGATCGTCGGCGAGATCACCGACGAGTACGACCGTGAGCTGCCGCCCGTGGAGGACCTCGGCGACGACCGCTACCGGGTGACCGCACGGCTCGACATCGGCGACCTCGGCGAGCTGTACGGCTTCGAGGCGTACGACGACGAGGACGTCGAGACGGTGGGCGGCCTCCTCGCGAAGGCACTCGGGCGCGTGCCCATCGCCAGTGCCTCGTCGGTGGTCGAACTGCCCGACGGGCGCGAGCTGCGGCTGACGGCGGAGGCCTCGGCCGGCCGCCGCAACAAGATCGTCACGGTGCTGGTCGAGCCCGTCGGCCCGGCCGGTTCCCCCGAGGAGGAGAAGCCGGAGTGACCCCGCAGGAGCTGCGCACGTTCTGCCTGTCCTTCAACGCGACCGTCGAGGACTTCCCCTTCACCCCCGAGTTCTCGGTCTTCAAGGTGCTGGGAAAGCTGTTCGCCCTGACCCGTCTGGACGCCCGGCCGCTCACGGTGAACCTGAAGTGCGACCCCGACGACGCGGTGCGCCTGCGCGGCGAGTACGAGGGCCTGATCATCCCCGGCTACCACATGAACAAGCGCCACTGGAACACGGTGACGGCCGACGGAGAACTCCCCGACCGGCTGGTCAGGGAGCTCATCGAGGACTCGTACGACCTGGTGGTCGCCGGTCTACCGAAGGCCGAGCGGCTGCGACTCGACCGCCCCTGACGTCCGTCGCCCGAGTCCGACCGCGACCAGCATCGCCGCCCCCAGCACGATCGCCGCGTCCAGTGCCACCACCGTGTGGACGCCGGAGAGGAGGTTCGGGGATGTGGTTGCCAGGATGCCGAGGAGGGGGATGCCGATGGTGAGGCCGACCTGCTGGGTGGAGGTCACCAGGCCTGTGGCGAGACTGCTCGACCATCCGCTGGTCGGGGTGCTGGTTCTGGAAGCGACCGCGATGAAGGTGCCGGCGCGGCCCGACCTCACGATCGTGCTGCACACGCCGCTGCCCGAGGCGAACACCTCGACGAAGCTGGAGTGGCTGGCCTGTGCGGAGGGGCGGCGCGGGACGATGTATCCGGTTGCCGGGTAGCGGGGTGGCCGGGTTGGCGGGGGCCGACGAAGGCCCGGGGCTGCCGGGATGAGTGTGCGGGCTTTGCAGATGTGCCGGGTCTACGGCTGGGCGGTGTCGCGTACCGCCGTGCGGGGGGCCGGTCGGGCTTCGTATGCTCTGGGCATGACCGACAGCACCGCGCTCGATCCCGAGGACCGCAAGATCGTCACCCTGGCCCGTTCCGTACGGGCTCGTAATGGTGTGCCCGAGGGGGCGGCCGTGCGTGACGAAACCGGCCGTACGTATGTTGCGGGGACCGTTGACCTGCCTTCTCTGCGGCTGAGTGCGCTGCGGACCGCGGTGGCCATGGCCGTGGCTTCCGGGGCGAAGGCGTTGGAGGCGGGGGCCGTGGTGACCGCGGCGGAGTCCTTGGCGGACGGCGATCTGGCGGCTGTGCGGGATCTTGGTGGGCCGGGGACCGCTGTGCTGGTCGCCGGGCTCGACGGGGAGGTTCGGGTGCGGGTGGCTGCGGGCTGAGGCCCGGGCGGTTTCCTTTCCCCAGCCCCACCCCTTCCCGAAACTGGGGGCTGCCGCCCCCGGCCCCCGCTGAAAATCAGCCCCTCCGGCGTTTGAGGAGCGGGGGTTCGGGGGCCGGCCCCCGAAAACCCCACCGGTCGACTTCGGCCACATCTCCGGCCGGCGGAAGATTCCCCACCGCTTCTCTTGCAATCCCGAGCCGCTCGCGTCTCAATGGACGACAGCTCTTCCGACGGACCGTCAGATTCGTCGCCGCGCAGCGTGCCCGCACACCGCTCGCGGTGACTGGTCCGTGCGCACGTGAATCCCCGCACCGTCGCCGGCCGCGAACAGGCACCGGTGGCAAGCACGCGTGCCCGCACGACGGCGCGCCCGTCGAACGTCCCCACATGGCAATTCCCGTACAAGGGAAGGGAATCCCCCAATGAGATGCAAGCGACTCGGAATCGGTGCGGCGTTAGCCGCCGGCACCCTCGCCGCCGGCCTGGCCCTCGCTCCGGGTGCCGCGGCCGTCGTCCCCCAGACCGCCACGATCATCGCCGACTGCGGCTCCTACGGCGGCGGTGAGGCCACCCTCACGGCCACCCAGACCGGCACCTCCGCCACCATCACTCTCAGCTCCTCCGAGATCACTTCCCCGCTCGCCCTCGACGCGGACTCGATCGTCTCCACACTCACCATGGTGAAGGCGAGCGGTGGCACGACCGCCTTCACGGGCACCAGGAACCCCGCGATGGACGCGGGTGACGGCGTCTCGGTCGGCCCGCTGACCGGCACCGTGGCGCCCGGCGACAGCCTGGAGGCGAACGGCGGCTCCCTGCAGATGGTGATCTTCGGATTCATCACCGTGACGTGTACGGCGGAAGGGCCGCAGTCGCCGGGCCCGTTCGTGTTCGAGTGAGTCCCGGGCGGTAGCTCTCTCCGCACCCCCCCACGAGGTAGCCCCCCACGAGCAAGTCGAGCCATGGACCGGTGTCGCCTGCGCGCGGCGGCACCGGTCGTCGCGCTGCCGCACCCTCCCGGGGCTCCGGGACGGAGGCAGCAAAATGGCTCAACTGCCTTGTTCCGCACCGAAGTTGACAGAAGCTGATGGGCCATCAGTTGACGTCCGGCGATTCCATTGACTTTTCACACAACCCACACATCAATGTCCCCCTGTCGGCGCAGAAGAACGCGGAAGAGCCGCTGCGCCCGCATCCTCAGGAGGGGCAACCATGGGTTCAGGAACCCGAAGACGCCACCGTTGGGCGGCACTTCTCGGAGCGACCGCACTCGCGGTCACCGGGGGAGGCGCGCTCGCCTGTCCCGCGAGCGCGGAGCCTCAGCAGGTCGACTTCGCCACGCACTGCGTCCCGCCGCCCATCGCGGGCATCCCGCCGATCGACGGCACGACCACCGCCAGGATCACGGTGGACAACGCCACGCCCAAGGTGGGCGACACGGTCACCGTCACATACACGGTGGTCAAGCCCGCCGCGTCCAACCCGGTCGACATCGCCCTGCCGGCCGACATCATGACGCCCACCGGCAAGGTCACCCTCGGTGGTGTGCAGGCCGGTGACATCACGGTCGCGGGCCCGAAGAAGAACGACCCGGTACCCGGGAAGGGTGCCTTCCCGTCGTTCTCGATGACCGGCACCTTCACGGTCACCACGCCCGGCGCGATCACCCTCTCGCCCGGCGACTACAACATCCACACCAGCTACATCCTGGAGCTGGACACCCCGTGCACGGTCACCAACCCGCCCGCCCCCGTCTCCGAGACGGTCACCGCGACGGACGGCGGACAGACCAACAACCGTGCCATCAGCCTCGGTACGGCCTCCGGGAAGCCAGGTGACAGCGTGACCGTCACCGGCACGAACTTCACCCCGGGCGCCGCGGTCACCCTCGCCGGACGGGCCGGTGCCGCCGAGACCGCCGACAAGGGCACCACCATCGCGAACGCGCAGGGCGCCATCAGCGGCACCCTGACCGTCAGCGACAAGGCGACGACCGGGGTCGTGGCGTACGAGGGAAGCGCCTGGAGCGATGCCAAGGGTGCCGGTCCCGCCGCCTACGTCGTCATCGACGACACGCCTCTCCCCGAGGGCAGCCAGAAGCTCAACTCCTCGGTCAAGGCAGGCACGTTGTCCATGACCCAGGCCGGCGACACCGTCGAACTCGCGGCGGTCGACTACGGCAAGGGCGGCTTCTCGCGCGGCTCCCTGCAGACGGTGACCGTCAAGGACTTCCGCGGCGGGCCCGCGGGCTGGTCCCTGACCGGCAAGGTCACCGACTTCGCCGGCCCCGGCGGGGCGAAGATCGACGCCGCCAAGCTGGGCTGGACCCCGGTCTGCGCCACCAAGACCGGCAGCCCGAGCACCTGCCGGCCCGGTTCGCCCGGCTCGGTCGGCAGCGCCGGAGCGACTCTGGCGTCCACCCCCAACGGCGCGCAGACCGGTGGTGAGTTCACCGTCGACGCCAGGCTGTCGCTGAACGTTCCGGCGTTCACCCCGCCCGGTGCGTACTCCGGCGTGCTGACGCTCACGCTCACCTGACGCCCACGTCACAGCTGACGCTCACGCTCAGACCTGGCGCTCGCGCTCAGACCTGGCGTTCACGCTCAGACCTGGCGTTCACGCTCAGACCTGACGGTTCGTCAAAAGAGCTGTGAGCAGGCTCGTTTCATCGGTGGTCGGGCGCGCACCCGCCCGTCCGCCTCGTCCGACTCGCTCACCGGGGGTCCGCACCCATGCGCAAGCCGTTCGTCCTCCTCCTGTTGCTGTTCCTCGGCCTGGCCGGGTCGCCCGCGTACGCAGCCGACAACGGCAGCTGGTCCGTCTATCCCGTCTCGACGGACCTGGCCTCGCGGCCCTACTTCCACCTCTCCGCAGACCCCGGGACGACCATCGAGGACAAGGTCACCGTCGCCAACAAGACCGGGCGGCCACTGACCTTCCGGCTGTACGCCGCCGACGCCTACAACACCGCCCGGGACGGCGGGTTCGCGGTGCGTACCCGCAAGGAGAAGCAGCGGGGCGTCGGCGCCTGGGCGAAGCCCGCGAAGTCCCGGGTGACCGTGCCCGCGCACGGCTCGGTCACCGTGCCGTTCACGATCCGGGTGCCCGAGGGCGCCGAACCCGGGGACCATCCGGGCGCGCTGGTCGCTCTCGACGAACGCGTCGACGGCGGGTCGGGGGCCGTCGAGGTCGGCGTGCAGCGGGCCGTCGGCGCCCGGATCTATCTGCGGGTGGGCGGGCCGACCGTGCCCGCCGTCGCCGTCGAGGACGTCCGCATCACCCACCACCAGCCCCTGGTCCCCGGCGTGGGCGACAGTACGGCCACCGTCTCGTACACCCTCCACAACACCGGCAACGTCACCCTCAACCCCAAGGTGGAGCTGAGGGCCGAGGGGCTCTTCGGCCGTACGCTGCTCGCCCGCGACCTTGCCGAGATTCCCTCCGAGCTATTGCCCGGGCAGCGGGTGAAGCTGAGCGAACCGTGGCGTGGCGCGCCCCAACTCGACTGGGGCGACGTGACGTTGACCGCCAGCGCGCACGACACCCGCGAGTCGGCGAGTACGTCGTTCTTCGCGCTGCCGTGGCTCGTGGCGGTCGTCCTGGGAGCGGGGATCGCGGGCGTGGCGGTGGGAATCAGGATCAGAGGGCGTCGGGGCCGCGCTCGCCCGTCCGTACCCGCACCACCGTCTCCACCGGCACCGTCCACACCTTCCCGTCGCCGATCTTCCCCGTCTTCGCCGCCTTCACGATCCCTTCGATGACGGCGTCGGCGTCCGCGTCCTCGACGACGACCTCGATACGGATCTTGGGGACCAGGTCGACCTGGTACTCGGCACCGCGGTACACCTCAGTGTGGCCGCGCTGGCGCCCGTACCCGCTGGCCTCCGTGACGGTCAGCCCGTGCACGCCGATGTCCTGGAGGGCGGTCTTGACCTCGTCGAGCCGGTGCGGCTTGACGATCGCGGTGATGAGCTTCATGCCGGGGTCCTGGCCTTCTGCGCGATGCGGGTGATGGGGGCTGGCGCCCTGCTCCGGAACCCCGTGATCGTAGGCCGTCCGGGCCCGTGCCGTAAGGTGCCGGCCCGTGTGTGGGGCCGCTGGGTGCGGCGGGGCTCCGATGATCAGGGACAATGGGCCTCATGAGCGTTCGTACCCAGTCATCCGAGCCGTCCGAGGCGATCCACCGCGCCGGCTTCGCCTGCTTCGTGGGCCGCCCCAACGCGGGCAAGTCCACCCTGACGAACGCTCTGGTCGGCCAGAAGGTGGCGATCACGGCGAACCAGCCCCAGACGACGCGGCACACCGTGCGCGGCATCGTGCACCGGCCCGACGCCCAGCTGATCCTGGTGGACACGCCTGGGCTGCACAAACCGCGCACGCTGCTCGGCCAGCGGCTGAACGACGTCGTACGGACGACGTGGGCCGAGGTCGACGTGATCGGGTTCTGTCTGCCGGCGAACGAGAAGCTCGGTCCCGGTGACCGCTTCATCGCGAAGGAACTGGCGTCGATCAAGAAGACGCCGAAGATCGCGATCGTGACGAAGACCGACCTCGTGGACAGCAAGACGCTCGCCGAGCAGCTCATCGCCATCGACCAGCTCGGCAAGGAGCTCGGGTTCGAGTGGGCCGAGATCGTGCCGGTGTCCGCCGTCGGGGACAAGCAGGTGGATCTGCTCGCGGATCTGCTGGTGCCCCTGCTTCCGGAGGGGCCCGCGCTGTATCCCGAGGGTGACCTCACGGACGAGCCCGAGCAGGTCATGGTGGCCGAGCTGATCCGGGAGGCCGCGCTGGAGGGGGTGCGGGACGAGTTGCCGCACTCCATCGCCGTTGTCGTCGAGGAGATGCTTCCCCGCGAGGACCGGCCTGCCGACAAGCCTCTTCTCGACATCCACGCGTTCGTCTACATCGAGCGGCCGAGTCAGAAGGGGATCATCATCGGGCCCAAGGGCAAGCGGTTGAAGGAGGTCGGGATCAAGTCGCGCAAGCAGATCGAGGCGCTGCTGGGTACGCCGGTTTTCCTTGACCTCCATGTCAAGGTCGCCAAGGACTGGCAGCGGGACCCGCGCCAGCTGCGCAAGCTCGGCTTCTGAGACCTTTCTTCTTCCCCAGCCCCACCCCTTCCCGAAACTGGGGGCTGCGCCCCCAGACCCCCCTTTCGGCCTGAACGGCCTCGTCCTCAAACGCCGGACGGGCTGAAAATCAGCCCCTCCGGCGTTTGAGGA
>NZ_JBVIPT010000029.1:0-110055 GCF_055577685.1 Streptomyces sp. NPDC033178
TTTTTGGCACGCTGTTGAGTTCTCAAGGAACGGACGCTTCCTTCGTACTCACCCGAGAGACTCTCTCGCGGCTTTCCTCCGGGCGCTTCCCTTCGGTCTTGCGTTTCCGACTCTATCAGACCGTTTTCCGATCCGATTTCCTCGGTGCTTTCCAGGTTTTCGCTTTCGCGTTTCCCTTTCCGGCGACTCCGACTTTATCAGAAGTTCTGAGTCGGAATTCCCGCCCCGGTCTGGGTGGTCCGGACGCACAGTTGCGCCGGGTTCCCCTTCAGGCGGAGCCGTAAACGTACTGGAGCGGGGCGCCCCGATGCAAATCGAGGGGCCCCGCTCCGGGTTCACGCGTACGAGGTGCTCAAACCTCGACCACGACCGGCAGGATCATCGGCCGGCGGCGGTAGTTGTCGGAGACCCATTTGCCCAGCGTGCGGCGGATGAGCTGCTGCATCTGGTGGGGTTCGACGACGCCGTCCTGGGCCGACCTCTCCAGGACCTCGTTGATCCTCGGGAGGACGTCGGCGAAGGCTGAGTCGTCGATGCCCGAGCCGCGAGCCTGGATGTGCGGACCGCCGGTGATCTTGCCCGTGCTGGAGTCCATCACCACGAAGACCGAGATGATGCCCTCGTCTCCGAGGATCTTGCGGTCCTTGAGCGCGGGCTCGCCGACATCGCCGACCGAGAGGCCGTCGACGTACACGTATCCCGCCTGGACCTTGCCGGAGATCCTGGCCTTGCCTTCGACGAGGTCGACGACGACGCCGTCCTCGGCGATGACGATCCGGTCGTGCGGGACGCCGGTGAGCGCGCCCAGCTCGGCGTTGGCGCGCAGGTGGCGCCATTCGCCGTGGACCGGCATCAGGTTGCGCGGCTTGCAGATGTTGTAGAAGTACAGGAGCTCGCCCGCGGACGCGTGGCCCGAGACGTGCACCTTGGCGTTGCCCTTGTGGACGACGTTGGCGCCCCAACGGGTCAGGCCGTTGATGACGCGGTAGACCGCGTTCTCGTTGCCCGGGATGAGCGACGACGCCAGGATCACCGTGTCGCCCTGGACGATGCGGATCTGGTGGTCGCGGTTCGCCATGCGGGACAGCGCGGCCATCGGCTCGCCCTGTGAGCCCGTACAGACGAGGACGATCTCGCGCTCCGGGAGGTCGTCGAGTGTCTTGACGTCGACGACCAGGCCCGGCGGGACCTTCAGATAGCCCAGGTCTCTCGCGATGCCCATGTTGCGGACCATCGAGCGGCCGACGAAGGCGACCCGGCGGCCGTATTCGTGAGCGGCGTCGAGGATCTGCTGGATGCGGTGGACGTGGCTGGCGAAGCTGGCCACGATGATCCGCTTGCTGGCGCCGGCGAAGACCTGGCGCAGCACGTTCGAGATGTCGCGCTCGGGCGGGACGAAGCCCGGGACCTCTGCGTTCGTCGAGTCCGAGAGGAGGAGGTCGATGCCCTCCTCACTCAGGCGCGCGAACGCGTGTAGATCTGTGAGACGACCGTCCAGCGGAAGCTGGTCCATCTTGAAGTCGCCGGTGTGGACGACCATGCCCGCGGGGGTGCGGATGGCGACCGCGAGGGCGTCCGGGATGGAGTGGTTGACCGCGACGAACTCGCAGTCGAAGGGACCGATGCGCTCTCGGTGGCCCTCCGCGACTTCGAGCGTGTACGGACGGATGCGGTGCTCTTGGAGCTTCGCCTCGATGAGGGCGAGAGTCAGCTTGGAGCCGATGAGCGGGATGTCCGGCTTCTCGCGCAGGAGAAAGGGGACGCCGCCGATGTGGTCCTCGTGACCATGGGTGAGGACGATGCCCTCGATGTCGTCGAGGCGGTCCCTGACGGAAGTGAAGTCCGGCAGGATCAGGTCGATTCCGGGCTGCTCCTCCTCCGGGAAGAGCACGCCGCAGTCGACGATCAGAAGGCGGCCCCCGTACTCGAAGACCGTCATGTTTCGGCCGATTTCACCGAGGCCGCCGAGCGGGGTGACCCGCAGGCCGCCCTTCGGGAGGGCCGGCGGAGCGGCGAGTTCAGGATGCGGATGACTCAAAAGACTCTCCTCACCACGCGCGCCACGTACCTGGCAGGGCACGTGGCGCGCGTGACGTTCGTGCAGTAGCAGTTGTCTGGTGGTGCAGGCCCTCCGGCCTGCGGGTCGTGCGTATTCAGTTGTGAAGTCTGTGGTTAGAGCTGTACCCCGCCGGCAGCAAGATCGATCTTGAGCTGGGCGGTCTCCTCGGGTGACAGGCCGACCATGGGCAGACGCAGCGGTCCGGCGGGCAGGCCCTGGAGGGCGAGCGCGGCCTTGGTCGTCATGACGCCCTGGGTGCGGAACATGCCGGTGAAGACCGGGAGCAGCTTCTGGTGGATCTCGGTGGCCTTCTGGACGTCGCCGCTGACGTACGCGTCGATCATGTCCCGTAGCTCGGGGGTGACGACGTGACCGACGACGGAGACGAAGCCGACCGCGCCCACGGAGAGCAGCGGCAGGTTCAGCATGTCGTCGCCGGAGTACCAGGCGAGGCCGGAGCTGGCGATGGCCCAGCTGGCGCGGCCCAGGTCGCCCTTGGCGTCCTTGTTGGCGACGATACGCGGGTGCTCGGCCAGACGCACCAGCGTTTCCGTGTTGATCGGGACACCGCTGCGGCCGGGGATGTCGTAGAGCATCACCGGCAGTTCGGTCGCGTCGGCGATGACCTTGAAGTGCTGGTACAGGCCCTCCTGCGGGGGCTTGTTGTAGTACGGCGTGACGGTCAGGAGACCGTGTGCGCCGACCTTCTCGGCCGACCGGGCGAGCTCGACGCTGTGGCGCGTGTCGTTCGTGCCGACGCCCGCGACGACGTGGGCGCGGTCGCCGACCGCCTCCAGTACGGCTCGTACGAGATCCGCTTTCTCCGCGTTGCTGGTGGTCGGGGACTCGCCGGTGGTGCCGTTGACGATCAGGCCGTCGTTGCCTGCGTCCACCAGGTGGGTGGCGAGCCGCTGAGCGCCGTCGAGGTCGAGTGCGCCGTCCGCCGCGAAGGGCGTGACCATGGCGGTGAGGACCCGCCCGAAGGGGGTCTGCGGAGTGGAGGTCGGAGCCATGGGTAACACGCTACTCGCTGCTCAACGTGCGGTCTGCCCTCGGGGGCGGCGACAAGTCACGACAAAGGAGGAGCCCGGCACTGCCTGCTCGGGGGTTCAAGCAGTGCCGGGTCCGTTTGATCAGGCTAGATGAACTTCTCGAAATGCCGCAATACGGACACTTCGCATGGTTGACCCGTACACATGTGCCCGACCGGGTGACGGAGGTGCGCTACGGCGCCACGCGCCCGTTGCCATTGAAGGCGGCGTACGTGAGGGGCATGAGCCGAGCCCATTCCGCCTCCATCTTCTCGCCGACCATCTCGATCTCCCGCTGGGGGAAGGACGGGACCTTCGCCAGCTCGTGCTGAGTGCGCAGGCCGAGGAAGTGCATCAGCGAGCGGGCGTTGCACGTCGCGTACATCGACGAGAAGAGGCCGACCGGGAGGACCGCACGGGCGACCTCGCGGGCCACGCCGGCGGCGAGCATCTCCTGGTACGCCTCGTACGCCCGGCGGTACGAGTCCTCCATGACCCGGCCCGTCAGCTCCTGCTGGGCCTGGGTGCCCTCCACGAAGACGTACTTGCCGGGGCGGCCCTCCTGGACCAGCTTGCGGGACTCGCCCGGGACGTAGAAGACCGGCTGGAGCTCCCTGTACCGGCCCGACTCCTCGTTGTACGACCAGCCGACGCGGTGGCGCATGAACTCGCGGAAGACGAAGATCGGGGCGTTGATGAAGAACGTCATCGAGTTGTGCTCGAAGGGGCTGCCGTGCCGATCCCGCATCAGGTAGTTGATCAGGCCCTTCGAGCGCTCCGGGTCCTTCTGCAGCTCTTCCAGGGACTGCTCCCCGACCGTCGAGACGCGGGCGGCGAACAGCACGTCGGAGTCGGAGGCGGTGTGCTTGACCAGCTCGACGGTGACATCGCTGCGGAAACTGGGCTTGAGGTCGTCGGCGGGTGTGTCGGTCACGGCTTGGAGGGTCCTTCCCATCACTGGCTCGGGCGGCGTCCACTCTACGGCCCGGCACTGACAACGGGGCGTTCGGTGCCGTGCCGCGACATTCTTCGCCGAACTTCTGCGAAGTCGGTGAAACCGGGCACCAATTGGGGCTCTCGCTCGTCTGTATTGGTGACAGCGATTCGTTCGAGTCGCCTGTTCCGTCAGATCCCGTTCGAGCCTCCAGAGGAGAAGCGCACTTCATGTTTCGTCGGCGCGAGCCCGTTCCGTTCGCCTTCATCGCCGAAGCCGACAGGTTCCGCAGCAATGTCACTCCCCCACCGCGTCAGCGGGCCTCCGCCGGTGAGCTGGCGGGTCGATGGCTCATAGGCCTCACCGTGGTCGCAGGCCTCGTGGGCTCCCTGCTCATAGGGACGCCTGCCCTGTCGGCCGACACCTCACCTGCGCATACGCAACAGTCGGACGCGTCGCAGGGCCGTTGACTCCTCCACCGCCCGGATGGCCTGGGAGCACCCCCATGGACCCCCGAGGGTGGTGACCGGAGATCCCGCTAGGTAGCCTCACCGGGCATAGTCCATGCGTGGATTGAGTGAGGATCAGTCGTGCCCCTGCCCTTTCTGACCGCCGATCGCGCTTTCGACGAGGCGGGCGAGGATCTCGCGCTGCCGTTCGACGACCGCGACCAGTGGCGACGCCCCTACCGGCCCGGACCGTGGCGCGTCGCCGCGGCGGCGCTTCTGCTGCTGCTCGCGTCGTATGTGCTGTTCGCGGCGGTCATCGTCGCGGCGGCCGGCAACCGCTCCGGTGGAGCGGTCTTCCTGGGGCTCGCGGCGCTCGTCATCGTGTGTGCCCTGCGGCTGCTGCGTATGGGCGCGTGGGTGAGCGCGTACGGGCTGCGCCGGGTCCGTTTCCTCGTCACGAGCACGGCTCCCTGGGCGAAGGTCCAGACGGTGCGGACGGTCCAGCAGCCGGTGCGCTGGCTCGGGCTGCCGCGCACCGTGCAGGGGCAGGCGCTCGTCCTCGTCAGCAGCGACCGCTCCGGTGCCGAGCCGACACAGCTGCTCACCACGCACAACGCGGACTTCCTCGGGCGCCCCGACGCGTTCGACCGGGCCGCGGACGGTGTCGAGGTGTGGGCGGACGAGTACCGCGGGCACGCCTGACCGTCGGCGCACACAGTCAGTCGACACGGCGAAGGGGCCGGTCCGCGGGTGCGGACCGGCCCCTTCGCCGTGTCTGTGTGCGTGCCTCAGGCCCGTACGGATTTCCCGTCGTGCAGGGCGATGGCGTGCTGCATCGCCTTGCGGGCCCGGGGGGTGTCGCGGGCGTCGTGGTAGGCGATGGCCAGCCGGAACCAGCTGCGCCAGTCGTCGGGGGCGTCCTCGGTCTCGGCCTTGCGCCTGGCGAAGACCTCGTCGGCCGAGTCGCGGTCGATCCGGCCGGCCGGGGTGCGCTTCAACTCGTCGACGGGCAGGCCGCCTTCGGCGTCGAGCTCGGCGGCGAGCCGGTTGGCCTTCTTGACGAACTCGGTGTTCTTCCAGAGGAACCAGATGCCGATCACCGGAAGGATGAGCACGGCCACACCGAAGGTGACGGTGAGGAGGGTGCCGCTCTGTATGAGCATCACCCCGCGGCTGCCGACCAGGACGAAGTAGACGACCAGGACGGCGGCCGTGACGGCGTATGTGATCTTCGCACCCATGGCGGTTACTTCAGGTCCAGGAAGTGTTCCAGGCCGAAGGTGAGGCCCGGGGTGTCCACGACGCGGCGCACGCCGAGCAGGATGCCCGGCATGAAGCTGCTGTGGTGGAGGGAGTCGTGGCGGACGGTGAGGGTCTCGCCCTCGGCGCCAAGCAGTACCTCCTGGTGGGCCAGCAGACCGCGCAGGCGCACCGAGTGCACCGGGACACCGTCGACGTCCGCGCCGCGGGCGCCGTCCAGCGCCGTGACCGTGGCGTCGGGCTGAGGTGCGCTGTCCGCCCGCTGCCGGGCGGCGGCGATGAGCTGGGCGGTGCGGTGGGCGGTGCCGCTCGGGGCGTCCACCTTGTTCGGGTGGTGCAGTTCGATGACCTCGACGGACTCGAAGTACGGCGCGGCCACCTCCGCGAACTTCATCGTGAGAACGGCGCCGATGGAGAAGTTCGGGGCGATGAGCACGCCCGTCTCCGGTGACGCGGCGAGCGAGGTGTTCAGCTGCGCGAGGCGCTCGTCGGTCCAGCCCGTCGTACCGACCACGGCGTGGATGCCGTGGCGGACGCAGAAGTCGAGGTTGCCCATGACCGAGGCGGGCGTGGTGAGTTCGACGACGACCTGGGCGCCGGCGTCGACCAGCGTCTCCAGTTTGTCCTCGCGGCCGAGGGCGGCCACCAGTTCCAGGTCCTCGGCCGCCTCGACGGCTCGTACGGCCTCGGATCCGATACGGCCCTTGGCACCGAGGACCGCCACGCGCAGCTTGCTCATCTTCTTGCTTCCTTACCGGATTCGGGGGTTACGCAACCGCTTCGTGCAGACGGGAAGCCTGTTTGTCCTTCAGCGGGCCGATGACCGACAGCGAGGGCCGCTGTCCCAGGATCTCGCGGGCCACCTCCCGTACGTCGTCCGGGGTGACCGAGGCGATCCGGGTCAGCATGTCGTCGACGGACATCTGCTCGCCCCAGCACAGCTCGCTCTTGCCGATACGGTTCATCAGCGCGCCCGTGTCCTCCAAACCGAGGACCGTGGAGCCGCGGAGCTGGCCGATGGCGCGGCCGATCTCGTCGTCCGACAGGCCGTGCTCGGCGACCTGGTCGAGTTCGTCCCGGCAGATCTTCAGCACGTCGTGGACCTGGCTGGGCCGGCAGCCCGCGTACACACCGAAGAGACCGCAGTCGGCGAAGCCCGAGGTGTACGAGTACACGCTGTAGGCGAGGCCGCGCTTCTCGCGGACCTCCTGGAAGAGGCGGGAGGACATGCCGCCGCCCAGCGCGGTGTTCAGGACGCCCAGGGCCCAGCGGCGCTCGTCCGTGCGGGCCAGGCCCGGCATGCCGAGCACGATGTGGGCCTGCTCGGTCTTGCGGCCGAGGAGCTCGACACGGCCGGCCGTACGGATGGAGCGGGAGCCGTCGCGTGGGGCGATCGGGGCCGCGTCCGGTTGCCTGAGGGCGCCCGACTTCTCGAAGGCGGCGCGGACCTGGCGTACGACCTTGTTGTGGTCGACGTTTCCGGCGGCGGCGACCACGAGGTGGGTCGGGTCGTAGTGCTTCTTGTAGAAGCGGCGGATGCGGTCCGCACTGAGGGCGTTGACGGTGTCGACCGTGCCGAGGACCGGGCGGCCGAGGGGGGTGTCGCCGAGCATGGTGTGCGCGAACAGGTCGTGCACGCAGTCGCCCGGGTCGTCCTCCGTCATGGCGATCTCTTCGAGGATCGCGCCCCGCTCGACGTTCACGTCCTCTTCGAGGATCAGCGAGCCCGTGAGCATGTCGCAGACGACGTCGATGGCGAGCGGGAGGTCGGTGTCGAGCACGCGTGCGTAGTAGCACGTGTACTCCTTCGCCGTGAAGGCGTTCATCTCGCCGCCGACCGCGTCGATGGCGGAGGAGATGTCCAGGGCGCTGCGCTTCTGCGTGCCCTTGAAGAGGAGGTGTTCCAGGTAGTGCGTGGCGCCGTTCAGAGCCGGCGTCTCGTCGCGCGAGCCGACGTGCGCCCAGATGCCGAAGGTGGCTGAGCGCACGGAGGGCAGGGTTTCGGTGACGACGCGCAGGCCGCCCGGGAGGGTGGTCTTGCGGACCGTACCGATGCCGTTCTCGCCCTTGATCAGGGTTTGGGTACGGGCGACGGCCCGCGCCTCCGAGGAGGTGCGGGCCGTCGCCGTGGAGTTACTTGATGTCACTTGTCGCCCGCAGCGGAGCTGCTGTCGGATGCAGCGTCCTTCTTCTCATCGTCGCCTTCGCCCTCGATCACGGGGATCAGGGAGAGCTTGCCGCGGGAGTCGATCTCGGCGATCTCGACCTGGACCTTGGAGCCCACGCCAACGACGTCCTCGACGTTCTCCACGCGCTTGCCGCCGGCGAGCTTGCGGATCTGCGAGATGTGCAGCAGACCGTCCTTGCCCGGGAGCAGCGACACGAACGCACCGAAGGTCGTCGTCTTCACGACGGTGCCCAGGTAGCGCTCGCCGACCTCCGGCATGGTCGGGTTGGCGATGCCGTTGATCACTGCACGAGCGGCCTCGGCCTGCGAGCCCTGCGCGGCACCGATGTAGATGGTGCCGTCGTCCTCGATCGTGATGTCGGCGCCGGTGTCCTCCTGGATCTGGTTGATCATCTTGCCCTTCGGGCCGATGACCTCACCGATCTTGTCCACGGGGATCTTGACCGTGATGATCCGCGGGGCGTTCGGGGACATCTCGTCCGGCGTGTCGATCGCTTCCATCATCACGTCGAGGATGTGGAGGCGGGCGTCACGGGCCTGCTTGAGGGCCGCGGCCAGCACGGAGGCCGGGATGCCGTCCAGCTTGGTGTCGAGCTGGAGGGCGGTCACGAACTCCTTGGTGCCGGCGACCTTGAAGTCCATGTCGCCGAAGGCGTCCTCCGCACCGAGGATGTCGGTGAGGGCGACGTAGTGCGTCTCGCCGTTGATCTCCTGGGAGATCAGACCCATGGCGATACCGGCGACGGGGGCCTTCAGCGGCACACCGGCGTTGAGCAGCGACATGGTGGAGGCGCAGACCGAGCCCATGGACGTCGAGCCGTTGGAGCCGAGGGCCTCGGACACCTGACGGATCGCGTACGGGAAGTCCTCGCGCGAGGGCAGGACCGGGACGATCGCACGCTCGGCGAGGGCGCCGTGGCCGATCTCGCGGCGCTTCGGGGAGCCGACGCGGCCGGTCTCGCCCACGGAGTAGGGCGGGAAGTTGTAGTTGTGCATGTAGCGCTTGCGGGTCACCGGGGAAAGGGTGTCCAGCTGCTGCTCCATCCGGAGCATGTTGAGGGTGGTGACGCCCAGGATCTGGGTCTCGCCACGCTCGAACAGCGCCGAGCCGTGCACGCGCGGGATGGCCTCGACCTCGGCGGCGAGCGTACGGATGTCCGTGACGCCGCGGCCGTCGATGCGGACCTTGTCCTTGATGACGCGCTCACGGACCAGGGACTTGGTCAGCGAGCGGTACGCGGCGGAGATCTCCTTCTCGCGGCCCTCGAACTGCGGGAGCAGCTTCTCGGCGGCGATCTCCTTGACGCGGTCCAGCTCGGCCTCGCGGTCCTGCTTGCCGGCGATGGTGAGCGCCTGGGAGAGCTCGCTCTTGACCGCCGCGGTCAGGGCCTCCAGGACGTCGTCCTGGTAGTCGAGGAAGACCGGGAACTCGCCGGTGGGCTTCGCGGCCTTGGCGGCGAGGTCGGCCTGGGCCTTGCAGAGCACCTTGATGAAGGGCTTCGCGGCGTCCAGACCGGAGGCGACGATCTCCTCGGTCGGCGCCTCGGCGCCGCCCGCGACCAGCGCGATGGTCTTCTCGGTGGCCTCGGCCTCGACCATCATGATCGCGACGTCGCCGTCCTCCAGGACACGACCGGCGACGACCATGTCGAAGACGGCGTCCTCGAGCTCGGTGTGCGTCGGGAACGCGACCCACTGGCCGTTGATCAGCGCGACGCGGACGCCGCCGATCGGGCCGGAGAAGGGCAGACCGGCCAGCTGGGTCGACGCGGAGGCGGCGTTGATCGCCACGACGTCGTACAGGTGGTCGGGGTTGAGCGCCATGATCGTGGCGACGACCTGGATCTCGTTGCGCAGGCCCTTCTTGAAGGACGGGCGCAGCGGGCGGTCGATCAGGCGGCAGGTGAGGATCGCGTCCTCGGAGGGCCGGCCCTCACGACGGAAGAAGGAACCGGGGATCTTCCCGGCCGCGTACATACGCTCCTCGACGTCCACCGTGAGGGGGAAGAAGTCGAGGTTCTCCTTGGGCTTCTTGGAGGCAGTGGTGGCCGACAGCACCATGGTGTCGTCGTCCAGATACGCCACGGCGGAGCCTGCGGCCTGCTTGGCCAGGCGGCCCGTCTCGAAGCGGATGGTGCGGGTGCCGAAGGTTCCGTTGTCGATAACGGCCTCGGCGTAGTGGGTCTCGTTCTCCACTAGCGTTTTCTCCGATACTTTTCGTCTTTCGTCCCGTCCTGCCCGTGTGGCAGGGGGACGCTTCTGCGGAGAAGCGCGCCTTCTGGTGCGGGCCGGTCTTCGATCGAAGCACCCGGGGTTCGCATCGCCCGGGAGCCACTACCGAGGACCGGCGGCGGCGAGGTGCACTTCATCCTCGTGATATTGCGTTGTGCTACCACACTACAAAGGTGCGGTGACACTCCGCACGTACAGCAAAGGGAGCGGCCCCCTAAGAGTGGGAACCGCTCCCTTCACGGCGTCTTACTTGGCGCCCGCCGCACCGCGGCGGATGCCCAGGCGGTCGACCAGCGCACGGAAGCGCTGGATGTCCTTCTTCGCCAGGTACTGCAGGAGGCGACGGCGCTGACCGACCAGGATGAGCAGACCACGACGGGAGTGGTGGTCGTGCTTGTGGGTCTTGAGGTGCTCGGTCAGGTCCGAGATACGGCGCGAGAGCATCGCGACCTGGACCTCGGGGGAGCCGGTGTCGCCCTCCTTCTGACCGAACTCGGTGATGAGCTGCTTCTTCGTTGCGGCGTCGAGCGACACGCGTACTCCTCGTAGTCTTTGAGTAGCCACCGAGTGCCCCTGGTCCACATCTCAGGGGAGCTTCCGTAACTCGGGAGGCGGGGATCCGCTGGGCGCGTCCTCCAGGGCCCTTGAGGGGCGGTCCGGGGGTGCGTACACATACGGCCGTCACACAGCGTACCAGGAGGTAGGGGTCCCACCGACCGGGGTTCCCGGAGTCCGGGGAGGCCGGGGGCGGTCCCAGTAGGGTGACGCGACAGTTCGTTCGTCAGGTCGGGGCCGTACGTCGGACGCGTACGTCGGGAAGGGGTCGCTTCGTCATGGCCGAGGCAGAGGACAAGGACGTCAAGGCGCGCAAGGAGCGGGAGAAGAACGAGCTCTACGCCCTCGACATCTCGGGTGTCGAATGGCAGAGCGCGCCGGGCACGGAGGAACACGAGGAGCGGGTCGAGATCGCGTACCTGCCCGGGGGTGCAGTGGCCATGCGGTCGTCCCTCGACCCGGACACGGTCCTGCGGTACACGGAGGCGGAGTGGCGGGCCTTCGTCCTGGGGGCGCGGGACGGCGAGTTCGATCTGGAGCCGGCGCCGCACAACGGCGGGGTTTCGGCGGAGTAGCGGAGCAGGGGAGCAGTCGCCTTCGAACGCGCGGGGGCCGGTGGCTTGTATGCCACCGGTCCCCTTTGTTGTGTCGCGGTACCGCCTTGTTGTGTCCGAGCGCTGCACGGAGGGGTGGATTCGCGCTTCTTAAGCGCGCTTTTGTCCACTTTGCCGTCCGTACAAGGCCGTTCATACGTCACTTCTGCGCAGGGTGTGACGTAGTGGGTGGGACCGGAGGGGTGGACGGGCCTGCCGTGGGGGTGGTTGTGGTGATTAGGCTGGGGTGGGCGCGGCAGCAGAACCCGGGGACGGGGCCGCCGCGTCGGACAGGGGGAGCCGGGGCGCGACGGACGGCCTCGGACGATCGGAACGGTCGCCCCAGCTCGGTATGAGGGTGCTCGACCACACCAGGAGGAATTGTGAACAGCGATCGGGACGGGATCCGCGGGGGCTGGGCCACACCCGGCGATGACCAGTCCGACGCGGAGTCCGCCGTCGAGACGACGGGCGAGTTCACCATCGACTACGCCCCTCCCGCCTGGTACACGCAGAACGCGTCGGGGAGTTCGGACGGGGCTTCGCCGGCTCCGGTCGAGGAGGAGTCGGACGAGGCGGAGGTCTCGGACGGGTCCGAGGGCGACGGGGCTGCGGGTGCGGCTGCAGGGACGAGGGCGGGGGCGGGGGCACCCGAGGCGCCTGCGGTTTCGCCGGCTTCCGTGCCCACTTTCGCGCCTGGAGCTCCTTTCGCTCCGCCTACTGCTGTTCCTCCCTCGCCTGTTCCCCCCTCTGCTCCTGACGGTGGTCCGGGTGCCGTTCCGCGGTTGCCCGTGGGGAGTGGGTTCGAGCCTCAGGCCCCCGCTCCTGTCCCGCCCTCTGCGGGTCCCGCCGGTCTGCCGAATCTGCCGAACCTCCAGGCTCCGCCGGTGACGCCTCCGGATGAGACCGAGGAGGACAGCGGGGACATCGAGAGCGGCGCCACCATGCGGATCTCCGCTGTCGCCGTGAAGCGGGAGGTCTCGGAGCGGGCCGACGCCGAAGCCGCGGCTTCGGACGAGGTCGCCACCGACGACGCCCAGAGGTCCGACGAGGCCTCCGACACGGGTGTCGACGCGGAGGTCGTCGAGGTGGCGTTCGGGCGCGAGTCCGATGACGACGACGGTGTGGACGTCGTCGACGACGTCGACGACGTGGATGGCGTGGATGGCGTTGACGAGGGAGCCGAGGTGGCGGCCTCGGAAGGCGTGGCCGCGGCTTCCGGTCAGGCCCAGGCGCCGGACGAGGTCGAAGCGACTGACACAACCGACGCGACCGACGAAGACACGGACGCCGTCGCGGACGATTCCGCGGGGGTCGTCGAATTGCACCAGGTTGACGTCGACGCGGAGGACCCCGTCGGCGTCAGCGATGCCGTGCCCGTGGCGGACTACGAACCCCAGGACGCGGAGCCGAGGGATGCGGCCCCGGAGACGGACGCCGATTCGGACTCCGAGCCGGAGGATGCTCCGCCCGCGAGTCAGGCAGAGCCTCAGGACGCCGAACCGCAAGACGCCGGGCCTCAGGACGCGGAGCCGCAGGATGTAGTGCCCGAGCCCGCCGCGGACGTGGCCGACGCCGTGCAGGACACGCCTCCCGCGTGGGCTCCGCCGCCCGTGCCGCAGGGCGGGCTTCCGCCGTTGCCGCCCTCGTACCAGCCTGCCGCGCCCGCTTCGGCCGCTCAGTGGCCCGCGTCCGCGGAGAATGAGGGCGGGCCGTCTGCGGCGGAGGCTCCGGCTCAGCCGTCCGTACCGCCGCAAGGGCAGCAGCCCTTCCAGCCGCAGGCTCCGCAGCCTTCGCCGGCGGCCTGGCCTGCCGCGCCCGTCGCGCCTGCCCCGGCCGACACTGCTTCCGCAACCGCGTCGCCCGCCGCTGACGTACCCCCGTCGGCGTCGGCCTCCGCTGCTCCGGCGGCTCCCGGGCAGCCGGGCGGTTACGGATTCCCGCAGTTCAGCGCCCCGGGCACCGCTCCCGGTCCGCAGGACAGCATTCCCCGTGCCGCTCCGGAGCCCCAGGACAGCATCCCTGGTACGGCCCCTGCGGCGCAGGCCTCTCCCGGCTTCCCGCAGCCCGGACCCACGACCGCGCCTCCGGCTCAGGCTCCCGAACCGGCGCCCACGCCCGCGCCGGCGCAGCAGAACCCGGCCCCGGCGCCCCAAGGCGGTTACGGATTCCCGCAGTCCGGCCCCGCCGCCGCCCAGCCCACTCCCCCGGCGCCCCAGGCGCCCCAGGACGGCTACGGCCTCCAGCAGCAGCCGGGCCTTCCCACCCCGCCCCAGCAGCCCGCTGCGGCCCAGCCCGCTCCGCCGGTGCCGAACTCCCCGGCGCAGGCTCCCGGTTACGGGTTCCCGCAGCCGGGTGCTCCGGTTCAGAGCGGGCCCAGCGCACCTGCGCAGCCGCCCACGGGTTACGGGTTCCCCCCACAGGGAACCCCTGCCGCGAGTACGCCCAACACGCCTGGTCCGCAGCCCGGTTACGGGGTCCCGCAGCAGGGCGCTCCGGCGCAGAGCGGGCCCAGTGCACCTGCGCAGCCGCCCGCCGGTTACGGGTTCCCCCCGCCGGGAACCCCCGCCCCGAGCACCCCCAACGCGCCCAGCCCGCAGCCCGGTTACGGATTCCCGCAACCCGGCGCCGCTCCCGCCGCGAACCCCGCGACGCCGCACGTGCCCCACCGGCCGGCCGGAGCCGAAGCCGGATCGGGCTACGGATTCCCGCCGCCCGGGGCGGGGACGCCCAACCCGCCCGCCCAGCCGGGAGGTTACGGCTTCCCGCAGCCGCCGGCCGCCGAGGCCCCGGACCCGGCTCCCGCGCCCCAGGCACCGACCCCGCAGCAGGCAGCCGCACCTCACCAGCCCGTCGCCCAGCCGCCGGCCGCTCAGCCCCTCCCCCACCAGGGGCAGCCCCACCAGCAGCCCGTACCGCACCAGCCGAACGCGGGCGCGGGCCAGCCCGGCGTACCCCAGCCGCAGGCCCACCAACCCCAGCCCCAGGCACACCAGCCGCAGGCTCACCAAGCCCAAGCCCAAGCTCCAGCCCAGCCCCAGGCCCAGCAGCCGCAGCACCAGCCCGGTCAGCAGCCCCCCGTCGACCCCCGTACCGGCACCGCCTGGCCGCAGCCCGTGCAGCACGATCAGCGGCAGCCGACGAATCCGGGGGCGCCGCTCGGCTACACGGCGGCCGTAGAGCTGTCGTCGGACCGGCTGCTCAACAACAAGAAGCAGAAGGCGAAGAGCGGTCGGCCCGCTGCCGGTTCCTCCCGGTTCAAGATCGGCGGGAAGAAGGAGGAGGCCGAGCGGCAGCGCAAGCTCGAACTGATCCGTACGCCGGTGCTGTCGTGCTACCGGATCGCGGTCATCAGCCTCAAGGGCGGTGTCGGCAAGACGACCACGACCACCGCGCTCGGCGCCACGCTGGCCACGGAGCGGCAGGACAAGATCCTCGCCATCGACGCCAACCCGGACGCCGGTACGCTCGGCCGCCGTGTGCGCCGGGAGACCGGGGCCACGATCCGTGACCTCGTCCAGGCGATCCCGTACCTCAACTCGTACATGGACATCCGGCGGTTCACGTCGCAGGCGCCCTCCGGTCTGGAGATCATCGCCAACGACGTCGACCCGGCCGTCTCCACGACGTTCAACGACGAGGACTACCGGCGCGCGATCGACGTGCTCGGCAAGCAGTACCCGATCATCCTCACCGACTCGGGTACGGGCCTGCTCTACAGCGCCATGCGCGGCGTGCTCGACCTCGCCGACCAGCTCATCATCATCTCGACGCCGTCGGTCGACGGTGCCAGCAGCGCCAGTACGACGCTGGACTGGCTGTCGGCGCACGGGTACGCGGATCTGGTGTCGCGGTCCCTGACCGTCATCTCCGGGGTGCGCGAGACCGGCAAGATGATCAAGGTGGACGACATCGTCAGCCACTTCGAGACGCGCTGCCGGGGCGTCATCGTCGTGCCGTTCGACGAGCATCTGGCGGCGGGTGCCGAGGTCAATCTCGACATGATGCGGCCGAAGGTGCGCGAGGCGTACTTCAACCTCTCGGCGCTGGTCGCCGAGGACATCGCGCGGCACCAGCAGTCGCAGGGCCTGTGGACGTCGGACGGCAACCCGCCGCCGGTCGCCGCCCCTCCGATGCCGGGCCAGCCCCTGCCCGGTCAGCCGATGCCGGGACAGCCCACGCCGGGGCAGCCGTATCCGGGCCAGATCCCCCAGCAGGGCCAGCCGCCCGCCCAGCCGGGCCAGCCCTATCCGCCTCAGCAGCACCAGCAGCCTCAGCAGCACCCGAGCCAGCCGTACCCGCAGCCCGGGGCCCAGCCCCAGCACGGGCACGGCGCCCCGCCGCAGCCTGGCGGCTACCCGCAGCCGCCTCAGCAGCAGCACGCCCAGCCCGGCCGGCACGCTCAACCCGGTCAGCCGGGCCAGCCGGGTCACCCCGGCGCCGCGCCCCAGGGCTGGCAGCCCCAGCCCATCCCCGCCCAGCCTGGTCAGCAGCCGGATCAGCCGCGTCAGCCCCAGCCCGGCGCCCCCTTCCAGCAGCCCTCGGCCCCGGTCGCCCCCGGCCAGCCCTTCAACCCCAACGCCCCCGCACCGGCACCCGCGCCGGCCCCGGGCCAGCAGTTCCAGCCGGGGCAGCCCTACCAGCCCTCGCAGGCGGACCAGGCAGCCCAGGACCCTCAGGCTCCCCAAGCTCCCCAGGCCTCCCAGGGTCAGACCCCGCCGCCTCCGCCGCCCCATCAGTAACCGGCGTCACCCGTAACCCATACGGCCGAACTCGCCGCTCCCGTTCCACCCCGAAGGGCCCGCCCCGTATCCCACGGCGCGGGCCCTTCGCGTACCCCCGGACACCTCCCGGACGCGCCCCGTCCGTCGCGGCCCAAAACGCCACCACACCAGCCACGTTCCCTGCCGCCACGCTCCGACCAGGACCCCTTCACCGGTATGGACCAATGGCCGTGAAATCAGCGTCAACTCGTTATTTCCGCAGGCCACACGGGGTTCCCGGGCCGTTGACGGGTGCCGACCAGCGCTGATAGACACTCACATCTGCCCGGCCGCGGTCACCGTTTCGAGCAGTGCAACAGCCCATCTCCGTGCGAGTGATGACGCGAGGTCAGCGACCCATGGACACACACGACCAGTACGGCGCGAGAGGCACCGTCCTCCGCCTCCTCGCGGCCGCAGGTGCCGCGGCCCTCACCCTCACGGTCGGTCTCGTGACCCCGCTCAACCCCGCGCCCCAGCGGGCCGAGGCGGACGGCAAGAAGGTGCTCACGGTCGCGGTGGCTCAGAGCGTCGACTCGCTGAGCCCGTTTCTCGCGGCTCGCCTGGTCAGTACGAGCATGCACCGGCTCACGTACGAGTACCTGACCAACTACGACCCGAAGGACAACCACGCGGTCCCGGGTCTGGCCACCAAGTGGGAGCCGTCCGCGGACAAGCTCACCTGGACCTACACGATCCGCGACAACTCCAAGTGGTCCGACGGCAAGCAGGCCACCGCCGAGGACGCCGCGTGGACGTTCAACACGATGATGACCGACGAGGGCGCGGCCACCGCGAACGGCAGCTTCGTCGCGAACTTCGAGAAGGTCACCGCCCCGAGCCCCACGAAGCTCGTCATCGAGCTGAAGAAGCCGCAGGCCACCATGGCCGCGCTGGACGTGCCGATCGTTCCGAAGCACGTCTGGGAGAAGGTCGACGACTTCTCGAAGTTCAACAACGACAAGTCCTTCCCCGTCGTGGGCAACGGCCCGTTCATCCTCACGGGCTACAAGGCCGACAGCTACGTACGGCTGAAGCCCAACAAGTCGTTCTGGCGCGGGGCTCCGAAGTTCGACGAGCTGGTCTTCAAGTACTACAAGGACGGTGACGCGGCGGTCGCGGCCCTGCAGAAGGGCGAGGTGTCGTTCGTCTCCGGCCTCACACCCGCGCAGGCGGCGGCGCTGAAGGGCCAGGCGGGCGTCACGGTCAACGACGCGCCGGGGCGTCGCTTCTACGCGCTCGCCACCAACCCGGGCGCGCAGTCGAAGGACGGCGAGAAGTTCGGCGACGGCCACGCGTCGCTGCTCGACCAGAGGGTCCGCCAGGCCCTGTTCATGGCCGTCGACCGCCAAACCGTCGTCGACAAGGTCTTCCAGGGCCACGCGCAGGAGGGCGAGGGCTACATCCCGCCGCGCTTCTCCACGTACTACTGGGAGCCGACGGACGGTCAGAAGATCCCGTACGACCCGGAGAAGGCGGCCCAGCTCCTCAAGGAGGCCGGCTATCCGAAGAACGGTGACGGCAAGCTAGTCGGCAAGAACGGCAAGCCGGTCACCTACCGCGTCCTCTGCCACGCGACGGACCCGCAGGACAAGGCGGTCGGGAAGTACCTGCAGGAGTGGTGGGGCAAGCTCGGTATCGGCGTCGAGCTGGACTGCCGGGACAACGTGAGTGATCCCTGGCTGGCGGGTGAGTACGACCTCGCCTTCGACGGCTGGTCCGTCAACCCCGACCCTGACTTCGTCCTCTCCATCCACACCTGCTCCGCGCTCCCGGCGACTCCCAAGGACATCGGCGCGACGGACAACTTCATCTGCGACAAGAAGTTCGACGAGCTGTACGCGCAGCAGCTCGCCGAGTACGACCCCGCCAAACGGGCGGAGATCGTCAAGCGGATGGAGTCGCGGCTGTACGACACCGGGTACATGAACGTCATGGCGTACCCGAACGCGGTCGAGGCCTACCGCACCGACCAGATCGCGTCGATCACGAAGATGCCGGAGGCCGCGGGCAACATCTACGGCCAGGACGGCTACTGGAGCTGGTGGTCGGCGACTCCGGCCGCCGCCAGCGAGTCCTCCGACGACTCCAGCCAGACAGGCGTCATCATCGGCATCGTCGCGGGTGTCGTCGTCCTGGCGGGTCTCGGGGCGTTCTTCGCGATGCGCCACCGCGCCACCGCCGAGGACCGCGAGTAGCGGCCCGGTACCGCGCACAGCCAGCCAGCCAGTCGGGAGTGGCCGAGAGTTGAGAACCGTTCATGACCGCTGAAGCGACACCCCCGCTGGTCGGGAAGACCGACGGTCCGGCCTCCGCCGGAGCGTCGGCCCCCGGACCGCGGGCGCGCACCACCGCCGGATATCCGCGGTACGTGGCGGGCAAGCTGGGTGGCGCGGCCGTCTCGCTGCTCGCCGTCCTCGTCACGAGTTTCTTCCTCTTCCGGCTGATCCCCGGCGACCCGGTGAAGTTCATGACCGGCGGGCGTCAGGTCTCGGCCGAGCAACTCGCCGCGTACCGGCGGGAGTTCGGGCTCGATCTGCCCATGTGGGAGCAGTTCACGGACTACTGCGGCAAGGCGCTGACCGGCGATCTCGGCACGTCGTACCAGTTCCGGGCGCCCGTCATCGACAAGATCACCGAGGCCCTGCCGAACACGCTGCTGCTCACCGGCACGTCGTTCGTGCTCTACACGGCGCTCGGCATCTTCCTCGGCACACGGGCGGCCTGGCGCAACGGCCGGCTCGGCGACCGGCTCAACACCGGTCTTGCGCTGACCCTCTACTCCATCCCGTCGTTCTGGCTGGGGCTGCTGCTGATCATCGTCTTCGCGGTGGGCATCGGGCCGATCCCCGGTCTCTTCCCGACCGGCGGCATGGAGTCCGGCGACGAACAGGGCTTCGCGTACGTCCTCGACGTCGCCCATCATCTGGTCCTGCCCGTCGTGACGCTGGTCGCGGTCGAGTATGGGCAGACACTGCTGGTCACGCGCTCGGCGCTGCTGGACGAGATGGGCAGCGACTATCTGACGACCGCGCGGGCCAAGGGCCTGCGGGACGATCTCGTACGCCGTCGCCATGCCGTGCCGAACGCGCTGCTGCCGACGATGACGCTGATCTTCATCAACCTCGGCCGGACCGTCGCGGGCGTGATCCTGGTCGAGACGGTCTTCTCCTGGCCGGGCCTCGGCGGGCTCTTCTACCAGGCGCTGAGCGTGCCCGATCTGCCGCTGGTGCAGGGGCTGTTCTTCGTCTTCGCCGCCGCGGTGATCGTGATGAACACGCTCGCCGACCTGATCTATCCGCTGCTCGACCCCAGGGTGGGCCGATGACGACGACGGACCCGGACGAGCCGATGGCCGCCGAGGCACCTCCCCCGGTGGCTCCCCCGGCGGCTCCCTCCGAAGCGCCCTCGCCGCAGAAGGCCGGTCCCCGCACCCTCGCGTGGCAGCGCCGGCGACGCTCCGCCGCCCGTTTCTGGCAGCGGTACCGCACCCATCGCGCCGGAGTCTTCGGCCTTGCCGCCCTCGCGCTCTTCGCGCTGATCGCGCTCACCGCGCCGCTGACCGTCGGCTCGGACGTGCAGAGTGTGACGAACGCGCCGGGGCGGCCCATGGAGAGCCCGAGCGCCGAATTCCCGCTGGGCACCGACCAGTTCGGGCGCAGTCTGCTCGGGCTCGTGGTGTGGGGATCGCGGGTCTCCCTACTGGTCGGACTGCTGGCGGCCGTCCTCTCGGTCGCGATCGGCGCGCTCATCGGCATCACCGCCGGACACTTCCGCGGCTGGTACGCGACGGTGATGATGCGGATCACGGACTGGTTCCTGGTCATGCCGACGCTGGTCCTCGCGATCGCGCTCGCGACCGTGATGTCCCGCTCGCTCGGCACGATCATCCTGGCGATCGGTGTCACGACCTGGCCGACGACGGCACGGCTGGTGCGGGCGCAGACCCTCGGCGTGGAGTCCCGGCCGTACATCGAGCGCGCCAGGGCGCTCGGCGGCGGCCACTGGCACGTCATGTCCCGGCACGTCCTGCCCAACGTCATGCCCCTCGTCCTGGCGCAGACGACCCTGATCATCTCCTCCGCGATCCTCGCCGAGGCGACGCTCGCCTTCCTCGGCCTCGGCGACCCGACGGTCGTCTCCTGGGGCGGTCTGCTCCAGGACGCGCGCGAGGCGGGCGCCGTCAGCGCCGGGAAGTGGTGGTACCTCGTGCCGCCGGGTATCGCGATCGCCGTCGTGGCCCTCGCCTTCACGCTGTGCGGGCGCGCGGTGGAGTCCGTCCTCAACCCCAAGCTGGGGGTGACCCGTTGAAGACACCGAGCACTCCGAACGCACAACCCCTGCTGGACGTACGGGACCTGGAGGTGACGTACGCCGGAGGAGTGGCCGCCGTGCGCGGGGTGAGCCTCACCGTGAACGCGGGCCAGAAGCTCGGCATCGCGGGTGAGTCGGGCTGCGGCAAGTCCACCCTGGCGCTCGCGCTGCTGCGGCTGCTGCCGGCCGGGACCCGGGTGACCGGGGAGATCCTCCTGGACGGCGAGGACGTACTGACCATGAAGTGGGGGCGGGTACGGGCGGTCCGCTGGGCCGGTGCCTCGATCGTGTTCCAGGGCGCGATGCACTCCCTCAACGCCGTGCACCGCGTAGGCGACCAGATCGCCGAGCCGATCCTGCTGCACAGGAAGGCGACCCCGGCGGGCGCGCGGAAGAAGGCCGGCGAACTCCTGGAGCAGGTGGGGCTTCCGGCGGCGCGGGCGTCCGCGTATCCGCACGAACTGTCCGGCGGCCAGCGCCAGCGCGTGATGATCGCCATGGCCCTGGCCTGCGGTCCCCGCCTGGTCATCGCCGACGAACCAACGACCGCGCTCGACGTGATGATCCAGGCGCAGATCCTGCGGCTGATCCAACAGCTGGTATCCGAGCAGGAGTTGGGGCTCATGATGATCAGCCACGACCTGGCGGTGCTGTCCGACACCTGCGACCGGCTCGCGGTGATGTACGCCGGGCGGGTGGTGGAGGAGGGCCCGGCCCGGCAGGTGTACGAGGACGCCCAACACCCGTACGGGCAGGCGCTGTCGGCGGCCTTCCCGCGGATCGGTGACGCCGGGTCGCGGTTCGCGCCGCGCGGGCTGCCCGGTGATCCGCCGGATCCCTCGGCCCTCCCGGGCGGCTGTACGTTCCATCCGCGGTGCGCGGTGGCGCTGGACTCGTGTGCCGCGGAGGACCAGGCGCTGCGGGCGGCGGCTCCGGACCGCCGGGCGGCCTGCGTACACGTGGGGCCCGTGGCCGTGGCGGAAGAAGCGAGGACCACCTGATGACGACGACCGCGACGGTCCCCTCGGTACCCCCGGCCCCCTCCGCTCCCCTGCTGAGCGCCGAGGGCCTGCACGTCACGTTCCCCGCCCGGCGCGGCGACACCGCCCGGGCCCGGGCCGTCGACGGAGTGGACCTCGACATCCGGGCCGGTGAGATCGTCGCCCTGGTCGGCGAGTCGGGCTGCGGCAAGACGACCCTGGCGCGCTCGTTGCTCGGTCTCGTCCCGCCGACCGCAGGCCGCGTCACCTTCGCGGGCCGCCCTCTCGACTACTCCTCGCGCGCCCTCAAGGCGTACCGCAAGCGCGTCCAACTGGTCCTCCAGGACCCGAGCGGCTCACTCAACCCCCGGCACACCGTGTACGACGCGGTGGCCGAGGGGCTGCGCATCCACCGGTACGGGGGCGACGAACGCGAGGCGGTCGGGGCGGCCCTCTCCCGGGCGGGACTTCGCCCCCCTGAGCGGTTCTTCCTGCGCTACCCGCACGAACTCTCGGGCGGCCAGCGCCAGCGCGTCGTCATCGCGGGGGCCCTGGTCCTGGAGCCCGAACTCATCGTCGCCGACGAGCCGGTGGCCTCCCTCGACGCGTCGGTACGCGGCGAGATCCTGGCCCTTCTCCTGCGACTGCGCTCCGAACTCGGCCTGTCCGCCCTGGTGGTGACCCACGACCTGGGCCTCGCGTGGAACATCGCGGACCGCGTCGCGGTGATGTACCTGGGCAGGATCGTCGAGACGGGAGCGGTGGAAGACGTCCTGACGGCCCCTCAACACCCCTACACCCAGGCCCTGTTGTCGGTCCTCCCCGAGGCCCCCGGCGCCCCGGTCCTCCTCACCGGCGAGCCCCCCGACCCCTCCCGCATCCCCACCGGCTGCCGCTTCCACGCCCGCTGCCAGATCCTGGCAACCGGCGAGGCGGAACGCGCGGGCGTCGCGGACGCGTGCAGAGGAGAGGACCTACCGGTGCTGGACGGGGGAGGCGGGGCACAGGTGGCATGCCACTGGGCGTCCCGTTAGGGGCGCAGGGAACTGCGCGACAAGCCACAACCAACCCGCAGCCGAACACCCCACCGTCCGCGGCGAACCAATCACGCGGCGGGGCGGGGCAACTACCGCCCGCCCTCGTACGCCTCGATCAACTCCCGCGACCGCTTGACGTCGTCGGAGATCGCTTCGAGCAACGCCTCGATGGACTCGAACTTGGCCTGACCCCGCACGAAGGCGAGAAAGTCCACGGCCACGTGCAGCCCGTACAGATCGAGCCCCACCCGGTCGATGGCGTACGCCTCCACCGTGCGCTCGGTTCCGTCGAACTGGGGGTTCGTGCCGACGGAGATCGCCGCGGGCATCGCCTCGCCCTGCGCGTGCAGCCAGCCGGCGTAGACGCCGTCGGCGGGGATCGCGGTGTGCGGGAGGGTCTCGACGTTGGCCGTGGGGAAGCCCAGCTCGCGGCCGCGCTGGGCGCCGCGCACGACGATGCCCTCGACGCGGTGCGGGCGCCCGAGGATCTCGTGTGCTCCTTCGACATCGCCCTCGGCGACCAGCCGCCGGGTCATCGTGGAGGAGAAGGGCTCGCCGCCGCCGGCTTCACCGGTCACGTAGAGATCCACCACCTCGACCTCGAAGTCGTACGTCTTGCCCTGCTCGGCCAGGAAAGCGACATTGCCCGCGGCCTTGTGGCCGAAGCGGAAGTTGGGGCCCTCGACGACGGCCTTGGCGTGCAGTTTGTCGACCAGGACCTTCACCACGAAGTCGGCGGGCGACAGCTTCGAGAACTCGGTGGTGAAGGGCAGGATGAGCAGCGCGTCGACGCCCAGCTCGGCCATCAGCTCGGCGCGGCGGTGGTGCGGGGCGAGCAGGGGCGGGTGGCTGCCGGGGCGCACGACCTCGCTCGGGTGCGGGTCGAAGGTGACGACCACTGACGGGACCCCCAGCTCACGCGCCCGTTCCACGGCATGCGTGATGATCAACTGGTGCCCGCGGTGGACCCCGTCGTACGAGCCGATGGTGACGACGCTGCGCCCCCAGTCCTGGGGGATGTCCTCCAAGCCACGCCAGCGCTGCACTGTGACCGCTCCTCGTCGAACCTGTGTCCGTGTCTGCCTCATTACGCAGCTCTAAGAGTGCCATGCCGGGTCCGCGCGGCCCGCATCGGCATGGGGCGCTGTGACAGGGGGCACGTGGCGGCCGCGGAGCACGCGGTCACACCGGAACCCGTACTCCTGTCAGGTTCTCGATCATGCGCCGGGTGCTGGGGCCGACCACCGTGGACCAGTCCTCGGGAGCGTCGGTGAGCCAGCCGGCGACCAGGGCGGCGAAGCCGGGAACGCGGCGGCTCTGGTCGAGAAGGGCACGGTCGAAGACCGTGGCGCCGTCCGGGGTGCGGACGAGCAGGAGGCCGGCGCTGTGGACCAGCGCGCGGGTGTGCTCCTCGCCGCTGCGGGACACGCTGCGGGCCGCGCCCTCCGCGGCGGCCCGAACGAGTGCGTCGAGCACCACCGGGTCGTACTCGCGTGTCAGCAGCAGATCCAGGAACTCGCAGCGCAGCGGGCGCGACACGTGCGTGCCGGGTGCCGCGAACACCTTGGCGAGCGCGGCCCGCAGCTGCGGCCTGCCCCCGTCGAGCAGCCCGGTGACCAGGGGATACAGCACGGAACGGGCGGCGGGGCCGTGCTCAAGGCGCCGGTCGACGTACGCCGCCACGTGCGCGGCCGCCTCCGGACGCCGCTCCACGACATCCCGTACGAGCGCGGCGACGCGGCGGGCCGGCGCGGGTGTGGTGACCTCGGCGAGCGTACGCAGCGCCTCGCCCGTGTCCGGCTCGCGAAGTCGGTCGCCGAACGCGGCGAGGACCGGTTCCTGATGCGTCGCCAGCGCCGCCACCAGCGCGCTCGCGGGCAGCCGCGGGTCGCCCGCCCGGAAGCGCGCGAGGGCCCCCGGCAGATGGCGGGCCCGGGTGTGCGGATCGCGGACGAGGAGCGCCAGTGCGGCCCCGTGCAGGGTGCAGTCGCCGGGGCGGGCGAGCAGGAAGAGCGCGGCGTGGCGCAGCAGCTCGCGGTCGGCCTCGCTGCGTACGTGCGGCGCGGCCCGCAGTCCGTGGGTCATCGCCGCCGCCCGGCGGGCCGGCCGCTCGTCGTGCGTCCAGCGGTCGACCGCCCGGCACACCGCGGACGGCTCCTCCTCCGCGAGGACGGCAAGCAGCTCGTCGGCGCGCGGATGCGCACTCTCGGCCAGAGCCTCCGTGAGGTCGTCCAGGGCGCGGCGCCGATGGGTGTGGAGAAGGGCCTGCGCTGCGGTCGCGACGGTGGCGTCCGGGGTCGCGGGCAGCGGGCGCTCGTCGTCGAACCAGTGGATCAGGTGGGGCTGAGCGGCGGCCGGGTCGGCGGCGAGCAGCCCGGACACGGCGTCCAGGTACCGGAGTTCGGTGGCCGGCGGGGCCTCGTCCGCCACGACGAGCCGCCTCAGCAGATCGAAGCGGTGCGCCTCCGGCAGGGGCAGCCGGGTCCAGAACACGGGCCCGAACTCTTCCGGCACGGCCCGCCCTTCGGCCCGCCACGTCACCACCCGCTCGGCGAGGTGCCGCAGCACTCCGACGTACGGGGTCGCGTCGGGGACCCGGAGCAGTACGCCGCTGAGGAGGCGGGTGGCCCACCAGGTCCCGGTGTCCCTCGGCTCCAGTTCGTCGACCGCGCGAAGCAGTTCACGCAGCCGGAGGGTGAGGTCGGCGTCCCCTTGTTGACGCGGCAGGAGGAGAAGGGCCTGGAGTACGGGGCCGATGCGGTGAGGGGGTACGGGGGGAGGCTCGGGCTCGCTCCAGGGGCCCGGCCGGGTCCGGGGCTCGGCCTCGTACCGGGACTCGGGCTCGTGTCGGGACCTGGGCTCGTGTCGGGACCTGGGCTCGTCCCGATGCTCGTGGTGCACCAGCGCCCGGAGCGCCGTGTCGAGGTCGAGGTGCATGCCCTGGATCCAGTCGGCCAGCTCCTCGTGGGCGAAGCGGTAGCCGTCTCCGGCGGGCACGAGGAGGCCCTCCGTGAGGACCGCGGAGGCCCACCCGGTACAGCCGCCGAGCCGTCGGTCGGGCACCGGCCCCCACGGGAACACGGACTCGAACGCCGCCCGGTCCAGCTCGCCCTGCCCCGGTCCCAGACAGCGCCGCGCGGCCGCGTGCACCTGCCCGGAGACCCTGGCCGCGAGCCGCCGTACGACCGTGCCGCGCAGCCCGTTGGCCGCCGCGAGCCGTACGGCCACCCGCAGACACATCAGATCCAGGTACGCGGCGAAGACGTCGTCCCGCCCGACAGGTTCGACCGGCTCGACCGGCTCGTCCCGCCCGACAGGCCCCACCGATCCCACCGACCCGACCGGCGCGTCCCGCTCGGCCCCCTCGTCCGAGGCGGCAGGCAGCGACATCGCGGCCCGTACCTCCGACAGCAGCCGCAGCATCAGCGGATGGCGCGCGTCGGGGCCGTCCAAGGCTCCCTCCGGCACCCCGTACCGCGCCCTGGCCCGCCGTGCCTCGCCCTCGTCCAGGTCCCCGAGCCGTACACAGGCGGGCAGCCCGCCGGGCGCCTCGCCTCCGCCCCGCTCGGACGCGTACAGCAGCTCGCGCGGGAACTCCGCCCCCGCTCGCTCCCAGTACTCGGCCCGGCAGGCCACGACGAGACGGGCCCCATGCGCCCGCAGCCACTCGGCGGTGCCCTCGGTCCACTCGGGCAGCCGTTGCGCGAGAGCGGACGGCATCTCCTCGGGGCTGTCCAGGAGGAGCAGGAGAGGGCGACCGGCGTCCCGGGCGAGACGGGCCAGACGCCCGGGCCCGATGTCACCGAGCTCGCCGTCCCAGGGCCCGGGCTCCGGCGAAGGCGCCCACGCGCCCACTCCCCCGGCCTCCGCCGTACTTCCGGAGGCAGAGACCGGGGTCGAGGTCGATGCGGGGGCCGGAGCCGAGGTCGGTGCCGAGGCCGTGGTCGCGGTCGGTGCCGTGCTCACGGTCGCAGTCGATGCCGTTGCCGAGGCCGCCACGATCCGCCCCGCCCGCTCCAGCGCCCTCCTCGCCGCGTCGGCCACCGACGAGTCGGCGTCCAGCAGGTCGGCTCCACGCAGCCACAGCGTCGGGGCCGGTTCCGCGCCCCGGTCGCGCCGGGCGGCGAGGGCCGCCAGTTCCGTCGTACGGCCGCTTCCCGGAGCCCCGACGAGCCCGAGAACGGCGTACGGGCCTTCGCCGAAGGCCCTGAACTCCCGTACCGCATCGGCTCGTTCGACGGGATCGACCCCTCGGGAGCCCGGCGGCGCCTCGACGGTGGCGGCCAGCTCCAGCACGCCCGCCAGATTGAGGTCGTCCCCATAGGCGGGGACCGTCGCGGCGTTGCGGGCCAGCAGTTCGGCGAGCGCACCATCGGAGCCGGAAGCAAAGTCAGAACCGGAGCCGGAGCCGGAACCAGAGCCGGAGCCGGAGCCGGAGGCCAACGGCCCCGCGGACAACGGCACGGCGAAGCCCCCCACCCGTCGCCCGGAGTGAAGTGCCGTTCCCAGAACGGCGACGACCGCACCGGTGGCCGCGTCGACCACCGGTCCACCGGCCGCACCGCCCCCGAGCCGCAGCGCATCGCTTCCCGCCGTGCCGATCGCCAGCTCCAGGGCGTCGTCGAGGAGATGGAAGCGATCGGTCGCCGTGTACGTCACGGCGGACGTGCCCAGCACCCGGGCCTCGCGCCAGCCGCCCGCGGCGATACGGACGTACGTGCCGCTCTCCACGGACTCCCGGACGGTGATCGGGAGGGGGTCGAGGCCGAGGCCGTCCGACCCGAGTCCGTCCGTGTGGAGACCCTTCGTGTGGATCAGGGCGAGGTCCAGGGACGGAAGGGGGGTGACCGAGTCGGCCGTCACCAGGCAGGTGCGGTCCCCAGGGGCGTGCAGGACGAGACGGGCGAGCCCGTCGACCGCCTCGTGGCTGGTGATCACCGTGCCCTGGTGGTCGGCGACGAACCCGGTGCCGCGCGGCCGCCCGGCGAGATCACTGATCCGCACCAGAGCCCGTTCCGCGGCTTCGACCACGTCTGCTGCTTCGACCACGTCTGCTGCTTCGGCCAAGTGCGCTGCTTCGGCGGCGTACCCCGCGTCAGCCGCGTGCGCCGCCTCGGGTGCGTGCCGGGCAGCGTCCGGCAACTGATGACGGCCCCCGGTCCGCGGGCCCCGTCCCGCCATGCTCGAACCTCCCCGCCGTGCGCGTCGCACCGTGCCACCGACGCCTCGTCTCCGACGGTAGGCGCGAGGTGATCGGGTGCGACAGATCGCGAGTCGAACGAGCCCCCTTCCGCTCCCCCGGTTCACTCCGAGCGCCTGCCCGGACGGGTGAATAGACGAGGTCGGATGGATACACCCTTGGGTGGGGGAACCGAGGGGGACAGTGGAGCGGCGCACACAGGAATCCCCGTGAACGCCGCTCCACGACGAACCCGGCCCAGCGGACCGACGCCGGCCGACCCGGCCGACCGTAGAAGGCACTGGAAGTCACTGGAAGGCACTGGAAGGCAACCGAGGCCGACCTCACGGGTTCAGCCGAACACCGCCAGGCTCTTCGCCTTGCCCTTCTGCTCCTCCACCAGTGCCAGGAACCGCCCCTCGGGGTCGAACACCCCGACGGCCCCGACCCCGGCGTACTCCTCGGGCATCTCCAGCCGCACACCGTTCGTCAGCAGCTGCCCGCGCTTGGCGTCCACGTTCCAGCGGGGGAACGCGGCAGCGGCGGCCTCCGCCATCGGCATCACGGTCAGCTCCTCCTGGAGCTGGTCGAGGGTGCGGGCGGAGTCGAGCTTGTACGGCCCGACGCGGGTGCGCCGCAGCGCCGTCAGATGGCCGCCGACGCCCAGGTCGGCACCCAGGTCGCGGGCGAGCGCGCGGATGTACGTACCGGACGAGCACACGACCGAGACGACCAGGTCAAGGACCGGCGTACCGTCCTCGGCGACCGCGTCCCGGATGTCGTACACGGCGAACGACGAGATCCGTACCGGTCGGGCCGGGATCTCGAAGTCCTCACCGTCACGTGCCCGCTTGTACGAGCGCACGCCGTCGATCTTGATGGCGCTGACCTTGGACGGCACCTGCATGATGTCGCCGCTGAGCTTGGCGATACCGGCGTCGACGGCGTCCCGGACGACCTTGGAGGCGTCCGTGGACGAGGTGATGTCACCCTCGGCGTCGTCGGTCAGGGTGTTCTGCCCGAGCCGGATGGTGCCGAGGTACTCCTTCTCGGTCAGCGCGAGGTGTCCGAGGAGCTTGGTCGCCTTCTCGACGCCGAGGACGAGCACGCCCGTCGCCATGGGGTCGAGGGTGCCCGCGTGTCCGACGCGGCGGGTCCTCGCGATCCCGCGCATCTTGGCGACCACGTCGTGCGAAGTGAAGCCCGACGGCTTGTCCACGATGACAAGGCCGTCGGGCGTCTTCTGCTTCTGCGTCATTCCGCGGCGTCGCCGTCCGTCTCGTCGTCCTCGCCCGGCTTCTTGTACGGGTCCGCCTCACCGGCGAAGGCGGCGCCGGCCGAGACCTCGCGCACCTTCGCGTCCGAGGCCCGTGCCTTGTCGAGCAGGTCCTCGATGGTCTTGGCGGTGTCCGGCAGGGCGTCCGCCACGAAGGTGAGGGTCGGCGTGAACTTCACACCGGCCGCCGCACCCACGGCCGAGCGGAGCACGCCCTTGGCGCTCTCCAGGCCCGCGGCGGCCTCCGCGCGCTCCTCGTCGTCCCCGTACACCGTGTAGAAGACGGTCGCCTCCCGGAGGTCTCCGGTGACCCGGGTGTCCGTGATGGTCACATGCGAACCGAGCCGCGGGTCCTTGATCCCGCGCTGCAGCTTCTGGGCCACCACCTCTCGGATGAGGTCCGCCAGCTTCTTCGCCCGCGCGTTGTCGGCCACTGGTCCGTCTCCCTCTTTCTTACTGTTCTGTGTGCGGCCGATCCTCGTCGCCGCACGCTGCGTACGCTCAGTCGTCGTCTTCGCTGTGGAACCGCCGTCTCACCGACAGCAGCTCCACCTCTGGACGGCCGGCGACCAGACGCTCGCAGTGGTCCAGTACGTCGGTCAGGTGCCCCGCGTCCGCCGACACCACCGCGAGGCCGATACCGGCCCTCCGGTGGAGGTCCAGGTGGTCGACCTCCGCCGCGCTCACCGCGTACTTCCGCTGGAGTTCGGCCACGATGGGGCGGACGACGGAGCGTTTCTCCTTCAGTGACCGTACGTCGCCGAGGAGCAGATCGAAGGACAGAGTCCCCACGTACATGTGTGTATCCGGATGTCCCGCCGGTACGGGGTAGATGGCCCGGCCAAGCTCTTGGCCGGACATCAGAACCGTACAACGAACCCCCGGGGCCGCTCGACGGGGTTTTCGCCCCCGCCGCCCCTACCCATTCCCGTCCCTTACTCAGGGGCTCCGCCCCCGAACCCCCGCTCCTCAAACGCCGGAGAGGCTGAATTTCAGCGGGGGTCTGGGGGCGTCAGCCCCCAGGGGAAGGGAACGGGTAGGGGCGGCGGGGGCGGAAAACCCCGCGGGGGCCGGTCGACGAGGACGTGTCCTCGTCGGCCAACCCCACACGGTTCAAACCCGCCGCGGGCGTTACGACCGCGGCTTCTCGCGCATCTCGTACGTCGCGATGACGTCGTCGATCTTGATGTCGTTGAAGTTTCCGAGGTTGATACCGCCCTCGAAGCCTTCGCGGATCTCGGTGACGTCGTCCTTGAAGCGCCGCAGACCGGAGATGGTGAGGCTCTCCGCGATGACCTTGCCATCGCGCAGCAACCGCGCCTTGGTGTTGCGCTTGACCTCGCCGGAGCGGACCAGCACACCGGCGATGTTGCCCAGCTTGGACGAGCGGAAGACCTCGCGGATCTCCGCCGTACCGAGCTCGACCTCTTCGTACTCCGGCTTGAGCATGCCCTTGAGGGCTGCCTCGATCTCCTCGATGGCCTGGTAGATCACCGAGTAGTAGCGGACGTCGACGCCCTCGCGCTCCGCCATCTGCGCCGCGCGGCCCGCAGCGCGGACGTTGAAGCCGATGACGATCGCGTCGGAGCCGGTCGCCAGGTCGATGTCCGACTCGGTGACCGCACCCACGCCGCGGTGCAGGACGCGGATGTCGACCTCTTCGCCGACGTCGAGCTGGAGCAGCGAGGACTCGAGAGCCTCCACCGAACCGGACGCGTCGCCCTTGATGATGAGGTTGAGTTCCTGCACGAGACCGGCCTTGAGCGCCTCGTCCAGGTTCTCCAGGGAGAACCGGACTCCGCGCCGGGCGAAGTTGGCGTTGCGCTCACGCGCCGCGCGCTTCTCGGCGATCTGACGTGCCGTGCGGTCCTCGTCGACGACCAGGAAGTTGTCGCCGGCGCCCGGGACGTTGGTGAGACCCAGGACCAGGACGGGGGTCGACGGACCCGCTTCCTCGACGTTGTTGCCGTTGTCGTCGAGCATCGCCCGGACACGGCCGTACGCGTCGCCGACCACCATCGTGTCGCCGATGCGCAGCGTGCCGCGCTGGACCAGGACCGTCGAGACGGCACCGCGGCCACGGTCGAGGTGGGACTCGATCGCAATACCCTGCGCGTCCTGCTCCGGGTTGGCCCGCAGGTCGAGCGAGGCGTCCGCGGTGAGGACCACGGCCTCCAGCAGGCTCTCGATGTTGAGGCCCTGCTTGGCGGAGATGTCGACGAACATCGTGTCGCCGCCGTACTCCTCGGCCACCAGACCGAACTCGGTGAGCTGACCGCGCACCTTGGTCGGGTCGGCGCCCTCGACGTCGATCTTGTTGACCGCGACCACGATCGGCACCTCGGCCGCCTTGGCGTGGTTCAGCGCCTCGATCGTCTGGGGCATCACACCGTCGTTGGCCGCCACCACGAGGATCGCGATGTCGGTCGACTTGGCACCACGGGCACGCATGGCGGTGAACGCCTCGTGACCCGGGGTGTCGATGAAGGTGATCCTGCGCTCTTCGCCGTTGACCTCGGTCGCCACCTGGTACGCACCGATGTGCTGCGTGATGCCACCGGCCTCGCCCGCGACGACGTTCGTCTTGCGGATGGTGTCGAGGAGGCGGGTCTTACCGTGGTCGACGTGACCCATGACGGTCACGACCGGCGGACGCGCGACGAGGAACTCCTCGCCACCCTCGTCCTCGCCGAACTCGATGTCGAAGGACTCGAGCAGCTCGCGGTCCTCCTCCTCGGGGCTGACGATCTCGAGGACGAAGTTCATCTCGTCCGCGAGGAGCTTCAGCGTCTCGTCGGAGACGGACTGCGTGGCAGTGACCATCTCGCCGAGGTTCATCATCACGCCGACGAGCGACGCCGGGTTGGCGTTGATCTTCTCGGCGAAGTCGGTGAGGGACGCACCGCGCGACAGACGGACGGACTGTCCGTTGCCACGAGGCAGCATCACACCGCCGACCGACGGGGCCTGCATGGCCTCGTACTCCTGGCGCCTCTGCCGCTTCGACTTGCGGCCCCGACGCGCGGGACCGCCGGGACGGCCGAAGGCGCCCTGCGTGCCACCACGGCCACCCGGACCACCGGGACGACCACCGAAGCCGGGACGACCGCCGCCGCCACCGCCGGGACCACCCGGACGGCCGGCGAAACCGCCGCCACCGCCACCGGGACCGCCGGGACGACCGGCGAAACCGCCACCGCCGCCACCGGGACCGCCGGGACGACCGGCGAAACCGCCGCCACCCGGGCGACCGCCGCCACCGCCACCGCCGGGACGACCGCCGCCGCCGGGACCGCGGCCACCCGGGCCACCGCCGCCGGGACGCGGGGTACCGGCAGCGGGACGCTGCGGCATCATGCCGGGGTTCGGACGGTTGCCGCCGGGGCCGCCACCGGGACGCGGAGCGCCACCGGGGCCACCCTGCGGACGAGGCATGCCGCCCGGGCTCGGACGGTTACCACCGGGGCCGCCACCGGGACGCGGAGCGCCGCCGGGACCGCCCTGCGGACGGGGACCACGGTCCTGGCCCGCGCCCTGGGGACGCGAGCCGCCCGGGGCGCCGGCACCGGCACCGGGGCCGCCGGGTCGCGGGGCGCCGCCCGGACGGGGCGCCTGCGGGCGCGCCATACCGGTGGAGCCACCAGAGGTGAACGGGTTGTTGCCCGGACGGGGACCGGCGGGACGACCACCGGGACGCGTGCCCTGGCCGCCGGGACGCGGGGCGCCCTGACGGTCGCCACGGTCACCGCGCTCGCCGCGGCCCTGACCGGGACCACCCTGACCGCCCTGTGCGGGGCCGGCCGGACGGACACCGGGCTTCGGGGCACCGGGACGGGCACCGCTCGGGCGGGGACCCGCGGCCGGAGCCGAGGCCGCCGGAGCGGCGGGAGCCGCCGGGGGTGCCGTGAACTCGGGCGCGGCCGGAGCCGGAGACGCCGGAGCGGGCTTCGGTGCCGGTGCCGGTGCCGGGGGCTTGGGACCCGGAGTCGGACGCGGACCCGCGGCCGGAGCCGCCGGGGACGCGGGCGTCTCCGCAGCGGCCGGCTTCGGGGCCGGCGGGCGCGGCGCTGCCGGACCCGGACGGGCGGCCTGCGCCGGAGAAGGCGCGCCGGGCCTGGCGGGCGCGGCCTTGCGCGGGGCGGGCTTGCCGCCGCCGTTGCCCTGCTGCAGGGCATCGGTCAGCTTGCGTACTACGGGCGCCTCGATCGTCGAGGACGCCGAACGGACAAATTCACCGAGTTCTTGGAGCTTGGCCATGACGACCTTGCTCTCCACCCCGAACTCCTTGGCGAGTTCGTATACCCGGACCTTAGCCACTTCGCTCCTTTTAGGTCCGGGTTGCGTCCGGACCGTCGCTACTTCATGGGCGTACTCATCGCGTGCTCATCGAGTGCTCATCGCAATCTCGACCTACTTCCAACTCGCGGGGTACCAGGGCCGCACGGGGTTCCGTGCGACACGTTTTACGGTGTTGCCTGCTCAGCAACTGTCTATCTGCTCGACGTACAGGCGCAACGCCTTTGTGTCGAGCGGACCCGGGGCACGCAGCGCCCTCGTGAACGCCCGGCGGCGGACCGCCAGGTCGAGACAGACGAGGGCGGGGTGTACATACGCACCCCGGCCGGGCAGCGTACCGCGAGGATCGGGGACGCATTCGCCCTCGGCCGCCACGGTGCGCAGCAGATCGATCTTGGCCGCTCGCTCCCGGCACCCCACACAGGTGCGCTCAGGGCATGCGCGGGCATGCGTCCGGCCAGACACTCTTAAGTCTACCTCCCCGCACCGACCTCACCCCTTTGGGGCAAGAACCGAACGGTTGTTGTCGTAATCCAACCGTCACACGGCGTGATCTATTCCCGATCTTGCCGTTGACGCCCCGGACCTGGGCCTGTTTCGGCCCGGTCCGGCGTCGGACCCGTCAGGGATCCGCCCCGGACCCGCCTCGGATCCGTCCAGGTCCCGGCTCAGTCCTGCTTCTCGGCGGGCTGCTCGGTGTCCGGACGGATGTCGATGCGCCAGCCGGTCAGGCGGGCGGCGAGCCGGGCGTTCTGCCCTTCCTTGCCGATCGCCAGGGACAGCTGGTAGTCGGGGACCGTGACGCGCGCGGAGCGGGCCGCGAGGTCGACGACCTCGACCTTGGAGACCCGGGCCGGGGACAGCGCGTTCGCCACCATCTCCGCCGGGTCGTCCGACCAGTCGACGATGTCGATCTTCTCGCCGTTCAGCTCGGCCATGACGTTGCGCACGCGGCCGCCCATGGGGCCGATGCAGGCACCCTTGGCGTTCAGACCGGACCGGGTGGACCGGACGGCGATCTTCGTGCGGTGGCCGGCCTCGCGGGCGATCGCGGCGATCTCGACGGAACCGTCGGCGATCTCCGGCACCTCAAGGGCGAAGAGCTTCTTCACCAGGTTGGGGTGCGTGCGGGAGAGGGTCACGGAGGGACCGCGTACGCCCTTCGCCACCCGCACGACGTACGACCGCAGCCGCACGCCGTGCTGGTACGACTCGCCGGGGACCTGCTCCTGCACCGGCAGGATGGCCTCCAGCTTGCCGATGTCGACGAGCACGTTCTTCGGGTCGCGGCCCTGCTGGACGACACCGGTGACGATGTCGCCGTCCCGGCCCGCGTACTCGCCGAGCGTCGCGTCGTCCTCCGCGTCCCGCAGGCGCTGCAGGATGACCTGCTTGGCGGTGCTGGCGGCGATCCGGCCGAAGTCGGACGGGGTGTCGTCGAACTCGCGCGCCTCCTGCCCCTCCTCCAGGTCCTCGGGGTCCTCCTTCGCCCACACGGTCACATGACCGGTGTCCCGGTCGAGCTTGACGCGCGCGTGGCGGCGGCTTCCCTCGGTGCGGTGGTAGGCGATGAGGAGGGCCGACTCGATCGCCTCGACCAGCAGGTCGAAGGAGATCTCCTTCTCCCGCACCAAGCCCCGCAGGGCACTCATGTCGATGTCCACGGCTACGCCTCCTCCTCTTCCTTCATGTCTGCGTCGTTCTCGTTGGCCTTGCGGTTGAACTCGACCTGGACGCGCGCCCTGTCGATGTCCGCGAAGGCGATCCTGCGGGCGGTGGCCTTGCGTCCCTTGACGCCGGGCACCTCCAGGTCGATCCCGTCCTCGTCCACCGTCAGGATCCGGGCGACCAGTTCGTCGCCGCTCGTCAGCTGGAATCTCACCAGGCGGTCCGTGGCGCGTACGTAGTGACGGTGTTCCCTGAGCTCGCGCTCGGCACCGGGGGTTCCCACTTCGAGGGTGTACTCGCCCTGGCCCATCGCGTCGGTCTCGTCGAGCTTCGCCGAGAGCGCGCGGCTCACATCGGCGATCGCGTCCAGATCGGCTCCTTCGTCGGAGTCGACCACGACGCGCAGCACACGCTTGCGTCCTACCGAGTCCACCTCGATCTCCTCGAGATCGAGTCCCTGCGAGCTGACGAGCGGTTCCAGGAGCTCTCGAAGCCTCTCGCTCTGGGTGGTGCTCATCCGGGTGACTCCTCGGCCGCGTGTGCTGTTGTGGGTAGGTCGCGTGTCAGGTCAAAGGGTATCCGGTCCCAAGGGGTGTTGCCGTCCACCGTGGCCCGCCCGACGGTGGGACGGCGCCGCTGGTGGGTGTGGGGGCGGTACACGGGTACCGTGATCACGGGCCTGCCGCCCTTCCGTTCGTACGAGCCCTCCGAGGACGTCTGCCGTGCCGTTCACCCTGCCGTCGCGCATCCCGTCGGGGCCGCGCCGAAGGACCCTGCTCGCCGGGGCCGCCGGTGTCGGCGCCGCGCTGCTCACGGGCTGTTCCTCCTCCGACTCCTCCGAGACCACCAAGGGGAGCACGTCTGCCGCCGAGCGGGCACGCGCACGTGCGGCCCTCGACAGCGAGCGGCTCGCGGAGCGGTACGGGGCCGTGCTCGCCGTGCATCCCGCGCTGGCCGGGCGACTGTCGCCGCTGCGGGCGGAGGTCGTACGGCACGCGGAGGCGTTCGGCGGAGGCGGCAAGGCCTCTGAGAGTGCGTCGGCGAGTGCTTCCGCCGATCCGTCCGGGGCGCCTTCCCCCGGCCCGTCCGCCGAGGTGCCGGCCGTGGAGAAGGACGCCCTCGCCGAACTCGCCGCGGCCGAGCGGACGCTGGCGGACCGGCGTACGAAGGCGCTCCTCGACGTGCCGGGAGAGCTGGCGCGGCTGCTGGCCTCGGTGGCGGCGGCCGGTGCGGTGCACGCGTTTCTGCTGACGGAGGGCGAGAAGTGAGCGGTTCCGGAGCGGCCGGAGAAGCAGGGCAGAAGGCCAAGGCGCCGGCGGAGCTGACGGCCGTGCAGGCCGCGCTCGCGGCCGAGCATGCCGCCGTGTACGGCTACGGGGTCGTGGGCGGGAAGATCGGCGAGGCCCGGCGAGGCGAGGCCCGGGCGGCGTACGACGCGCACCGGGCCAGGCGGGACGAACTGGGCCGGGCGGTGCGCGACCTGCGCGGGAAGCCCCGGCCCGCGGCGGCCGCGTACGCGCTGCCGTTCCCGGTGACGGACGCGGAGTCGGCCGTGCGGCTCGCCGCGGAGCTGGAGGACCGGGTGGCCGGGGTGTACTCCGACCTGGTCCGCGCCGCGGAGGGCGACCGGCGCCGGGCGGCGGCCGAGGCGCTGCGGGACGCGGCGGTGCGGGCGGTGCGCTGGCGGGGCGAGAGCGTACCCTTCCCAGGGCTCACGGAGCGGTCGGCCCGGTCCACCGCGTCGGCGGCACCGCCGTCGTAACGCGTACAGGAAGGAAACGACTCGCGCATGGCTTTCGAACCGCCGCGGCGTCTCGTCAAGGCGCTCGGCGAGACGGCACCGAGCGGTGACGACTGGCTGGAAAAGCTGCCCGAGGCGGCTCAGCAGGCCGTCGCGCTACGCGAGTTGACCGTGGAGCGCGTTCAGGTGCCCGGTGGGCGCAGCAGTCTGGTGGTCCTGGTGCGGCTGCCGGACGGCACCCCCGCCGTCCTGAAACTCGCGCCGGGCCGGGCTCGTCCGGAGAGCGAACGGGCGGCGCTCGCGCACTGGGACGGTCTGGGCGCGGTACGGCTCCTGGAGCCGGCCGGCACCGAGGGCGTGCTGCTCCTTGAGCGGCTGCATCCCGATGTGTCGGTGCGTTCGCTGGCCGAGGCCAAGTCGATGCTGGAGGCGGCGGGGGCGCTGCGCCGCCTGTGGGTCGAGCCGCCGGCCGGCACGGTCTTCGAGACAGTGGCCGGGCGGACCGGGCGGCAGGCCGAGGCGATGCGGGCGGGCGCCGACGCGGAGGCGGCGCCGCTGGTCGACGCGGCCCTGGCGGTACGCGACGAACTGCTGGCCTCCCCGCCCGAGGCCCGCCTGCTGCACGGCACCTTCCGGCAGAGCAAGGTGCTGGCGGGCGAGCGCAGCCCCTGGCTGGCCGTGGGGCCCGACCCCGTCGTCGGCGAGTGCGCCTTCGACCTGGCCCGGCTGGTCCGTGACCGGGTCGAGGACCTGATCGCCTCCCCGTCCGGCTCCGCCATCACCCGCCGTCGGGTGAAGCGCCTCGCGGAGTCCCTGGACCTGGACCAGGAGCGGCTGCGCGGCTGGACCCTGTTCCGGGCCGTGGAGTCTGGCGTACGTGCTCGGCGGGTGGGCCGGTCCCAGGACGCGGAGCTGTTGCTGGAGTTCGCGAGCTGGCTGTAGGGGTCGGCGGTTCGGCGCAGGCGCCTTCAGGCCGCGGCGAGTCTCAGGGCCAGGACCGGACAGTCCGCCGCCGCTCTGCGGGCGCGTTTCAGGGTTCGGGCGGGGACGGGGCGCGCGTCGACGAGCGGGTAGCCCCATTCGTCGAGGGTGACGTGTTCGGGGAGGAGTTCAGCGCAGAGGCCGTGGGCCCGGCAGGACGTCCAGTCGATGTCGAGGTGCTGGGGTGGCTGGTCCATGTCTGTCAGCTCCTGTGGTCGGGGACGGGCAGCAGGGGGGTGCGGTCGGTCGCGGTGCACAGGCCCCGGGCGTGGGCGTCGAGTTCGGCTGCGAAGGTGGTCAGGGCGCTGCGGACCAGGCGGACCGTGCCGTCGGGGTGGTGGCAGGCGCCACGGCCCTCGACGAGTCCGGCCCAGCGGGCGACGTCGTCGCGGGCGGTGCCCTGGGGGCCGGGGGCGGCCAGGGTGCGGAAGGCGGCGGCGATACGCGGCAGGCCGTTGAGGCAGGGGCCGCACTGGCCGGCCGACTCCAGTGCCAGGTACCGCAGGACACGGGCCGTTTCGGCGGGACCGCAGCGGTCGGCCGGGAGGGCGGCGAGGACACCGGCGCCCAAGTTCCCGGCAGACAGGCGGAGTCGATCCGCCTCGGCGGTCGGGAGCCAGGTGCCGTGGTAGCCGCCGAGCAGGATCGCGCCGGTGCCCTCCAGCGGGAGCAGTCGGTGCAGGGGCATGCCGAAGGGGGCCTCCACGACCTGCGGCTCGCGGCCCGGCACGTGCACCGTGCACAGGGCGCTGCCTGGTTCCGACGGGGTGCCGGCCGAGCGGAACCAGCCCGCTCCGTAGCGGGCGATCAGCGCGAGGTGCGCGAGTGTCTCTACGTTCTGGACGAGGGTGGGCGCCCTGCGTACGCCCTGTTCGCGCACCGGAGGGTCCTGGTGACGGGGCAGGGCGGGGTGACCGGATAGGTGCTGGGCGAGGGCCGAGGACTCGCCCGACAGGAAGCGCTTGGGTACGCGTATGACGCGTACGGGGAAGGGGTCGTCTCGTTCGGGGAAGAGGTCGTCGCGTTCGGCCAGGGCCGTTTCGAGGCGGGTGGCCCCGTCCTCGACGGCCAGGTACGCCTCGCCCGCTCCGATCGCCCGGGCCGCCAACTGCAGCCCGTCCAGGACCAGATGGGGCGAAAGGCTCAGCAGGGTCTTGTCCTTGGCGCTCGCCGGTTCGCCCTCGGCGCCGTTCGCGACGACGACCGGGGCGCGGCCGGTGCGGCGGGCCGCGTCGATGACGGACACGAACTTGCGGTACGTGGGGAAGGCGGCGCCTCCCCGGCCGGTGAGGCCGGACTCCGCGAGGGTGCGCAGGAGGGCGGCCGGGTCGGAGTGGGTGAGGGGGCCGTAGCGGGTCTCGTGCGTGGCGCGGTCGGCGGGCGCACCGCCGGGGGCGAGGAGGCGCGGGGGCATGAGGATGTCCGTGAACGTGCTGGTCATGGTCGCGCCCCTTCGGCGGTGAGGAGGGTGGCGGGGGTGCGGCGGCCGGCCCGTGCGGCCTGGGTGACTCGGATCGTGAAGGCGGTGAGGACCGCTGCCACGCAGGTGACGGTCAGCCAGAGCATCCAGTCGGTGCCCGTGTCCGTGCCGATGCCTATGCCGTGGATCAGGGCCACCGGCCAGGACGCGTAGGCCAGCCAGTGGACCGCTCGCCAGGTGCGGTGGCCGAGCCTCTCGCGGAAGAGGCTGGTGACCAGGACGGCGAGCATCAGGTCCAGGGCGACCGTGCCGAGGCCCAGCCAGAGGGGCTGGTAATCGGAGGCGAACGGGATCAGGACGTCGAGGGCGGTGATGTCGACGTAGCCGTCGATGACCGCGGTGGCGATGTGGCTGGCCAGGAAAGCGGTCGCGGAGAGGGAGAGGGTGCGGTGGAGGGAGACCGTGCCGAAGCGGGGGAGGCCGGGGAGGCGGGTCCTCAGGCGTACCGCCACGCCCAGGAGAACCACGACGGTGAAGAGCACCAGGCAGACGGCTCCGGTGGCTCGGTTGGCGTACCAGAGGATGGAGTCGTCGGTCATGGGGCCGTCTCCGTCTCGGTGACCGCCGGGGGTTCCTCGCCCCCGCCGCCCCTTCCCGTCCCAACCCTGGGGGCTGCGCCCCCAGACCCCCTTTTGTCCTCAAACGCCGGACGGGCTGAAGTGTTCGGCCAGCCCGGGGTCGTCACCACTGTGCCGTCCCTGGCCACCAGCCTTGCCGGGAGGCCCAGGCCAGACAGCCAGCGTTCCGCGCCCATGCCCTTGATGAGGGCCGCCGTACTGGCCGCGTTCGCGTCGGCGCAGGTGGCGGCGGAGACGGAGACCGTGCGCCAGGGGGTCTCGGTCGGGAGGCCGGTGTTCGGGTCGAGGATGTGGTGGAGGGTGTGCGGGCCCGAGCGCCAAGCGCGGGCCGTCGTGCCCGAGGTGGCGAGCCCGCCGCGGCGCAGGCCGACCGTCGCGTACGGGCCCGGCGGGGGCGTCTCGTCGACCGGGCCCGTGACGTCCTGGACCCGGATCCGCCAACCACCCGCCGGGGGTTCGCCCGCGACCGCCGTGTCGCCGCCGAGGCTCACCAGGACTCCGCAGCCCGCCGCCCGCGCGAGCGTCGCCGCGGCCCTGTCCGCCGCCCAGGCCTTGGCCGTGGCACCGAGGTCGAGGCGGACCCCGGCCGGGACGGTGACCGTGCCGGTCGCGCGGTCCAGACGTATGAGACGCCAGCCCGGGACGGGGCGCACGGTGAGCTTCACCGGTCGCCCTTCCTCCTGGACGAGCCGGAAGTCGCGGTCGTAGCCGATGGCGTTCATCGCCGAACCGACCGTCGGGTCGACGGCACCGTCCGTCGCCGCGGCGGCCCGCAACGCGACCGCCAGCGCCTCCGCGAGCAACGGGCTGACCCTGACCGGCCGCCCTTCTGCCCTGTCGAGGGCGACCAGCTCGGAGTCCGCGCGGAACCTGCTGCACGCCGCGTCGACCTCGGCCAGCTGCCGGGCGAGCAGCAGGTTGCAGGAGTCCAGCAGCGCCGGGTCCGTCGTGACGAGCCGGACGCTCGTACCGAGGGCACGCCAGTTCGCCGCGGCCGTAGGACGCACGGAGGTGTCGGCGGCGGTCATCACGACGCCCCCGAGGTGGAGTCGGCGGTACCGCTGTCGTCGGCGGAGGTCAGGTCGTCGGACGAGCCCTGCAGCGACGAGGACGAGTCACTCGTACTGTCCGACGCCGAGGAATCCGACGACGAGGAGGAGGAAGAAGAGGAAGAGGAAGAGTCTTCCGACTGTGACGTCGTCGATGACGATGACGACGAGTCCGTGCTTCCGCTCGCCGTCGTCGTCGCGGTCGACTCCATCGTGCCGATGAGTGCGAAGACGCCCGCCGCAGCCGCCAGTGTCACCGCCGCCGCCGCGGCGGCCGTACGCCGTGCGCCTCTGCGGACCGCCGCGGCGGCCCCCCGTTCGCTGCCTGACATGACTGCTCCCCTCCCGAATGACGCTGTGTCACGTCCTACGGTCGGGGAGCAGCCTGAGAGAAAACTGTGCGGCGCCCATACGCCCGGCAAGAAGTCTCTGAGAGGCTTCTTAACCGCACGGCGTCAGTCGCTCGGCAGGGTCAACTGCTCGGCGAAGTCAGTCGGTCGGCCGGGTCAGTTGCTCAGGCGGGCGATCGCCTCGTCCACCGTCAGCTCCTCGCGCTCGCCGGTGCGCCGGTCCTTCAGCTCCAGGACACCCTCGGCGGAGCGCCGGCCGGCCACCAGGATCTTCGGTACGCCGATGAGCTCGGCGTCGGTGAACTTCACACCCGGCGAGACACCCGCCCGGTCGTCCACGAGCACACGGACGCCCGCCGCGCGCAGCTTCTCCGAGACGTCGAGCGCCAGCTCGGTCTGCAGTGCCTTGCCCGCGGCGACGACGTGGACGTCGGCCGGGGCGATCTCGGCGGGCCAGACCAGGCCCTGCTCGTCCGCGTGCTGCTCGGCGAGCGCCGCGACCGCACGCGAGACACCGATGCCGTACGAGCCCATGGTGACGCGGACCGGCTTGCCCTGCTGGCCGAGCACGTCGAGCTGGAGGGCGTCGGCGTACTTGCGGCCGAGCTGGAAGATGTGGCCGATCTCGATGGCACGGTCCAGCTTGAGGCCGGTGCCGCAGACGGGGCAGGGGTCGCCCTCGCGCACGACCACCACGTCCACGTACTCGTCGACCTCGAAGTCACGGCCCGCGACGACGTTCTTCGCGTGCACGCCCTCCTGGTTGGCGCCGGTGATCCAGGCGGTGCCGGGGGCGACGCGGGGGTCGGCGAGGTAGCGGACCTTCTCCAGGCCCTGCGGGCCGACATAGCCGCGTACGAGGTCGTCGCGGCCCGTGAAGTCCTCGGCCGTGACGAGTTCGACGGCGGCGGGGGCGAAGTGGGCCTCGACCTTGTCCATGTCGACCTCGCGGTCGCCGGGCACACCGATCGCCACGATCTCGCCGTCCACCTTGACGAGCAGGTTCTTCAGGGTGGCGGAGGCGGGGACCTCCAGGTACGCGGCGAGCGTCTCGATGGTCGGGGTGTCGGGGGTCGGGATCTCTTCGAGAGCGGGCACGGCCGTCCCGTCCACCGGCTTCAGCGCGTACGTGATCGCCTCGGTGTTGGCCGCGTAGTCGCAGTTGGGGCAGTCGGCGAAGGTGTCCTCGCCGGCCGCGGCCGGGGCGAGGAACTCCTCGGACTTGGAACCGCCCATGGCACCCGCGGTGGCCGCGCAGATGCGGTAGTCCAGGCCGAGACGCGTGAAGATCTTCTGGTACGCCTCGCGGTGCAGGGCGTACGACTTGGCCAGGCCCTCGTCCTCCGTGTCGAAGGAGTACGAGTCCTTCATCAGGAACTCACGGCCGCGCAGGATGCCGGCGCGGGGGCGGGCCTCGTCGCGGTACTTGTTCTGGATCTGGTAGAGGATCACCGGCAGGTCCTTGTAGGACGAGCACTGGTCCTTGACGAGGAGGGTGAAGATCTCCTCGTGGGTCGGGCCGAGGAGGTAGTCGCCGCCCTTGCGGTCGTTCAGGCGGAACAGCTCGGGGCCGTACTCCTCCCAGCGGCCGGTCGCCTCGTAGGGCTCCTTCGGCAGCAGGGCGGGCAGCGCGACCTCCTGGGCGCCGATGGCGTCCATCTCCTCGCGGACGACCCGCTCCACGTTGTTCAGGACCTTCTTGCCCAGCGGCAGCCAGGACCAGAGGCCGGCGGCAGTACGGCGTACGTAGCCGGCGCGCACCAGCAGCTTGTGGCTGAGCACCTCGGCGTCCGCCGGGTCGTCACGCAGTGTCTTGACCATCAAACGGGACATGCGCTGGACCTGGGCCATGGTTCTCGACTCCTGCTGCGTAAGGGTGATGGCTAGGAGGTTAGCCGGGGGGCCGCCGTCGCCGGAAATCCGTTTAGGGCGCCGGAGGGATCCGTCGGCGGTGCCGGTGCGTCGGTCAGCGGTATCGACGGGGTCGGCCAGCGGCAACGCAGAGACGGGTCAGCGGCGCCGGAGGGGCAGCGGGGCGCCCATCACCGCGTACGGCTTCGGTGCGCTGGGGAACAGGACCTGTCTGGCGAGGTCCTCGTATCCGAGCGAGCGGTACAGGCCGCGGGCCGGGCTCTCCGTGTCGATGGCGGAGAGGATCGAGCGGGGCTGGGCTGCGCTGTCCGTGATGGTGGTGATCAGGGCGCGGCCGACACCCTGGTTCTGGAAGCCCGGGTGGACGTGCAGTTCGGTGATCACGAAGGAGTCGTCCAGCCACCCGTCGGATCCCTGGCTGCGCAGATAGGGCTCGACGACGGTGGACCACCAGTGCGTCCTGTCGTTGGGCATGCCGTAGACGAAGCCGACGAGGCGTCCGTCCGCGGTGGTCGCGCCGAGCGCACGGGCACCGGGGTAGGCGAGGTGCCGCAGCACGATCTGTCGTCGTACGGCGATCTCGTCCGAGCCGAGTCCGAACGCCAGGGCTTGGACGGCCAGCGCCTCGTCGATCCTGGCGGCCAGGTCCAGGGGGCCGATGACGATGTCGTCGGGCGTGACGGGGCCCTGACCGGGGAAGCGCAGCATGCCCGGGAGACTACCCGGGCGATTCGTTTCAGTGCGCTGGGGACGGGGGGTTGTCTTGTTGCCGCGGGCGCGTCGTGGCTGGTCGCGCCCACGCGGCGGAGCCGCACATGTCACAGCCCCGCGCCCCTGAGGGCCTGCGCCCCTTGCGGGGCTCGGCCCGCCCTCAGAACAGGATGCTCATGAAGGCGCCGACCTCTTGGAAGCCCACTCTGCGGTAGGTGGCTCGGGCTGCTGTGTTGTAGTCGTTGACGTAGAGGCTGACGACGGGGGCCACGTCCGCGAGGGCGTAGCGGAGGACCGCTGCCATGCCGGGGGCCGCGAGGCCCTGGCCCCGGTATTCGGGGGCCACCCAGACGCCCTGGATCTGGCAGGCCTCGGTCGTGGCCGCGCCGATCTCCGCCTTGAAGACGACCCGGCCGTTGTGGTCGAGGCGGGCGAACGAGCGGCCGGAGCCGACGAGTTCGGCGACGCGGGCCTGGTAGAGGAGTCCGCCGTCGCCCGCGAGCGGGGAGACGCCGACCTCCTCGGTGAACATCGCCACGCACGCCGGCATGATCGTCTCCATCTCGTCCTTGCGGATGCGGCGGACGTACGGATCCGGGGCCATGTCGGCGGGAAGCCGGTCGGTGACCATCAGGGGTTGGTGCGGGCGGACCTCACGGGCCGGGCCCCAGTTCGGTTCCAGGAGGCGCCAGAGCTGGGCGGTGGCGTCGGACGGGCCGACGATGGAGGAGCAGCGGCGGCCTGCCCTGCGGGCGCGGTCCGCGAAGGCGCGTACGGCTCGGGGGGTGGCGCAGATCGGGACGAGGTTGGCGCCCGCGTAGCAGAGGGACGTCAGCATGCCGTCCTCGTACCAGCCCCACATCTCGCCGCCGAGGCGCCAGGGGTCGAGGCCGGCGACCTGTACGCGGGAGGCCACGAAGGCGTTCGCCACCGGCTCGCGGTCGAGGACGGCGAGCGCGGCGTCCAGGTCGCTCGGTTCGAGGACCCTGGTGGTCGTCTGCGTCAACACGTGCGGGGCCTTCACCATCAGGTCTGCTGATCTCCGCACTGTACCTGGCGAATTTGTGCCCCGCCGCCCGATGGGTCCGGGCCGGGTTTCCTCGCCCCCGCCGCCCCTTCCCGTCCCGTCCCTGGGGGCTGCGCCCCCAGACCCCCGCATCGCGCTGAACGCGCTCGTCCTCAAACGCCGGACGGGCTGGCAGTTAGCCCCTCCGGCGTTTGAAGGGCGGGGGTTCGGGGGCTGGCCCCCGAAAAGGACGGGAATGGGTAGGGGCGGCGGGGGCGAAAAAAGTCGTCAGCCCGCCACGGACACCGAAGGCTCGCCGGAGGGGATTCCGTCCGCCTCCATCTGCTCGGCGATCTTCAGCGCCTCCTCGATGAGGGTCTCGACGATCTTCGACTCGGGAACGGTCTTGATGACCTCGCCCTTGACGAAGATCTGCCCCTTGCCATTGCCGGAGGCGACACCGAGGTCGGCCTCGCGGGCCTCACCGGGCCCGTTGACGACGCAGCCCATGACGGCGACGCGAAGCGGCACCTCCATGCCCTCAAGACCGGCGGTGACCTCCTCCGCCAGCTTGTACACGTCGACCTGTGCCCGCCCGCAGGACGGGCAGGAGACGATCTCAAGGCGGCGCTGCTTGAGGTTCAGCGACTCCAGGATCTGCATGCCGACCTTGATCTCCTCGACCGGCGGGGCCGAGAGGGAGACGCGGATCGTGTCGCCGATACCCTCGGCGAGCAGCGCGCCGAAGGCCACCGCCGACTTGATCGTGCCCTGGAAGGCGGGGCCGGCCTCGGTGACACCCAGGTGCAGCGGATAGTCGCAGGCGGCGGCCAGCTGCCGGTAGGCGTTGACCATGACCACCGGGTCGTTGTGCTTGACCGAGATCTTGATGTCCCGGAAGTCGTGCTCCTCGAAGAGCGACGCCTCCCACAGGGCCGACTCGACGAGCGCCTCGGGCGTCGCCTTGCCGTACTTCTGGAGCAGCCGCTTGTCGAGCGAACCTGCGTTGACGCCGATCCGGATCGGCGTGCCGGTGTCCTTGGCGGCCCGCGCGATCTCCTTGACCTGGTCGTCGAACTGCTTGATGTTGCCGGGGTTCACGCGGACCGCGGCACAGCCGGCCTTGATCGCGGCGAACACGTACTTCGGCTGGAAATGGATGTCGGCGATGACCGGCAGCTGCGACTTGCGGGCGATGGTCGCCAGCGCGTCCGCGTCGTCCTGCGTGGGGCACGCGACGCGCACGATCTGGCAGCCGGACGCGGTCAGTTCGGCGATCTGCTGGAGGGTGGCGCCGATGTCCGACGTACGCGTCGTCGTCATCGACTGCACCGAGACGGGTGCGTCTCCGCCCACCGCCACGGTTCCGACCTGGATCTGCCGGCTCTTCCGGCGCTCGGCGAGCTTGGTCGGAACGGACGGCATGCCGAGTGAAATCGCAGTCATCTGCTGTGCAACCCCAAGGTAAGGATCGGTCGGTCCCGAAAGCTGACGGGCTCCAGCCATCGAGATTACGGCACCCCCGCAGACGGGAGCACATCCGCTGCGCAGGTCCACCCAATGGAGGGCGGCCGGACACAAATCATGTCCGGCCGCCACAAACTCCGTATGACTAGGAGATTCTCACCGGGTTAACCACGTCCGCGATCAGTACCAGGATCGTGAAGCAGATGAAGATCCCGGCCACCACGTACGCGACGGGCATGAGCTTCGCCACGTCGAACGGACCGGGGTCCGGCCGCCGCAGCACCTTCGCCAGGTTGCGGCGCAGGGCCTCCCACAGGGCGCCCGCGATGTGACCGCCGTCGAGCGGCAGCAGCGGGAGCATGTTGAACAGGAACAGGGAGAGGTTGAAGCCCGCGACGAGGAACAGCATCATCGCGATCTGGTTCTCCGGCGGGATGTCGAGCGTGAAGACCTCGCCGCCGACCCGGGCCGCGCCGACCACGCCCATCGGGGAGTCCGCCTCGCGCTCGCCGTCACCGAAGGCCGCGTCCCACAGGGCGGGGACCTTGGACGGCAGGGCGACGAGCGACTCGACACCGTTCTGCATCATGTCGCCCATGCGGTCGACGGACTGCCCGAACGACTGCTGGACGATGCCGGAGGCGGGCGTGAAGCCGAGGAAGCCGGCGTACACGTACTTGCCCTCGACGTAGCCGCCGTCGCCGTCGGTCTTGCTGACCTGGTTGCGGATCAGGTGGGCGGTCAGGTCGAGCTGCTTGCCGTCGCGCTCGACGGTGAGGGTGACGTCCTTGCCGGGGTTGGCGCGGATGTCGGCCTGGAGGGTGGACCAGTCGGTGATCTTCTCGCCGTTGAACGCGAGGATCTTGTCACCGCCCTGGAGCCCGGCGGCCTTGGCGGGCGCGGCGGTGTCGCTCTTCTGGCACTCGGACCGGTTCTCGCTCTGCTCGATGACGCAGTCGGAGACCTTGCCGACCGTGGTGGTCTGGGTCTGGATGCCGAAGGTCATCATCACGCCGAGGAAGATCGCGACGGCCAGGATCAGGTTCATGAAGGGGCCGGCGAACATCACGATGACGCGCTTCCACGGCTTGCGCGTGTAGAAGAGGCGTTTCTCGTCGCCCGGCTGGAGTTCCTCGAAGGACTGGGCCCTGGCGTCCTCGATCATGCCGCGCCACGGCGAGGTGGAGCGGGCCTCGATACGGCCGTCGGGGCCGGGCGGGAACATTCCGATCATGCGGATGTAGCCGCCGAGCGGAATCGCCTTGACCCCGTACTCCGTGTCGCCCTTCTTGCGCGACCAGATGGTCGGGCCGAAGCCGACCATGTACTGCGGCACGCGAATGCCGAACAGCTTGGCCGTGGAGAGATGCCCCAGCTCGTGCCAGGCGATCGAGATGAGCAGGCCGATCGCGAAGACGACTATGCCGAGGATCATCATCAGGGTCGTCATGCACGAGCCTCCGCCGCTGTCGTGGCTGTCGCTGTCGCTGTGGTCTGGGCTGTCAGTTCACGGGCCCGGGCGCGCGCCCAGGTCTCCGCATCGAGGACGTCCGGGACGGTGAGCGAGGTTCCCGTACGGGGCGTGCCGTGCTCGGCGACGACCTTCGTGACGGTCTCCATGATCCCGTTGAACGGCAGCGAGCCGTTCAGGAACGCGTCCACGCACTCCTCGTTGGCCGCATTGAACACCGCCGGGGCCGTGCCCGCGAGCTGCCCGACATGCCGGGCGAGCCCCACCGACGGAAACGCGTCGGTGTCGAGCGGGAAGAACTCCCAGCTCGACGCCTTCGACCAGTCGAAGGCGGGCGCGGCGTCGGGGACCCGCTCGGGCCAGCCGAGGCCGATGGCGATGGGCCCGCGCATGTCGGGGGGCGTCGCCTGGGCCATTGTCGATCCGTCCGTGAACTCCACCATCGAGTGGACATACGACTGCGGGTGCACGACCACCTCAATCCGCTCGAAGGGAATGTCGTAGAGGAGGTGCGCCTCGATGACTTCAAGACCCTTGTTGACCAGGGTCGCGGAGTTGATCGTGATGACCGGGCCCATGGCCCAGGTGGGGTGCGCGAGGGCGGCCTCGGGGGTGACGTCGGCCAGCTCGGCCTTCGTACGCCCTCTGAAGGGGCCGCCGGACGCGGTGACGACGAGCTTGCGTACGTCGGACCTGGTGCCGGAGGCCAGTGCCTGGAAGAGGGCGGCGTGCTCGGAGTCGACCGGGATGATCTGGCCCGGCTTGGCGAGCGCCTTCACCAGCGGGCCGCCGACGATGAGCGACTCCTTGTTGGCGAGCGCGAGGGTGCGGCCCGCTTCCAGGGCGGCGAGGGTGGGGGCGAGGCCGATCGAGCCGGTGATGCCGTTCAGGACGGTGTGGCACTCCGAGGCGGCGAGGTGGGTGGCGGCGTCCGCTCCCACGAGGATCTCGGGGAGGGGCTCCCCCGCTCCGTACTGCGCGGACAGGGCCTCGCGCAGCGCCGGTACGACGTCCTCGCGCGCGACGGCGACCGTCCGGACGCGGAGCCGGTGCGCCTGCTCGGCGAGCAGTCCGACCCTCCCACCCGCGGCGGAGAGCCCGGTGACCCGGAACCTGTCGGGATTGCGCAGCACGAGATCGATGGCCTGGGTCCCGATCGACCCGGTGGATCCGAGGATCACCACATCCCGGACTCCGTCCACAGGATCGAAGACAAGATGCGGATCGGCGAGGGGGGCTGGACTGTCGCTCATCCCTCCATTGTTGCCGCAATGCCGCTCCAACAGGACAGCGAGTCCCACCTGTGCCCCGTTAGGGGCGCGGGGAACTGCGCGACCAGCCCCACACGACCCGCACCCGCACCCGAACCGCGCAGCCCTCCACCTCACGCGCCCCCGGCTACCTCTTGCGTTTGCGACGGCTCCTGGACCTGGCCGCGCGCCGCTGCTGGGGCTGGGGCTTCCCATCGGCCACACCCTCCGCCGGAGGCGACGGAACCGCATCGGCCGGTTCGAAGTCCCCTTCGACAACCCCCTCCGCCGTGTCCAGCGTGGGCGCACTGAAATGCAGCCCATCCGTACGACGCCCGGAATCCAGCCCCTCCTGGCCACCGGTGGCCCTCCCGGACGCGTCCAGATTGAAGACGTACCCGACCGACTCCTCCTTGATCGCCTCGGTCATCGCGGCGAACATGTCGTACCCCTCGCGCTCGTACTCGACGATCGGCTCGCGTCCGAGCGTCCACCGCAGTCCGATGCCGTCGCGGAGGTAGTCCATCTCGTACAGGTGCTCGCGCCACTTGCGGTCGAGGACCGAGAGCACGACGAGCCGCTCCAGGTCGCGCAGCGCGTCCGCGCCGAGTTCCGTCTCGCGCTCCTCGTAGCGGGCGTGTACGTCGTCGGTGACGGCCTCGACGAGTTCGTCGGCGGTGAGTTCGGCGCGCTGGCCCGCCGCGTCCTCCAGGTCCTCGATGGTGACCCGGACCGGGTAGAGCTGTTTGAAGGCGCCCCACAGCCGCTCCAGGTTCCACTCCTCGGGGAAGCCCTCGGCGGTCTCCTCGGTGATGTACGCGCGAATGGTGTCGTCCATGAAGTGGAGGATCTGTTCGCGCAGGTTCTCGCCGTCGAGGACCCGGCGGCGTTCGGCGTAGATGAGGGTGCGCTGCCGGTTGAGCACCTCGTCGAACTTCAGGACGTCCTTGCGGGACTCGAAGTGCTGCTGCTCCAGCTGGGACTGGGCGGAGGCGATGGCGCGCGTGACCATCTTGTTCTCGATGGGGACGTCGTCGGGGACGTTCGCCATCGACATCACGCGTTCCACGACCTGGGCGCGGAACAGCCGCATCAGGTCGTCTCCGAGGGAGAGGTAGAAGCGGGAGGCGCCGGGGTCGCCCTGGCGGCCGGAGCGGCCGCGCAGCTGGTTGTCGATACGGCGGGACTCGTGGCGCTCGGTGCCGAGGACGTAGAGACCGCCGAGCTCCTTGACCTCGTCGTGCTCGGCCGCGACCGACTCCTTGATCCGGTCGAGGGCCGCCCGGTGCTCGTCGGGGTTCTCCTCGGGGGTGAGGCCGCGCCGGTCGAGTTCGGCGAGCGCCATCGCCTCGGGGTTGCCGCCGAGCATGATGTCGGTGCCGCGCCCTGCCATGTTGGTGGCCACGGTGACCGCGCCCCTGCGGCCGGCCTGCGCCACGATCTGTGCCTCGCGCTCGTGGTTCTTCGCGTTGAGTACCTCGTGGCGTATGCCCCGCTTCTTCAGCAGGGCGGCGAGGGTCTCGGACTTCTCGACGGAGGTGGTGCCGACGAGGATGGGCTGGCCCTTCTCGTGCTTGTCGGCGATGTCGTCGAGGATCGCGGTGTACTTGGCCTCCACGGTCCGGTAGATCTGGTCGGGGTCGTCCTCGCGGGCGTTGGGCTGGTTGGTGGGGATCGGCACCACGTGGAGCTTGTAGATCTGGTGGAACTCGGCGGCCTCCGTCATGGCGGTGCCGGTCATCCCGCCGAGCTTCTCGTAGAGCCGGAAGAAGTTCTGGAGGGTGATCGTGGCGAGGGTCTGGTTCTCGTCCTTGACCGTCACCGCCTCCTTGGCCTCGATGGCCTGGTGCAGGCCCTCGTTGTAGCGGCGGCCGGCGAGGATGCGGCCGGTGTGCTCGTCGACGATGAGGACCTCGCCGTTCACGACGACGTAGTCCTTGTCCTTCTTGAAGTGCTCCTTGGCCTTGAGCGCGTTGTTCAGGTGCCCGATGAGGGGCGTGTGGTCGGACTCGTAGAGGCTCTCGATGCCGAGCTGGTCCTGGAGGAACTCCACTCCGCTGTCGAGGATCGCGACCGTGCGCTTCTTCGGGTCGTACTCGTAGTCGTGGGTGGCCCGCAGTTCGGCGAGGCGCTCCTTGTCCTGCGGCGAGGTGAAGTTCTCGTCCTGGACGGCGACGCCCCGCATCCGCGTGACCATCCTGGAGAACGCCTCGTACCAGTGCGTGGGCTGGTCGGCGGGGCCGGAGATGATCAGCGGGGTGCGGGCCTCGTCGATGAGGATGGAGTCGGCCTCGTCGACGATCGCGAAGTGGTGGCCGCGCTGCACCAGTTCGTCCTTCGACCAGGCCATGTTGTCGCGCAGGTAGTCGAAGCCGAACTCGGTGTTGGTGCCGTAGGTGATGTCGCAGGCGTACTGCGTGCGCCGCTCGGCCGGGGTCGACTGGGACTTGATGACGCCCACGGTCAGGCCCAGGAAGCGGTAGGCACGGCCCATCCAGTCGGCGTCGCGCTGGGCGAGGTAGTCGTTGACCGTGACGAGGTGGACTCCCTTGCCGGTCAGGGCGTTCAGGTAGACGGGCAGGGTGGCTACCAGAGTCTTGCCCTCGCCGGTCTGCATCTCGGCGATGTTGCCGAGGTGGAGGGCCGCGCCGCCCATGATCTGTACGTCGAAGTGGCGCATCCCGAGTGTGCGGCGGGCGGCCTCGCGCATGGCGGCGAAGGCCTCCGGCAGCAGGTCGTCGAGGCTCTCACCGGCCTCGTACCGCTCCTGGAACTCCGGTGTGAGCGCCTGGAGTTCCTCGTCGGTGAGCTGCTCGAAGTCCTCCTCCAGGGAGCCCACCTGTTCCGCGATGCGCTGGAGTTTGCGCAGGATTCTTCCCTCGCCGGCCCGCATGATCCGGCCGGTGATGTTGTCGAGACCGAGAGCCGGCACTGGAATTACCCCTCACTAAATCGCGTCCACCAGCATCTGTATGCGGCGATTGGCGCGCTGCAGAATGTGGACGCCTTGTTGGTTCGCTTTGATCACCTCGCGCAGTACGGGGTCCTTCGCGTGTCCCACCGCACCGCGGAACAGTTGCTGGATCACGGGCCTTTCGCCCGGTCGCCCCGCGTCGAGCAGGGCGTCGACGTCCCGGAGGTCGATTCTCCGGACGGGCAGCGGGTCGAAGGAGGCCACGGAGGGCCGCGGTTCCTCGTCGACCAGGGCCAGCGCGCAGTCGTTCAGCAGGACCACGAGCGCGTCCCGATGTGCCTCGAAGGTCTCCGGCGCGCTCTGGCGAAGCTTATCCGCCAGTGGCAGAACCTCATTGCGCACCGTCCGTAACGCCCGTACGAGTTCCGTTTCGTTCAGCTGTTCCCGCGCTTGCCCGCGCGCCCGTGTCAGCTGGACAGAAAATCCGTGACTGTATTCTTCCCCCACACCGTGGCGCATATTTTGTCCCCGTTCGCCATTCTGCTCATTGTTGACGCACACCTTCTGTGCGGCAAGCGGCAGAATGACGACGGGGACGGAAGTGCATTCCTGGGGAAAAGGTCAACGGATGGGGCGGTGGACGTTCTCCCTTTCCGATGGTCCGGGTGTTGCGTCGGCGATCCAGGGGCCTTCGCCGGACGGGTCGACGACACCCTCCTCCAGCCAGGTGTAGGCACCGCCGAGGACACCCTTGACGACCTTGCGGTCGAGGTCGTCGGTGTTGGACCACAGCCGGCCGAAGAGCTCCTCGACGCGGACCCGGGACTGGCTGCAGAAGGCGTCGGCGAGCTGGTACGCCTCACGGCCGTGATCCCCGGTGGTGCGCAGCAGTTCGGCGCGGACACAGGCGGCGCTCATCGCGAAGAGTTCGGCGCCGATGTCGACGATCCGGCCGAGGAAGCCCTGTTTGGTCTCCATCCGGCCCTGCCAGCGGGACATGGCGTAGAAGGTGGACCGGGCGAGCTTGCGGGCCGACCGCTCCACGTACCGCAGGTGACCGGAGAGGTCGACATGACCCGCCGGGTGGAAGTCCCCGTACGAACGCGGGAGTTGACCGGGACCCGCGACCAGCTTCGGGAGCCACTTGGCGTAGAAGACTCCGGCGTTCGCGCCCGCCTTCGCCTTGTCCGAGAGGGACTTCTCGGGGTCGATCAGGTCACCGGCCACGGACAGATGGGCGTCGACCGCCTCGCGGGCGATCAACAGGTGCATGATCTCGGTCGAGCCCTCGAAGATGCGGTTGATGCGCAGGTCGCGCAGCACCTGTTCGGCGGGGACGGCCCGTTCGCCGCGGGCGGCCAGCGAGTCGGCCGTCTCGAAGCCGCGGCCGCCGCGGATCTGGACCAGCTCGTCGGCCATCAGCCAGGCCATCTCGGAGCCGTACAGCTTGGCGAGGGCGGCCTCGATGCGGATGTCGTTGCGGTTCTCGTCGGCCATCTGCGACGACAGGTCGAGGACGGCCTCCAGTGCGAAGGTCGTCGCCGCGATGAAGGAGATCTTCGCGCCCACGGCCTCGTGGAAGGCAACCGGCTTGCCCCACTGCTCGCGCACGGACGACCACTCGCGGGCGATCTTCAGACACCACTTGCCCGCGCCGACGCACATGGCGGGCAGCGAGAGCCGTCCGGTGTTGAGCGTGGTGAGGGCGATCTTGAGGCCCGCGCCCTCCGGACCGATCCGGTTCGCGGCCGGCACCCGCACCTGGTGGAGGCGGGTGACACCGTTCTCCAGACCGCGCAGCCCCATGAAGGCGTTGCGGTTCTCGACGGTGACGCCCTCCGAGGCGGTCTCCACGACGAACGCCGTGATGCCGCCCTTGTGGCCCTCGGACTTCGGTACGCGCGCCATCACGACCAGCAGGTCCGCGACGACGCCGTTGGTCGTCCAGAGCTTCACTCCGTCGAGGACGTAGTCGTCGCCGTCCGGCACCGCGCTGGTGGCGAGGCGCGCCGGGTCGGAGCCGACATCCGGCTCGGTGAGCAGGAAGGCGGAGATGTCGGTACGGGCGCAGCGCGGCAGGAAGATGTCCCGCTGCTCCTGCGTGCCGAAGAGCTTCAGCGGCTGCGGTACGCCGATCGACTGGTGCGCGGAGAGCAGCGCGCCGAGTGCCGGATTCGCCGAGCCGACCAGGGCGAGCGCCTTGTTGTAGTACACCTGCGTCAGACCGAGGCCGCCGTACTTGGTGTCGATCTTCATGCCGAGGGCGCCGAGCTCCTTGAGCCCGTTGATCGTCTCGTCCGGGATCCGCGCCTCACGCTCGATGAGGGCCGAGTCGACCTTCGTCTCGCAGAAGTCGCGCAACTTGGTGAGGAACTCCTCGCCGCGCTGCACGTCCTCGTCGGGCGGCATCGGGTGCGGATGGATCAGATCGAGCCGGAAGCGGCCGAGGAACAGCTCCTTGGCGAAGCTGGGCTTGCGCCAGTCCTGCTCCCGTGCCGCCTCGGCGACCTGCCGGGCTTCACGTTCGGTGACAGCGGGCTGGTGGGGTGTTGCGGACAAGAGGCTCACCTCGCCGCGAATAGGGATCTTGGTCCGGTTCGGTTACCGACCGGTTCTACTCGATCGTATGTACCCGATTCCGCCCACCCCCACCAGCCCTCGCGCGCCGTTCGGCCCAACCCGACGCACACAAGAGGGAAACCATCCACTCAGACACCCCCATGGGCGTCCCAGAAAACCGACCGAGTCGAAGCGCTTCGACAACCTATGGACACCCACCCGCGGTCAAGCTACTGTCGAGCCACCCTCACTCGCCCCTTATCCGCAACGCGCACTGTCGAAGCGCTTCACACAACGCTTGGAGAGCTGGATGGTCACCCTCGCCGAGGTCGCCCAGCACGCCGGAGTCTCGGCGAGCACGGTGAGCTATGTCCTCAGCGGCAAGCGGTCCATCTCCGCGGGCACCCGCGAGCGGGTCGAGCAGAGCATCCAGCAGCTCGGCTACCACCCCAACGCGGGAGCCCGGGCACTGGCAAGCAGCCGGTCCAACATCATCGCGCTGATGATCCCGCTCCGTACGGACATGTACGTACCCGTGATGATGGAGATCGCCATCGCCGTGGCGACCTCGGCCCGCACCCACGGGTACGACGTGCTGCTGCTGACCGGCGAGGAGGGCCCCGACGCCGTGCGCCGGGTCACCGGCAGCGGGCTCGCCGACGCGATGATCCTGATGGACGTCGAGCTCGACGACGAGCGGCTGCCGCTGCTGCGCGGCACGGACCAGCCGTCCGTCCTCATCGGTCTGCCCGCCGACACCAGCGGCCTGACCTGCGTCGATCTCGACTTCGGCGCGACGGGCGCGCTGTGCGCCGAGCATCTCGCGATGCTCGGTCACCGTGACATCGCTGTCATCGGCGAGGCGCCCGCGGTCTACGAACGGCACACGGGCTTCGCCGAGCGCACGCTCGACGGACTCCGGTCCCGGTCACGGGAGTTGGGCCTGCGCGTGCTGCACCGCCCGTGCGAGGGCGGCTACGACGCGATGTCGCTGACCCTGTCCCGGATCTTCGACGAGCGCCCGGGCACCACGGGCTTCGTCGTGCAGAACGAGTCCGCGGTCGAGCCGCTGCTCGCGCTGCTGCGCCAGCAGGGCCGGGCGGTGCCCGAGGACGTGTCGGTGATCGCGATCTGTCCTGACCAGGTCGCCACCCAGGCCTCGGTGCGGCTGACCTCGGTCGCCATCCCCGCGCAGGAGATGGGCCGGCACGCCGTGGAGCATCTGATCGCCAAGCTCGAAGGGCACGGCAAGGACGAAGTCGTGCTCATCGCACCCGAGTTGACGGTACGGGCCAGCACGGGCCCGGCCGCTTCCTGAACCACCCAGCCGCAACCACCCCGCGCCTCACGGGCGTTGGGGCATCCCTACCTGTCCCGGTCCGCCGGAGCCGCGTCACCGGGTCCTGTCGCCACTCCTTCCTTCAGGAGCACCCACGTGAATCAGCCTGCCGAGAACCAGCCCGGACAGCAGGGTCCGTCCGGTAACCCGGGACAGCCCGGCCATGGGTCCGCAAGCCTCGCCCAGTCCTCCCCCACCGTCGGCACGTTCCGCGAACGCGACGGCGCCCTGGAGTGGAGCGGCCGCCAGGAGACCGTACGCATCGAGCCGTGGGGCCCCGACGCGGTCCGGGTCCGGGCCAGGCTCGGCGGGCCGGTCCTGGAGGGTCTGCCGGGCGCGCTGCTCGACGAGGCACCCGCGACGGAGGCCACCGTCAAGATCGAGGACGGGCACGGGCAGTTGACCGTCGGCGCGCTGACCGTCGAGGTCGACGCCGAGGGCCTCGTCCGCTTCCTCCGCACCGACGACTCGGCGGAACTCCTCACCGAGGAGCGCGCCCACTTCTGGTGGCCGGGACCCCGCCTCTACACCCCGGTCGGCAACGGCCACCACCGCCTGGAGCAGCGCTTCGCCGCGTACGAGGGCGAGAAGCTGTACGGCCTCGGCCAGCACCAGCACGGTCTGCTGGACCAGAAGGGCGCGGTCCTCGACCTGGTCCAGCGCAACGCCGAGGTGACCATCCCGGTGCTCACCTCCAGCCGCGGCTACACCCTGCTGTGGAACAGCCCGGCCATCGGCCGCGTCGAGCTCGCGGGCAACGGCACGCGCTGGGTGGCGGACTCGGCCCGGCAGATCGACTACTGGATCACCGCCGGACGGCCTGCCGACGCGCAGCGCCGCTACAGCGCGGTGACCGGCCGTACGCCGATGCTGCCCGAGTGGGCGGCGGGCTTCTGGCAGTGCAAGCTGCGCTACCGCACCCAGGACGAACTCCTGGGCGTGGCACGGGAGTACAAGCGCCGGGGCCTGCCCATCGACGCGATCGTCTGCGACTTCTTCCACTGGACGCACCTGGGCGAGTGGAAGTTCGACCCGGCGGAGTGGCCGGACCCGGCTGCTATGCAGCGGGAGCTGGAGGAGCTCGGCATCAAGCTCGTCGTGTCCGTCTGGCCGTCCGTCTCCCCGCTCTCCGAGAACCATCAACTCATGGAGCAGCGCGGCTACTTCATCGGTACGCAGTACGGCCCGATGGCGCACGCCGACTGGCCGGACAAGGAGGTCGCCTCCACGGTCCAGGTGGCCTTCTACGACGCGACGAACCCCGAGGCACGCGACTTCATGTGGTCGCGGATCAAGGAGAACTACCTGGATCCGTACGGGATCACGGCGTTCTGGCTCGACGCCTGCGAGCCGGAGCTGAAGCCGGGCTTCCAGGAGAACCTGCGCTACTGGGCGGGCCCGGGCCTCGAAGTCGGCAACATGTACCCGAGCGAGAACGCCCGCACCTTCTACGAGGGCATGATCGCGGCCGGCGAGACCGAGATCGTCACCCTCAACCGCTCGGCGTGGGCGGGCAGCCAGCGCTACGGCGCCGCCCTGTGGTCCGGCGACATCGGCACGGACTTCGCGACCCTGCGGCGCCAGATCGCGGCGGGCCTCAACACGTCGCTGTCCGGCATCCCCTGGTGGAACACCGACATCGGCGGCTTCCACGGCGGTGACCCGGACGACCCGGCGTACCGCGAGGTGATGATCCGCTGGTTCCAGTTCGGCGCGCTCTCCCCGCTGATGCGGCTGCACGGCTTCCGGGACCCGGGCACACCGCTCGGCCCGGACATGACCGGCGGCCCGAACGAGGTCTGGTCGTACGGCGAGGAGGCCGCCACGATCATGGAGAAGTACCTCCGGCTGCGCGAGCGCCTGAAGCCGTACGTGCTCGACGTGATGCGGGCCGCGCACGAGGAGGGGCTGCCGGTGATGCGGCCGCTGTTCCTGGAGTTCCCGGACGACCAGGCGACCTGGTCGGTGGCCGACTCCTATCTCTTCGGCCCGGATCTGCTGGTGGCGCCCGTCCTGACGGCGGGGGCGAGCGTGCGGACGGCCTATCTCCCGGCCGGAGCACGGTGGACGGACGCCTGGACGGGAACCGAGTACGAGGGCGGTACGCGCGTCACGGTCGACGCCCCGCTGGACCGGATACCGCTGTTCCTGCGGGACGGGGCGGCTCTCCCGATCGCGGACTGACTGCCCTCCCTCTCAAGGCAGTTGAGGTGCGACCTCCAGGGAGTTGAGGTGCGACCTCAAGGCAGTTGAGGTGCGACCTCGGCCGCCAGCAGGTCCAGGTGGCCGAGGTCGGAGAGGTCGCGCAGCCGTACGTACACGCGGGAGGCCCCGAGGTCGGCGTACTGGCCGAGCACATCGACGATCTTCCCCGGAGGGCCGTACAGCGGCTCCTCCGGAGGGAGGCGGGACGGCTCGTGCAGGAGGGCGAGGCGGGTGTCGATCTCGGCCCCGGTGCGGCCGGAGGCGATGCCGAGGCACACCGAGAGGATCAGCGGAGGCCCGCCGGCCGCCTCCCTGGCGGACCGCGCTCCCGCGAACAGGTCGGCGCTCTGCTCGGGCGATGTGAAGGGCAGGTTGAACTCGTCGGCGTACCGGGCGGCCAGCCTCGGTGTGCGGCGGGGGCCGCGGCCGCCCACGATGATCGGCACCCGCGGCTGCTGGATCGGCTTCGGCAGGGCGGGCGAGTCGGCCAGGCGGTAGTGGCGGCCCTCGTACGAGAAGCGTTCGCCGGGCGGGGTGGCCCAGAGGCCGGTGACGATCCGGAGCTGTTCCTCCATCCGCTCGAAGCGTTCGGCGGGTGGCGGGAACGGGATGCCGTACGCACTGTGGTCCAGGGCGAACCAGCCGGCGCCCAGGCCGAGTTCGACCCTGCCACCGCTCATCGCGTCAACCTGCGCGACGGTGACCGCGAGCGGGCCGGGGTGCCGGAAGGTGGCCGAGGTCATGAGGGTGCCGAGCCGGATGCGCGAGGTCTCGCGGGCCAGACCGGCGAGGGTGGTCCAGGCGTCGGTGGGACCCGGCAGGGCGTCGGTGTAGTGCATCGGGTGGTAGTGGTCGGCGACGAAGAAGCCCTCGAAGCCGCACTCCTCCGCATGCCGGGCGGCACGCGCCAGTTCGTCGTAGGTGGCCCCGTGGTACGGCTCGGTGAACAGGCGCAGTTCCATCTTCCCGCTCACACTCCCGTCATGTGGCTGGCCAGCAGCAGGTCGTGCAACTCGGCGCGGCAGCGGGCGAGTTCCGTGGCATGTGCGTCGTGGCCCAGGGAGCGGGGCCGGGGTACGGGAACGTCGAGGACCGTACGGACCCGGCCGGGGCGCGGGCTGAGCACCACGACCCGGTCGGCGAGCAGGACCGCCTCCTCGATGGAGTGGGTGACGAGGACGACCGTGGCGGCGTACTCCATGTGCACGCGTTGCAGCACCTCGCACAACTCCTCGCGGGTCAGGGCGTCCAGGGCGGAGAAGGGCTCGTCCATCAGCATCACGCGCGGCCGCTGGATCAGTGAGCGGCACAGGGCCACGCGTTGCTGCATGCCGCCGGACAGCTCGTGCGGCAGGCGTTTGTGGAAGGGGGTGTCCAGGCCGACGGTGGACAGCAACTGCCGTGCGGCTTCGCGGTGTTCGGGGCGGGGCCGGCCGTGCACCTGGATGGGCAGCAGGACGTTGTCGAGCACCGAACGCCAGGGCAGCAGGGCCGGGCGCTGGAAGAGGATGGCGACGTCCCGGCGCGGTTCCCGCACGGGCTCGTCCGCGATCCGCACCTCGCCCGAGGAGGCCGGGAGCAGTCCGGCGATCACCCTCAGCAGGGTGGACTTGCCACAGCCGGAGCGGCCGAGGACCGCCACGAACTCACCGTCCCCGACGTCCAGTTCGACGCCACGCAGGGCCTCCACGGTCCCCCTGCGGCCGTTGAAGCTCTTCGACACGCCGCGCACTCGGATCACGGGCTGCCCTCCATCACCGGTTCACCCTGAGCGGTAGCGGTACGGCCGAGAATAGGGCGACGCAATCCGTGATCAACCACCTCGGTCGATGTTTGTTACATGACAACCAGGTCTGCGGTATCGACAACTTCCGCCTCAACAGCTCCACTTGAGAGCCATGAGACGGAATACGCGGTTACCCGCCGCGCTCCTGGCTGTCCTGCTGACGGCGGCACTCTCCACGGCCTGCGGCTCCGACGACGACAACGGCAAGGGCGCATCCTCCTCCGGCGGTTCCGCGCCCGACAAGGTCACCTACATCACCGGTTTCGGCACCTTCGGGCGCGAGGCGTACGCCTATGTCGCCCAGGACAAGGGCTACTTCAGCGACGTGGGCGTCTCGGTCACCATCCAGCCGGGGCAGGGCAGCGCCATCAGCCTGGCCGCGCTGGCCGGCGGGCGGGCGCAGTTCGCGCCCGTCGACCTCAGCAGCACGATCATGCAGGTCGGCGGCGGCAAGGTGTCCGGCGTGACGGCGGTCGCGGCCGTCCACCAGACCACGGACGCGGCCGTGATGGCGCTGGCCGACAGCGGCATCAGCAGGCCCGCGGACCTGGAGGGCAAGAAGATCGCGGACCCGGCCGGTTCGGTCATCGGGGCCCTCTTCCCGGCGTACGCGAAGCTCGCCGGATTCGACGCCGACAAGGTCGACTTCGTCAACCTCGAACCCCAGCAGCTCGGGGTCAACCTCGCGGCCGGCAAGGTCGACGCGGTCGGCCAATACCGGGTGGGCCGCCCGAACATCGAGAACGCCGTCAAGGGCAAGGAGGTCGTGGTCCTGCCGTTCGGCAAGTTCCTGACCGAGAGCTACGGCTCGGCCATCACGACCACCACGAAGATCGCCGAGGAGGACCCGGACCTGGTCAGACGCTTCACATCGGCGCTGCTCAAGGGCATGCGCTACGCGATCGACCACCCGGAGGAAGCGGCCGCGGTGCTGGCGAAGAAGCACCCGACCGTCAACGAGAAGGCCGCCGCCGCGGAGATCGAGCTGGTCGGCGAGGCCGTACAGCCCAAGGAGGAAGGGGCGCCGATCGGCACGATGGACCGTGAACGGGTGGCCGGGGCGATCAAGGCGCTGGTGGACGCCGGAGCGGTCAAGTCCGGTCTGACGCCCGAGCAGCTGGTCTCCTTCGATCTGGTGCCGAAGTCCTGAAGTGCTCAGGCGGGTGATGGAGTTCGGCTGGCCCGTGCTCGGGCTGGCCGCCGCGATCGGCGCCTGGGCACTCGCCGTGGTCGTGTTCGACGTACCGGAGATCGTCCTGCCGTCACCCGCCGACGTGCTGGACGCCTTCCTCCGCGTGCCCGGCTATCTGCTGGGCGAGGCGGTCACCACGCTCGTCGTCATCGTGCTGGGCTTCGCGCTGGCCGTGGCTGCGGGACTGGTGATCGGGGTGGCGATCGCGGCGTCGCGGATCGTGGAGCTGATGTTCTCGCCGCTCCTGGTGGCGTTCAACGCGGTGCCCAAGGTGGCGCTGGCCCCGCTGCTGGTGGTGTGGATGGGGTTCGGGCAGCAGCCGAAGGTCGTCATGGCGCTGCTCGTCTGCTTCTTCCCCGTCGTACTGTCGGTCGCGGGCGGGCTCGCCTCCACCCCGGTCGAACTCGTCGAGCTGGCACGGTCGTTGCGCGCGTCGCGCACCCAGACGTTCGTCAGGTTCCGCTTCCCGAGCGCGCTGCCGCAGATCTTCGTGGGGCTGAAGGTCGCCATGCCGCTGTCGGCCGTCGGCGCGGTCATCGGCGAGTTCAGTGCGGGCGACGAGGGGCTCGGCTTCGTCGTCGTACAGTCCGGGGCGAACTCCGACACCGCCCTGGCGTTCGCCGCGATCGCCCTGCTCGGCGCGATGAGCGTGGCGCTGTTCTACGCGCTCGTGCTCGCGGAGCGGATGCTGCTGCCGTGGGTGAGGGAGACGACGTCGCAGCGGTAGCCGCAGAGATGGGCGCAGCCCGGGCCGGCCCCGCGTGGGGGACGGCGCCGACCCGGGCGTACGGTCACCTGCCGGTGACGGTGGCGGTACGGATGGCGGTGGGGCTCAACTGCTGGAGACAGTCAGGTTGTTGGTGGCGAAGTCCAGGCCGCCGGACGACGAGGTGATCTCGAAGCCGAACTGCACGTCGCCGATGGTCTCGTTGCCCATCCAGCCCTTGGTGTCCTTGATCCACTTGAGGATCGGCAGGACGTTGACGGTCCCGGAGTTCGAGTCCGAGGTGCGCAGGAACGAGAAGACCTCGTTGGCGCCGTTGTTGCCCTTGTAGACGGTCCAGGTGTGGCCGCCGAGGGTGACATTGCCCTGGGAGGTGCCGAGCGGACCGACGGCTCCGTTGTAGTTGACCCAGAGCATGATCTCGTAGTCGTAGTCGGTGTCCCAGATGTCGTACGAGGTGTTGTACGCGCCCGAGGACGGCACGGTGACGTTGTAGCTGCTGCTGAGCGAACCGAGCGAGGTGATCGTCTTGTTGACCACCTTCTTGGAGTTCGGGTACGACTTGATGCCGCCGGTGTTGGGGTGATTGGCCCAAACGCCCCAGTTGGTGCCGGAGTTGGCCCAGATGCACTGGCTGCCGGCGCCGGAGCCCCAGATGTTGTTGTAGAGCGTGTAGCCGTTCAGGCTGGTGTTGCCCCACTGGTCGCAGGAGTTCCAGACGGCCGCCGAGGCGGGCGCGGAGGCGAGGCCGATGGTGGCGCCGAGCGCGAGCGCGGGGGCCAGGAGTGCCTTGGTGATCCGGGTCAGCGTGCGTGTTGCCATGGTGTCCCTTCCATGGGTGGGGGGGTGTGGGGGTTCGAACTGCTGTGGATCTGCTGTGGATCTACTGCGGCCCCAGGGTGAGGACGCAGTCTTCTCCGGCGCGCAGGTGGAGCGGTCGCGCTCCGGAGGAAGTCCTGAGGTCGACGCGGTGGGTCCGGGTGGGCCGTACCACCGCGCGGGCTCCCGCCGGGCTCCAGCCGAGGTCGACCTCGGCGCCGAACCTCGTCCGTACGCCCCGGAGTTCGCCCTCCGGGAACGCGGCGGGCAGTGCGGGCAGCAGGACCAGCCGGTCGGGGGTCGACTGGATCAGCGTCTCGACGATCACGGCGGGGAGCGTGTGGGCGGCGTCCGCGTTGTAGACGTCACGACGGGGGTAGTGCGCGCTCATGAGGGAGGCGTGGAAGAAGTCGCCCTCCAGCACCTGGCCGAGCGCGTGCGCCACCCGTTCGCCGTCGCGCAGGCGGGCCGCGACCAGCGCGTGGTGCAGATGGCCGTGCGCGGATTCGTTCTCGGCGCCCCTCAGTTCGAGGGCCCGGTGCGCGGCGGCCGCGAGATCAGGGGTGTCGTACGGGTTGATCTCGTCGAGCGGCCACACGCCGTACAGATTGCTGAGGTGCCGGTGGTCGTACGTGTCGTCGAGGCCGGGCCACGCCCACTCGGCTAGGGCTCCGTCGTCGTTGACGCGGTGCGGGGGCAGTCGCTCGGCGAGCGCGCGCCAGCGGTCGGCGTCCGGTCCCGGGTGGTACGCGGCTGCCGTGAGCAGGGCGTGCCGGGCCGCCGAGAGGTCCATGGCGGCGTTGACCGCGCCCCAGCTCGCGTTCGCCGGGCGGTTCTCGGGCGAGTAGGACGGGACGACGACGAGCCGGCCGTGTTCGTCGGTCCGGTTGAGGAAGTCCTCGTAGAACAGGGCTAGTTCGGCGAGTGCCGCCGCCAGTCGTGGGTCGCGCTCCCCGCGTGTCTCGTCGTGGTCGACGAGCGGTTTGAGCAGCCAGTCGGCGCCCGCCGTCCACAGGTGCAAGGGGTATTCGCGGCTGAAGTGGTACGTGTGCCCGGACTCGCCGTCGGTGTGCGGTGGGGCGACGATGCCTCGGGCTCCGAAGACGGCCCGGGCGTTGTCCCGCCAGTGCGGCAACTGCCCGTGGACCAGGGCCGCGTGGGCCTCGACGACCTCGGGCAGTGCACCGGCGACGGCCGACGCGGTCTGCAGATTGAGGTTGGCGTCCGTGGTGAACGCCCCGGACCACGCCGTGTCCCAGTCGCCGGTCCACAGCCCGGTCAGCCTCGGCGGCAGCATCCCGGCGGAGGACAGCAGGTGGTAGCGGCCGGCCGCGAAGAGCCGTTCGAGCAGTGCGGGGCTCTTGGGCCGCTTGAGCAACTCCGAGCCGGGGAGGGCACGTTCGGCGCCGTCGGCGTCCAGGGCAAGGGAGACGCGGCTGTACGCGGTGCGGTGGAGGTCCAGGTGACGCTCAAGGAGGCTGCCGAACGGCTCTTCACCACCCCCGCCGTCCGGCAGCAGCTCGCGCAGAGCCTGCGCCTCCGTCACGGTGTCCAGTTCCCCGGTGTGCCGCCGCACGCGGGTCAGCAGCAGGACCGACTCGGCCGCGGCCACGCGGATGCCGGGCGGGGTCAGCGTCGTACGGCCGCCGGTGACCACGGCCAGCGTCACTCCGGTGTACGCGCGGTCGCTGCCGGGATAGCGGGCGCTCAGGGTGAGCACGGCGCCCTCGGGCGTGAGGATCACCCCGTCGCTGACCCTCAGCCCTTCGGGGGCGCCGGGAAGCCGGTGGTCCAGCGCGATGTCCGCGGTGAGGCCGGGAGAGGTCACGTGCTGGACGATCACGTCGTCCGCGCGCGACACGAAGACGCGGCTGGTCCAGCCCGTGCAGGCCGCCTCGGCGACACCCGTGGTGAAGTCGACAGAGCGGCAGTAGCCGCGCGCCCCGTCGACGGGGCGGCGCAGCCGCACCTGGAAGGCGGGATGGAAGGGCTGCACCCACTGCAGCGGGCGCCCGTCGGTGAACTCCTCGGCCGCGGTCAGGTCTCCGGCGAGTAACCGGTCCTGGAGCTGCGGCAGTTGGGCCGCCAGCTCCGGGGGTCCGGCGCGCTCGCCGCCGTTGGGGCGGACCAGGGTGTGGTGCGTGACGATCACACGGTCGTCGTTCGGATCACCGAACACCATGGCGCCGTGACGGCCGTTGCCGCTGAGGAAGGCGTCCTCCCAGCGGAGGGCCGGGCGCGGCTCCCAGGTGCCGTGCGGCGAGGACGTGGGTGAGGGCGAGGGCGAGGGTGAGCGGGATGCGTCGGGGCTCACGGTGAGAGCACCGCCGCTCCGAAGCGGTCCAACTCCACTGATCCCGTGACCTGTTGACCGGTGAGCAGGTCCCGATACGTCGTCCCCGGCACCTGCACGGTGACCGCCTCGCGCCCGTGGTTGAGCACGAAGAGCAGCTCTCCCCGACGGACGGCCTCGACCTGCGGGGGCAGCCCGTCGAGGACGGGCCGCACGCCCGCGCCGGCCGCCAAGCCCGCCAACAGTTCGCGCAGAGCGGCGGGTTCGGGCAGCGTGGAGACGTACCAGGCGCGTTCCTTGCGCAACACCGCTGGGAAGCCGTCGAGTTCGCCGCCCTTGTAGCGGGCCTCCGCGACCGCGTCCTCCTCGGCCTCGATCTCCTCGGACCACAACGTGCCCCGGAATCCGTCGCATTCGGCCGTCTCCCGCGCGTCCAGCGGCCACCACTCGTGCAGGGTGCGGATGCCGAAGAGCTTCCGCAGTCGCTCGTCCATGCCGCCGGGCCGTACCCGGTCGTCCTCGTCGGCGACACCGGTGAGGAAGCCGCTCACGAGGGTGCCGCCGCCTCGTACGTACGCGACGAGGTTGTCGATCGCCGCGTCGGTGAGCAGGTAGAGCTGCGGCACGACGACCAGCCGGTACGCGGACAGGTCGTGCTCCGGATGCGCGAAGTCCGTGGCGATGTGGGCCTCCCACAGGGCACGGTGCCAGGCGCGCACGACCTGCGGATGGTCGACCTCGGAGGAGAGACGGCCCTCCTGTGCACCGGCCCACCAGGCGTTCCACTCATGGAGGATCGCGACGTCCGCCGTCGAGTGACTGTCCGTCACTTTCCTGCCGATACCGGCGAGTTCGGCGCCGAGCTGCTTGATCTCCTGGTAGGTACGCCCCTGCTCCCCCGCGTGACTGACCATGCCGGAGTGGAACTTCTCCGCGCCCTGGCGGGACTGCCGCCACTGGAAGTAGCAGACGGCGTCGGCGCCCCGGGCGACGGCCTGGAGGGACCAGAGGCGATTGAGGCCGCGCGGCTTGGGGTGGTTGACGCCCCGCCAGTTCACGGGCCCCGCGGCCTGCTCCATCAGCATCCACGGTCCACGGGCCTGGGAGCGCGTCATGTCCTGGATGAGCGCGCCGTTCTGGGCGCCGAAGGGATCGCGCGGGTCGGGATAGATGTCGACGGAGACGACGTCCTCCGCCGCCGCCCACCTCCAGGCGTCCTGACCGACCCACATCGGCATGAAGTTGGTGGTCACCGGGATGTGCGGAGAGTGCCGTCGGACGATGTCACGCTCGGCGACGTAGCACTCCAGGAGCATGTCGGAGGTGTAGCGCTTAAAGTCCAGCACCTGACTGGGGTTCTTCATGTAGTGGGCGTGCCGCGGCGGCAGGATCTCCTCCCAGTCGCCGTAGCCCTGACTCCAGAAGGCCGTTCCCCAGGCGGAGTTGAGGACGTCGAGTGTGCCGTACTTGTCCTGGAGCCAGCGGCGGAAGGTGGCTGCGGCCTCGTCGCCCCAGTCGTACGTGCAGTACTCGTTGTTGATGTGCCACATCGTGAGGGCCGGGTGGCTGCCGTAGCGGGCGGCCAGGTCCTCGGTGATCGCGGCGGCGTAGCGGCGGTAGGTGGTGCTGGAGTGCGAGAAGTGCTGGCGGCCGCCCCACCACTCGGTGCGGCCGTCCTCGTCCCGGGGCAGCGTGTCCGGGTGGAGACGGCCCATCCAGGGCGGGGGCGAGGTGGTGGGCGTGGCGAGGACGACCCCTATGCCGTTCGTGTGCATGAGGTCCATCAGCCGGTCGAGCCAGCCGAACTCCCTGGCCCCGGGCCGCGGTTCGAGCTTGGCCCAGGAGAAGACGCCGAGCGTGACGGAGTTGACGCCGGCCGCCTTCATGAGGCGTACGTCCTCGTGCCAGGTCTCCTCGGGCCACTGCTCGGGGTTGTAGTCGCCGCCGAAGAGGATGCGGCCCCGGGTGGCGTCGGCGAGGACGGGAGGGCCTGGGGTCGGGGGCGGGTCCGGGTTCTGGTCCGGCTTCACGTCCGGGTTCGGGTCCGGCTTCAGGTCCGCGTTCGCGTTCGGGTGGCTCATCGGCGGGGCTCCCCGTACTGGATGCCGCGCCCGTTGGTCGCCAGATACACCCGGCCGTACACGCGCGGGTCGCCAATGACGACCTCGCCCGTCCAGCCCCACTGGTGGGCGTCGTCGTTGATCCGCGTCCAGGTCTTCGCCTCGTCGTCGGAGCGGTACACGGCGGTGATGGTGTCCGTCGAGCCGACCTGATAGATCGCGGGGTAGTCGGCGCCGTCGGCGGCCCTGCCGAAACCGAGGGTGTACGAGGCCCAGCAGCTGGCCACCTTCGAGAAGCTCACGCCTCGGTCGGTGGACCGGTAGAGCCCGTTCCATTTCACGGAGAGCCACAGGTCACCGCTCCGCCCGGGCGCGGCGACGAGCTTGAACTGGGCGTCCCCGGAGGGCAGCCCACCTGCACGCTTGGTGAAGGTGAGGCCACTGTCAGTGCTGGCGAGTAGCGTTCCTGTGTCGGTGTCGTATGCGTAGAAGTGCGTCGGGTCGGCCGGGTCGGCGACCGGCGTGGCGCCCTTCGGGAAGGAGGAGATCTCGGACCAGGTCGTGCCGTTGTCGGTGGACCGGTGGGCTGCGTACTTCGTGCCGTCCCAGTGCACGAAGGACCACAGCAGCGCGCTGCCGTCGGCGTTGGCGGCGATCGGCCCCGGTGCGTTCTTGGCGATGTCGGGCTGGGCCTCGAAGGGCGCCCAGGTCTGCCCGCCGTCGTTCGAGTAGGCGCCGTTGCCGTTGTCGCCCCAGCCCGCCCGGACCACGTACGACGGCCTGGCCGCGGCCTGCGCGAGTCCCGTCGCCGACCCGAACACGGGATTCGCCGCCATGCCGCGCGCAGGCGATGCCGTGAGCCGCTCGTGGTACATCACGCCGATGTCCCCGAGTCCGCTGATCAGGTGCGCCTCCCCGACCGGGGGCGAGATCAGCTGGCGCACGGCCGTCTCCTCCAGGCCCCGGATCTGCGGCGCCCAGCGCTTCAGGTCACGGGTCCCGTAGAGGGTCGCCCCGGTCCCGTACACGATGTGCTTCGAGTCGTACGGGTCCACGGCCAGCGCCTGGATCCACCAGCCGAACTTCGGCTTGTCGTCGCCCCACTTGAGATAGGGAGTCTCGGACACGTCGAACACAGCAGCGTCCTTGAGGGACGTCCAGGTACGGCCGCCGTTCGTGGTGCGGTACACGGTGTCGACGTCGGCCCAGCGGTTGTTGGTGGAGACGACGAGGGTGCCCGGGAGGCGGGCGTCCATGGCGACCCCGCCGTAGCCGAAGGTGTCGGCGGAACCGTCGTCCGTCGTGCCGCCGGGCTTCACCGGGGTCACGTCGGCCCACTTGCCGGTCGCGGTGCGCAGCTTGTGCACGCTGCCGTCGGACTGGCCGTTGGGTCCGGGCGCGTTGGCATAGGTCACGTACAGCTCGCGGATGTGCGTGTCGTACGCGGCACGGATCGGTACCTTGGCAGCGGTACCGGACGGCTGCCCGGGAACGGCCTCCCACGCCGTCCCGTCGGCCGTGCGGTACAGGTTCGCCGTGCCCGAGGTGCCGTCGCCGTCGCCCCAGCCTGCGTAGACGGCCCGCCCGACGGCGACGAGGAACACGACGCCCTGCCCGGAAGCGCTCGCCTGCGCCGGAAATCCGGTCACGGCCGCCCAGGTGGCGCCGCGGTCGGTCGACTTGAGCAGCCCGTCGTGCCGGGTCCCCAGCCACAGGGTGTCGCTGTCACGCGGGTCGACCAGCAGGCGCTCCCCCGCACCCCGGCCGTCCTCGTTGGCACCGAGCTTCACACCCAGGTCCGAGCGCTTCCAGGTGGCACCCCGGTCCTCGGAACGCAGTACCGCGCCGTTGCCGGCCCAGGACTGGGCGTACGTACCGAGGGAGAGGTAGACGCGGTTCGGGTGCGCCGGGTCGACGGCGATCGCCTCCACGCCGAGCAGATTCCAGTCGTCCCACCCGAGGTGGTCGGTGAGCGGGGTCCAACGGGCGGCACGGTCGTCCCAGCGGTAGGCGCCACCGATGTCGGTACGGGCATAGGCGAGACCCCGTACGGACGGATGGAAGAGAACACCGGTGACGAAGCCGGTCCCGCCGATGACGACGTTGCGCCAGCGGTAGGCGGACACGTCCGTGTCAGCGGCCGGGGCCGCCAGCGCCGGGCTGGAGCCGGCGGAAACAGTGGTGAGGGCAACCGTGGCAGCGGTCCCGGCAAGGACGGCGCGTCTGCTCAGGCGGGACGTGCGCATGACATACCTCGTTCCAGGAAAGGGAGAACTTCGAAATGAGGAGTGGACGGGCGCCTCTTAAGGGGCGCGGGGAACTGCGCGATCAGCCACAGCGGCCCCGCAGCCGACAAACAACCGAACAATTCCCAGACCAAGCCAGAAGGGGGACGCAAGTCACCCCTTGACGGCGCCGGTCAGCATGCCCTTCTTGAAGTGCTTCTGGACGAAGGGCGAGAGGAACGCGACGGGCAGCAGGGCCAGCACCATGACCGCCATCTGGACGGCGAGCGCGGAGAGCTGGCCCGTCTTGATGGCCTGGCTCATACCGACCGGGGGCTCCTGCTTCTGGACGAGCTGGATCATGACGTTCTGCAGCGGCATCATGTCCTGGTCGCTCAGGTAGATCGACGCGTTGAACCAGGCGCTCCAGTAGCCGACGGCGTAGAACAGCGTGATCACCGCGATGACGGCACGGGAGAGCGGCATCACGATCTGCCAGAGGATCCGCCAGTCCCCCGCCCCGTCGATCCGCGCGCTGTCGGTGAGCTCCGGCGAGATGCTCATGAAGAACGCCCGCAGGACCAGAATGTTGAAGACACTGATCGCGCTCGGCAGGATCAGCGCCAGGTACGTGTCCGTCAGCCCCAGGGACTGCACGAGCAGATACGTGGGGATGAGGCCGGCGCCGAAGAACATCGTCGCGAGCAGGATCATCAGGAACCAGCGGTGCCCGACGGACCCGATGCGGGAGAGCCCGTACGCGGAGAGGATGGACACCGTCATCGAGAACACCGTGCCGACGAGCGTGACGCCCAGGCTGACGAGGGTGGCGCGGGTGACCTGGCCGCCGCTCAGCAGCTCCTGGTAGGCGATGAAGGTGATGCCCTTGGGGATCACCACCAGGCCGCCGGCCGCACTGATGTCCTGCTTCGAGGACAGACTGGTGACGACGACGATCCACAGCGGGAACAGCACGGCGAAGCAGGCGATGGCCAGGACGAGGCCCTTGCTCGCGATCCCGGCCTTGTTGGGCTCCTCCTCCCAGACGGGCCTCGGCGGTGCGGCCCAGCGTCCGGAAGCCTTCGGGCCGGGGGCCTTCGGCCGTTCCTCGGTGACAGCGCTCACTTCTTGTACACCCCCTGCTCGCCCATGAGATGGGCGACCTTGTTCGCGGCGAGGACGAGGCCGAGACTGACCACGCCCTTGATCAGGCCCGCCGCCGCCGCGTAACTGAAGTCCTGGTTGCGGACGCCGTTCCACCACACGAAGGTGTCGAGGACCTCCGCCGCGCCCGGCCCCACCGCGTCCCGCTGCAGCAGGATCTGTTCGAAGCCGACCGTGAGCGCGTCACCGACACGCAGCACCAGGAGCAGGGCGATCACCGGACGCAGCGCGGGCAGCGTGACGTGCCACATCCGGCGCCACCGGCCGGCCCCGTCCATCGCCGAGGCCTCGTACAGATCGGGACTGACGGAGGCCAGCGCCGCGAGGAAGACGATGATTCCCCAGCCGGCGTCCTTCCAGACGCCCTCCGCCGTCACCAGGAACTTGAAGATCCCCGGGTCGGTCATGAGGTCGAAGCCCTCGTAGCCGTGCTGGCGCAGCGTCTGCGCGATGATGCCGGCGCCGCCGAAGATCTGCTGGAAGACGGTGATGACCAGCACCCAGGAGAAGAAGTGCGGCAGGTAGAGGATCGCCTGCGACACCGCCCGCACCCGGGGCCTGATCACGCTGTTGATGAGCAGCGCCAGCACGATCGGGATCGGGAAGAAGAGCAGCAGTTGGAGGGAGAACAGGACGAAGGTGTTCTGGACGGCGTCCCAGAACGCCGAGTCCTCGAAGATCCGCGAGAACTGCTCGAAGCCGACCCAGGGGCTGTGGAAGATGGCGACGAAGCCGTTGTCGCTGATGTACGGGTCGTATTCCTGGAAGGCGACGACGTTGCCCAGGATCGGTATGTAGTTGAAGACCAGCACCAGCAGGACGGCCGGCAGGGTCATCAGGATCAGCGTGCGGTCCCGCTTGAGGCGGGTCCTGAGGGTGCCGCCGTTCGCGGCCTTCCTCAGGGCCTTCTTCTCGGATCTGGAGACCCCGGAGGACTTCGCGGGCTTGGCGGGCCTGGTGGATCTGCCCCCTCCGGCGGAGGGTTCGGCGGTGTCGTCCGTCGTCGACGGCGCGGTGCGCGAGGCGGCGCCCGGAGTGGTGCTGTGTGCCACCTCGTCACCCCTGCGCGGATCCGCTGTCGTCCAGCAGCTTTTTGTACCAGTCCCGCAGCTTGTCGCCGCCCTGGCTCTTCCACTCCGACACCGCCTGCTGCATGTCGCTGACCTTCTTGCGGCCGCGGACGACGCTGTCCTCCAGGTCCTCGAAGTCGTTGGAGAGGCTGGTGTAGCGGGCCGGTTCGGTGACCTGGAGCCCGTAGAAGGAGGACTTCTTGGTGAAGGCGCCCATCCGCTGCTGCCACTCCACCTGCTCCTTCGCGATCTCCGGGAAGTCGGGGTGCGCGATGGTCGGGGCGGGGCTCGCCAGCATGACGAAGGCGTTCAGGACCTCCTGGTTGCCCTTGTCGTTCTTGGTGGGAACACCGTCCTTGACGGTGTAGTGCGTGCCCTCCACCCCGTAGTTGGTGAGCATGTACTCCTTGGTGCCGTACGGGGCCGCGGTGACGTTCGCGGCGGCCAGCACGTCGTGGATCACGGCCTTGGACGCCTTCTTGTTGATGAAGGCGAAGATGCCGGCGGGCGATGCGGCCCACAGCTGGGGGTCGCCCCCGTCATGGCCGAAGATGTCCATGCCGGCGATGCGGAAGTCATTGTTCTGGGTGGCCTGTTCGGCCATCTTGCCCCACCAGTCCGCGATGTTCTGGTTGTACATCATGACCTGGCCGTCGGTGAAACGCTGCCCCGCGTTGCCCTGGTTCGCCGCCCTGGCGTCGGGGTGGACGACGCCCGCCGCGTACAGCTTGCGCGTCCACTCGAGCGATTCGAGGTACTCGTCGGTCTCGACCCGGTAGATCAGCTTGCCGTCGACGAGGTTCCAGCCGAGCGACTTCTCGCTTCCGGACAGCACGCCGAAGAAGTTGAAGGCGCTCCACTTCATGTCGTCGCAGGCCCACACCTTCGCCTTGGCGTTGGTGATCTCCTTGGCGAGGGCCAGGAACTCGTCGGCGGAGGTGGGGACTTCGTACCCCTTCTCGTCGAAGACGTCCTTGCGGTAGAAGGGCACGATGCCGGGGACGGTGGGAGAGGGCTGCGGAAGGCCGCGCAGCTTGCCGCCGAAGATGGAGTACTGCCAGGCGTCGGTCGGGATGGCCGCGAGGTTCGGGTACTCCTTGACCTTGTCGCCCGAGAGGTACGGGCCGAGGTCCGCCATCTTGCTGATGATGGCGCTGGGTATCTTGCCGCCCATGTTCCAGCTGGGGATCACCACGACGTCCGGCATGTCACTGGAGGCGAGAACCGCGCCCAGCTTCTCGTCGTACGTGTTGCCGTCCTGGTTCTGCCAGACGACGTTGGCGCCGATCGTCGTGTTCATCGTCGAGTAGTAGGGATTGCTGCCCTTCGGCGGCGTGCCCCAGAACGGCGACATGATCTTGATGGTGCTGCCCTTGCCTAGCTTCTGCGGCACCGAGGTCTTCAGGTCGCCCAGGACGAGCTTGCCGGTGAAACCGACCGAGGAGCCGTTCTTCGACGCGATGTCCGGCGTCACCACGTTCTGCGCCACGAAGGCGGGAAGGATCTTCTTCGCGTCCTTGCCCGAGGTCGTGCCGTCCTTGGAGCCGCCGCCGGACCCGCCGCACGCGGCGAGAAGCGGCATCCCGCCGGCCACCGCGGCGGCTGCGACCGCCGTGGAGCCGAGGAAACTTCTCCGACTGGGAGCGGAAGTGGCGGAGTTCGGCGTCATTGCGTCAACCCTTCATGGCGCACAGCAGGACACCCGGCGGTGGGGCCGTCGGCTGCGGTGTCTGAGTGGAACTGGCTGAGCTGAAGCGGACCTCGGAGGTATGCGCACCCTCCGGGGGCGACATCTTCGACTATCGACGAGAGTCGAAGCGCTTCGATGTTGCTGCGAGGTTAAGTGAACACCTGGGGGTGCACAAGAGCCGATTCCAACATTCCTCGGAGGTATAAAGGTCTGAACCGGTCGCTTCCGGCCCTTGGGATGGCGGTGAGGATTCGGAGTTGTTGCGTCGGGGTGTCTTGACACCCGCCCCGGAGTCGAATGAGCATCGAAGCGCTTCGAAAGTCCTGCGCCGTTCTCCCGCACCTTCCACAGAGGGATCCTCGCGTGACCGCTCAAACGCCGCCTTTCCGCGACTCGCAGCTGCCGTTCGCGAAGCGCATCGACGATCTTCTGTCGCGGCTCACCCTGGAGGAACGGGTCGCGATGCTGCACCAGTTCGGGCCCGCGGTGGAGCGGCTCGGCGTCGCCGCGTTCCGCACCGGTCAGGAGGCGCTGCACGGGGTCGCCTGGATGGGCCCGGCGACGGTCTTCCCCCAGGCGGTCGGCCTCGGCGCGACCTGGAACGACGAGCTCGTACGCCGGATCGGCGAGGCCGTCTCCACCGAGACCCGCGCGATGCGCTCGCGCGACGACCGCGTGGGCCTCAACGTCTGGGCGCCCACCGTCAACCTGCTGCGCCACCCCCTGTGGGGCCGCAACGAGGAGGGCTACTCGGAGGACCCGAAGCTGACCTCGGCGATCGCCACCGCGTACACCCGGGGCCTGCGCGGCGACCACCCCGCGTACTGGCGGACGGCGCCGGTCCTCAAGCACTGGCTCGCGCACAACAACGAGACGGACCGGGCGACCGCGTCGAGCTCCGTCCGCCCGCGCGTACTGCACGAGTACGACCTGCGTGCCTTCCGCGAGACGGTCGAGGCGGGCACGGTGGCCGGCGTGATGCCCGCGTACAACCTGGTCAACGGCCGTCCCAACCATGTGTCGCCGTATCTGCGCGAGCAGCTGCGCACCTGGACGGACCAGGACCTCCTGGTCTGCTCGGACGCGGGCGCGCCCTCGAACCTGGTCGACCACGAGCACTACTTCGACACCCACGAGGAGGCCACGGCCGCCTCCCTGATCGCCGGCGTCGACAGTTTCACGGACCACGGCACGGACAGCTCGCAGATCGTCGAACGCCTCCAGGGGGCCCTGGACCAGGGCCTGTTGACCGCGTCCGACATCGAAGCGGCGGTCCGCCGCCAGCTCGCGATCCGCTTCCGTCTCGGCGAGTTCGACCCGCGCCTGGACCCGTACGCGGACACGAAGGACTTCGACACGCCCGCGCACCGGTCTCTCGCGCGGGAAGCCGCGGAACAGGCGATCGTCCTCCTCAAGAACGACGGCCTGCTCCCCCTCACCGGGCAGGACACCCGTATCGCGGTGGTGGGCCTCCTCGCCGACGAGTGCAAACTCGACTGGTACAGCGGCACCCTCATCCACCGCTCCACCCCGCTCGAAGGCCTCTACGAACGCTTCGGCGCCGACCGCGTGGACTTCGCCGAGGGCGTGGACCGCGTGCGTCTGAAGACCTCCGCCGGTACGTACCTCAGCGTGCCGCCGGCGGACGAGGCGACCGACGAGGTCCGCGGCGCCGAGGGAGCGCTGGATCCGGCCCTCCTCGCGGGCCGCACGGACCTGCCCCCGCTCACCACCGACACCAGGGGCACCGAACTCGCGCTGATCGACTGGGGCGGGGGCGTCCTCACCCTGCGCGCGCCCGACGGCCGCTATCTCTCCGTCGCCGACGACGGCTTCGTACGCGCCTCCGCCGACCAGCCCGGCGGCTGGGTCGTCCAGGAGACCTTCCGCCTGGAGCCTCACGGATCCCATGAATCTCATGCATCTCATGAGCCCCGCGAATCCCGTGAATCCCACGGATCCCATGAGGGCGGTCACCTCCTGAAGCATGTCGGTACGGGTCGCTACGTCTCTGTCACCGCCGACGGCGTGAAAGTTGCCGCCGAGAACCCGGAAATCCTCGGACTGGAGATCACGGAACGCGGCGAGGACACGGTGGCCCGCACGGCCGCCGCGGCCGACGTGGTCCTCGTGGTCGCGGGCAACGACCCGCACATCAACGGCCGCGAGACGGAGGACCGTACGACCCTTGCCCTCCCCGCCCACCAGCGGCGCCTTCTGGAGGCGGCCCGCGCCGCGAACCCCCGCACGGCCCTGGTGATCACGTCCTCCTACCCGTACGCGACCGATCCCACGGACCTCCCCGCCGTCCTCTGGACGGCACACGGCGGCCAGGCGGCCGGCACGGCCCTGGCCCGCGTCCTGGCGGGCGACGTCTCCCCGGCGGGCCGGCTCCCCCAGACCTGGTACGCCTCGGACGCGGACCTCCCCGACCTCCTCGACTACGACGTGATCGGCAGCCGCCAGACGTACCTGTACTTCGAGGGCACCCCGCTTTTCCCGTTCGGCCACGGCCTGTCGTACGCGTCCTTCGAGTACGGGAACCTCGTGGCCCACGTGGGCGAGAACTCCGTGCACGTCACCTTCACGGTCACCAACACGGGCAGCACGCCGGCCGACGAGGTGGCCCAGCTCTACTCCCGTGCCGTGGCACCTTCGGTCTCCCGCCCACGCCGCGAACTGCTGGCCCACCGCAGGGTCCACGTACTGCCCGGCGCCTCCACCGAGCTGACCTTCGAACTCCCGCTGTCCGCCTTCGAGTTCTGGGACGTGGTGCACGGCATCCGGCGCCTGGAGCCGGGCCCGTACGAACTCCTCGTGGGCGCGTCCAGCGAGGACATCCGGCTGCGCGCGACGGTCGAACTGGACGGCACGCCCGCCACTCCGCGCCCGGTCCTCGAACACGGCCTGAACGCGGCCGACTTCGACGAGCAGCGGGGCGCGGAGATCGTCGACCGTACGAAACTGTCGGGCGACGCGGTGACAACCGCGCACGGGAACCACGGGAACCACGGGAACACCGCCGAACTGGTCTACCGCGGCTGCGACTTCGGCCCGGCGACCAGGACCGTCACCGTCGAGGTGTCCGGCGATGTGTCCGGCGATGTGTCCGGCGAGGGCTCAGTCGAACTGGCCCTGGACGGCGGCCCGGTGATCGCCCGGCTCGATGTCCCGGCCACGCCGGGACCGTACGACTACACCACCGTCGTCGCCCCGTTCGTGGGCACCGGGGTCCACGACCTGCACATCGGGCTGCGCGGCCCGGTGCGGCTCGCGCACGTCGGCTTCTCCGGCTGAGGGTCCGGACCAGGCCGACGGCACAAGGAAGGGGCCCGGCACCGGAAGGCATCGGTGCCGGGCCCCTTCGTCCGGGGGCGGGTGGGTCACCCCTCGGGCTTGATGAGCCCACGCTCGTAGGCGCGGATCAGTCGCCGCGGTACGGCGTACTCGCGTCCGTCGGCGAAAAACGGGACGAGATCGGGCGTCGCCGCCTTCCACTGGGACCTGCGGTGACGGGTGTTCGAGCGGGACATCTTGCGCTTCGGGACTGCCATGCCCGGCACTCTACATGAAAACGATTGTCACTAGCTATAGGGGTCGGTACCATGCGGCCCAGGTCACACGCCACACCCCAGACGCCACACCCAGACGACAGACGACAGACGACAGACGACAGACGGCGACGGCCGGAGTCCCCGCACAGCGGACTCCGGCCGTCGCCGTACCTCGCACCTGATCTCAGAGAGCGAGCCCCGTAAGCACGAGCACGCGCTCGTACGTGTAGTCGTCCATCGCGAACTTCACGCCTTCACGCCCGACTCCGGACTGCTTCACGCCGCCGTAGGGCATCTGGTCGGCGCGGTAGGAAGGCACGTCACCGACCACGACGCCGCCCACCTCCAGCGCACGGTGGGCGCGGAAGGCGGTCTGCAGGTCATGGGTGAACACCCCTGCCTGCAGCCCGTACTTGGACTCGTTGACGGCGGCGAAGGCGGCCGCCTCCCCCTCCACCTTCTGCACGGTGAGAACGGGCCCGAAGACCTCCTCGCAGGAGAGCGTCACATCGGCCGGCACATCGGCCAGCACGGTCGGCGCGTACGAGGCACCGTCGCGCTTGCCGCCCGCGAGCAGCGTGGCACCGGCGTTGACGGCCTCGTCCACCCAGGTCTCGACCCGCTTGGCGGCGTCCTCGCTCACCAGCGGCCCGACATCGGTGGCGTCGTCGGCCGGATCACCGGTGACCTGCGCCTCGACGGCGGCCACCACGCGGGGCAGCAGCCGCTCGTACACCGAGGCGTCCGCGATCACCCGCTGTACGGAGATGCAGGACTGACCGCCCTGGTAGTTGGAGAAGGTGGCGATCCGCGAGGCCGCCCGGTCCAGGTCCTCGTCGCTCGCCCAGTCGGCGAGGACGACGGCCGCGCCGTTGCCGCCCAGTTCGAGGGTGAGGTGCTTGCGCGGTACGGAGTCCATGATCGCGTAGCCGACCTTGTCGGACCCGGTGAACGAGATGACGGGCAGCCGGTCGTCCTGCACGAGGGCGTGCATCTTGTCGTTGGCGACGGGCAGCACGGACCAGGACCCGGCCGGCAGGTCGGTCTCGGCCAGCAGCTCGCCGATGAGCAGCCCGGAGAGGGGAGTCGCGGGAGCCGGCTTGAGGATGATCGGGGCGCCGGCCGCGATCGCGGGGGCGATCTTGTGGGCGCAGAGGTTCAGCGGGAAGTTGAAGGGCGCGATGCCGAGGACGACGCCCTTCGGGAAGCGGCGGGTGAGGGCGAGGCGCCCCTGGCCGCCGGCGTCGGTGTCGAGCCGCTGGGCCTCGCCGCCGTTGAACCGACGGGCCTCCTCGGCCGCGAACCGGAACACGGACACGGCCCGGCCGACCTCGCCGCGGGCCCACTTGACCGGCTTGCCGTTCTCGGCGGAGATGAGCCGGGCGATCTCCTCGGTCCGCTCCGCCAGGCGGCGGCTGACGTGGTCGAGGGCGGCGGCGCGTACGTGGGCGGGGGTGGCGGCGAACTCGTCCCGTACGGCGTACGCGGCGGCCACGGCCTCCTCGACCTGGGCGTCGGTCGGTACGGAGACCTTGCCGACGAGGTGGCCGTCCCACGGGGAGGTGACGTCGAAGGTGGACTCGCCTGTGGCCTGGCGGCCGGCGAGCCAGAAGGCGTGGGTGGAGGTCATGTGCGAGTCCGGGCCCTTCCGCGTTCGGGGGTGTTCTTGGTCTTTCGCGTCCACGGTAGGGCCGCGGTGCCGTGGCGACGCCTGTCCGAGTCGTAGCACTCCCCGACCCGGGTGCGCCGCTTTGGCCTAGTCCCCGATTTGTTCTCGCCCCCGCCGCCCCTACCCGTCCCATCCTTCTGGGGCTCCGCCCCAGACCCCGTGGGGTGGGTTGTCGAGTGCGGGTTCGTCGTGGCTGGTCGCGCAGTTCCCCGCGCCCCTATAGGGGCGCGGGGAACTGCGCAATCTTTTAACGGGGGTTCGGGGGCCGGCCCCCGAGTAAGTGACGGGAATGGGTAGGGGCGGCGGGGGCGAAAAAGGGCCCTCCTACTCCGCCGACGCCGTCGTCTTCAGTGCCAGCCACAGCTCCATCCGCACATCCGGATCGTCCAGAGATCGCCCGAGGATCTCCTCGACCCGCCGCATGCGGTACCGCAACGTATGCCGATGCACGCCAAGATCCGCCGCGGCCGCGTCCCACTGCCCGTGCCGCGACAACCACGCCCGCAACGAGGCGACAAGATCCCCCCGCCCGGTGGCGTCATGCTCGTACAGGGGCCTCAACAGCCCGTCCGCGAACGCCCGCACCGCGTCATCCGCGAGCAACGGCACCACGGACCCCGCGGCGAGATCCTCGTGCTCGACGAGCACCCGCCCCCGCCGCCGGGCGACGGACAGGGCCTGTTCGGCCTGCTTGTAGGCGGCCCCCGCGGCGATGGGCCCGGCGGGAGCCGAGATCCCGACCACCAGCTCGTCCTCGTCGCCGGCCTGCTCACCGCCGCCCTGAGCGCCCCCGACGGCCTCGGCGTACTGGGCGCAGGCGGCAACGACCGCACCCCGATCCGCGGCGAGCACCACGAGCCGCTCCCCGTCGGGCACCACGAGCACGGCCTCGCCGGACCGGGCGGCGGCGGACTCCACGACCTCACCGAGCCCGCCCACGAGATCGCCGCCGGCATCGGCAAGGGCGGCGGCGGCCTCGGCGCGGACCGTGGCCCCGCCGCCGTCCTCGGCGTCCCCGGCCCGAGCCCGGGCCCGCCCGGCGGAAGCCGACGCGGCCTCGGCCAGGATCATCCGGTAGGGCGCGTCCAGCAGCCCTCCGTACAGGTCACCGGCGACCCCCCGCGCATGATCCGGCTGCCCCGCCAGCAGCATCCGCAGCACGGCCGCCCCGATCCGCTGCTCGGCGGCGTACAGCGACCGGGATCGTTCCGTGGTCAGCGTCAGCAGGGCGATGGCCGAGTGCACGGCGTACCGCTCGGCCGTACCCAGCGCGGCCGCGGTCCCCACGGCCAGCGCGGCCCGAGCCCGCCGGCCCGTCCCGAGCGAGTGCAGCTCGACGCGGTCCTCCCCGTTCCCGTCCCCGCCGTCACCCTCACCGTCGCCCGCGCCGCCGACGACGGAACTCGCGGGCGCGGCCCGCTCCCGCAGCCGCTCCACGTCGCCGGTGATCCGGGCGGCCCGCCGCCCCGCCCACTCGGGCGCGGTGGCGACGACGGCGCCGGACGCGTCGTACAGGGCGGCCCACCCGTCCACCTGCGAGGCGAGCGCGGTCAGCAGCCCCTCGGGCCCGCCGCTCAGCGCCTGCTTGGTCAGTTCCCGCTGCGCCGCGAAGCCTGCCGTCACCGCCCGGTACTGATCGGCGGCGATGGCGGCGGACACGGCCTTACTGATGGCGAGGAAGGGTGTGCGCCGCGGCACTTCCAGCAGGGGCAGCCCCTCGCCCTCCGCCGCGTCGACGAGCGCCTTGGGTGTCTCTTCGTAATGCACCCCGACGGCGAAGCCGAGCCCTGCCACCCCGGCTCCCACCAGGCGCTTCACATACCGCCGCATGGCGTCGGCGTCCTCCGCGTCCAGCTTGAGCGCGGTGATGAGGAGCAGTTCCCCGCCCTCCATATACGGCACAGGGTCGGTGAGCTCGCTGGCGTGCACCCAGCGGACGGGGGTGTCCAGACGTTCCCCGCCCGCGCGCACGGTGAGCTTGAGCGCCGAGTGATGGACGAGCGAGGCGAGCGTGGGGGGCATGAGGCCTTCAGGTCTTCGGATCTTCACAGGTTCTTCGACGGTCGCGGGCTATGTGATCTTTGCGATCCTTTGGCCGCAGCGTATGAACGACCTATGTCGATTCTGCCTCACCGTACGGTCGGCCCGTGACCATATGTCCGGACGTCCCGCTCGGCGCACCCGTCAAATGCCCCTCACCTCAGGAGCCCCCGGCTCCCGCACCCGCGTCCCGCGCCCGCCTCAGCTCCGCAGATCCACCAGCAGCGGGGGCGCATGCTCCCCGCGCACGCTGGTGAGCGAGAGCACCGCGTGCCCCGGCGGCACCCCGTGCGCCAGCTCGGACGCGGACCACCGCTCACGCTCGACCTGCCGCACGGTCACGGCCCGGGCGGTGGGCGCGTTTCCGGTGATCACCCGCCGCAGCATGTGTACGGCCTTGCCGGCCGGTGTCTCCGCGATGATCTGCCGGTCGGTGACGTCCCGCGCCTCGGTCCACTCCTTGCCCCACACCTCGGCGAAGTCCTGCCCGTCCCACGGTGTGAGCCCCGACAGCGCCATCCGGCACCCGATCGCCCCGAGCAGCGGCGACCGCAGCGGCCGGGGTACGTCGTCGAGCGTGCGCAGGGTCATGACGACCCCGGCGTTGGCGGACCGCAGCCGCTGAATGCCCCGTACGGCCTCGGGCGTGATGACCCCTGTGGCGTCGTCGAGCACGAGGCAGGCGAACAGCGACCGGTCCTCCCGTACGGCGACGCTCGCGGCGAACTGGGCGAGCACGAGCCGCGCGAGCATCCGGGAGGCGTCGGCGTGCCCGCGCTCGGGCAGGTCGATCCGCACCCGCACGGGGTGGTCGAGGGCGCGCAAGGAGAAGGGGCGGGACTGCCCGGACGTGTCGAAGAACCCGGCGAACGCGGGGCGGTCGAGCAACGCCACCCGATCGGCGAGCACACTCCCCAGATCCCCCGGATTCCCCAACTGCCGCTCCCGCGCGTCGAGTTCGCGGAGCAGCGACTCCTGGCCGCCCTCGGTGAGCGCCTTGCGGAGCGCGCCGAGCGGTCCGGGCGAGCCGTCGAGCAGCTGCCTCAGCTCGGGCACGGACGGGAAGCGGCCGTGCACGCCCCGGTACGGCCCGAGCAGCTGGGCCAGCACGGTGGTGGACCGCCTGCTGTCCGCGCCGGGATGCGGATCGGCGAGGTCCCCGACGAGCGCCTCGGCGAGCACGGCCGCCGCCTCGTCGGGGTCGGTGGTCCCGCCGTACAGGTCGAGGTCGTACACGGACTCGGGATTGCCCACCCGCACCACGACGTCGTACGCGTCCACCGGCCCGAGCCCCGCCCCCGCGGCCCCGACGACGACCACTGCCGCCCGCCCCGCGAGCGCGTGCAGGCAGAGCGACTCGGCGAGCGGCCAGACGACCCCGCCGGTCTTGCCGGATCCTGCGGGCCCGACGGCGAGCAGCGAGGTGCCCAGCAGGTCCGGTCCGAGCGCGAGGCCGGTCCCGCGGTAGGAGTACGGGTTCCGCGGGTCGTCGGCGGTCGTGCCGAGCCGTACCTGCCCGGTGACGAGGTCGTGCTTGGCGAGCCGTCCCGGCAGGTCCCGCTCCCCGGAGGGGTGCAGACAGGCGGCGGCTCCGTCCTGCAGGACGGCACCGCTGAAGGTGGCAAGACTGTGCCGTCCGCTCCGCACGCCCTGCCAGGCACGGGCGATCCTGGCCTGGTCGACATCGCGCATGCGTCCGGCCCTGGCCTCGGCGCCGAGCCGCTCGGCGGCGTCGGCGGCTCCGGCGGCGCGGAGCTGGTTCCACTGGGCGGGGTCTTCCTCGGGCGCGGGCGGCCGCTCACTCACGGGCGCGGCCCGGCGCCAGGCGGGCAGCCCGTAGCGGTGCCACACCTCGCTCCAGCGGCCGAGGCGCCCGACCCCGATCATGATCCCGAGGGCGATGGCCACGTAGTAGGCGTAGACGACCACGACGGAGCCGAAGCTGTGGGGCTCGGCCCAGGAGTCGGGGATCATCGCGTAGAGCGGCAGCAGCCACCATCCGCCGAGGTAGCCGTTCCACAGCAGAGACCAGATCAGCCATCCCACGAGGAACGCGATGAGCGCCCCGCCGATCAGCTGCCGGGCCGGAATCCGCTCGGGCTCCTCGTCCGGCCGCGGCAGGTGCCCGAAGCGCCAGACGCCCGGGGCGGCCTCGGGGCGCGGGGTCCGCAGCCAGGTGAGAAAGGCGGACCCGTCCGGCGCCGGCGGCATCCCGGGCGCCTGCGCGGGCCGTGGCGGCACCTGGGGCGGTCCCGCCGGCCGCGGCACACGATCGGCGTGCGTGCCCCGTGCGTCCTGCGTGCCGTCGCTGTCCATCGCCTCTGCCACCCCTGACCAGCCGCTCCGTACGTGGTTTGCGAGTCAATCTAACGCCCTCACAAGGGGAGTTCACCGCTTACCGGGCCGGGTACGCGGCGATACGGACACCCCGGCCCCTCGTCGCTCCCCGCCCACGCTATGTCCATGACGGACAACCGAATCTCCCGACACCGCCCAGATGGAGCATGCCCACCCCCCACTCCCGGCTCTAGCCTGCGAAGAAGGAAGCCGGGCGTCCGAAGAACCCGTGGAACCCGTTCGCAAGCCGTCCGCCACACCCTTCCCGATGTCCTTCCGGCGTCGTACCACCGACGTCCTTCCCGAAGTCCTTCCCCAAGCCGTTCGCAAGACCCCCAGGGAGCCCCTCATGAGCACACTTCCGCAGGAGCGCCGCGTCGTCACCGCCATTCCCGGTCCGAAGTCGCAGGAACTGCAGGCCCGCCGTATCGCCGCGGTCGCGGCCGGAGTGGGGTCCGTGCTGCCCGTCTTCACCGCGCGCGCGAGCGGCGGGATCATCGAGGACGTCGACGGGAACCGGCTGATCGACTTCGGTTCCGGCATCGCCGTGACGTCCGTCGGCGCGTCCGCCGAGGCCGTCGTACGCCGGGCCTCCGCCCAGCTCCAGGACTTTACCCACACCTGTTTCATGGTCACGCCGTACGAGGGTTACGTGGCCGTCGCCGAGGCGCTGGCCGAGCTGACCCCGGGCGACCACGCCAAGAAGAGCGCCCTCTTCAACTCCGGCGCCGAGGCCGTCGAGAACGCCGTCAAGATCGCGCGGGCGTACACCAAGCGGCAGGCCGTCGTCGTCTTCGACCACGGCTACCACGGGCGCACCAACCTCACGATGGCGCTGACCTCGAAGAACATGCCGTACAAGCACGGCTTCGGCCCGTTCGCGCCCGAGGTCTACCGGGTGCCGGTGGCGTACGGCTACCGCTGGCCGACCGGTGCGGAGAACGCGGGCCCCGAGGCCGCCGCGCAGGCCATCGACCAGATCAGCAAGCAGGTCGGCGCGGAGAACGTGGCCGCGATCATCATCGAGCCGCTGCTCGGCGAGGGCGGCTTCATCGAGCCCGCCAAGGGCTTCCTGCCGGCCCTCAGCAGGTTCGCCACGGACAACGGCATCGTCTTCGTCGCGGACGAGATCCAGTCCGGCTTCTGCCGTACGGGCCAGTGGTTCGCGTGCGAGGACGAGGGCGTCGTCCCGGACCTGATCACCACCGCCAAGGGCATCGCGGGCGGTCTGCCGCTCGCCGCCGTCACGGGCCGCGCCGAGATCATGGACGCCGCGCACGCGGGCGGCCTGGGCGGCACCTACGGCGGCAACCCGGTGGCCTGCGCGGGCGCGCTCGGCTCGATCGAGACGATGAAGGAGCTCGACCTCAACGCGAAAGCGAAGAACATCGAGGCCGTCATGAAGGCCCGGCTGGGCGCGATGGCCGAGAAGTTCGACATCATCGGCGACGTCCGGGGCCGCGGCGCGATGATCGCCATCGAGCTGGTCAAGGACCGTACGACCAAGGAGCCGAACGCGGAGGCGACCGCCGCGCTCGCCAAGGCGTGCCACCAGGAGGGCCTGCTGGTCCTGACCTGTGGCACCTACGGAAACGTGCTGCGCTTCCTGCCGCCGCTGGTCATCGGCGAGGACCTGCTGAACGAGGGCCTCGACATCATCGAGCAGGCTTTTGCCCGCATCTGAGCGGAGTCTGTCTCATCGGTTCCGGTGTCGCGGCGGCGAGGAGCGGGGCGTGTGAAGAACGTGTGCGAGGTGCATGGCGGGACGCGAATCCACCTGTCGGAGGCCTCGGCCCTGACGTAGGTTCTACCCAGATGAGAGATACACCCGGCCACAGGGGACTGTGGACGGTACCGGGACGGGGCCTCCCCAGCTTCCGCCCTGGGCGTGCCTCGCGCACACAACCGGAGCCTCTGGTTTCGGGTCTCCTCACCGATCGGACAGTCGCCCGCCCCAAACCCCCCGGGGCGTGCGACAACCCGATCTGATCGGTTCCACCGAAGGGCTTGCACCTACCCCCCTGGTGCAAGCCTTTCGGCGCGTTTGCGTGGCTTGTGTTTGTGGTGTGGCTGCGGGTTGGTGGGGGCTTGTCGCGCAGTTCCCCGCGCCCCTTAAGGGGCGCCATCGTCATACCGGGCGATCATGGCTGGCAAGGTGTGGGGCATGGCTAGCGTTCCGGATCGGCGTTCATCGCCACATGCGCCTGGCAGTCAGCGTCAGGCTGGAGGACACCCAGTTTCGGTGCCCCCGGTCTGGGTCCTCGGGCCGCTTGTCCTCCTCTTCGCCCTCCTGACCTGGCAAGCAGCCGTCGACGGTCCTGTGCGGCGGGCGGACGAGCGGCTGGCCGGGGAGGTCAGGGCCAGTCGTCTGCCGAGTGGCGCCGCCGAGTTTCTCGCGGACCTCGGCAACCTCGTGGTGGCCGTTCCGGTGCTGCTCGCGGTCGTTGTGTATGCGTCCTGGCGGGCCCGGCGCGCGGGCCTGCCCCGCTGGTGGCTCCCGTCGCTCGCGGCACTGGTAGCGATGGCCGCCGTACCGGCATTGGTCGTACCTCTGAAGGAAGCCGTCGGCCGCACCGGCCCACCCGGTATGGCAGGCGACGGCTACTACCCCTCGGGCCACACGGCCACGGCCGCCGTCGCCTACGGGGCGGCCGTCCTCCTCCTGCTCCCCTGGCTCCACAGCCGCTACCGCCGCCGCGAACTGGTCATCGGCTGCGTGGTCCTGGTGACGGCGGTGAGCTTCGGCCTGGTCCGCCGCGGCTACCACTGGCCGCTGGATGTGGCGGGGAGCTGGTGTCTGAGCGCCATGCTGCTGCTGGGGCTCGCGATGGTCACGAGCCCCGGCGGCGACACGGCTCGTCAACCGAAATAGCTGTCGAAGTTCTTCGAGAACTCCCACCCTCCGAACCGGTCCCAGTTGATCGACCACGTCATCAGGCCGCGGAGGGCGGGCCAGGTGCCGTGGGTCGTGTAGGAGCCGCAGTTGGTCTTCTTGGTGAGGCAGTCGAGGGCCTTGTTGGTTTCGGCGGACGGTACGTGGCCGTTGCCCGCGTTCGTCGTTGCCGGCATGCCGATGGCGATCTGGTCGGGGCGCAGGGGCGGGAAGACGTTGTTGGCGTCGCCCGCGACCGGGAAGCCCGTGAGGAGCATGTCGGTCATGGCGATGTGGAAGTCGGCGCCGCCCATGGAGTGGTACTGGTTGTCGAGGCCCATGATCGGGCCCGAGTTGTAGTCCTGGACGTGGAGAAGAGTGAGGTCGTCGCGCAGGGCGTGGATGACCGGGAGGTAGGCACCGGCGCGCGGGTCCTGGCCGCCCCACTTGCCGGTTCCGTAGTACTGGTAGCCGAGCTGGACGAAGAACGTCTCCGGCGCCATCGTCAGGACGAAGTCGTCGCCGTACTTGGCCTTGAGGGTCTTCACGGCCGAGATGAGGTTCACGATCACCGGTGTCTTCGGGTTCTTGAAGTCGGTGTCGTCGGCGTTCAGGGAGAGCGAGTGGCCCTCGAAGTCGATGTCCAGGCCGTCCAGACCGTAGGTGTCGATGATCTTCGAGACCGAGGTGACGAACGTGTCGCGGGCCGCCGTGGTCGTCAGTTGCACCTGGCCGTTCTGGCCGCCGATGGATATCAGGACCTTCTTGCCCGCCGCCTGCTTCGCCTTGATCGCCGCCTTGAACTCGGCGTCGCTCTCGACGTTCGGGCACTCGGCGGCCGGGCAGCGGTCGAAGCGGATGTCGCCGGAGGTGGTCGAGGTGGGTTCGCCGAAGGCCAGGTCTATGACGTCCCAGCTGTCGGGGACGTCGGCCATGCGCGTGTAGCCGGAGCCGTTGGCGAAGCTCGCGTGGAGGTAGCCGACCAGGGCGTGGGCGGGGAGGTCCGCGGGGTCGCCGCCACCCGGACCGGATGTCGTGGTCGCCGTGACGGCCGGGGACTTCGCGGACTCGCCCGCCTCGTTCACGGCCGTGACCTGGAAGGAGTACGCCGTGGAGGGGGACAGCCCGGAGACGGTGGCCGAAGTGTCGCTCGCCGACTGGATCTTCGTACCGTTGCGGTGGATCGCGTAGCCCGTCGCGCCGGGGACGGACGGCCAGGACAGGGCGACGCTGGTGGAGGTGACCGTGCCGACCGTGGGAGCGGTGGGTGCGGCCGGCGGTTGTCCGGCGTCGACGCCCGGGCCGGCCAGGGAGATGTCGTCGGCGTGATACCCGCCGGTGCCGTACCAGCCGTGGGTGTAGATCGTGACCTTGGAGGTGGACGGGCCGGTGCGGAAGGTCGTGGTGAGCCGCTGCCAGTCCGGCGCGGACTGCGTCCAGGTGGAGACGTCGGTGGTTCCGGTGCCGCTCGCGCCGAGGTAGGCGTAGTCGCCCCGGACGTATCCGGCGAGCGTGTACTGGGAGTCGGGCTTGACGGTCACGGTCTGCGCGCAGCGCGCGTTGTCACTGCCGGCCGGGGTCGCCTTCAGTGCCGAACCGCCGCTCCGCACGGGCGAGTTGACCACACTGCCCGCGGTACAGGCCCAGCCGTCGAGGCCCGCCTCGAACCCGCCGTTCCTGGCGAGGTCCGCGTCGGCCGCACGGGCGGCCGACGAGAGTGCGGTGATGCCGGGTACGGCCAGGACGGTGGCCGCACAGAGGGCTAGGACTGATCTGACGCGATCCACAAGTACCTCCTGGCGTGGGGGAATTGGAGGGTGGAGCGCGCCCAATTTGGTCCAGACCAATCCAGGTTGTCAAGACCTCCGGCGACTGGCGGCGGTCAACTGCGGCTGGCCACGGTCAACTCCGGCCGGCCGTGGTCATCGGCAGCCGGCCGCGGTCATCCGCGACTGGTCGTGGCCATCAGCAACTGGTCGCGGTCATCGGCGGCTAGCTGGGGTCATCGGTCGCCAGGCCCGCCGCCGCCTCGTGCATCGCCAGTTCCAGCAGCGTCGGGTCGGTGAGTGTGCCGGAGCCGTCCGGTGGGACGAGCCAGCGGACCCCGCCGGTCGACCTCCCCGGATACGGCACCACGATCCACGTACCGTGCCCCGCCGTGCGCACCCCCGTGCCGAGCCAGCGGGCCGCCGTGCCCGCGGGCACGAAGAACCCCATCCGGGCGTCGCCGAAGTCGACGAGCACCGGACCCGGTTGATCGAGCACCCGGGTCAGCACGTCGAGCGTCGGATAGCCGAGCTCGCCCGGCAGGATGAGTACGTCCCAGGCCCTGCCCGCCGGCAGCAGCGCCACCCCCAAGGGGTTGCGCTCCCACTCCCAGCGGCAGGCCTCCGGATCCGGAGCGACGGATGCCAGCCACTCGACCGCCGTCTTGGCCCCTGTCATGGCGGAACCTCCCTTTTTCTCGTGTCGACGCTGGTCGCGTCACAGGAGAGAGGGAGGTTCGGGCCTGGCATTACGCGGGTTCTGACAACTTGTTGAGAGTGAGGCGGGTCACACGGTCTCAGCTGTCGAAGCCGAGCCCCAGCCGGTCCATCGTCTTCAGCCACAGATTGCGCCGGCCGCCGTGCGCGTCCGCCCGCGCCAGCGACCACTTGGTGAGCGCGATCCCCGTCCACGCGAACGGCTCCGGCGGGAAGGGCAGCGGCTTCTTGCGGACCATCTCCAGCGACGTACGTTCCGTGCGCTCCCCCGACAGCAGGTCGAGCATCACGTCCGCACCGAAGCGGGTGGCACCGACGCCGAGGCCCGTATAGCCCGCCGCGTAGGACACGCGGCCCTGGTGCGCCGTGCCGAAGAAGGCGGAGAAGCGGGAGCAGGTGTCGATCGCGCCGCCCCACGCGTGGCTGAAGCGGACGCCCTCCAGCTGCGGGAAGCAGGTGAAGAAGTGCCCGGCGAGCTTCGCGTACGTCTCCGGCCGGTCGTCGTACTCGGCGCGCACCCGGCCGCCGTACGGGTAGACCGCGTCGTAGCCGCCCCACAGGATCCGGTTGTCGGCGGACAGCCGGAAGTAGTGGAACTGGTTCGCCGAGTCCCCGAGGCCCTGCCGGTTCTTCCAGCCGATGGAGGCGAGCTGGTCGGCGGTCAGCGGCTCGGTCATCAGCGCGTAGTCGTAGACCGGGACGGTGTACGAGCGCACCCGCCTGACCAGGTTCGGGAAGATGTTGGTGCCGAGGGCGACCCGGCGGGCGCGGACACTGCCGTACGGAGTGCGTACGGCCATACCGGCGCCGTACGGCTTGAGGGTGAGCGCGGGCGTGTTCTCGTACACGCGGACACCCAGTTCGACGCAGGCGCGCTTGAGGCCCCAGGCGAGCTTGGCGGGGTGCAGCATGGCGACGCCGCGGCGGTCGTGCAGGCCCGCGAGGAAAGTCGGTGAGTCGACTTGTTCCCGTACGGCCTCGGTGTCCAGGTACTCGACGCCGTTCGCCAGGCCGCGGCGCTCCAACTCCTCGTACCAGTCGCGGAGTTCGGAGGCCTGGTACGGCTCGGTGGCGACGTCGATCTCGCCGGTGCGCTCGAAGTCGCAGTCGAGGGAGTAGCGGGCGACGGTGGCCTCGATGCCGTCGAGGTTGCGGGCGCCCAGCTCCTCCAGCTTGTGGATCTCGTCGGGCCAGCGGGTCAGGCCGTTGGACAGGCCGTGGGTGAGGGAGGCGGCACAGAAACCGCCGTTGCGGCCCGAGGCGGCCCAGCCCACCTCGCGACCCTCGACCAGGACGACCTCGCGCCCGGGGTCGCGCTCCTTGGCGAGGAGCGCGGTCCACAGCCCGCTGTAGCCACCGCCGACGACGAGCAGGTCGCAGGTCTCGGCAGTGGTGAGCGCGGGCTCGGGGCGGGGCTTGCCCGGGTCGTCCAGCCAGTACGAGACCGGCTGGACGTCCGAAAGCGACTTCGCCCAGTTCTTGTCACGGCTCATGGCGCTTGGGGCCATGATTTCAACTCCCTACGACTGCTGCCTTCTTGAAGTTTCTTGAGGTTCTTGACGTTTCTTGACGTTCCCTGAAGCGCTATGCCTTTTGGCGGTTTCGGCGGTTGCCGATGACCATTCCGGCCAGCACGAACAGTACGGCGACGATGAACATGGCCGTACCGATGACATTGATCTGAACGGGTGTTCCGCGCTGGGCCGAGCCCCAGACGAACATCGGGAAGGTGACGGTCGAGCCCGCGTTGAAATTGGTGATGATGAAGTCGTCGAAGGAGAGCGCGAAGGCGAGCAGCGCTCCGGCGGCGATTCCGGGGGCGGCGATGGGCAGGGTGACGCGGACGAAGGTCTGCACGGGACCGGCGTACAGGTCCTGGGCGGCCTGCTCCAGCCGCGGGTCCATCGACATGACCCGGGCCTTGACGGCGGTGACCACGAAGCTCAGACAGAACATGATGTGGGCGATCAGGATCGTCCAGAAGCCGAGCTGCGCGCCCAGGTTGAGGAAGAGCGTGAGCAGCGAGGCGGCCATCACGACCTCGGGCATCGCCATCGGCAGGAAGATCAGCGAGTTCACGGCGCCGCGCGCCCGGAAGCGGTAGCGGACGAGCGCGAAGGCGATCATCGTGCCGAGGACGGTCGCGCCGAGGGTCGCCCAGGCCGCGATCTGCAGGCTCAGCGAGAGCGAGCCGCACAGGTCGGCGACCCCGCAGGGATCGGTCCAGGCGTCCGTGGAGAACTGCTGCCATTCGTAGTTGAAGCGCCCCTTCGGATTGTTGAAGGAGAACACCGTGACGACGATGTTCGGCAGCAGCAGATAACCGAGGGTCAGCAGACCCGCGATGACGACGAGACGGCGCTTCAGCCAGCGTACGAGGGCCATCTAAACCAGATCCTCCGTCCCGGACTTGCGAATGTAGAGCGTGACGATGGCGAGGATCCCGGCCATGAGAATGAACGAGAGAGCCGCGGCCGTCGGATAGTCGAGAATCCGCAGGAACTGCGTCTGGATGACGTTTCCGACCATGCGGGTGTCGGTGGAGCCGAGCAGATCGGCGTTCACGTAGTCGCCGCTCGCCGGGATGAACGTCAGCAGCGTCCCGGAGACGACACCGGGCATCGACAGCGGGAACGTCACCTTGCGGAAGGTCGTGAACGGCTTCGCGTACAGGTCGCCCGCCGCCTCGTGCAGCCGCCCGTCGATCCGCTCAAGGGAGGTGTAGAGCGGCAGGATCATGAACGGCAGGAAGTTGTACGTGAGACCGCAGACCACCGCGAGCGGTGTAGCCAGCACACGGTCCCCGGCCGTGATGCCGAGCCAGCTGGTGACGTCCAGGACGTGCAGCGAGTTGAGGGCGCTGACGACCGGGCCGCCGTCCGCGAGGATCGTCTTCCAGGCGAGCGTACGGATCAGGAAGCTGGTGAAGAACGGCGCGATCACCAGGATCAGGATCAGGTTGCGCCAGCGGCCCGCGCGGAACGCGATCAGATACGCGAGCGGATAGCCGAGCAGCAGACACAGGATCGTGGCGGTGCCGGCGTACGCGATGGAGCGCAGGAACTGGGGCCAGTAGTCGGCCACCGCGTCCCAGTACGTCGCGAAGTGCCAGGTGACCTTGTAGCCCTCCTCCAGGGAGCCCGTCTGCACGGACGTGGAGGCCTGGTAGACCATCGGCAGCGCGAAGAAGACGAGCAGCCAGAGGATGCCGGGGAGCAGCAGCCAGTACGGGGTGAGGCGCCCTCTCTTCCGAGGCGGGCGCTCCTCGGGAGCGGGTGTGGGCGCCAGGGGTGGCGCGTCGGTGACGGTCGTCATCAGGCCGCCTCTTCCTCGACCGTTTCAATGCCGGCGTCGATGTCCTGAGCGGCGTCCAGGCCGAAGGTGTGGGCCGGGTTCCAGTGCAGGACGACCTCGGTGCCGGGCACGAGCCGGGAGTCGCGGTCGATGTTCTGGGCGTAGACCTCGAACTCGGGGCAGACCGGGCTGTCGATGACGTACTGCGTCGAGACGCCGGTGAAGCTGGAGTCGGCGATCGTGCCGGTGATGCGGTTGCGGCCCGCCGGGATCTCGCCGGCGTCGTCGGCGTGCGTGAGCGAGATCTTCTCGGGGCGGACGCCGACGAGGACCTTGCCGCCGGCCGTCGTGGGCGCGGAACATCGCGCCTCGGGCAGGACGAGCTTGCCGCCACCCGCCTTGAGGACGATCTCGTCGCCGCTCCTGGTGTCGACCTCGGCCTCGATGAGGTTCGAGGTGCCGAGGAAGTTGGCGACGAACGTGGTGTTCGGGTTCTCGTAGAGGTCGGCGGGCGAGCCGAGCTGCTCGACGCGGCCCGCGTTCATCACGGCGACCGTGTCGGCCATGGTCATGGCCTCCTCCTGGTCGTGCGTGACGTGCACGAAGGTGATGCCGACCTCGGTCTGGATGCGCTTGAGCTCCAGCTGCATCTGGCGGCGCAGCTTGAGGTCGAGGGCGCCGAGGGGCTCGTCGAGGAGGAGCACCTTGGGGGTGTTGATCAGCGCGCGGGCCACGGCGACGCGCTGCTGCTGGCCGCCGGAGAGCTGGTGCGGCTTCTTACGGGCCTGCTCACCGAGCTGGACCAGCTCCAGCATGTCCTCGACCTGCTTCTTCACCGACTTGATGCCGCGCCGGCGCAGACCGAAGGCGACGTTCTCGAAGATGTCGAGGTGCGGGAAGAGCGCGTACGACTGGAAGACGGTGTTCACCGGCCGCTTGTACGGCGGCAGGTTCGTCACGTCCTGGTCGCCGAGCCGGACCGAGCCGGAGGAAGGTTCCTCCAGACCGGCGATCATGCGAAGGGTGGTGGTCTTGCCGCAGCCCGAGGCGCCCAGGAGCGCGAAGAACGAGCCCTGGGGGACGGTCAGGTCGAGCGGGTGGACGGCGGTGAAGGCGCCGTAGGTCTTGCTGATTCCGGAGAGGCGGACGTCGCCACCGGTGTCTGTGCTGTTCTTCGTGGTCACGGTGATCACGCCCCCGTCAGCTTTGCGAACTTCTCTTCGTACGACGTCTCTTCCTTCGTGCTCAGCGAGCGGAAGGAGTGGGACTTGGCCGCCATGGCGGCGTCGGGAATGATCAGCGGGTTGTCCGCCGCCGACTCGTCGATCTTCGCCAGCTCGGCCTTCACGCCGTCGACGGGACAGACGTAGTTGATGTACGCGGCGAGCTGCGCGGCCGGAGCGGGCTCGTAGTAGTAGTCGATGAGCCGCTCGGCGTTGGTCTTGTGCCGCGCCTTGTTGGGGACCAGCAGGTTGTCCGTGGACGTCAGATAGCCGCTCTCCGGGATGACGAAGTCGACGTCCGGGCTGTCCGCCTTGAGCTGGACGACGTCACCGGCCCAGGCGACACAGGCCGCGAGGTCGCCCTTGGTGAGGTCGGAGGTGTAGTCGTTGCCGGTGAAGCGGCGGATCTGGCCCTTGTCGACGGCCTTCTGGAGGCGGGCGATCGCCGCGTCGAAGTCGTCGTCGCTGAACTTCGCCGGATCCTTGCCGAGGTCGAGCAGCGTCATCCCTATGCTGTCCCGCATCTCGGACAGGAAGCCGATGCGCCCCTTGAGCTTGGGGTTGTCGAGCATGTCGGAGACCGACTTCACCTCCACGCCGTCCAGCGCCTTCTTGTTGTAGGCGATGACCGTGGAGATACCGGTCCAGGGGTAGGAGTACGCGCGTCCCGGGTCCCAGTCCGGCGTACGGAACTGCTGGGAGAGGTTGGCGTACGCGTGCGGCAGGTTGGAGGCGTTCAGCTTCTGCACCCAGCCGAAGCGGATGAGCCGGGCGGCCAGCCAGTCGGTGACGCAGATCAGATCGCGGCCGGTGTCCTGGCCCGCCGCGAGCTGCGGCTTGATCTTCCCGAAGAACTCGACGTTGTCGTTGATGTCCTCGGTGTACTTGACCTTGATGCCGGTGCGTTTCGTGAACTCGTCGAGCGTGGGGTGGTGCTTCTCGCTGTCGTCGACGTCCATGTACTCGGTCCAGTTGGAGAAGTTGATCTGCTTCTCCTTGGCCGAGTGGTCCTCGGACGAGACGCCCGCGGTGTTCTTCGCCGCGGGGATCCCGCAGGCGCTCAGCGTCCCGAGCCCGCCAAGCGCGAGCGCGCCGCCGGCGGACGCACGCATCAGCGAACGGCGGGTGAGGGAGGCCCTACCGTTCCTGAGGCTGCGCCGCATGGCGGCCAGTTGGGCCGGGGACAGGCTGTCGGGCTCGTACTGCTCCATGCTCGTGGTGCCCTTTCGGGAGGGTGCGGCCTGGTCTTGGCCGGTGACGACTAGCGGTCCCCGAAGATCGTGCGGTGCCAGTCCTTCCTGGCCACCGCGGTGTTGTCGAACATGACGTGCTTGATCTGGGTGTACTCCTCGAACGAGTACGAGGACATGTCCTTGCCGAAACCGGACGCCTTGTAGCCGCCGTGCGGCATCTCGCTGATGATCGGGATGTGGTCGTTGACCCACACGCAGCCCGCTTTGATCTCGCGCGTGGCGCGGTTCGCGCGGTACACGTCACGACTCCAGGCGGAGGCGGCGAGGCCGTACGGGGTGTCGTTGGCGAGCCGGATGCCTTCGTCGTCGCTGTCGAAGGGCAGGACGACGAGAACGGGACCGAAGATCTCGGACTGCACGATCTCGCTGTCCTGCGCGGCGTCCGCGACCAGGGTGGGCCGGTAGTACGCGCCGTGCTTGAGGTCCTGCGGGATCTCGCCGCCGGTGACCACGCGCGCGTAGGAGCGCGCCCGGTCGACGAATCCGGCGACGCGGTCGCGCTGGGCGAACGAGATGAGCGGCCCGAGGTCGGTGTCCGGCGCGAACGGGTCGCCGAGCCGGACGGTCGCCATCAGGTCCGCGGTCCTGGAGACGAACTCTTCGTAGAGGGGCCTTTGCACGTACGCGCGCGTGGCGGCCGTGCAGTCCTGGCCCGTGTTGATGAGGGCGCCCGCCACCGCGCCGTGCACGGCGGCCTCCAGGTCCGCGTCGTCGAAGACCACGAAGGGCGCCTTGCCGCCGAGCTCCAGGTGGAGACGCGTGACGGTGGCGGTGGCGATCTCGGCGACGCGCTTGCCGACCGCCGTGGAGCCGGTGAAGGAGGTCATGGCGACGTCGGGGTGCCCGACGAGATGCTCACCGGCGTCCTTGCCGGCCCCCGTGATGATGTTGACGACACCGTCCGGGATGCCCGCCTGGGTGGCCGCCTCGGCGAACAGCAGCGAGGTGAGCGGGGTGAGCTCGGCGGGCTTCAGGACGATGGTGTTGCCCGCGGCGATCGCCGGGAGGACCTTCCAGGCGGCCATCTGGAGGGGGTAGTTCCAGGGCGCGATGGAGCCGACGACACCGATGGGTTCACGGCGTACGTACGAGGTGTGGTCGCCGGAGTACTCGCCAGCGGACTGGCCCTGCAGATGCCGGGCGGCGCCCGCGAAGAAGGCGGTGTTGTCGATCGTGCCCGGGACGTCGAACTCCCGGGTCAGCTTGATCGGCTTGCCGCACTGGAGGGACTCCGCCCTCGCGAACTCCTCCGCGCGGTCGGCCAGCACGGCGGCGAAGCGGTGCATGGCGTCCGAGCGCTCGCCCGGGGTGGTGGCGGCCCAGCCCGGGAACGCCTCGTGGGCGGCGGCGACCGCCGCGTCCACGTCCACGGTGCTCGCCAGCTCGTACGTGTAGACGTCGTCGCCGGTGGCCGGGTCGACGACCGCGTGGGTGCGGCCGGACGTGCCCTTCGTGAGCCGGCCCGCGATGTACTGCGCGCCTGCCTCGAAGCGGTCCTGTGCCTGGAAGCGATGGCCCGGATTGTGCATGTCGCTCTCCTCCGCCGTCCTCCCCGTGTACCGGGGGTCGGCGTAGCTCCAGCTCGATTTGAGTGCCGATCCTGACAGAGCAACGGCCCTCCAACAAGTGATTCCGTTGTTGCCTTTTGGTTACGCGACGGAATCTGTCGACCAGGTGTCGAGTTCGCTTGGAAAAGGAGGGACGGAGTGTCAGTGGTTCCTGCCAGACTCGCGTGCATGGGGAAGATCGATTCGCGGGACGCGCTGGTCAGCGCGGTCCGGTCGGGGACGAAGGTCAAGTACCTCCACTTCTGGGGGCACCGGGCGCGGGCCGACGGGCAGGTGGGGGCGAGCTGTCTGAGTCAGTGGTGGCCCTCGCCGTTCACGGTGGACGGCGTGGAGTACCGGACTGCCGAGCACTGGATGATGGCGCGGAAAGCGCGGCTCTTCGGTGACGAGCGGGCCGAGCGGCTCGCTCTCGACGCGCCGAATCCCGCGCTCGCCAAGAAGGCGGGGCGGCTGGTGCGGGGGTTCGACGAGGCCGTCTGGGAGCGGGAGCGGTTCGGGATCGTCGTGGAGGGGAGCGTGCGGAAGTTCGCCGCGGACGGTTCGCTGGCGGCGTTCCTGGTGGGTACGGGTGAGCGGGTCCTCGTTGAGGCCAGCCCTCTTGACCGGGTGTGGGGGATCGGGTTGGCGGCGGACGACGACCACGCGTTCGATCCCGAGCGGTGGAGGGGACCGAACCTGCTGGGGTTCGCGCTGATGGAGGCGCGGGAGCGGTTGCGGGCCGGGTGACGACTGCGGGCCGTCGTGGGCCGGTCGGAGGTCAGCTGTTGACGGTCAGTGACGTGTTGAAGCCGTCGTCGACGGTTCCCGAGTCGCTCTCGGAGTCGTCGGGGACGATCAGGAACACCACCACGAAGGCGATGGCCAGGGCTATGCCGACGGCACCGCAGATGATGCCGGCCAGCGCCTGACCGGGATTGGTGGCCTCACCGCGGCGAGCCTTGCCGCGCCCGATCGCACCGAAGATCACCGCGAGGATCCCGCAGGCGAGGGCGACCGGCCAGAGACAGAAGCCGACCGCCGCGATGATGCCGAGTACGAGCCCTGCCGTGCCCAGCCCGTTGCTGGGCGCCATGGGCATCCCCGGCCAGCCGTAGCCGGGACCCCCGCCGGGGCCACCGTAGGCGGGGTATCCCGGGTAGCCGTATCCGTACGGCACCTGGCCGGGGCCCTCGGGCGCGATGGGAGGCGGGGGGACGGAGGAGCCGGGAGCGGGGTGGAGGTGGGGCCCGGCCGGGGGCGCGTACGGGTGGGGTGCCCCTCCGGGAGGCCCGAAGGGGTTCGGCGGGGCCGAGGCGGCCGGCGGCGCGAACGGGTTGGCCCAGGGCTGCTGGCCTGAGGGGGCCGAGGGAGTCGAAGGGGTCGCCGGGGGCACAGAGCCCGAGCCGGGCGGCACCGGAGTGCCCGTGCCCGGAGCCTGCGGCGCCCCGCCCGGCAGCGATGTCACCGTCTGCTGGTCGTGCACCGAAGGCGGCGTCGGGCCGGCCCGCTCTCCAGGGGCCGCGTCCGCCGGTGGGGCCCAGGGGTTCGGCTCGGCGGACGGCTTGCTCAGCGGGACCTTCGCCGCGGGAGCCGCGTCCTCGGGGCGGGCCCCCGATTCGTCGCCGGCCGCCGCACCCGGCGTCTGCGCGTCGTCGGACATGCGCGGAGTCCCCTCTGTCGTACGTAGCGTCATGCTACGGGCCGGGCCTCCCCCGCACGGACCGCGTCCTACGATGATCCCTGAACCATCGATCAGCCGATCACCCGCGTCCGCCGGACACACGGCCGGGCGCCGTTCCCGGGGAGGAACCCTTGACCGACCACCACGACCTGCACGCCTTCATCGCCGGACTGCCCAAGGCCGAACTCCACGTGCACCACGTCGGCTCAGCCTCCCCCCGGATCGTCTCGGAACTGGCCGCCCGCCACCCCGACTCCAAGGTGCCGTCGGACCCCGAGGCCCTGGTCGACTACTTCACGTTCACGGACTTCGCCCACTTCATCGACGTGTACCTGTCCGTCGTCGACCTCATCCGAACCCCCGAGGACGTACGTCTGCTGACGTACGAGGTCGCCCGGGACATGGCCCGCCAGCAGATCCGCTACGCCGAGCTGACGATCACGCCGTTCTCGTCGACCCGTCGCGGTATCGACGAGGGCGCCTTCATGGAGGCGATCGAGGACGCGCGCACGGCCGCCGAGGCCGACTTCGGGACCGTGCTGCGCTGGTGCTTCGACATTCCGGGCGAGGCGGGGCTCGAATCCGCCGAGGAGACGGTCCGGCTCGCCACCACCGACAAGCTCCGCCCGGAGGGCCTGGTCTCCTTCGGGCTCGGCGGACCCGAGATCGGCGTGCCCCGGCCGCAGTTCAAGCCGTACTTCGACCGTGCGATCGCGGCCGGCCTGCACTCCGTACCGCACGCGGGCGAGACGACGGGACCGGAGACGATCTGGGACGCGCTGACCGATCTGCGCGCCGAGCGCATCGGGCACGGCACCAGCTCCGCCCGGGACCCGAAGCTCCTCGCGCACCTCGCCGAGCACCGGATCCCGCTGGAGGTCTGCCCGACGTCCAACATCGCCACCCGCGCGGTCCGCACGCTCGACGAGCACCCCATAAAGGAGTTCGTCCGGGCCGGAGTCGTCGTCACGATCAACTCCGACGACCCGCCGATGTTCGGCACCGACCTCAACAACGAGTACGCGGTGGCCGCCCGCCTCCTCGACCTCGACGAGTGGGGTCTCGCCGCACTCGCCAAGAACGCCGTCGAGGTCTCCTTCCTCGACGACACCGGCAAGGCGAAGCTCGCAGCGGACATCGACACGTACACCTCTGACTGGCTCGCTCCCTGAGCCGGCACAGACCCAGCACAATGGGCCCATGCGTACCGTGACTGCCGTGGCCCATCGCGGCGACCCCTACCGCGTCCGCGAGAACACCATCGACTCCCTGCGTTCAGCGCTCCAACAGGGCGCGGACGCAGTGGAGATCGACGTCCGGCTCACCCGCGACGGCGTGCCCGTGCTGCTGCACGACAGCACGCTGAAGCGGTTGTGGGAGCAGGACCGGCCGTTGGTGTCGCTCTCCTCGGACGAGGTGCGGGGCCTGACCTTCGGCGGTGTTCCCACGCTGGAGGAGGCGCTGAAGTCGACGGACGACGGCCGGTTCATGGTCGATCTGCCGGGTCCGGCGGACGCGCGTGCCGTCCGCCGGATCATCGGTGTCATCCGTGACCTCGGCGCCGAGGAGCGCGTGTACTACTGCGCGGGCGCCGACGTCATGCTCGCCGTCCGCGCTGCCGACCCCGCCGCGGAGATCGCCCTCACCTGGACGACCCTCGCGCCCCCGCGGCCCGCGCTGCTCGACGCGGTGCGGCCGCGGTGGCTCAACTACCGCTTCGGGCTTGCCAATCGCGACGTGATCGCCCGTACGCACCGCGACGGGTATCTGGTGTCGGTGTGGACGCCCGACACCGGCCGCTCCATGCGGCGCCTCTTCGACGCGGGCGTCGACTCGATCACCACGAACCGCATCGACACGCTCTGCGCCCTGCGCAAGGGACCGAAGGCCTAGCGAGCGGGCCGCGCGAACTCCAGTGGCGGGGCGATCGCCTGGGCGTCCGCCCCCTCCCCCACCCACAGTCCGATCAGCAGTGCCGCCGTCGCCTCCAGCAGCCCGGCCCGGTCCAGGCCGCCCGCGTTCAACGGCTCGCAGCCCAGGTCGCGTACGAGCCGGCGTACGACGGTCAGCGCCGCCTCGTCGTCGCCGCAGAGCGGGACCGCCAGCGGGCGGCCGTCGAAGACCGGCGGAGTCAGCCGCCAGACGTCCACGTGGCAGAGGTTGAAGGCCTTGACGACGGGCGCGGCCGGGGCGGCGGAGGCGATCCGCTCGGCCGCCGCGGGCCCGCCCGCCGTGAGCAGGGCGAAGCCCGGGCCCACCGGGTTGGTGCAGTCGATCAGCACCCGCCCGCGCAGTACGTCCTCAAGACCGGCGACCACGTCGACCACCGCCGCGTACGGCAGCGCCAGCAGCACCGCGTCCGTGCCGAACTCGGCCGCCTCCCTCAACCCGCCCGATCGGCTTCCCGCGCGTACTTCGTGTCCGGCCCGCCGCCACTGCGTGCCCAGCGCGTCCGCCATGCCGCCCGTGCCGAGAATCCCTATCCGCATACGCCCCTGCCTCCTCCGGTCCGTGGGTCGATCTCCCACGACAGTAGGCAGCCGCTCGGGCACCATTCGGTATGTGAGCACCGAACCGTTCTTCCTCGCCGACTGCCGTGCCCGGCTCGCCTTCGACCTGCTCTCCAACACCTGGAACGCCGTGGTCCTCTGGGCGCTGCGGCACGGGTCCCGGCGGCCGGGCGAACTGCGTGAACACATAGGCGGGATCAGCCAGAAGGTCCTGACCCAGACCCTGCGGCGGCTGGAGTTCAACGGTCTGGTCGTGCGGCGCGCGTACACCGGGTCGCCGCCTCGCGTGGAGTACGAACTCACCGCGCTGGGACGGACGTTGCTCGATCCGATCGAGACATTCGGGGCATGGGCCTTCGACCACGGGGACGAGGTGATGGCCGCACAGGACCGGGCAACTAGCCCGTCACCTGCGACTTCTGACGGACCGTCGACGCGTCGGCCGGTCTCGAGCGGGTGACGTACTGCGGGACCGGTGCCGTGTCCTCTCCGGTGTCGCGGACGAGGCCGTAGCGGATGGCGCCCTGGGCGGGGCCGGTCATGACGTCCTTGGTCACGGCGTCCCGGTTCGACGGGAAGACGATCAGCCCGTAGTCGGCGCCCCGCTCGTTCTGGACGAGGGTGACGGTGCCGTCGACGTAGAAGTACTCGTTCTGCCACATCTGCTGGGTGCCGGCCGGCAGGACGGTGTATCCGACACGCGGCCCGCCCATGCCGGAGGTGTAGCCGTCGGCGTTCTCCGCGAAGGTGTCGTCCATCCGGCGGCCGCCGCCCGACGCCACGTGGAACAGCTTCCCCTTGAGGCCGGTCCAGGCCGGCATGACCAGGGCGCCGGGCCGCGACTTGGGGGAGATCTGCCAGCGCACCAGCACATAGCCCTGGCCGCTGAGCGTCACGCTGTCCCCGCGGTGCTGCATCACGGCCTTGGGGCCGCCGGTGCTGGTGAGGCCGGAATCGGGGCGGCGCGGCAGGTCCGCGGGCCGCGCGTTCGGGTCCGGGGCCCTGTCGACGGCGTCGACGACCGTGCCGTACAGGTCCTTGCGGGTTCTGCTGGGGGAGGGTGACGGGCTGGGCTTCGCGGTGGGACTCGGTGCCTTCGGGCGCGAGGTGCTCGCCGCGGTGGGCGGGGCGGCGGCCTTCGGCGGGGCCGAGTCCGGCTGGGTGACGACGTACGCGCCGCCCGCGACGATGGTCGCCCCGGCCGTCATGGCGACCACGGGCTTGGTGAGCGCGGCGACGACCTTGGCGGACCAGCCGACCCCCGTGGCGGCGGTCGTCGCGGCTGCCGCCGTCTTGCCGCCGAGGGCGAGCGAGAGCGTGAAGCCGACCGGGATCGGGACGAGCGCGAGCCCGACGAGCAGCCGCTCGGCCGGTACGACCGCCTCGCCGGGCGCCGCGCAGTGACGGCAGCCCCTGATGTGCCGGGCCAGCCGCTTGCGCCACACCGAGTCGGGGCGCCCGTCCCAGCGGGCGGTCAGCTCGCGCAGTTCGGGGCAGGACGAGTCCAGTGCCCGCACGATGCCGCGCGCGGCCTCCAGGCGGGCCTTCATCCGCTGGACGCGTACGGCGGTGTGCTGGCGGCTGATGCCGACGGCCGCCGCCAGTTCACGCCGGGTAAGTTCGCCCGCGACCTCCAGCCACCACAGCGACAGCAGTTGCCTGTCCTCGTCGTCGAGCCAGCGCACCGCCTCCGCGACCTCGCGCCGTTGGCCCTCCAACTGGAGCCTCAGCACGGTGAGTTCGGCGAAGTCGGTGGCCTCCTGGGCCGCGTCGTCGGCCAGCGACTCGGAGGTCCGGCGTCTGGCCCGGTCGCGTATCTGACGCATGGCGATGGCGACCAGCCAGGAGCGGAAGCTGTCCGGGTCACGCAGGGTGCCGAGGTTGTCGACGGCCCGCAGCATCGTCTCCTGCACGACGTCGTCGACGTCCGCGTGACCGTTCAGCGCGCGGCCGACGATGTTGTAGACCAGCGGCAGCCAGCCCTCGACGAGTTCGTCGAGCGCGCGCCGGTCACCGGCCTGCGCCGCCGCGATCGTCGTACGCCACTGCCGCCCGTTCACGTCCGTCCCTTCCCGAGGAGGTGTCACTTGGCGTAGAGGAGCGTCCCGAAGCCGAGCTGGTCGAAGCCGCCGCTGTTCGGGCCGTAGTCACCGCCTCCGCCTTCCGCACGCACCTTCTCAGCCATGGCCGTGATGTTCGGAACGGAGAGCCGACGGCGGCGCGCGTAGTGATAGTGCAGGATCTCCCAAACGGGACGAATCTCTCCACGCGCTATGTCGGAGATCACAGCCTGCTCGTTGTACTTGCCCCTCCCGGTGCCGCTGCGCCAGCTGTATTTGGTGAAGGGCACGTCGCCGCCGAGGTTGTACTTGGCGACGTACTCGGCGGCCTTCATGAACCGGCTGTCGTCGTAGCCGTAGAGGTCGACGCCCTGGTTCCAGGCCATCTCGCAGATCGCGCCCATCTGGCCCATGCCCATCGCGGTGTGTCCCTGGTCGCGGCCGGCCTCCTGCCACTGGGCGAGGCCGTCGGACTCGTGGACGAAGGGGACGGCGTTCCCGATCGAGCCGTTGCCCGCCCCCTTCTTGAAGTACTCCACCGCGCGGTCGAACAGGGCCTTGTCGTCGCAGAGGATGCCGATCGCCATGACCGAAGCCACGTTGCACAGGTCCCAGTTGGCCCAGTAGTTGGTGATGACGGCGCCGTTGTGGTGGGTGAGGAAGTCCTCGTTCATGGGGTGGAAGACCTTGAGCATCATCTTCTGGAAGCGGGCCAGGTCGAAGCCGGCGTGGTCGCGCACCAGCTCGGCGGCGTTGGCGAACTGGTAGCCGTAGATCCCGGCGGCCAGGAACCGGTCGGCGTTGCCGGTGACCGTGGTGAGCGTGGCCGACCAGGCGTTGAGGATCGCGACGGCCGCCTCGGCGTTCTCCTTCGTGCCGGCGATCTTCCAGCGCAGGGCGTTCTGGTAGGCGGCGTGGATGTCGTTGTAGAGGGTCACGTAGTTCTGGCCGGTGCCGCCGCGGACGACCGTGGTCTGCGGCCTGGGGGTCCAGGTGCTCGCGGAGTGCCGGTTCGCGGTCAGCCGCTGCCAGCCCGCCGTCCAGGGCTCCCGGCGGGCGGCGACGCGCACCTTGGCCCGGTTGAGGTCGCCGGCGTTGTGCAGCATCCCGGGGTGCGCGAAGACCGGTTTCCCGGCGGACTCGCCGGGCGACGGGGAGGCGCCGGTCTGCGCCGCGTCGGCCGAGTCGCCACCGCTCAACGAGACCGCGATACCACCGACGGCTCCCGCGGCGGCGACACCGCCGGCGATCTGGAGGACGCTGCGACGGCTGAAGCGGTGCTTGTTGTGCTCTGCCACGAATAACTCCTGTGCGGATGGAGGGGCGTGTGCGCTGTGTGTTGCCCGCGCTCGGTGTGGTGCGTGTGGTGCGTATGTGCACAGGAGACGGAGGAGAGGCTTCCGGGATAACAGTTTTTCTCGTGAAGGCATGCGTCGCCCTAGGGGCAACCCCTGACAACCCCCTTGTCCCGCACGGCAGTTGATGAGGGTCGCGGTCAGGGTCGGTGCCCTCCTCGGAGAGGATCCGCGGCAACGGCGTACGACCGGAGGATGAAGGTCACCGACCACCCCTGGGAGTCAGCCGATGCATCTCCGTATCCGTACCGCCTGTGCCGCCGTCGTGGTCCTGGGCCTCACCGCGGGGCCCCTGGCCGGGACCGCGCTCGCCGCCCCCTCCCCCACGGCGGTCGTACGGGAGACCGTGAACCCGAAGACCGACAAGGCCTTACGCGAAGCGCTCAAGGGAATTCCGGACAAGGACACGACGGCCGCGCTCGTACGTGTCGGGGGCAAGGCCGGCACCTGGCGGGGCAGTGCCGGGGTGCACGACCTGGCGAGTGGCCGCAAGGCTCTGGAACACGGGCGCTTCAGGGCCGGTTCGACCACCAAGGTGGTCACCGCGGCCGTCGTGCTGCAGCTCGCCGCCGAAGGCAGGATCGACCTGGACGGACACGTCCAGACCTACCTCCCCGGCCTCCTCTCGAAGGCCTTCAAGCCCATCACCGTACGGCAGTTGCTGACCTTCACCAGCGGGCTGAAGCCGGGAGCGACGCTGGGTGACGTGAACGGTGAGGGGTACGAGCGGCGGTTCGAGACGCTGACCCCGGAGGCGGTCGTGGCCTCGTCCGTCGCCGCCGGCCCCGCCTTCTGCCCGGGTGAGCGGCAGAAGTACGCCAACATCGACTACACCGTGCTCGGCCTGCTCATCGAGAAGGTCACCCGCGACACCTACGAGCACCAGGCGGCCGTACGGGTCCTGCGGCCGGCCGGGATGCGTCACACGTCCTTCCCCGGCGGGCCCGACCCCCGTATCCACGGCCCGCACAACCGCGGCTACCAGATCCTGGCTGACGGCAGGCTGGTGGACGCCACCGAGTGGAACATGTCGGACCGGTGGGCCGCGGGCGACATGATCTCCACGACTCAGGACCTGGAGCGCCTGCTCGTCGCACTGTTCCGCGGCCGACTGGTCCCCCAACCCCTCCTGGACAAGGAGATGTTCACGCTCCCGGACGTGCCGAACGCGACGATGAGCGCCGGTCTCCAGCAGTTCAAGCTCGACGACGACACAGTCATCTGGGCCAAGTCCGGTGCCAGGCCCGGCTACAGCACGGTGATCGCCGCCACGCGCAATCTGTCACGCACCCTCGTGTACTCGGTGAACGCGACCGACGCGAAGAGCGAGGAGATGAACCCGGTGGCGGAGCGGATCGTGGGGGCGGCGTTCGGAACGGGGAGCTGAGGATCCGGCCCGGGCGGCCCGGGGCGCTCAGCTCTGGGTCTCGCGGGGCCAGGCCGCTGCCGTGACGGCGCAGGCAAGGACATGAACGGCGACGAGGACGGTGAATGTGGTGGCGAGGGCGTCGGCGTCCTTCAGGCGTTCGGTGGCGATGGGCGGCGACCAGCCGTCCGGGATCACGGAGGCGGTGATGACGGCGCCGGCGGGTACGCGTGTCCGCGGGCCGAACCGCATGCGGCCGAGGTCACGCTCGGTCGCCGCGTCCGCGACGCGGTAGTAGGTGAGCCCGGTGTCCTCGCCATAGTCGTCGGTGACGGGCTCGGCCTCGATGACGCGGACCTGCGCCGACTGCCCGGCCGGCTCGTGGAAGGCCCAGGGAGCCGGCCCCGGTGCGGTGAAGATCAGAGCGGCTGCCGTGAGCCCGGGCGCCGCAGTCAGGAGCTCTCGCGGCGCGGCGTCCGCCATGTACGGGTGGACCAAGGGGTGGCCGATCGCCAGACCCGTGGCGCCCGAGACGATGGCGAGGAGGACGAACACCGCCACCCATGACGTTCCGTAGCTGCGCGACGCCAGGACGACCAGGGTCGGTACGACGACCAGGGACCACGTCATCGTGAAGATGAGGCGCCCTCGCCCGCGCAGGCCGACTCCCTCACTCCGGCCGGTCCTCGGCCGTGCCGTGCAGGGAGCGGGTGATCTCGTCGAGCGTGTCGAGTCCGCTCTGTACGGCGTCGAGCTCGTGGTCGAGTGCGGTGAGATCCGGAGGGGCTGCTGAGGCGTCCGTCGCGGCCTGGAGGGACAGCAGCATGGCCCCACGCTCCGCCGCGGCTTCCAGGCGCAGGGCGGTGGCCTCCATGGTGGTGATCAGGAGCTGGCGCAGTTCGGCCAGGCGCTTCAGGGTGGCGGCGCGTTCGCCCGTGGCGCGCGCGGCGTCCTCCTTGGCCCGCCGCAGCGGGCCGTCGGGGAGGGCCCGGGCCTCTGCCTCCAGGCGCTCCTGGTCACACCGCAGGACCTCGTGGTCGGCGGGTGTGCCGCTGGTACCGCTGGTACCGCTGGTGTCGATGACGCGGACCGCCTCGGCCGCCGCCGTCAGCCGGTCGGCCGCGGCCCGTACGGATGTCGCCGCCGTTGCCAGCGTCGGCCAGAGCGAGGCGTTGGGACTCTGTCGGCACTGGTGCTGCAGCCGGTCGGCGGCCGCCGACGCGCGGTTCAGCCATCGGACGGCGTCGGCGGGCTGTTCGGACAGTGACCCGGACGGCGGGTCGGACAGCGGGTCCGTCGGCCGATCCGCGTCCCGGGCATCCGCCCGGCCGGTCGCGGGCCTCGCGGATGCCGACGCCGCGGGGCGGGTGAGACGGCCGGTGAGGGCATGCGCCCCCCATACGAGGCCGCCGACGCCCGCACCGACCGGCAGGGCGGCGGCGGCCGGGGCACCGGCGAGGAGAGCCGTGACGCTGCCCGCGACGGCGAACAGCGCGACCGCGGCGGCGGGAAGGAGACGGCTGCCCATCGTGTCCTCTCTCTTCTCTTCTGTCTGTACTGCCCATGAGATGTGGTCTGTCGGTACCGCCCATGAGGCCGAGCCCGTCTTCACGTGCTGTGCTTCACGTGCTGTGCCGGGTCAGAAGTTGCTGATGACGGAGACCATCACCTTGTCGATGACCGCCGGGTCGCGGGCGTCGTACGACGTGGCCTTGGTTGCGGTGGCGATCTTCGTGAGCGTGCCGAAGTCGGCCTGGCCGCTGAAGGCGACGGTGAAGACGCGTACGGAGCGCTCCAGCTGACTGGCGTCGAGGTCGCGCAGAAGTGAGTCGAGGTCGTTGTCGGCCGGGTATTCGTTCCGGCCGTCGGTCAGGACGACGACGGCGTTGATGCGGTCGGTGTCCAGGTCGGCCAGCATCTCCTTCTGGGCGGCGCGCACGGTGGTGTAGAGGGCGGTGCCGCCTTCGGCGTTGAGCCCGTTGATGGCCTCGGTGAGCCGCTGTTCGTTGTCACGGACGGGGCGGGGCGGCACGATCTCCCGGTACGGCTCGGGGTGGTCGTCGGTCTCGGTGGAGAACGCCCACAGGCCGACCTCGTCGTCGGGGTGGTAGAGATCGAGCGTGTCGGCGGCGGCCTTCTTGGCAGCCTCCATCCGGCTCTGTCCGCCGCCCGCGGTCTGGTTCATCGACCCGGAGACGTCCATGACGAGCAGCACCCGGGCCTTCTTGCGCAGCTCGTCCCAGCTGTCCAGGACCGCCGCCAGCACGTCGACCGCGGGCGGGTCGATCAGCGACAGGTTCCCCTGGCTCTGCTCGGACAGGCTGACCGAGCGGGCGAGTTCGCTGCCCGCGTTGCCCTCGTGGTCGCGGAATCCGGTCTGCTGGAAGCGGCGCTGCTGGGCGTCCTCCAGCAGGAAGGCACGGAAATCGGCCGCCGCGGCCCGCTGGTCCCTGGACGCCGTGGGCAGCACCGCGAAGGGGTGGTCGAACATGAGCGTGCCGTCGGCCGGGTGCACGGCCACCAGAGGCACCTGCGGCTTCTTCCCCTTGCCGATCCGCTCGGTCTCGCCCGTGGGGCTGCCCTGGTTGTAGAGGTGGATCAGCTGTTCCTGTACGGCGATGGCGCTGGCGTACGACAGTGCCTGTCCGTCGGCGTCCGCCTCGGCGAGGTTGGCCATGTACGCGGTCGCGTCGGAGGCGTAGTGCAGGACACCCGCCTCGACGCCGGCCACGAACCGCCGGGTCCTGGGGTCCTCGACCTCTTTCACGGTGAGGTCGCTGGAGCGGCCGGTGGCGGCGTAGAAGGTGGCCACGGTCGCGCCGAGGCCCGAGGTGGAGGTGTGCGGGTTGTCCTTGCCCAGGCTGAAGCGGCCCCACTCGGGCCGCCCCTTCGAGGCCCAGCCCTTCTCCGTCAGCGACAGCACATCCCGCCAGCCGATCTTCTTCTCCGGCCAGCCGAGTGCCTCCGCCATCGGCCGGGGCATGCCGATCGCCAGCGGGCTGGTGGCAAGCGACTGCGGCTTCTCGTCGGTGAGCAGCTTGCGGTCGGCAGCGGTCGCGTCGCGCTGCAGCAGTGTCAGCCACAGCGAGGAGGACGGCGTCCACACCTGCGGTTCGGGCGCGCCGTCGCGCCGCTCGTCCCACCCCTGGGCCAGTGCGTCCTTGGCCACGCCGGAACTCGTCTCCGACACCGCCACTCGGGCGCACTTCCCGCCCGTGAGCTCGCGCCCGGCGTCGTTGTAGTCCTCGGCCAGGACGGAGAGCAGATCGCCCTTCTCCGTCGAGGAGTTCACCTCAAGCCGTACGTCGCAGTCGTCGTCCGAACCACCGACGGCCGCGCTCACCACCACGCCGACGGCAACGAGCAGCACCAGCCCCACCATGACCGCCACCAGCATGGGCAGCCTGCGTGCGTTCCCCATGACACCCCCGTGTCCATGCCTCACCCGAGGCGGACTCACACACAATGAGACGCGTGTCATCACACGGTCTACACAGCGCGCTGCGATGTCAATGGCCTTTCCCACAAAGGAAGTTGGGGTGTTCGTGGGCCCGGCGCGGCACTGCTGAGGCGAGTCAGGTTCGACACGGATTGAGTTGATCTATGCGACCTGGGAGGTTTGGCGTTGGTCGTCCGCCACCATGGCGACCACCATCGATCGCTGGAACAAGGGAAAGGTGTCGCCGACCATGTCACTCGCCCGCGTCCACAACTTCTCCATCTCACTCGACGGCTTCGGCACCGGTGAGGGCCTGAGCCGTGACGCGCCCTTCGGCCACGCCGGCGAAAGGCTGCACCAGTGGATGTTCACCACCCGGTTCTGGCACGAGATGACCGGCCGTTCCGGCGGAACCGCCGGCCTCGACGACGCCTTCGCGCGGCAGTTCGAGCCCGGGATCGGCGCCGAGATCATGGGCGCCGGCAAGTTCGGCTACCCCGGATGGCACGAGGACCCGGACTGGAAAGGTTGGTGGGGGCCCAACCCGCCCTTCCACACACCGACCTTCATCCTCACCCATCACCCGCGCCCGTCGATCGAGATGGAGGGCGGCACGACGTTCCACTTCCTCGACACCTCACCCGCCGAGGCGCTCGCTACGGCCCGCGAGGCGGCGGACGGCCAGGACGTACGCATCGGCGGTGGCCCCACCGTGGTCCGCGACTTCTTTGCCGCCGGACTCATCGACCGCCTGCACGTCGTGGTGACCCCGATCCTCCTGGGCCGAGGCGTACGCCTCTGGGACGGACTGGAGGGCCCCGAGAAGGACTACGAGGTCGAGGCCACTTCCTCGCCCAGCGGAGTGACGCATGTGACGTTCACGCGTGCGGGCCTCTGAACACCTTGGTGAACCGCGTCGGTCGAGGCCCGTCGGAAGGTTCCCCAGATTCCTCGTCACGGTTGAACGCGCGACCCTCTACAGCCCCGCGATCGCGTTCCACCGCTTCGCGAACTCCGTGCGTTCCTTCGCCGTGATGTCCCGGGCGATCGCGAGCCGCCTGCGCATGGCGGTGTCGGGGAAGATGAGCGGGTCCTCGGCGAGGGCGGCGGTCTCCTCGTCCTTGGAGGAGGCGAGGATGTCCTGGGCCGCCGGGACGGGGCAGACGTAGTTGACCCACGCGGCGAGCTCGGCGGCGACGGACGGTTCGTAGTAGTAGTCGACGAGCGTCTCCGCGTTCGCCTTGTGGCGGGCGAGGTTCGGGATCATCAGGGACTCGGACCAGAGCTCGGCGCCCTCCTCCGGGACGACGAACTCGATGTCGGGATCGTCGGCCTGGAGCTGGATCACGTCACCGCTGTACGCCTGGCAGGCCAGTACGTCGCCGCTCGACAGGTCCTTGATGTAGTCGTTGCCGGTGAAACGGCGGATGTGGTCCGTGCGGACGAGTTTCTCGACCTGCTCGCACATCGTGTGGAAGTCGTCCGCGGTCCACTTGGTGATGTCGACACCGTTGCCCTGCATGAGCAGCGCGAACGCCTCGTCGAGACCGGAGAGGAGCGTGACGCGGCCCTTGAGGTCGTCCGCCCACAGGTCGGAGACGTGCCGGATCTCGCGGCCGACCGCGCGGCGGTTGTACGCGATGCCGGTGATCCCCGACTGCCACGGCACGGTGTACCCCCGGCCCGGGTCGAAGGCCGGTGAACGCAGTTGTGGGTCCAGGTACTTGGTGACGTTGGGCTGCCTGGACCTGTCCATCTCCTGGACCCAGCCCAGGCGTACGAACCGCGCGCACATCCAGTCGCTGATCACCATCAGGTCCCGGCCGGTCTCCTGATGGTTCATCAGGGAGGGGCTGACCTTCCCGAAGAACTCGTCGTTGTCGTTGATCTCCTCGGTGTACGTGACCTCGATCCCGGTGCGCTTCTCGAAGGCATCCAGGGTGGGGCGCCTCGACTCGTCCTCGTCGTCCGTGTCGATGTAGAGGGGCCAGTTGGCCCAGGTCAGGCGCTTGTCCGTGGCCGACAGGTCGCTTCTCGACCGGTCCGAGGGCGCGACGTACGCTGCCGGTACTCCGCAGCCGGCTGCCAGTGCGGTGGCGGCGCCCGTGCCGAGGGTGCGCAGCAGGCTGCGGCGGGAGATTCGAGTTCTCGGGTTCGCTGGCACGTGGGCAGCATGCCGTTTGCCCTGCCGGGCGGGCAATGGACGCTGCGTCGAGCGGTCCGCCCCGGGGACGACAGAGTGTCGCCCCCGCCGCCCCTACCCGTCCCGTCCGTCCCTGGGGGCTGCGCCCCCAGACCCCCGCTCATCGGCCTGAACGTCCTCGTCCTCAAACGCCGGACGGGCTGAAGGTGTCGGCCCGGGCTGCGAAACCTTCAGCCCCTCCACCATCCGAATCTTCAGCCCCTCCGGCGTCCGAATCCTCAGCCCCTCCGGCGTTTGAGGAGCGGGGGTTCGGGGGCCGGCCCCCGAAAAGGGACGATGGGGGTCCCCCCGCTCGAGCGAAGCCGAGAGTGGGGGAGGGTAGGGGCGGCGGGGGCGAAAAAAGTACTCGCCTTCCGCCG
>NZ_JBVIPT010000030.1:0-104551 GCF_055577685.1 Streptomyces sp. NPDC033178
ACTCCGGCGGGTAGTGCTTCATGACCACGAGATGTCCGTTCTCAGATCCTCAAGATCTAGTGTCTCGTGTGTCCAAGATCAAGGGTCAAGGTCCGAGCTGGGATATCTCGAACTCGACCGCCGCGGAGCTGAGATGCTCTTCCAGGTTCTGACCGAGCGTGAGGAAAAGAGCAGTGTCGCCATTGCCTCGAATGAATCGTTCGGCGGCTGGACCCGGACCTTCACCGATCCCAGGCTCTGCGCAGCCATTGTCGACCGGCTCACCTTCAACGGAGCGATCATCGAATCCGGCCCCGAGTCCTACCGGCTGGCACAGACCAGGGCCAGGCAACAGAAGAACGGCACATAACTCCCACTCCAGACCCGATACTCCGGGGCCACCCGGTCCCGGAGACCGGAGCCGATTCAAACCGGAACTTTCCTCCACTCGATCTTCAGCTGGAGCCAACTCAGGCCGGAAGAGTGGAGCCGCTACCAGCCGTTAAAGCCACCCCTCGACGTCCTCGCCGAGACAGGTTCCCCGCCTCCATCACCTGGCGCACCGCTCACTGACCCACGCCGAGGGCCACGGATACCTGTGGCCTGCACCACCAGGAGACCAAGCACCTGCCGAGTGCTACGCATATGCGGCTGGGCACAACTACTCACGAAACTGTCAGCTGTACCCTCAGCCGGACGACGCATCAAATCGCCTGACCAGCAGCGAAGCACGACTGACACCCCATCAGAACGAGCGTCGAATGAGCGCCACGAGCGTCATTTCAGCGTCAAGATATCGCCCGTAAAGCCCATGATGTCGCACCCAGCCCCCAACCAGCCGGGAACCGTGCGGCGAATGACGCCGGAGAGGGCTGACAGCCTCGCGCGCCGTTCAAGGCATACCTCAACACCCGCTTCACGGAAGCTCAGGGCCAGGTCAGCGGCACCCGACTGTTCCTGGAGATCCAGGCTCGCGACTACCGCGGCAGCCGCCAGGTCGTCCGCAAACACCTCGCCGCACTCCGCGCGGGCACCGCCGAACCGGCAAGCTCCGCGGACTGCAGCGAATCCTGGCCTGGTGATGCTGTTGTCACCGAGCGGCCTCCCAGGCCGTCCACAATCCGGCGTACACACCACCGGCATCAACCAGCTCTCCGTGGGTGCCGGTCTCGATGATCCGGCCGCGCTCCATCACCATGATCCGGTCGCAGGCTGCTGCCTGGGAGAGACGGTGCGCGACTACGACTGCGGTGCGCCCAGCGAGGACAGCATCAGCAGCGCGGTCGAGCTGTCCGGCGTAGGCGGAGCCGGCCTCGGCGGTCGCTTCGTCAAGGATCACCAGATCAGCGTCGGTGAGCAGCAAGTGGGTGAGCGCAAGTTGCTGCGCCTGTGCGTCGGTGAGCGGGTGTCCGCCGACGCCTATCAGGGTGTCCAACCGGTCGGGGAGAACATCGAGGATCGATGCAGCGCCGGTGGCTTCGAGCGCTGCATGGAGGTCGTGGTCGGTGGCCCCGGGCGCGGCGAGGGTGAGGTTGTCGCGCAGGGTGCCCGCGAAGACGTGGACCTCCTGGGTGATCATCGCGGTACGGCTGGGGCGAGTCACCGTCCCGGCCTCAGGTAGGTGGGTGCCGGCGACCACGCCGGCGAGCGTGGTCTTGCCTGCCCCGGACACGCCGACGACGGCCACGCGCTGACCGGAGGGGATGTCGAGGGTGATGTCGTCGAGCACTCGCGGCCCCTCGCTGTAGCGGAAGGAAACCTCGTCGAGCTGTACGGCGGTGCTCGCGGCCTGCGCCGGGACGTCCGACGAGCTGATCGGAATCGTGACGACCCCGATCATGCGGCTCAGCGATGCGAGGGCGGACTGGAGGGTGTCGATGACCAGCAGCAGCTGGTTGACCGGTCCGAGCAAGCGCAGCACGAGCAGCATCGCGGTGGTGGCGCCGCCGACGGTCGATACGTTGTGGTCGATGAGGACGAAGCCGACGACGAGTACGGCGGCCAGGCTCATGCACTCCCCGACGTTGAGCCGGGCATTGAGCATGCTCAGCACGGTGCGTGCGCGTAGCGACTGCCGCGCGACGCGCCAGGAGTCCGTCATCACAGCCCGGTGCCGTTCCTCGGCGAACCCGAAGCCGAGCACGGTGGCGTAGCCGCGCTGGGACTCGAGGATCTGCTGGGCGCGCGCGCTCATCGCCGTGCGCTCGGCCCGGTAGACCCCTAGTCCGATGCGCAGGTACCACCGCGCGGCCAGCACGTAGACCGGCAGTACGACGGCTAAGGCGGCCGCGTAGGGCCATTCCAGTGCCGCGAGCCCGCCCAGCGACACGACGATGGTGAAGGCGGTGACGGTGAGCACCGGGATCACGGCGGGGGCAGCGTCGGCGACAGCGGTGACGTCGTCGCTGGACCGCGAGATCAGGTCTCCGGTGCCGGCGCGCTCGACGTGGTGCTGTGGGAGCGCCATCGCGTGGCCCACGAGCTCCTCGCGCAGTGCGGCCAGGATGGAGTGGTAGACGCGGGTGGCGAGCACGATCGTCAGCGCGGTGCCCGCAGCACCGAGGACTGCCGAGAGTGCCAGGACGACCGTGACCGTCAGCACTGTGGCGAGGTCCGCGGTGCCGGCCTGTACGCGGTCGACGAGGAATCCGATCGCCACGGAAACGATCAGGTCGACGCCGGTGCTGACGATCCCGAGCACCCCGGTCGCGGCGAGCCGGAGCCGGTACCCGTGGCTGAGCCGCCACACCTCTCTGAGCGTCTCGCGGCCGCTTGCGACGGGCAGCCCGGACAGCTCGGCATCGGAAGCCGCGGTCTCGGTCCCGGCGGAGGTGCCGCTCACGGCGCTGTCCTTGCGGTCGCGGGTACGTCGTCGGACAGCTCGACGACGCGGTCGCAGGCAGCGAGCATCGCCGGGCTCGATGCGATCAGCAGCGTCGAGCGGCCTGCCCGGACACCATGCAGACGGTCTGCGATCGTGTGCTCGGTGACCGAGTCGACCGCGGTGGTCGGGTCGTGCAGCACGAGCACCGGGGCATCGCTCGCCAGGGCGCGGGCGAGCGCGACCCGCTGGCGCTGGCCGCCGGAGAGCCGGTTGCCGCCCTCGCCGACCGGGACGTCGAGGTCGGCCGCGAAGTCGTCGCAGGCGGCGGCTCGCACCGCGGCGTCCACCCTCTCGGACGCGCCGGCGATCACGGCGACGTTGTCGCGGAGGGTGCCGCTGAACAGCGTGGCGCGGTGCGGCGCGACGGTGACCCGGGAGCGGTACTCGACCGGGGACAGTTCCCGCGCCGCGATCCCGTCGAGCCGCGCCTCGACCCCTCCCTCGGGCCGCGGGTCCAGCAGTGCCTCGACGACACGGGCGGCGGTCCGGTCGTCGGCGCGCACGCCCACGAGTTCGCCGGGCTCGACCCGGATCGTCACGCCGGGCCCGGAGATGGTCGGCACGACCACGTCGAGCTTCGGCAGCGCGGTGACGTCCCGCCGGGTCGCGTCATCGGGCCCAGCCGTCGACGTAGTGTTGTCCCGCAGCACGTCGAGGACACGCACGGACGAGGCGCGGGCGCCTGCGAGGTTGGGGATGGACGTGCTCGCGATCGCCTGGATCTGCGGCAGCAGCGCCTGGGCGAGGCCGACGGCGGTGATCAGCCCGCCGATGCTGAGCTGTCCGTCCACGGCGAACCAGCCCGCCAGCCCCACCACCGCAGCGACGAACGTGCCGCTGATCACGCCCGAGCCCACCAGGAACCTCCCCAGCAGGCCCGCGTTGCGCCTGGCGCCTGCAAGGGTCTCCTGGCTTGCCTGCCGGTACCGGCTGGTCGCCTCGGCCTCGGCACGCATCCCCTTGATCACCCGGTAGCCGGTGACCAGGTCCGTGGCCTGTCCGACCGTGGAGGCCAGCAGCTCCTGGTACTCGCGGGTGTCCCGGGAGAGCCGCTCGCTGAGCACGCCCATCGACCAGACCGCGACCGGCGCCCCGAACAGCACCACGAGTCCGAGCAGCCAGTGCGTCGCCAGCAGCGATACCGCGATGAATCCGATGGCCGTGATCCTCGAGACCGGGATGATCGTCAGGGTCACCGCGTTGGACAGGCGCGCGACGTCGTTCGTCATCACCAAGACCACGTTGCCGCCGGGCGCACGGGCGGTGCCGCCGACCGGGTGCAGCACACCTGTGGAGAGGGTGCCGCGGAGTCGGTGCTGCAGTACCTGCACCGCGTGGGCGGTCAGCCGCAGCGAGAGCCTCGCCGCCGACGTCAGCGCGACGTACAGGGCCACCAGCACGCCGAGCCACAGGACCAGCTGTCCCTCGTCCCCGGTCGCGACGGCCCGGTCGATCGCGAGTCCCATCACCACCGGGACCGCGGACTCGCCGACCTGCCACACGATCGCCAGCAGCATCGCAGGAACGCTGATCCGCCGCACCGAGAAGATCACGCGCAGCAGGAACCGGCCCGGGGTGGTCCCCGGCCCGGACTCGAACGGCCGGGCGCCGAGCGGTTCGGCGGGAGCGAGCAGGAGCACTGGCAGCCGGCGGGTCAGCGGTCCGCGCCCCAGTCCTGCGGTGTCGGCGCCCGAGAAACGCAAGGAGTTCCTCATGACTGGCTCCGATCCCCGCTGCGGAGCGGGAAGCACCAGAGCAGGGCATCGGCGAAGATTCCTCGCCACCACGCGTAGTCGTGTCCGCCGGCGAACTCCCTGTAGAGGGTGTCGTAGCCCTTCCCGATGAGTACGTGGTCCAGCCAGCGGCTGTGGGTGTTCGAGCTCTCCAGCTCCCCGACGTCGTGGAAGACGCGGACCGGTGCCGTTTCCACGGCCAGGTAGTCGGCGATCAGTGTCGGTACGGGGGTGCGGCGCAGCAGCTCGCCCGGTCCGGTGCCCCATCTGAGGTCAGGGTGGTAGCCGCACGACGGGGACTGGAGGATGGCGTTGCCGAACGTCGTCGGGTGGTGGAGCGCCGTCCAGCCGGCGCACAGACCGCCGAAGCTCTCGCCGGCCAGCGCGACGTCACCGGGGTCCCGCGAGAGCGGATACCGGTGGTGCAGCCACGGCAGCAGTTCCTGGACCAGCATCCGGGAGAACGCCGGGTTGCAGAGCAGCTCCTTGTCGCGCTGCGGTGCGGGCCGGCCGACGAGGACCACCGCGCAGGGTCGGACCAGTCCCGCCCGGACCAGGGCGTCACGAACGCTCGGCGCGCTGTGGTCCGGCGTCCCGTCGAGGTGGATCACGAAGGGCAGTGCGCTGTCGTCCGAGAACTCTCCCGGGGGCATCGAGACCCAGATGCGGCGTTCGTCTCCCAGGAGCTCACTCGCCAGCACCGCAGCTTCCACTGCCGGGGTCGGCCGTGCTTCGGCCTGATCGAGCCAGGGCAACGGCACCGCGTCGGGCAGCACTGCCACCGAGGCACCGGAGAACCGCTCCACCGAGCACTCCGAGAACCTCGGTGGCGGGTTGAACGGGTCCGGAACCCGTTCGCCGTCACCCGTCGGCCCGCGTCGTGCGAACACGTAGGAGAAGCGCAGGTCGGAACGCATCCGCAGGGTGAGAACGCGGAATGGCGTCCCCGTCACCGGGGCGAACTCCGTGTCAATCGGGTTGAAGCCGATCCTGGGGCCGATCACCACCGAGAGGGTGACCGTCGTGTCGTCTCCGGGCTCGTCGACGAACGTCACCTCCACCTCGTCCGCAGAGACCCGCTCGACAAGTGGCGCACCTGTCTCCTTGAGGTGTCGTCTGAACCATTCCGGGCTCCACTCACGGGTCAACAGCCTCTCGACAAACGGATCAGCCACTTCTCGCACTCTCTACGTCGATGTTGTCGGCGCACTTCCGTCGGGTTCGTTCGCGGCCGAGCGGCACCACTTGGGGGCTGCCGGCCACCGGATCGGGCACCACCAGGCAGCGCAGGCCGAACACCTCCTCGACCAGCTCGGCCGTGACGACCTGATCCGGAGTGCCCTCGGCGACCACCGCGCCATCCTTCATGGCGACCAGATGGGTGCCGTAGCGGGCAGCGTGGTTCAGGTCGTGCAGCACGGCGACCAGGGTGTGGCCGACGTGGTGCAGGTCGGTGAACAGCTCCATCAGCTCGATCTGGTGGGTGATGTCGAGGAAGGTGGTCGGTTCATCGAGCAGCATGATGTCGGTGTGCTGCGCAAGCGCCATCGCCACCCACACGCGCTGGCGCTGCCCGCCCGACAGCTCGTCCACCAGGCGCCCGGACAGGTCGGCGACCGAGGTCTGGTGCATCGCCCTGAGCACGGCCCGCTCGTCGTCCTCGGTCCACTGCCGGATGAACCCCTGATGGGGGTACCGTCCGCGGGCCACGAGGTCGGCGACGGTGATCCCGTCCGGGGCGATCGAGGTCTGCGGCAGCAGTCCGACCCGCCGCGCCACCTCTCTGGTCTTGTAGGAGTTGATGTCGGCGCCGTCGAGGACGACCTGCCCGGCCGAGGGCTTCAGCAGTCGGGACAGGCTGCGCAGCAGGGTGGACTTGCCGCACGCGTTCGGGCCGACTATGACCGTGAACGACTCGTCGGGGATTGCCACCGAGAGGTGCTCGGAGATGATGCGCCTGTCGTAGCCGATCGTCGCCGACTCCACACGCAGGCGCGCGGTGTCGGGCGGGGTTGCGCTCACAGGCGTCTCCTGGCTTCGCTGAACAGCAGGTAACCGAGGTAGCCGCCGCCAAGCACAACGGTGACGATGCCGACCGGCAGCGGGGTGGGGGCGACGTGCTGGGCGAGGTAGTCCGACACCAGACACAGCAGCGCGCCGACGAAGGCGGCGGGGGCGAGGGTGATTCCGGCGGTATGGGCGAGTCGGCGTCCGATCTGCGGGGCGACCAGGGAGATGAATGCGATCGGCCCCGACGCGGCCGTGACCGTCGCCGTCAGCGCCACTCCCACCAGGATCAGGCCAAGGCGTACGGACGGGACCCGTACCCCTTGCGAGGCGGCCGCGTCGTCACCCAGCTCCATCTGCCGCATCGGCCGGCTCAACATCCCGGCCAGCAGCAGGAGTACGGCGATGCAGGCGCCGCCGATGACGACCTGGTCCCAGGACACGCCGTTGAGCGACCCGGCACCCCACGCCGCCGCGGACATCGCCTGATCCAGGTCGGCCTTGAGGATCAGCCAGGTGTTGAGCGACCCGAGCATCGCCGAGACGCCGATGCCGACGATGATCAGCCGGAACCCCTGCACCCCCCGTCGGTGGGCGAGCACGTACACGGCCACGGCGGTGGCCATCCCGCCCAGCAACGCCCCGCCGACCAGCTGCGCATAGGTGCCGTTGACGACCAGGATCACGATCAGTGCGCCGGTGTAGGAGCCCTGGGAGAACCCGATGATGCCGGGGTCGGCGAGAGGGTTGCGCAGCAGTGACTGGAAGAGCGCCCCGCTCGCCCCCAGGGCTGCGCCGAACACCAGCGCCGCGGCCACCCGGGGCAGCCGCCACTCGACCACGATGTCGTGGACGATGTCGGTCTCCCGGCCGGTCAGCGCGGAGAGCACCTGCCCGGGGCTCAGCGGGTACGAGCCGGTCATCAGCGCGAGGACCGCTGTACCGGCGACCGCGACCGCGAGCACCGCGCAGACGACGACCGAGCGCCACTGGAGCCGTACCGCGAACCGCCGGCGCCTCAGCACCAGCACCTGCCGCCCGAAGTCCACCCGCGGAATGTGCGTGTTCATAGTCCGCTCGATTTCTTCCGCCGCACCAGCGCGACGAGAACGGGAGCGCCGACGAAGGCGGTGACGATACCCACGGGGATCTCGCCGGGTCTCATCACGATGCGGCCGAGGATGTCGGAGACCAGGAGCAGGCTCGGGGCGAGGAGGATGCTGTAGGCGAAGATCCAGCGCTGGTGCGGCCCGACGATCCAGCGGGCCACGTGCGGCACCATGAGTCCGACGAATGCGATGGGTCCGGCGATCGCGGTCGCGCCGCCGGCAAGAAGGGCGAGCGCGATCACCGCGAGCACACGGGTGCGTACCAGCCGGACCCCTTGGGCGATCGCCAGCTCGTCACCCAGAGCCAGGGCGTTGAGCGGGCCCGACATCGCGAAGGCCAGGACGAGTGCCACCGCGAAGAACGGCAGGATCGGCCACATTACCTCGAGCGGGCGACCCGCGATCGACCCGGCGTTCCAGTTCCGCATCGCGTCGAAGGCGTCCGGGTCGGTCAACTGGAGTGCCTCCCTGGCGCCGCCGAGCACGGCACTGACGCAGACCCCGGCGAGCACCATGACCACCGGCGAGTGGCCCTGCCGTGTCGACCCGAGGGCGAGCACCAGGAGCGTGACGATCAGTGCCCCCGCGAACGCGAACCACATGTAGCCCTGGACGTCGCGGACGCCGAGCAGGCCCACGGCGACCGTCACTGCGAAGGACGCACCGGCATGGACGCCGAGGACACCCGGATCGGCCAAGGGATTGCGGGTGAGCGCCTGGATCAACGCGCCCGACAGACCGAGGGCGACGCCGACGACCAGACCCACGATCGTGCGCGGCAGCCGGAAGTCGCGGATCGCGAACTGGTCGGTGTCGGCCGAGGAGTGGAACAGCGCGTCCCACACCGTGGACGGCGCGATCGCCGTCGACCCGATCATGACGCTCAGCATCAGCAGGACCACCAGCACCACCAGTGCGACGGCCAGGCCGAGTAGACGACGACGCGGTCCGGGCACCGTCTCGGTGCCCGGACCGTCCTGCCCCAGGGCGAGGGCTGTCACTGCTTGCCGGGGAGGGTCGCCAGTGCGCTGTCGAGCGAGTCCAGGTACTGGATGACGGGCCCGTAGGAGTTGTTGCCGGGGCAGAAGACTCCCAGCGCTCGACCGGAGCCCACGGCGGGCAGCGCCTTCCAGGTGTTGGTCGCGACCACCGACTTGAAGGGCTCTGTCGGCTTGCCGTCGGCGTCGACGGAGTAGGTGATCACGTCGTACTTGGACAGCTCACTGATCTGCTCGAACGGCAGGGACTCGTAGGCCAGGGGGTCCTTGCCCTCGGCTGCCTCGGGGAGGTCCAGGCCGATGTCGTCCCGGGCGATCTCGGAGCAACCGATGTCCGCGATGTAGAACGTTCCGGGATCGCTCCAGTCTCCGCGGGAGACGTCGACGAACGAGGTGCCGTTGATGATCTCGCTGTAGGTCGTCTGGATCTTGGCGACCTTTTCCTTGTACTCCGCCTTCTGCCGGCTGAGCGCGTCCGAGACGTTGCCGACGTCCGCGATGGCGTCGGCGAAGGCCTTCCACTCGGTGTCGAGCCCCCAGTTCACGGTCGGGGCGACTGCCTCTAGTTGCTTGCCGACCTTGTCCCAGTCATCCGAGGAGAACTGGACCAGGATGAGGTCCGGCTTGAGGGCGGCGAGCTTCTCGAGGTCCACCTCACCACCGCTGTCGCCGATGATCTCGGCTGCCTCGTACGCGGTCCTCTGTTCCTCCGGCAGCACGTTGAGCTCGGAGTCGGACGCCTCGGTGACGCCCACCGGCTTGCCGCCCAGATCGATGAAGGGGAGGTTCGTGTTGCCGATCGTGACGATTCGCCGGGGGTCGGCGGGAACCTCGATGGTGCCGTTCTCGGCCTTGACGCTGCGGGTCCCGACGGCCTTGTCGCTGCGGGTCGCGGCGGCCTTGTCGCCGGTGTCGTCACCGTCACTGCCGCAGGCGGTGAGGACGAGCGACGCGCTCATCAGTGCGGCGGCGAGGACTGTGCCGCGTCTCATCAGGGGGGCGTTGCTCATGGATGTTCTCTTCTTCTCGGTGTGGAGTGGTTCAGTCGGCGGTGGAGCGGAGAAGCTCATGGACGGTGGCACCCAGGCCGACGGTGTGCGCCGACCTGCGCGTGAGGCCTGCCCGGGCGATGACGGCGTCCAGCTCCGCTGCGGTGCGAAGGCCGGAGCCGTGGCAGACCAGGCCGATCAGGTCTTCCTCGCCGTCGTGCTCGTCGAGGTCGTCGGTGTCGAAGACCTCCTCGATCAGCAGCACCCGTCCGCCGGGGACGAGGTTCTCGGCCGCCCGGCGCAGAGCGTGGGCGGCGTCGGCGTCGGGCAGGGTCTTGAAGGCGCGGCAGACGAGCACGGCGTCGGCAGCTGGGCCGGGCTCGAAGACGGACTGCTCCAGCACACCGACCCGCGTGCGTTGCTGCTCGTCGGGAATCGTGGCGGGCAGGTCGCGGCGCAGCCAGTCGGCCTGGGCGGGCAGGGCGCAGATCGTCACACGCAGACTTTCGTGGGCTGCGACGTACTCACGGGCGTGGGCACCGGCACCACCGGAGTGGATCACCAGGTGCTGGACTCCGGCGAGCAGGCCGGACGTGGCGATCGGTTCGGCCAGTGCGGGCTGGAACTTCGCCAGGCGCTCCAGGTGACGGTCCTCGTAGTCCTGCTCGGCCCGCACCTCTGCAAAGGTCTGGCCGGTGACCGAGGTGTAGGCGGACCGGCCGGTGCGGACCGACTCCGTGAGGCCGTGGATCCCGAGCATCTCGCGACCGACCACCCCGGCGGAGTGGAGCCGGTCGGCGATGAACTCGAGAGTGAGGACGTCGCCGACCGGCGTCAGGGCGTAGTGACCCGGCTCTGTCTCGGTCACCACGTCCAGGGTGTGCAGGTAACGCAGCAGCTTGCCCAGAGCGCGCTCGTCGGCGCCGACCTGGGCGGCCAGCTCGGTCACGCCGGTCACGCCGCGGGAGACCAGATCGGGAACGCCCAGCTCGACGGCGGTGCGGATCGCGATCGGCGCGACGAGCTCGGTCAGGTCGTGGAGCTTCTGGAACGGGGTGACCGTCCTCTCCGGGTCGGGTACCGCCCCGTCGGACTCCAGAGCGACGACCTCGGAGCGACGCCAGTAGCCGGCGAAGTCGATGTCCTCCTTGGCCACGCCACGGTCCTCAACCAGGTGCCGGCGGATGTCCCGGACGGCCTTGTGCTCGCCTGCCAGCCACACGAACGCCTGGCCAGACCACCACTCCGCACTGCGGACGGTCTCGGTGAGCAGCGACACTGTCCCGGTCATTGCGCCGGAGCGGACCAGCCACGTCACGTCGACCCCGGGCAGCTCGCGCAGCTCCTGACGGTGGGCGTCCTCGGCGATCTCAATGAACACCTGCGCCCGGGCGTCGAGCGGGAGATCGTCGAGAAGGCGGCCGATCGCGGGGAGTGCGGTGTCGTCGCCTGCCACGAGCAACCAGTTGGCGCCGGTCGGGAACGCCTTGGACGTGCTCGGGCCGCTGAGGTGGATCCTGTCACCCGGCCGGGCGCGATGGGCCCACGTCGTTCCCGCGCCCACCCCGTGCTTGACGAAGTCCACGTCCAGCTCGCCGGCCTCGGGGTCCCACCGGCGGACCGTGTAGGCCCTCGACAGCGGTCGAGGATCCCTGGGCACGATCAGCTTGGCCTCACCCTGGACCGGGAGCACCGGATCGCGCTGACCCGGGTACGGGAAGTAGAACGCGAGGTCGTCGTCGAAGCCCGGGGACTCGAAGGCCGGCCGCACGAACCCGTCCGCAGTGGTGAACGCACGCAACTGTTCGCCGCTCAGCGTGACCCGCCGCATTCCCGGGGTGATGTCGACTGTCCGGACCACCTCGACCTCACGCAGGGTCGGCGGGCGCACGGTGAGTCGGCGCGAGGTCTTGGGCATGCGGGGAACTGACCTTTCCGGTCGCTGCGAGGGCAGGAGTCGCGCACCGGCGTCGGGAGGGCGCGCACTGCTAAAGTTAGGCAAGCCTTACCCTCAATAGGGTGCGCAGACTGCCGCATGGTTAGGACAGGGTGGACCCCTCCTCGTTCGCCGCAGGTGCCGGCGACCCGCCGCCGATTCCGGCCGCGCGGTTGGGTTCGGCAGATGCCCCCGCTCGACCGCTGCTGCTCTGGGTTCGCACCGGCGTGGCGCAGGTGCGCCTCGACGGCGGGCCTGTGCTCCACCTGGAGGCCGGCGAAGGCGCCTGGATTCCCGCGGACGGCTGGGCGCAGCGGGCGGTCATCACCGAGCCGGGCACTGTCGCCTTCCCGCTGTGGCCCCACGTCGGCGTCGGCGCTTGGGGGGTGTCGGAACCGACGCGGTTCGACGTTCCCAGTGGCTGGCAGGACTGGTTGATCCAGCTCTTCAACCTGCAGGTCACCCCGTTCAGCGGCCGCGGGTACTCCCCCGAGGCGATCGAGGCGCTCCTTCGGCGTCCTGGCTCGCGCTCGCCGGCGCCCGTCGGGGCCGGGCGGGAACCGAGCTCAGAGGGGTTCGCCCCGTCGGCGATGCCGCGAGCCCTCGGCGCCAGAGCAGTCGCCGAGGAACTGATTCGCGACCCCGCGCTCGACCTCACGGTCGAGCAATGGGCGGCGCGGGTGCTCTCCAGCGCGCGCACCCTTCGCCGTGGCTTCCTCGCCGACACCGGGCTCACGTTCGAGCAGTGGCGGCTGCTCTGCCGACTCGGCGCCGCCGTCGAGTTCCTCTCTGCCGGTTACGACGTGGACCAGGTGGCCGCTCGAGTGGGCTTCGCCAGCCGCAACGGCCTCACGCGGGCCTTCAAGGGACGGTTCGGACTGACCCCCCACGAATTCGGACGGAAGCTCTCCGCCCGACCCGGCGCCAACGGGCTGACGCAACGGACGGCGGCGGCCCGGCAGACCGACGAACTCTTGCGGATGATGCGCAGGACGGACACTCCCGCTGCGCCCGAGATGCTGCCCGCGGCCAGCACGCCGTCGCACACCAACGACATCCACGTCCTCAGCTGGATGTATCGAGGCAGCGGGTACCTGGACATCGGCGACCAACGCTACGAGCGGGATCGAGGGGTGGCGACCTGGATCCCCGCAGAAATGGAACATGTCACCGGCCTCCGCGAGAACTCCGTCTCCCTGCCGCTGGGCAACGCGAGTACCGGCGACCTCCGACTGACAATGCCGCTGCAGGTGCGGTTCTCGCCTGCGTGGGACGACTACTTGATGTTCTGCTCGATCAGCGCCCGCTCCGGACTGCGTCCTGACGACCACAACCCCCGCCACATCCTCGACCTGTTCGCGGAACAGGTTGCCGCGCAGCGAGCGCTGTCGGTGCCCATGCCCACCGATCCGCGCGCGCGTGCTGTCGCGATGGAGTGCTTGCGTCGTATCGGCGAGCCCGGCGGAACGCATGATGTCGATGTCTGCGCTGAGATCCACCGCGCCTTCCGTGACGAGACAGGTATGACACTGGGGCGTTGGCGCTACGCCGCCCGCATGCGCATCGCTCGCGACCTGCTCGCCGGGGGCGCGCCGCCCAGCGCCGTCGCGCGCCGGATCGGGTACGCCCACCTACCCACGTTCAGCGTCGCCTTCTCCCGCTTCCACGGACTCTCTCCGCGCGACTACCAGCAGCGCGAGTCTGAGCGGAACTAGTGTCCTGCGCCGTGGATCGTGATCTCGATGGTGAGGGGCGTCGAGGCGGCAGGTGTCCAGCGTGGATCATCTCGCCCGAGATCGCCCATGCCGTCGCGGGCGTCGGCTCCTTCTCCGTCTACCCGAGTTCACCGCGCCGGAGGGCGTCCCTTATCTCGCTGAGCTTCGCGGTCGTTGCCGGGGTCCGCTCCTGTGCTTGTTCAGCGAGTCGGAGGGCATCATCGATCTCGCTGAGCTTCCTGGAGGACAGGACGGCCGCCCGCTCTATCAGGTCGTCCCGGGACACGGTGGTCAGCCACGTGCACGGGGTGAAGCCTGGACGCGGGAACGCGAGCCGCAGCACGCCTTCGAACGGCAGCCCTTCACCGGCGCCGACCGTCACTTCGATGCCCAGACCGCTGATGTCGACGCCCGCCGGAGCGACGACCTGCATCACCTGGAACCCGGACGCGTCGTCTCCTGACAGCAGTACGACCAACCTCCGCTCGTCGAACTGGACCCACCAGACTTCGCCACGTTGCACAAGTCCTCCGATACACAGGACGGCAGGCAGACGCTGCGCGACCTGACGCGGTGTGGAGACGGGTGCCGCCACCGTTGATCATCGGCGTGTGAAGACAAACGATCATGCGGTGGCCGCAGGTCACAGCGTAGACCCTGCCTGCTGGCAGGAGACGTTCGAGGGCCTGATGAGCCAGACAGCGGGACGCTTCACACGGGTCGAATCCCTACGCCGGGCCCGGAAGTTGGTACTCGGCCTGTTGTCGGACCTGCCGCGCAAGAACTGCTGGACCATCGCCGAGTGGACCGGGGACAGGACCCCGCACGGCATGCAGCACCTGCTCGGGAGGGCGAAGCGGGATGCCGACCAGGTCCGCGACCAGGTGAGTGACTACCTGGTGGAGCATCTGCACCACGACGAGGCGGTGCTGGTGGTCGACGCGACCGACGACGTGAAACAAGGCACCGACACCGTTGGAGTCCAGCGGCAGTACACCGGCACCGCGGGCAGGATCGAGAACGCCCAGGTCGCCGTCCACCTGGTCTACGCCGGCCGCCGCGGGCACGCCGCAGTGGACCGGGAACTCCATGTTCCGCGTTCCTGGACCTCCGATCCCGACCGCTGCCGGGCCGCCGGCCTCGGTGACAATACGGAGTTCGCGACCAAGCCGGACCTGGCCGCTCGCATGGTCACCCGATTCCTCGACGCCGGCCATCGGGCCGCCTGGGTCGCGGGAGACGAGGCCTACGGCGGCAACCCGAGGCCGCGCACCGCGCTGGAGGAACGCGGCACCGGCTACGTCCTCGCGGTGGCCTGCTCGCACGAACTCACCACAGGCGCCGGGAGGTTTCGCGCCGACATGTTGGCCAGGAAGGTGCCCGAGAGGGCCTGGCAGAAGCTGTCCGCAGGGACCGGAGCCAAGGGCCACCGCTTCCACGACTGGGCCGTCATCGACCTCACCGATCCCCGGCCCGGGAGCCGGCAGCTGCTGAACCGCCGCAACCGCGGGCGGCTTGGGTCGGAGCGGTTGATGGGGTCGTTGACGCTGTAGCTGTAGGCGGAGAGGTTCTGCGGCTCGTACGGGGCGCTGAGGGGATCCGGGCTGAGGAAGCGTCCAAGGGGACCGGGTCGTAGGCACGTGCGCCGAGCAGGACCATCTGAGTTCGCTGCCAGGTCACCACCGACCCAGTGCCCCTGTGGATGATCCGCAGAAGTCGTCTGCCTTGATCGTCATCGATCTCACGGACACGTACTCGTTCTGCCACCCGCACAGCCTGACGGCCACGCGCCGCCCGGAACCGGACCCGAGGGGCGCGTCACATCACGACCGGGCAATGTTGCCTGGTGCGGCACTGGGTGGTCATGTCCGCATGCCAGGCCGCAGCCCTTGCCCCACTCGACTACCGGCCTTGACCAGCCAGCCAGAGCCTCACCTCCTGCCAGGCGGCCCGCCCCTCGGCCTCCGCGCCCCACCACCAGGAGAAAGGCGAATCACCCGAATCCAGCTCCTCCCGCCACCAATGGACGCTCTCGTTCAGGTGCTGACGGGCGATCGGGCCCTTCTCCGCCTCCCAGCGGGCCAGCCACGGAGTGACCGAGGACGCCGCCGTCACGCAGCCCTCGAATACCTCGGGTGCCGAGGTCGGCGGAGCTTTCGTCCGCAGGGTCCTGGTCCATCACGCGTCCAGGAAACCCGCGACGGCCTGGGCCTGCTGGCGGGGCCACTGCGGCCAGCCTGCCGCAGCCAGTCCCCGAGCCCCGAGGTCAGACTCGTGCTCCCCCTCAGCCAGGATCACGACGAGCTCTGGCAGAACCCGTCTGATGATCGCAGGCTGGTCGTCCCAGTGGGAAGGATGCTTCTGAGCTACGCGGCGTGCAAGCTCCGCTGGGACTGGTGGATCGGGAGTTCGCAGCAGCTCGACCTCGCCCGTATCGAAGCACCGGCCACAGCCGGTCTCGTCCACACGGGCCGTCATGCCGCCGAAGACTTTCGCGACCCTGGCCACCGCGGCGGCGAGGACATCGGCATCCGGAAGAGTCACAAGGCACCCCGTCGAAACTCCAGCAGGTCGCCCCCGACCGAAGAGAGCGACGCTACCAGGCGACACCTCTCCACGGCCGAACGGGGCGAACATTGCCTGATACGGCACTAGATCGCGGTGAAACCGCCGTCAGCGGCGACCACGGCTCCCGTGACGAAACTGGAGCGGGGCGAGACGAGGAAGCACAGGACCTCGGCGATCTCCTCGGGCTGCGCCACACGTCCCAGTGGCTGCGCGGCGGCGAAGGACGTCAGGTAGGCGCGGCTGTCGGGGCGGAGTGTGTCGAGGAAGTCCGTCTCGATGACGCCCGCGGCCACGAGGTTGGCGCGGATGCCCAGCGGGCCGCCCTCGACGGCGAGCACCTTGGTCAGTTGAGCCAGAGCGCCCTTCGACGCACTGTAGGCGACGCCTTCGGGCAGGGCGACGGTAGAGGCGTCCGAGCCGGTGCTCACGATGGCGCCGCCGGCACGGCTCTTCATGGCCCGGAATGCCTCGCGGGCGCAGAAGAAGGAGCCGCGGGCGTTGACCGCCATCACGGTGTCCCAGTCCTCGGCCGTGGTTTCGGTGACGGGCTTGTTCTGGGTACGCCCGGCATTGTTCACGAGGATGTCCAGCCCACCGAAGGCGTCCAGGGCCCTTGCCACCGCACGGTGGGCGGTCTCCTCTTGGGTGATATCACCGTTTGTCGTGTTGACGCCGGGAAATTCCTCCGCCAGGTTCGTGACGTCGGGGCGGAGGTCGAGGGCGACGACCCGGGCGCCGCGGGCGTGGAGGAGCGCCACGGTCTCCCGGCCCACCCCTCGCGCGGCTCCAGTCACGAGGGCGATCTTCCCAGCGAACTCGGTGGATTCGGACGTTGCGGCGGATGCGGTTGCAGGTGTCATGGTGCGGTCCCTGGAGAAGGTGAGCATGAGTGCAGGCGTCGGTGCAGGACACCTGAGGTGCTGTGCAGTGGTGCGGTGCGCGGACCGGGTGGGCCGCGCCGTTGACGCATTCACGGCACGCCCACGTGGACGTCGTACGGCTGGGTTGTTCAGTGCGCGGTGAGCCCGCCGTCGACCACCAGCTCCGCGCCGGTGACGAACGAGGAGTCGTCGCAGGCCAGGAAAAGGATCGCGGGGGCGACCTCGTCGGCGCGGCCGGCTCGGCGCATGGGGGTGCGTTGGATGTCCGGCTGCTGGTCGCCTTGGTCGTCCAGGAGGTCCTGGATCATTGGCGTGGCGATCACCCCAGGATGCACCGAGTTGATCCGTACTCCCTGCCGGGCGTACTCGACCGCGGCGGTCTTGCTCAACAGGCGCACGGCCCCCTTGGACGCCTGGTAGGCCGCAGCCGCACCGCTTCCCACCAGGCCGAGTACTGACGACGTATTGATCACCGACGCGTTGCCGCTCGCACGCAGGAGAGGCATCGCCGCCTTCATGCCGAGCCATGTGCCTTTCTGGTTCACGTCAATGACGCGGTCCCACGCTTCTTCCCGCGTGTCCTCGATACCTGGCCAGTCCAGGATGCCGGCGAGGTTCACGAGCACGTCCAGTGTTCCGAACCGGTCGCGTACGACGGTGATCACTTCGTTCCACTCCCGCGCGGAGGAGACATCGAGGCGGGCAGTGACGACCTCCGCACCGCGTGCCTCGATCCGGTGGGACAGCTCCCGCAGGGGGCCTTCGGCGACATCGGTGATCACCAGCCGGGCGCCTTCGCTGGCGAAGAGCTCGGCGGTCGCTGTGCCGAGGCCGCCAGTCGCGCCTGTGATCAGCGCGACCTTGCCGTCAAGTCGTTGTCCTGTCATGGATGTGGTCCTTGATTCTCGTTGATGTTGACTGACTGCTGTGTCGGGACTTCCTGGTCCGCCGACGGCGGAGTCACACCGTGGTACCAGGGCGGTCACGGGCCCGGCCTTCTCTACGACTGCTTCTGCTCCCGGTAGAGCACGAGGTGCTAGTGACAGAGCACTCCGTCCCGAATGTCGCCCGTGGCGGCAGAGTCGGTGTCGTCGGCGTAGTCCAGGTGGCTGCCGGCCACCGAGTACCGGCCGGTGTACGCGCCCGCCCGCTCACCGCGGGCTTCGTCGTACCGGCCGTCCGGCAGCAGCTCCTGCCGGATGTGACCATCCGCGGTCACCCGCACCCCGACCACGTCGACTTGGTCGCCCTCAACGGTCCCGGTCATGGCGGACTCCTCTCCTCGCACGATGTGGTCGTTCCCGCTCCACCGAGTCTGGGCAGGCCACCAGCCATCAACCAGGACGTGTGCTGCCTAGGCATGGCACACCCAGGCAGCACACCGAGCCCTCGCCTAGCCTGAACACATGGACGACAACCACCTGGGAGACTTCCTGCGCGCACGCCGCGCCGACCTGCGGCCGGAGGCCGTTGGCATGGCGAGTTACGGGCCCCGCAGAGTCGCCGGACTGCGCCGCGAGGAGGTCGCCGTCCTGGCCGGAATCAACGCCGACTACTACACCCGCCTGGAACAAGGCCGCGAGCGCAACCCCTCACCCCAGGTGATCGACGCACTCAGCCGCGCACTGCACCTCGACACGGAGGCCCGCGTGCACTTGTACCGGCTGGCCGGGGCCACGCCGAACGACCGGCCCTCGGCCCGTGCCACCGAGGCCGGGAGCGTACCGCAGGACAGGCACGCCAGGTCCTGGACGCGGGCGGCCCCAACATCGGCCTGAAGGATGAGATGGCCGGCAAGGACACGGCGCATCTCGCCTCAGCACTCATGGCAGCCGAACCGGATGAGTCCAGGCAGTTCGCACAGGAGCCGGCGGCAGACACCTGCACCTGACCCGGCCACTCAGCGGAACGGGACCGTCGGCTGCCACGCCACGGTCCCTCCGGCTGATGGGCGCGGGCCTCCACCGAGAACCGGGAAGTACTCACACGGACCCTGCCTCAGACCGGCCGTCGTTGTAGCGACGGCTGAATACTCGCCGCGGACGATCCCCGGCTCGGACGAACGTTTCCCATGGCTGCCCCGTCATTAAGGAAACGAGGAAGGACCTGTACATGGCCAGAGGGCGTGCCGCACGACGGCCCGGTGAGGACGATCAGCCGTCCTTGGTCGATCCGGCCGAGGTCAGGCGCGTGCGCGCGGTGCTGGCGCTGGGCGGCGTGCCGCGGGATGCGCTGGACGACGGTGTGCAGCGGGTCAGGCTCAAGCTGCTGGAGGAGCGGGCCGACCCGACGCGACCGGAGGTGCGTGATCCCCTGGCCTGGCTCACTGTTGTCGCCTCCCGTGTGTCCAGTGACTGGCATCGCTCACAGAGCAGAGACGCCGGGCTGCGTCGGCGCCTGGCCGAGCGCTGGTCTCGGCCGCCTGTGGAGCATGTCCGAGGAACAGCGCCTGCTCGCCCTGGCGGTGGCGGATGAACTGGAATCGATGCTCCCGGCGCACCGGCAGGTCCCGGTGTTGCGCTACTACGCGGATCTGCCCATCCGTGAGATCGCGCAGCTCCTGGACGTCCCTGAAGGAACCGTCAAGAGTCGCTTGCACGCGGCTCAGGCCGTAATGCGGGCGCGGCTGCGCCAGGTGGAGGCGATCTTGACATGACCCCGTTGACCGGCCCGGAGGAGGACCAGTTGCGGCTGGCCCTCGGCATGATCGGTGAAGCGGCCGAGGACGGCGGGAGCGGCTCTGGGCAGGGTCCGCGCCGCGTTTGGATGAAGCGTCCCGGCACGATTGCCGGCGCGTTGGTCGCTGCCGCGGCCGTCGGCCTGGTTCTCCTGGCGTACGGGCTTGCTGCTGATGGTTCGGACGGTTCCCGGCAGGATCAGGGACAGGCCCTGACCGAGGTGGAATGGATTGCCTGCTCGCCGAAGATCGTCGAAGGAGACATCGCGGCGATCGAGGACCACCCCGAGCAGGCCGACGCCGTGAAGGTCACGCTCACCGTCACGGACTGGATCAAGCCGAAGCAGGGCTCTCAGCGACAGATCCAGTTCACCACCATGAGCGGCAAGTGGAAGGGCGAGACTGCTTACTCGACGGGGGAACACATGCTGGTGGTTGTCATGGACCGTCCTGACGAGCCGGCCGAGACCTTCCGGGTCGACGGGGCCGGGACATCACGGACCCTGGCATCCTTCCGCAGCCGGATCGACAAGGATCTACCTGCGGCAGCAAAGACGGAGTGCCCTGCCTTCTGGCGCAATCGAGACGAGTAGAGCAGGGGGCGAGCGGACAGTTGACCTGGAACCGTCTGTGGTGCGATGGGTCCAGCAAGGTAGAGGTTCGGACGTTTGGCGATATCGCCGGTGAGCTCCGTTCAGGCGGTCCGGGGACCGTTATGAGGGCCGGCTTCGCGATCGTCGGCGCGGGCCTGCTCGGAGTCGAAGGCCCGGGCCATCTGCCGCTGCTGTCCTGGCGCAGAGGGACCGGCGGCAAGGAGCCGAACAGACCGTCGGCGCCCCAGGACAGCGCCGCAGCCGCCCAGCAGCAGCCCGCACCAGAACGTGTCGTGGGCGTGCGCGCGGCGGAAGAGGTCCAGCACCATGGCCTCGGTCGGCAGGATGACGGGCACGTCCGAATGCTCGTCCCCGATCCCTGCCGTCTGCACCAGCCGCGTGTCCCGCACTCCGACGACCCCCAATCGTCCACGGTCAACGATAGATCTGCGAGCAGCGGGATCCACAAGCCACAGAGCGCTGGGCACCGAACCCCTCGCACGGCAGGCACCTACTAGGTACCATCGGGTGTATGCCATCCCTGAATGTGTCGTTCACCGACGAGGAGCTCGAAGGCGTGCGCGCGGCCGCGGCCGCCGAAGGCAAGAGCCTCAAGCAGTATCTGCACGATCTCGGTGTCCGTGAGATGCAGCGCAGCCAGTTCGTCGCGGGTGCGAGGCACTGGGCTGACCGGCTGCGCGGGGAGTTCGACGATGCCTTCCCCGACGAAGTGCCCCCCACCGAGCGCCCGGGCGGAGCCGCAGCCGCCTGATGCACCTGCACATCGACGTCTCCTGGCTTCTCGACGTCCAGGAGGCCGCCCTCCGCAACGGCGAGGACATGTCCGTCGCGGACTACTCTGCACTGGTCGCCGCAGTCGCCCGGCACAAGACCAAGCTGCCCACCCTTGAGGCCGCCGACCCGGACGCCGCATGGCGCGCCGCGGCGCTCATGCACACCATCGTCCGACTTGAGCCGCTCCCGTACCGTAACGGCCTGTATGCCGCGTTCATCACTGCCCAGTACATGAGTCAGTCCGGCGAGGGCATCGACCCGCCGTACGGCACCCTGTCCGATCTCGTTCGGAAGATCCGCGATACCCGCCTGCGGGTCCCCGAGGTCGCTGACCAACTGCGCTCCTGGAAGATCTGACCGGGGGCACCTGGACCCGCTGGGGGCTGACGTGGCATCGCGCACGGCAGTCACGTGATCGAGGGGATACAGATCGCGGGCTCCTGTAAAGGATCAACGGGAGCCCGCGATGGATGCCTCACTACTGCCTCGGGACTCTCTGCCCACCGCGGTATTCGGCTGTCCGGGACTGTGAACGGCAATCCCGGACAGCCTCTACTTGTACTGGCCCGCGGTCGCCGCGTCGCCGTTGCGGAGCTCGCGCACCACCCGCCGGGGCACCCTGGCGCGGATGGCGATCTCGCGGTCGCTGCGACCCCAGCCGATCGCGGCGCTGACCAGCTGCAGACACTCGGCGCGCGGCGGCTCCAGCGCCTTGTCGACGGGCTCCGTCGAGGGGGCGGCCGCGGGGTGGTGCGCGCCTTCATTCCGCAGTCCCACCGGCCGGGGGCCGAGGCGGAGGTGGACTTCGGCGACGTGAAGGTACGCCTGGCCGGTGAGCTGGTCACCTGCTTCGTGTTCGCGATGCGCCTGTCGTATTCAGGCAAGGCCGTGCACAGCATCTTCGCCTCCTGCGGCCAGGAGGCGTTCCTCGAAGGCCACGTCTACGCTCTCAGCGTGCTGGGCGGAGTGCCGACCGGCAAGGCCCGCTACGACAACCTCCGCTTGGCGGTCGTCACGGCCGAGCACAACACGACCATCCGCGGCGTCGTGGAGTCGCCAGCGGTCAGCGACAGCACCGGCGCGACAGCGTGCCCGGGACCACCAGACGCCTGGACGTAGAACTCGGCGACGGCGATCGCCCCCACTACGCGGCCGCAGACGTGCCCGTCAGGGCAGGCCGGAGACACCCAACGAGGCGCCCAAGTCCCCTGCCCCACGTAGTCGACCGTGGGGCAGTGGACTTGCCGTGTCAGCCTCGCGAGACTGCGAACCCCAGGGCCGGTCAGTTGACCGCAAGAACCGCCGTGTTGTTCGTGCGATCCGGATCGAAGTCGAACGGGTACTCCCCGAACTCTCCGAACGGGGGGTGGATGCTCACGGCACCGGTCGCGCCTGGCACCACGGTGTCGACACGCACGGAGAACGCGAACGTGCGCTGGGTGTCCTCCAGTACCCAGTACCTCAGGGAGCAGTCGTAGCGTGGGGCGCCCGTCTTGTTCTCGTAGTAGCCGCCGGCGAGGGTGCGCGGGGAGCAGCCGGACGGCACGCCGGTGACCTTGGTGCCCTCGGGCACGATCAGCCGGACTGTGGCGACCGGGTCGCCGGAGCCGAGGTTGCCGAACCAGGCCGGGCCATTGTTCTTGAACGTGAGCTCCGCCGTGGCCGTCTCACCCGCCGCGCCGGAGATCGTGTCACCGGTCACGGAGAAGTCCGCGGTGTTGTCCGCGCCGATCTGGAGGACGGTGTAGTCGTTCTCGGAGTCGAGGTCCTGGGCGCCGTCGCCCGGCTCGACATCGATGTCGAGGCGCTCGTTCAGTGCGTGCGGGGCAAGTCGCACGGTCAGCGGCTCTGGCAGTTCGAAGGTGTCGCCCGGCGCAAGGACCTGGTCGAACGTGCAGAGTGCCTTGTTCGACGGTGCGTAGTCGATACCAGTCGTCGTGGTGTAGGTACAGGCGTCGTACCGGGTCAGATCCGTCAGGCCGTACGAGGCGTACAGCTTGATGGTGAACCCGTTCGTGCTCTCGTTGCCCATGTTGGTGACCTTGAACGGGATCGTCCGCTCGTCGCCGGGCTGACCGTCCTCGATGTCGGCGACGGGGTCGATGGCAAGGTCGGGCCCGGCACCGACGGTGAGCGTGGTGGCGAAGCTCTGGTGCGGCGCGGTGAGCGTGCCGTCAGGCCCGCCGGTGGCCGTCGCCTCGTAGGTGATCCTGCCCTGCGCACCGACTTCGGCGCCGTCAGCCGCGTGCACCGTCAGGAACACCTGGTCCTCGTAGTCGCCCCCGATCGCGGGAACCACGGGGATGTCGCACACCGCACTCGTGCCGCTCGGCGTGCAGTTGTCAGGCCAGGTCACCTCGGCGACCCCGGCGAGGTCGGAGATGTCGAGGGTGAGCCTGCCGTCGGTCACCGTGAAGTTCTCGTTGTCGTGGTAGAGGCCGACGCCGAGGGTGCGGGACTGCGGCTGGCCGCCGTCAGTGGCCAGCGGCAGTGTCTGCTCGTACGGCTCGTTGATCCACAACTGGTCGGTCTGCGGCGGATCGTCGTCAGCGAACGCGGGCGCGGCAAGGCCGACAGTCAGTAGACCGGCCGCCACCGCCACGGCCGCGCCGGATCTGAGACGTACCGGGCGTCCAGCAGAGAACAGTCTCATTGCTACCCCCCAGGGTGTGGTGACGCGCCGGCACTCCCGGCGCTCCGGCAGGATCATCACATGGCAGGCGGCCCGTCGCGCCCTGGTTTTCCGGCCCTGTTGGAGAACACCCGGCTACTGGCCAACCCGCCCTCTGTCCCGAGGACTTGGACGGCTGGGTCCTGCACCATTGCACCCACTTCTGGTGGGCCACTTACTCCGGCTACCCACAGCCACCACAGGCGTCCACCGGTCCGCCAGCGCCACCGCACTCAGCCCTCCGACCGGATGCGGGCCGCAATCTCCCATGCCCACCGGCCCGTGTCCAACGAGAGCCGACCGTCCTCCCCAGCGGTCGCCTGCAGCAGACGAAGCAAGTCGTGCGCCTCATTCAGGGGCAGCAGGGCCAGCCGCTCCGCGGTGAGCTCCCCGGGAGCAAAGTCGGCGGAATCAAAGCCAAGGGGGTCGTCGTCGTCCATGGCCTGGGCAACGTCCCCAGCGCCCGACTGGTCACGCACAGAGCCGCACCGGCCGGGATCACCCCCTGGAAGGGGCAGGGGATCGAGTGCCGGCGCAGGACTCCGCTCGTAGGCTGATGTACGTTCTCGGTTTCGCTGTCAGGTGACGGCGCTGTGACCTGTTGTCCTTCTCCTTGTCTCAGGCCGTGTCGCTGGACGGCCGTCTCAGGAATGTGTCATTTCCTCATGCCGGGGTTCGAGGAACAGGCGCGAGGATTCCCGGAAGTGGGTTACGAGCGGGTTGTGGTCGCCTGCGCGGCTGGCGACGACCACCTGACAGGGTTCGATGTCGTCGACGGTGATGGCGGCGAGGTCGTCCCGGAGTGTGTAGCGCCGGTCATACGCAGGCACGATGGCGACCGCGCGCCCGTCCGCGACGACTTCGAGCTTGTCCTCGAAAGTGTCCACGAGCAGCGGACCGAGTGGTGCCGGGTTGCCGTCTGACCGGGGTTCGAGCCGCCAGAACCCGCTCCAGCCCGCAGCCATGCCGGCACAGGCCGGCAGGGGTTCGTCGGCGAAGTCGTCCTGCCTGACCGACTCCTTGTCGGCGAGGCGGTGGGATGCGGGCACGAGGAGTACCCGGGGCTCGTCGTAGAGGACGGTCACACTCAGGTCATTGTCCGGGATGGGAAGCGGCGTGCGGGCGACGAGCACGTCGACCCGGCCGTCGGGAAGGGCGCGGGTTTCGTCCCAGTGCAGATGCCGGGTGCGGACGTGGGCGTCGGGATGACGGCGGCGCAGGTCCCGCACCGCGGGAGTGATGACGAGGTCCTCGACGTACCCGATGGTGATCGTGCGCGGTGGCGCCGCGGCGCGTGCGGCCCGCACCGCCTGCTGGGCGGAGTGCAGGAGTGCCTGTGCCTGGGGATCGAAGGCCGCACCTGCCGCGGTGAGAGCGCTGCCCTGGGGGGGTGCGCTCCAGCAGACGCACGCCGAGGGCGTCCTCCAGCCGCTTGATCTGACGGCTCAGGGAGGGCTGGGCCACGTGCAGCACGGCCGCCGCCCGGGCGAAGTACAGATGCTCCGCGACGACCGTGAAGTACCGCACCAGCCTCAAGTCGAGGTCGAGGCCCGGATCGAGTGCCGGAGCGGGCAAAACTTCATCGGACATGCAGACACCCTACGCGTGATGCCGATCCTGCATGACGGGGTGCGAAACAGGTCTTGGACGCCTTACCGCAGGCGGCTGTTGACTCGTTGCTGTCCCCCCCCCCCGTGGCCGCCCCGGAGGGACATGATCCGCAGGCTGATTCCTGAAACAGAGGAGGTCCACCATGGGCAAGTACGAGGGCAAGAACGTCGTGATCACAGGAGGCAGCAGCGGGTTGGGCCTGGCCACCGCCCGGCTCCTCGTGGGCGAAGGGGCACGGGTGCTCATCACCGGGCGTAGTCAGGCTTCGCTGGATGCCGCCCGCGACCAGCTCGGCGACAGCGCGAGCGCGGTACGCAGCGACGCGTCGTCGTTGGCCGACATCGACGCGCTGGCCGACCGCGTGAAAGCCGAGTTCGGCACGGTCGATGCCCTGTTCGCCAACGCGGGTGTCAACGGATTCGCACCGTTCGAGGCGACGAGCGAGGAGCTCTTCGACGAGTTGCTGACGATCAACGCCAAGGGCCCGTATTTCACGGTGCAGAAACTCGTCCCGCTGCTGGCCGAGGGCAGTGGCGTGGTGCTCACCACCTCGGTCGTGAATGTGCTGGGCCTTCCCGCGCTCAGCGCATACGCGGCGAGCAAGGCGGCGCTGCGCTCGATGACCCGCAGCATGGCCCGCTAGCTGCTGCCGCGGAAGATCCGCGTCAACGCGGTCAGCCCCGGCCCGATCGACTCCGGGATCCTGGAGAAGTCGATGCCCCTGGAAGCGGCGGAACAGACGAAGGCACAAATGGCCACGGACATCCCCATGCTGCGTGTGGGCACCCCCGACGAGATCGCCAAGGCAGTCGCCTTCCTCGCCTTCGACGCCACCTTCACCACCGGCGCCGAACTCGCCGTGGACGGCGGCGGTTCCCAACTCTGACAGGCGTCTCCGTCATGGCCGGGAGCGGCCCCACGCTGCCCTCCCGCCCGCGTCGTCCCTCCCGGACGAGCGAAGATCACGCCTGCCAGTCGCAAGTCCGTGTCGCATCCGCCCCCGGGCGCGACCTTTGCCAAGGGGCTGGCAGTTGAAGGCGAGAGAGTCGGCAAAGCCGACGGTGACATAGTTGCCTGGCTGCAGCGTGTCGGCTTCGCCGTCTCTTGAACCCGGGCCGAGCACGCGATGTCGGGGGCGGCTCAACGCCTCCTCGGACGCCCTGGGTAGGACCCGGAGGGGCGCAGCGGGACGTCGTTCTTGAGCAGAGCCAGACGGACCGCGACGGCCTGGAACTGGCCCAGGTATGGGACGACCTGCGCTGCAGCGTCGACGACATCCCCACCCCGGTGTCCGTAACCGTCAGCGTCCGCCGCGACATCCTCGACCGATTCCTGCGTGTCCACCAGTCCGACCTGGCCGAGCCAACATCCGCCGACCCGTCCACCACCACGGCCGCAGGGCCGGAGCGGGTCCAGGTCGACATGCGCTTCCGGTCCCTGGGCGCCGCCGAAGCCCTCCTCGTGTTCGGCTCCGATGCCGAAGTCCTTGCCCCGCCGAACTCCGCAAAGCCCTGGCGCGCAAAGCCGCCGAGACCGCCACCCTCTATGCCCCGGCCAAGACGGCTGACGCCATCGTCCAGGTCCGGGTGTGTGAATTTATCGGACCTGCCGAGCATGACAGGGCCGCCGAGGAGTCAGAGTCATGACGTCCACGGCGCGCAGCGTCGGACGTTGTGCGCGAGGGCTTCGAGTACCTCGGAGCGGGTCACCTGAGTGGGGAGCATCCGGGTCAGGTGGGAAGGCATGTCCGGCTGGCCGGGTGGCAGGAAGCCGATTTGGGCTACGCGGGCCATGCCGCGTGCGCGAGGTTGCGGGCTGGAGGGATCGGCCAGCAGGGGTCCGTTGGCCGGGCGGCCCGCCTCGTTGAGGAAGTCGATGCATGCTTGTTCCAGGTCGGCTGCGGTCAGGCGGGCGGGGCCGGCGGTGACCCAGTGGAGGCCGGGACCCGTTGCGCTGCCGCAGATCTGGGCTTCGGCCAGTGCGGTGACGTAGTCGACGAGGGTCTCCATCGGGAGGATGTCGGTCCAGTGGTCGGGGTGGACGGGCAGCGAACCGGGTCGCGCTTGCAGCATGGCGGTGAACAGGGCGTGCGGGAACTGGTGTCGCGGGGCGGCGAGCGCGTTTCGAGCGGCGAACAGGAGCGCGGTGCGCACGATCGCGACAGGCTGGCTGCACTGGGCGGCCAGTTCCTCGCCTCGACGCTTGGACTGGCCGTACGCGCGCATGGAGCGGGCGGCGAGGTCGTCCCCAGGGACGTCGAAGGCGGCTGAGGCGGAGGAGAGCAGGACCACGGGCACGCGGGCATCCTCAGCGAGCTCCAGGATTCTGCGGGTGCCCTCGGCATTGACGTTGTCGAAGGCGGTGCGGTCGCGGGGGGCGAAGTCGGTGAGACCGCCGCAGTGCACGATGACGTCGATGCCGGCGGCCAGTTCGCGGCGCCGGCTGCTGCTCAGGCCCAGGCCGTCGGCGGTCAGGTCGGCCTGCACGCACATGGTGGCACCTTCGGGCAGGCGGCGGTGGACGAACGCGGTGACGTCGTGGCGGACGGCGAGTGCCGGGAGAAGGTTCGCCCCGATCACGCCGGTCGAACCGGTGAGGAGGACGGTGGGACGGGCTGCGGTCATGGTGGCCTCGGAACTGGAGGAACGGGCACGGGGCAGCCCTCTGTACGGGATGCCCCGCAACTGGGATATCGGGGGCCGTGGCGCTGACCACGGTCAGTTCACACGCCGTCGGCGGGAAGGATCCCGTACGGACCGGCGCTCGGTGCGGATCGGTGGGAGAGCCGGAGGAGGTGGGCGCCGGCTTACCTGGGGCAGGAACGGATTTCGGTGAATCGGGTCATCGCCGGCCGTCCGCCGCGCACATCGCGGCACTGAGCAATGGCGCGGTCGAATATTCCACCGTGTGGCAGTAGGCGAGGCCATCGAGGGACTGCCCGGTCGCGAAGCGCGTCAGCAGGTCGCCGGCCAGGTCCGGGAGCTCCAGATGCATCGCGTGGTCGGCACCGTGCACCAGCACGACGCGGGCGTCGAGGCAAGCCGAAGCAACTTCGCGGCACAGGCCGGGCGGAGTAAAGAGGTCGTGCTCGCCGGTGGCCACCATGACGGGCACGGTGATCGGCGGCTGCGGCGACGGCGCCTGTTCCAGCAACCTCAGAGTGTTGTTCCGGTACTTGTCCCGGTCCGCCTCACCGATGTCACGGAACATGGAACGCAGGATGCGGCGCACCGCCGACTGGCGGGTCACTCGCCCGCCCGGCGTGGAGCGCAGGATGACGTCGGCGCTCAATTCGGCGAACGCCTCCATTCGCTCGCCTGCCAACAGATCCACGGTGCGCCGCAGTTCCTCCCGGACCGCGTCGGGGACCCACAGGAGTGGTCCCGCCAGCACCAGGCTGCGTACCGCCTGGGGACAGGTCTGGGCATAGCGGTGGGCGATGCCCGAACCGTACGAAGCGCCGAGCACATGCACCTGCCGGTGCCCGGCCGCCTCCAGCAGGTCATGCAGGGCGCCTGCGAGGAAGTCCAGCCCATAGGAGGCGGGCAGCGTGTCCGCGTCACCCCACCCGGGCAGATCCACCGTGAACATGTGAAACGTCTGGGCCAGAGCCGCCTCGAAACGGCCCCACGCCGTCTTGCGCTGGAGGGCCCCGCCGATCAACACGACCGTTTCCGCCGCAGGGTCGCCGTGCCACAGCGTGCGACCCTCGGACTTGTATCCGCCATAGCTGGACACCACGAACTCTTCGAAGGCCAAGACGCTCTCCTGTTCTTGTGACCCTTGAGGGCCCCGGCCCCGCGCCGCCCGTGACAGCCACGGCGGCATACGCGCCATCAGGTGCAACGATCTTGGCCACGTGGCGTCACGCGGATGGCGTAGAGCAGCGCCCGGCCTGAACGTGGGTTCGAGTCGAGTGCGTTCGTCGGTTCGAACCCCTTCGCCGCAGACGGGTCGCAGCGGGGTCGTCAGGTTCTGTATTGCGCCTGTGGAGCACTCAGCTGCCGCTCGTCTGCCTTGATCCGGGCGGGTGCCGGTGCGGTGTCAGCCGGGATGTGGAGGGCGAACAAGCGGCTCTTGAGGCGATCGCTGAGCCAAAGAGGCGCCGCACATTGCAGGGCAGTGCCCAGATGCGCGTCGACGCCGACGCTGTACCTGCGACGCGGCCGCTGGACACGGAGAGCCCTGGCGATGGTGCGGGCCACCGACTGCGGTCCGCCGGCCGACCGCTGGATGCGAGAGAAGAGGCTCGCGGCCCGGTCATGGACGCCGGCGTCGGCGTCGGCGTGGCCAGTAGTCAGGGCAGACAAGTCCTCCTGGGCCCGGTCCCAGAACGGGGTCGCTACCGTGCCGGGCTCGACGAGGACCACCCGCACGCCGTAGCGGCGGACCTCCATGCGCAAGCTGTGCGTCGCCGCGCTGAGCGCGTGCTTGCTCGCGGAGTACCAGCCGTTCACCGGTGTCGGAATCCGAGCGGCGGCGGAGGAAACGGTCACGATCCGCCCCCTGCCCCGCTCACGCATCGCAGGCAACACCAGGCTGCACATACGCAGGGTGCCTACAACGTTGACCTCCATCACCTCACGGATCCGGTCCTCCGACACATCAGTGATCGCACCCGTCAGCGGGATCCCGGCGTTGGCCACCAACGCATCGGGGCCACCATCGGTAAGCTCGGCCACTCTCCCGGCAGCCTCCCGGCAGGACACCGGGTCAATGAGGTCCATGACCACCGCGTCCAACACCAGCCCCTGATCGCGGGCTGTGCGGACCAGCGCGTCGGCCTTGTCCTGCGAGCGGGCAGTCCCGATCACCCGCCGGCCCTGACGGGCAAGGAGCAGAGCAGTCGCCAGCCCGATCCCACTGGTCGCACCCGTCACCAACACGCTGGCCGGCCAACCGACACTGCTCGTCTGCTCATTCACGTGTCGCTCCATAGGTATGCCAGTAGACGTCCCGCCGCGAGCCAGCCCCGGCAGTTCTGGCCCCGGCCGAGATGTGCCCTTCGCGACAACGACCTCACACCCGCTCAGGGCACGCACCGTCTGCGCAGGACCGCTCAACGGGCTCCGACGTCTTCAGGCGCCCCACGACCAACCCCGGCACAGACCAGCCCAATGAACCAGTCGACGCACCGGTTCGTGCGCATTCGAGTCCGCGAACCCGCGCGTTTCCGTCTTCGACGTCCTGCGCCTGGCAGGCACCACCACTCTGGCGTGGACGTACCAGCGGCGCCGCGCCACGCTCGAGGAACTGTGCAGCGAGCATCAGCTGACGGCGCCGTGGGCACTGTGCCCGCCGACCACCAACCCGGACACCGTGCGCGAGTGGCTGACGTCCTGGACTCCGGCCAGCCTAGAAGGCTTGGCGGCGAATTCCCTGTTGAATCTGCGCGTTGAAGCAGGTCAGCAGAGAGGTTCATGGTGTCAGGGGGCGTGTCAACTGGGTGCCGGCGAGGCGGGTCGTCGAGGCGACGCGGGTCTCGGCGCTGGGCTGCTGGGAGGACTTGGAGGAGTGCGAGACACGTGCGGGAATCCGGCCGGGGACGCCGATTCTGTTGTCGCCCAACTGCCACGGATGTGTACCGACCGTCATCGTCGATAGCGTGGCTGGCATGGCTATCGCTCGCTTGCCCCTCATCGTCATCGACTGTCCGGATCCTGGCGCACTAGCGAGGTTCTACGGCGCAATGTTGGATTGGAAGATTGACGTCTCCGCTGACCGGGCTGCGGTTTGTGCTGGCGACGGCCGGTGCCTCTCCTTTCATAGGGTGGCTGATTACACCCCGCCGGAGTGGCCCACTCAGGACCGGCCTCAGCAGATGCACCTCGATGTGATCGTTGACGACCTTGATGCCGCCGAGGTGGCAGTAATCGATCTTGGTGCGACCAAGCATCAGGAGCAGCCCGGTACGTCCTACCGAGTCTTCCTGGACCCGGCGGGCCACCCTTTCTGCCTTTGTCTGAACTGAGGGAGCTCTCTGATGCGTGACCTTGCATTCTTGCGTAGCTGTTAAGGCGGGAGCCGCGGCCCCGGCCTCCGGTCGGCTCCGCTTCAACACGCTGAAGTTGACAGGGAACTTCAAGAGGCTCGACAGCCCCTACCGGCCCGCGGTCAGAACCCATCTTCAAACCGGTGAGAGGCCTGACCGAGATACGGGTCAAAGGGGCAACGGCATGGATAGCTGCCGTGGGGACGAGATTCGTGACGGTTCTTGTGAGCCCTCATCGTATTTCAGGGGGATATCCGCGCTGTTCTGCCAGCGGCAGAACAGCGGCCGGACCGGGCTCGACGATCACTACAGTCCAGTCTCATGACGACGATTACGACGCGTACGGTCGAGTACCCGGCCGACGGTCTGACGATGATCGGGCACCTCGCGCTCCCGGCCGGTGTCGACCGCCGGCCCGCAGTGCTGCTCGGACCAGAGGGCACGGGGCTCAGCGACGTCGAGCGCCGCCGGGCCGATGCTCTCGCCGAGCTGGGATACATAGCGCTGGCCTTCGACCTCCACGGCGGGCGCTATTTGAGCGACCCCGCGGAGATGCTGGCCCGTTGCATGCCACTGCTCTCTGATCCCGACCGGATGCGGAGTATCGGCCATGCAGCGCTCGACGTGCTGCACACCGAGCCCCGGACTGACCCCGACCGGATCGCCACCGTCGGCTACGGCACCGGGGGCGCCGTCGGGCTGGAACTCGGGCGCGGCGGCGTCAAACTGCGCGCAATCGGGACAGTCAACGCACTGACCACGGGCCGACCGGGCGAGGCAGCGCGCATTCGCTGCCCGGTGTGGGCCGGGGTCGGGTCGGAAGACCCGATCATGCCGCCCGCGCAACGAAACGCGTTTACCGCTGAGATGCAGGCCGCGGGCGTCGACTGGCGCCTCGCGGTCTACGGCGGAGCCTTGCACGCCTTCCACCACCCGCCGGTCGACCACCCCGTGGTCCCCGGCGTCGGCTACCACCCACAGCACGCACAGCGAGCCTGGCGCGACATCGTCGACCTGCTCACCGAGTGCCTGCCTGTGATGGAGAACTTGGGGACATGACCCAGGCACACATGTTGGTGCCAGGCCTCGTCGGCGTCGCGCACTGCACAGCAGACCCACATTCGGGCAGTTGTGCGATCGCGGAGACGTATTCACAACTGCCGCAGCAAATAACGGATTTACTGCGACGGAGCCCTGGCCGTGATCGTCGCGACCTGCGGCGGACCGTTCCGGCTTCCAGGGCGAGCTGTACGCATTTACTGCGGCGTCACTCTGCTGACCGCGCGTAAAGCCGCATCAAGATCTACTCATTGCCCCCTTGACGCGTATCTCGGCTGAACCCCGTAGACACCGATGTCGAGACCGCCGTTGGCGAAGGTGACTGCGGCGACCTCCAACGAGCTGGGGCCGCCCTCCTTAGCCTCTTCCTCGTCCGCGTCTTCACCGTCACGGTCGTTCTTCCACGCTTTCTACGCCGCCTTGAGACCTAGATGATCGATTCCAAGGGGTGCCTGCGGAGGGTGTGGGGGTGGGCGTTCAGGCGTCGGGGTCGACTTCGGGATGCGTGAACCACACGGGCTTGCCCAGCGACCGGGCGTAGGCGATTTCGGCTCGGGTGCTGTCTCCGATGTAGTCGCCGACTACGAGCACCTCATCAGCGAGCCGGATCTTCGCTCGGTGCAGATCGTCGAGTCGAACCTTCAGCGCCTCGGCCTCGACAGGATCGGACCAAAGTTCGTGCGGCGACTTCATGTCGCAACCCGGCTTGACGACAATCTTTCCGGCTTTGGTCTCCCGCAGATCGGCCTCGGTCATCTCTGTCATGAAACGAGTGGAGCCGCAGATCACGACGATACGCGGGAGGCTCAGCTGCTTCTTCGCGTCGGCGAGTTTCTCCTCGGGGGTGAGCGGTTGCGGGTATGACACTGGTTCCTCCTGGTGGGGTGGTCCAAGGGGTCCCTGCGGAGACGAGAATGAGGGTGTCCAAGATCGTCTTACGGCGAAGAACGTGGACACCCTCGCCATGATGCGGACCGCCCGGCGACAGTACCCGGCGCACGGCCCCGCAGTGCCACCCGGGCCACGGCAGCCTCGTCAACGAGATGGCCGCCCTACAGCCCCTTCAGGCGACAGCACCACACCTGCCGCAGTGGCTAGACTCCCAATCAATGGCGCTGAGCTGCACCAACGTGAACCAGTCGCTAACGCCACCGCCCAGAACCCCAGAGAACGCGCAGCTGCCGGACGCGACGGCACTGGACGGCGTTATGTGACCTGTGGGGGTGTCTCAGTCCCAGGGTGTCTCAGCAGCGCAGCTCCCATGGACGAGACGCGACTGGCGTCGCGACCACGTGCCGCAGCGGCCGCTCAGAGGTGGTCGTCCAGGAACTTCCGCACCTCGGCGATGGTCATAGGCCCCGTGCCGTGCGCCACCGCCTCTCCCTCCTTGAGCAGGACGTAGGACGGGGCTCCAGTGATCCCGTATCGCTCGGTTGCGGCCGGACAGCGCGTGATGTCGGTGCGGACGGCCGTCAGGCGGCCCGTGTAGTCGTCGGCGATGCCGCCCACGACGAGGTCCATCACCCGGCAGGGCTCGACCGCCTTGGGCCATGTCCCGGTGAAGTATGCGAGGACCGGAACTCCGCTCATCCCGACGATGAAATTGAACTCCGCGTCCTCACGGGGTCGGTGAACCCGCTTCGCCATGGAAACTCCTGACCTCACGTTCCGTCATTCCATCCCCATCATCCCTCCCTCGCGCGGTGCGCCAGGCCGGCTCGGTCGGTCGTCCGGCTGACCTGTCGGAAGGGAGGCACGGGGCCGTCGCAGAACCACGGTGGTCCCCGGCGCGAGCGGCCCGGCCCCCCGCCCCTGGTGACCCGGCCCGGCCGCCCCGCCGGTCACCCAGCTGCAGCCCGCCGCGCGCCCGTGGGTCAGCTCGTGCCAGGACAGCGCCCTCCACGACGACATGAAAGCCGTTTTCAGGGCATAGCTGCCCAGATCACCGACCAGATGCTCGATGAGCGCGTCGACGAGCGGACCGGTACGCATCGTCCACCGGATCCAGTCGAGCCGAATCCGCCACCGCGCTCCTCAGAGACAGCGCCCCCGACGGGCTTCACGAGGCCCTGTCCGGTCTTCACGCCAACCCTCCGGTCTCAGCCGGCTCATACCGCTCTTCGACGGGCCGCATGAGTCAACTGATGGCACCGAGAACGAGGCACGATTCCTGGACCGCTCGCGGACGCGGTCGTGGACGGTCGACGTACGCGTCAGTCGACGTACGCGTCAGCCGTCCCGAAGACCGACCGCCAGCGTCAGTTCAAGGACCCGGTGCGGCGATGCGAGATCCGGAAACAGCTCCCGCAGCTGCGACATCCGGTACCGGACGGTCTGGGGGTGGACGAACAACGCCGCCGCCACCTCCTCCCGTCTGCCCTGGTGCAGCAGCCACGCCCGCAACGTCTCCTCCAGCCGCCGTGCGGTCGCGTCAGGCAAGGCCTGCAACGGTGCGAGGGCCCGGGCACGCAGGTCTGCGAACGCGTCCACGTCGGCGCTCAGCACCAGCTCGGGCAGGTGGTCCTCGGTGTCGCGGATGTCGGAGGAGAGGGAGCGGGCGCGTACGGCTCGTGCGTACGAGGCGGACGCACGAGCCCATGGCCGGGCCGGGCCGACCACGGCGGTGCGGTCGGTCAGCTGCCGCAGGAGATGGGATCGGTCGGCGTCGGGGACGAGCAGCACACCGGTGGCGTCCGGCAGATCGTCCAGGACGAGGGTGCTCGGGTCGAGCGCGCGGTAGGCGGGCCGGGCCTGGGCGGCGGGCAGCAGGACCGCGGTCAGTGAAACCGGAGGCTGCCACCTGGCCCGTTGAGCAGAGGCCAGCAGCACGTCCGGGCTCGCGGCGGCGAGGAGGTCGCGGGCCAGGTGTTCCAGGTGGCGCTCGCGGTCCCTGCCCCGGGCGGCCAGTTCGTCGGCGTGGCCCGCGGCGCTCGCGGCGGAGAGCTCGTCGATGTAGGCGAAGGTCAGCTCGGCGAACTTGGCGACCTCGGCGGCGGGCAGACCTGCGGGTACGGCACCCGCCGCCAGGCATCGCCAGGCCACGCGGGCGCCGACGCGGTAGGCGCTGAGCAGGGCGTCCATCGAACGGCCGTCGCGCACCTCGCCGCGGCCCAGCTCGTAGGCCGCGTCACCGGCGTCGCCGCCGGTGGCGTTCCCGCTGGCGAGGTCCAGGTAGTGCCCCAGGGCGGTACGGACCGCTCGGCGGATGGTGGCGCCCATGCGGCCCGAAAGGGCGTTGGCGTAGGGAGGGACCTCCTCGATGATCGCCTGGACGACCTCGTCGGCGGTGCTCTTCAACGCGGCCCGAAGTGCGGTGACCGTCGTCTCATCCAGGGCCAGTTCGCCGGCCCTCCGGATTGCATGGCTCATGTTTTTGTTCCCTGCGAACAATTCAGCCGACCAGATTTACGTCCTGCGGTCAGGACTTTACCCCTTGAGGCGCAGCAAGCTGGAGTCATGACGAGTACAGCCCTCCGCAGCAGGGCGAGGAAACTGCTGGAGATGGTCACGACGCCGCTGCTGCCGTCGGACTACCTCGACCTGGTCAGCCCGCTGCGTGCGGGCGCTGACCTGCGTGGGCGCATCGAGGCCGTGCACGCCGAGACGGGGGACGCCGCGACCATCGTGATCAGGCCGGGACGGGGCTGGCGCGGCCACACAGCCGGTCAGTACATGCGGATCGGGGTCGACGTCGACGGGGTGCGCCTGTGGCGTGCCTACTCCCTCACCTCGCCGACAAACCGCCAGGACGGCCGCGTCACGATCACCGTGAAGGCGATCCCGGACGGCAAGGTCAGCAACCACCTGGTCCGCAGGGCCAAACCGGGCACGCTGATCCAGCTCGACCAGGCGACCGGTGACTTCGTGCTGCCGCAGGCCAAGCCCGCCAAGGTGCTCTACCTGACGGCCGGCAGCGGCATCACGCCCGTGATGGGCATGCTGCGCAACACCGAGTTCGACGACGTCGTCATGGTCCACTGCGCGCCACAGCCGCAAGACGTGATCTTCCGCAACGAACTGCACGACCTGGTCGCGGACAAGAAGCTGCGGCTCACCGAGGTGCACACCGACACGGACGGCATGCTCGACATCGCCCGTCTCGACGAACTCGTGCCCGACTGGGCCGAGCGCGAGACCTGGGCCTGCGGGCCCGCGGGCCTGCTCGACGCCGCCGAAGAGCACTGGACCGAGCACGGCGTACCAGAGCGCCTGCACACCGAACGCTTCCGCCCCAGCATCGTCGTCGCCGGCGACGGCGGCGAGGTCACGTTCAGCGCCACCGGCAGGACCGTCGACGCGGACGGCGCCACGCCGTTGCTGGACGTCGGCGAGGAGGCCGGTGTGCTCATGCCCTCGGGGTGCCGCATGGGCATCTGCTTCGGCTGCGTCACGCCGCTCAAGGCGGGCGCCGTCCGCGACCTGCGCACCGGCGAGATCACCGAGGCCGAGCCGGGCGTCCTCATCCAGACCTGCGTGTCCGCCGCGGCGGGCCCCTGCGACATCGAACGGTAGGAGCACCTTGACCGCCATCGACCCCACCGCCCACCTGACCTCGGAGCAGATCGAGGAGCTCGGCCGCGAGCTGGACGCGATCCGCGACGAGGTGATCGCCGGCCGCGGCGAGAAGGACGCCGCCTACATCCGCAAGGTCATCTCGGCGCAGCGCAAGCTCGAGCTGGTCAGCCGGGGCGTACTGCTGTTCTCGATCTTCCCGCCCGCGTGGCTGATCGGCACCGCCGGCCTGTCCGTGGCGAAGATCATGGACAACATGGAGATCGGCCACAACATCCTGCACGGCCAGTGGGACTGGATGCGGGACCCGAAGATCCACTCCACCACCTGGGAGTGGGATCACGTCTCACCGTCCGAGCAGTGGAAGCACTCGCACAACGAGCTGCACCACACCTACACCAACGTGATCGGCAAGGACAACGACCTCGGCTACGGCATCATGCGCGTCGACGAGGACCAGAAGTGGCACCCGTTCCACCTCGGCCAGCCGCTGTGGAACTTCCTCAACGCCTGCTTCTTCGAGTACGGCATCGCAGCGTACGACCTGGAACTCGGCAAGAACCTGCACAAGCGCCGCCGCAACAACCCGGAGTTCCGCGCTCGGGCCAAGGCCGTGGGCCGCAAGATCCGCAAGCAGGTCCTCAAGGACTACGTGATCCACCCACTGCTGTCGGGCCCGTCGTTCCTCCCCACGCTCGCCGCCACATTCACCGCGAACCTGGTCCGCAACCTCTGGACCCACTCCGTGATCATGTGCGGGCACTTCCCCGAAGGCGTCCAGGTCTTCGAGCGCCACTCGATCAAGGGTGAAACCCGCGGCCAGTGGTACCTGCGCCAGATGATGGGCTCGGCGAACATCAGCGGCAGCAAGGCCATGCACTTCATGACCGGCAACCTCTCCCACCAGATCGAGCACCACCTGTTCCCGGACCTGCCGAGCAACCGGTACGCCGACGTCGCGGTGAAGGTACGCGCGCTGTTCGAAAAGTACGAGCTGGAGTACGTCACCGGGCCACTGCCCAAGCAGGTTCTCTCCGCATGGCACAAGGTCTTCCGGCTCTCACTGCCGAACAAGAAGCCCAAGGCCAACACGCCGGACCGCGAGCAGGAACTCGTCGCGGCCTGATACCCGGTACTGGTTCAGATCCTTCGGCCATACCGACCGTACCGGCAACACCGCCGGGAACGGTGAGACCCGCTGCGGACGGTCGGCGGCCGCGGCATCAGACCGTACGACACGGGATCCGGGCAACCCGATGCCCAGTTGCGCTCCCTGGACGTGCGCCAAAACCCAGCACACAGCCCCCGGCGAGGTGCTGCAGTGCGCTGACCTGCCGCGGTCGGGCCGGTAGTCGGGTGCGTACGCGCACTCGGATTGCCGACGGGCGGGCTGGATGGAAGACATGGGCTGTGACGCGGACACTGCCGCAACCGAAGCTCGCCGCCCCTGCGTCCGACCCGAAGCTGCTGACGGGGTGAGCGGGTGAGCCGAAGTTATGGAGTGTTTCTCGTTGTCCGTAGTCCGTAGTTGACCAGATACTCGGGTTCGGCGACGGCGTTGAACAGCAGGTTCGTCGGGGTGACCGCCGGGTTGGATACGCCGAAGACGCTCAGCTGGACGGGAAGGAGGAACACCGCACGGACACGCCGACTGGTGCGGTCACGGTCGCGATCAGCAGCCCGGCGACCAGGCCTCCGGACACCGTCCAGTCCACCGTCGCCCCCTGCCCGTTGTTCGCCCGGCCAGTATCTACGCCTCGAAGGACAGTGCGGCGACCTGCAACGAGGTGTTCACGATCGGCCCGGCGGGCTGCGGTGCCCTCGCCCGGTCGGCACGGTCACCTCTAGGGCTGCTCCGGTGGTCGGCCGGCCCGAGGGGGTTTGCTGATGACGCGGTACATGCCGATCGAGTCGTGGGTGGCGGTGTCGGCGAAGCCGAACTTCTCGTAGAGGAAGCGGGCCGGGCCGTCTGCGATCAGTGAGACGTAAGCGGTGGCGGGCGCCCGGCGTTCCAGTTCCTCGGTGAGCGCGGCCATGATGCGCCTGCCGAGGCCACGACCCTGGTGGACGGGGTCAACGCACATGTCGACGATCTGGAAGGCGGTGCCGCCGTCCCCGATGATGCGCCCCATTCCGATGGGCTCCCCCTCGTGGTGGAGGACCACCCCGTGCCACGTGTTCGGCAAGGCGAGCGCCACCGCCTCGGGGTCCTTGTCCGAGAGGCCGGCGTCGGTGCGCAAGCGGCGGAAGACCTCAACGGAGGGCACCCCGACGCTCAACTCGTACGGGTCGTTCACGCAGTCCACTTCCGATCGTGCGTCGTGTGCGGTGAAGGCGCGGCCGTGGTGCTCGGCTGGTGGGTCAGTGGCCGGTTTCGGCGTGGTCGCCGTGGTCGCTGAGCTGGGCTTCGAACCAGTCGTGCAGAGCGTCGGCCAAGGCGGACTCGTCGGTGGCGTACGTCAGGGTGGCTCCGTCGGGCCGCTCCTTGTAGCGGACTTCGATGCGCTCGTAGCCCTCCTCCAGTGCGGCCAGCCCCGGCATGCTGTCGCCGTGGATCTGGGCGGGGTCGCCGAAGTCTCCCTGGGCGAACGCCTTGGCCTCCTGTTTCAGATGGGTGCGGATGAGAGCGATCTGCTTCTCGTCGTCGGGCTGGTCGGCGACGACGTCCTGGACGCCGCCCGTGTCGGTCGGGATGAAGTGGTGGGTGGTCTCTTCTAGGTCGAAGGGCATCACGGACCGCCCGCGTTCGGCGACCGCTTCCTGCCGGTCGGTCCGCACCTCACCGCCGTCCTGGTGGGAGCCGCCGATCCACAAGGCTGCGCCCAGGGCCGCGCCGATGCAGGCCGTGGTGATACCGGCCGTCAGCAGCCGGCGTTCTCCGATGTCCATCGTGTGCCTTCCGTGAGCATGTCGAGGGCGGGTGGCAGACCCGCTTCGTTGCGGTTCGGATCCGGCGTGTGGCCTGGGCTTACTGCTGCTTGGCGGGGATCAGCCACCAGACGATGACGGCGGAGACCGCGGCCAGGCCGGTGGCGACAAGGAACGCGTCGTCGAAGCCGGAGGCGCTCTGGGCACCGGTGCGGGCGGCGATGCTCGTAGCGGCGGCGCTGGAGACAGCCGCCGCGCCGGCCGAGGCGCCGAACTCGTGGAAGGTGCTCACGATCCCCGACGCGACCCCGGCCTCGTGGGGCGCGACGCTGGCCAGCGCGGTGGCGGAGGCGACCACGAACAGGCCGCCCAGCCCCGCCGCGGCCACGCTCACGCCGGCGACCATCGCAGCCGTTCCCGACCACAGCACCGGCACGAGGAACCCAGCGGCCGCCACAGCCAGAGAGAGCGCAGCCAGCAGCCGGGCTCCCAGACGGCCGATCACACGGCCCGCGGCGGCAGCGGCAACCATGGTCAGCAGCGCCACCGGCAGGAACAACACACCGGTCATCAGCGCCCCGTGGCCCTGCAGGTTCTGCAGGTAGAAGGAGCCGAGGAAGAAGGCCCCCACCATCAGCGCCGTCGTGACGGCGATGACGAAGGTGCCCGCCACCACCGGCCGCCGGGTAAGCAGCCGCATGTCCATCAGCGGCGCCGCCGCCCGGCGCTGCCAGAGGGCGAAGGCCGTGTAGCCGGCTGCCGCGGCGAAGGCCAGGGCCACGGTGACGAGGTCGAGCCAGCCGTGGTCGCCGGCACGGATCAGGGCGTAGATGAGGGCGGCGGTGGCGGCGGCGACGAGGGCGGCGCCTGGTACGTCGAGGGAGCCGGTGGCCGCGCGGGGCAGGCGGGGCAGGATCCGGGCGAGTGCGACGAGGACGGCCAGGCCGACGGGGACGTTGACGAAGAATACCCAGGCCCAGCCGGGACCTGCCGTGATCAGCCCGCCCAGCAGCACCCCGAGGGCGGCGCCCCCGCCGCCGAGTGCCGACCAGATACCCAGCGCCCGGTTGCGCTCGTCGCCGTCGAACAGCCGCACCACCACCGACAGCGCGGCAGGCGAGAGCAGCGCGGCGCCCGCGCCCTGGGCGATGCGTGCGGCGAGCAGCAGCGGGGCGCCGGTGGCGAGCCCGGCGGCCAGCGACGCGGCGGTGAACACGGCGAGCCCGGCCAGGACAACCCTCTTGGGCCCGAACAGGTCCGCAGCCCGGCCGCCCAGCAGCATCAGGCTCCCGAACGTAAGGGCGTAGCCGCTGACCACCCAGGTCAAGGCCGCGCGGCCCAGGTCAAGGCCGGCACCCATGTCCGGCAGGGCGATCGCGACGACCGTGATGTCGAGGATCAGCATCAGCTGGGCCAGCCCCAGCAGTCCCAGAGCTGTCCAGCGCAGCGGATGCGGTTCATCCGGCGCCCGGGTCGTGGTGGATTCCGTGTCGCTCATGACGCGCACCTCTCATCAGTAAGTCGTACAGTGCTGTTCACGTTATACGGCCCGGAGTTATAAGCCAAACAGTGCTGTACGACTTAGTGAGGTAGAGTTGGCGCATGGCGAGCAAGAACTCCACGGCCACCAAGCGCGCCGACGCGCTGCGCAGCATCGAGGCGATCGTGCAGGCCGCCGCCGAATGCCTCGGGCGCAACCCGGAAGCGAGCCTGAGCGAGATCGCGCGGGCCGCGGGCGTGGGCCGGGTGACGCTGTATGGCCATTTCGCTTCCCGGGCGGAGGTCGTCGACGCAGCGATGAGCCGCGCCCTCGACCGGGGCAACGAGGTCCTGGACGCGGTCGACATGACCGGCGACCCGAGGCTCGCACTGGCCCGGTACATCGAGGCCGGCTGGCACCTGGTGGACCAGGCGCGGGCGCTGCTCGCCGCCGCGCAACGGGAGCTGTCCGCCGGGCGCATCCTCGAACTGCACGCCGGTCCCGCCGCCCGGGTCGAGGCGCTGGTCGCCCGCGGCCGCGCCGAGGAGGTCTTCCGTACGGACCTGCCGGTCGCCTGGATGGTCAACGTGCTGCACGCAGTCATGCACAGCGCGGCAGAGGAGATCCGCGCCGGCCGCCTGCCCTCCGAGCGGGCCGCCGGCCACATCACGGCCACGGTGCTCGCCGCCTTCACACCGCCGGGCACACCGGTGCCCGAGACCGGCGGCGGGGCCCACCGTAACCCACACCGAAGACCCCCGTGATCTCCGAGGAGTTCTCGGTCTGTCCGCCCGTACGGTGACCTCTCTCGCGAGGGCGGTCAGGTGGTGAAGGACGCTGTCTCGTGCGGGGCGAGGTCGTCACGCAGCCGTGCGAAACGGACGGGGTGGCGGTGGCGGCGGACGTCGACGGCGGTGTCGGCGACGAACTCGGCCACCAGGTCCGGCTTCACGATGAGGAACTCCAGTTCCCCGGCAGCTCCCCGGCCGGCGCTGAAGTGCCGTCCGTGCCAGGGGTGTTCGGATCCTCCGGGAGTCAGCCGTCGGCCCACATCGCGCCGGACCCCGGTCGCCAACGGAGTGGTACGAGCGACCATCCGCAAGTCGCCGGCTTCGCCGAAGCGGCTCAGCAGGAGGGTGAGCGACTCCTTACGAGTTGGTGCGTGATAGCGGATGAGGCGTCGTGCCTGGCTGGTGACATGATCCGGTCGTGGCGATCATGGTCAATAGGGCGGTGCTGGCGCATCGGCTGTTCACGGGGATCTCGCAGCATCATCTCGCGCGTCTGGTCGAGGAGTTGGCGGTGCCGTGGCAGGCCCGACTCGAGGGCCGCCGTCATGCTGCACGGGATGGGGCCAGGAAACAGGCTGCGGGTGCCGGCGCCCGTCACCATTTGGTATTCGTCGACCGGCTGGTGGCCACGCTGATCCATCTGCGGCACGATCTGCCGCATTCGGTGCTGGGACTGCTGTTCGGCGTCGACCGCTCCACCATCACCCGCGCGATCACAGAAGTACGCACTCTCCTGGCCGAGCGGGGGTGCGCGGTCCCCGACCGTCCCGGCCTGCGGCTGCGGACGCTGAGGGATGTGTTCACTTACGCCCAGGCCGAAGGCATCGAGCTTCGCCTGGACGCAACCGAGATCCAGGTCCGCCGTCCGCCGGCTGGACGTGGTGACCGGCGCGCGTTTGTCTCGGGCAAGAAGAAACAGAACACGATGAAGGCCACCGTCATCGCCGACTGGCGGGGCGGCACCTTATGGACCGACGCCCTGCGACCTGGTCGTATGCACGACGCCACGGCCGCCCGCAACGAAGGCATCGCGATGCGCTTCCAGCACTTCCCCGACGTCGAGGTCCTCCTGGACGACGGCTATCTCGATCTGAGCCGCGACCACCGTGGGCAAGCGATCACACCGCCCAGAAAACCACGGCCCGGAGCACTGCCCGGCAGAGTCGAACAGTGGGAACGCGACCGCCACTCCTCCGACCGCATCACCGTCGAACACGCCCTCGCCGACCACAAACGCTGGAAACAACTGACGCGCTGGACCCATCGCCGCGACCGCCTGCCCGACACCTACCACGCCATCGCCAGCCTCGTATCCGACCGCACCATCACCACCTGAAAACAGGCGACGATCACGCCAAACACGCCCACCCGCTATCACGCACCAACTCGTAAGGACTCGGGAGTGTCTACCTGCCCCGTCCGGGCTGGACTCTGTGCTTCGTCTACTACCGGCACGCACTCTGCCGGTCGATCGGCACCCGGTGGCGGCATCCGAGTGCGGGCCAACAGGACCTGCTTACCCTCTCCCACCTGTGCAACGGACACCCCTGGTCCAGCAGTTCGCCCGCGTCGTGCAGGTCCTGGAGCTGGAGAACGAGCAGTTGCGCCAGTTCAGCACGCACCCGGTGATCCGGCCCTGCCTGGACGCTGACCGGCGTCCACTCGCCGGGCGTGTCCGTTTTCGGCACCGGACACAGTGATGGCCGCCGGTGGCGAGCTGACGCCTCCCAAGCAGCCATCACAGCGGTGGGGTCAGTGACTGGTGAGTTCGCCGGTGAGCTTGCCGTGGAGGTCGGCGCTGGGGTCGTTGAGGCCGATGATCTCGACGGTTTTGCCGCGCTGGGCGTACTTGGTCTCAATCGCGTCCAGGGCGGCGACGGAGGAGGCGTCCCAGATGTGCGCCGCACTCAGGTCGATGACGACAGCGTCGGGGTCGGTGGCGTAGTTGAACTGGCCGACGAGGTCGTTGGAGGAGGCGAAGAACAGTTCCCCGGTCACCGAGTACACCACCGTGGCGTGGTCGGGGTCGGTGACGGAGGTGACGTTGGCGAGGTGGGCGACGCGCTTGGCGAAGATGACCATCGCGGTGATGGAGCCAACGACGACGCCGATGGCGAGGTTGTCGGTGGCGACCACGCAGATCACCGTGATGACCATGACGGCGATCTCGCCCGTCGGCATGCGCTTGAGGGTCTTGGGGGCGATGGAGTGCCAGTCGAACGTTGCGAACGACACCATCACCATCACCGCGACCAGGGCGGCCATCGGCATGTCGGAGACGACCGGGCCGAAGACGATGCACAGCACCATCAGGAACGAGCCCGCCAGGAAGGTGGACATGCGGGTTCGGGCGCCGGACACCTTCACGTTGATCATCGTCTGGCCGATCATGGCGCAGCCGCCCATTCCGCCGAAAAAGCCGGTGACGATGTTGGCGATGCCCTGGCCGATCGACTCACGCGTCTTGGAGGAGTGGGTGTCGGTGATGTCGTCGACCAGCTTGGCTGTCATCAGCGACTCCATCAGGCCGACCAGCGCCATCGCGAACGCGTAGGGGGCGATGGTGGTCAGGGTGTCCATGGTGAACGGCACGTCGGGCAGGCCGGGCACCGGCAGGGAGGACGGCAGGGCACCCTTGTCACCCACGGTCGGCACGGCGATCCCGGCGGCGACGGTGATGACGGTGAGGATGACGATGGCGACGAGCGGCGCCGGGATCACCCTGGTGATCTTCGGGAAGAACACCATCAGCGCCAGACCACCGATGATCAGCGGGTAGACGGCCCACGGAACGTCGTGCATCTCCGGCACCTGCGCCATGAAGATCAGGATGGCGAGGGAGTTGACGAAGCCGACCATCACGCTGCGGGGCACGAACCGCATCAGCTTGGCCACCCCGAGCGCGCCGAGGGCGACCTGGATGACGCCGGCGAGGATGACGGCGGCGATCAGGTAGCCCAGGCCGTGCTCGCGGTTGAGCGGGGCGATGACCAGCGCGATGGCACCGGTGGCGGCGGAGATCATCGCGCGGCGTCCGCCGACGATGGAGATGGTCACGGCCATGGTGAACGAGGCGAACAGGCCGATCGCCGGGTCTACCCCGGCGATGATGGAGAAGGAGATCGCCTCAGGGATCAGGGCCAGGGCGACGACCAGGCCGGCCAGCACCTCGGTACGCCAGACCTTCGGATTGTTCAGCCAGTCGGGACGCAGGCGGCGCAGGCGCGCGGCCGGGGACAGTGCGGAAGTAGACAAGGAAGCGGGTACCTGTCGTGCTCGGGCACACCCCACCGACGGGCAGGGGCGTGCGGGAGGGCGCGGAAGGCCGGGCCGGCATCCCGCGGACGGCCCGCTCGGCGGGCCGAAAGTCTGCGACGGAGCAGCCGGCACGACCGCGATGCGGCCGGGGCTCTCGTCAGGGGCGAAGCATCACGGGGCAGGCGGTGGCGCGGGGCACCAGGAACACGCGCACGCACTTCTCCCGCAAAGCTCGAAGATCTTCGCCGGGGGCGCCGTCGGCCCCGGCACGGCAGCGGGCCGGACTCGAAGCCCGCGCCGCACAGCTGAAGGCGGCCGTCCCTCAGCATCAGCAACTCTACCCTAACGTTAGAGTAGAGGTTGGCGGGGTCGGCGGGACGCGGCGGCACCAGGGACGACAAGGGTGAGGACCACGGGCGTGGACGACAAGCACATGCAGATCGGCGAGGTCGCCGCACGGACCGAACTGTCACTGCGCACCATCCGCCACTACGAGGAGACCGGCCTGGTCATCCCCTCCGCCCGCTCCCAGGGCGGTTTCCGCCTCTACACCGAGGCCGACATCGCCCGCCTCATGGTCATCCGCCGCATGAAACCGCTCGGCTTCACCCTGGACGAGATGCGCGACCTCCTGGACGCCACCGGCCGCCTCGACTCCGACGAGCCGGCCGACATCGACGAGCGGGAAGCGCTCCTGGAACGGATAGGGGTCTACGAGCAGGCCGCCGCCCAGAAGATCAAGGACCTGCGCGTCCAACTGGCCCGCGCCGAAGACTTCGCCGCCACCCTCCGCGTCCGGCTCGGGGCCGCCCGCCATCAGCAGGACGCCCCGGCCTGAATCACCGGCCGACGGCTGGCACCGCGCGTCGCACGCCGGCTCCCAGGAGGCCGCCGGCACCGGCGGCTTCACGAGGTGTCAGCCCGGACGCGGAATGTCAGCCCCTCCGGGGTGCTCAGACGCTGGTCGTCCAGACCTGCGTGACCGGGCCCGCACGACACCTCCTGCCCCAGGCCGCGTATGCGGGCGGCAACCGCGTCGGGGTCTTCGACGCCGACGGCGAGCTCCCATCGGGGTGCGCAGCCCTCGGGGCCGTGCGCCAGGACGAAGTCCGCGCAGCTGGGAGCTGTACCGAGCATGTCCCGGTAGAAGCGGCGGGCCTGCTCGGGGTGGGGGCAGGCCAGGATCATGCGCTGCGGTGCGCTCGCCGATGGGAGCCATCGGTTGGAGGGGTGTGTCTGCCACAGGGAGAAGACCGCGCCGACGGGATCGATCAAGGTCGCGATGCGGCCCTGGTCCCCAGCGTCGAATGGGGCGAGCACGAGTTGGGCGCCTGCTGCCCTGGCGGCCTCGGTGCGGGCCTCGATGTCATCGACGGCGAGGTAGTAGGCGATGTGCGCGGGAGTGCCCGGCGGGTAGAGCGGACCGCTGAGGTCGCTCACGCCGCCGATCTGATAACCGTCGGCGAAGATCTTCGTCGCGCGGCGCCAGTCGTCTTCGTCCACGGCGAACCGCCAGCCCAGCACAGCGGAGAAAAAGTCTGCGGTGCCCGGCACGTCGTGCGTCTTGAGGTCCATCCAGCAGAACTCATTCAGCGCACCGAGGTGAGGTGTCGTCAACTGCCTTCTCCTTGCCGCGTCGGCCAGCTGCCGTAGTAGCTGACCTGCTGCTCCCTCAGCAACCTTTTTTCTGCGCGGACGCCCTGGTCACGCCCACAGCGCCTCGGCGAAGGCGACCCCAACGAACACCGCGCCCAGCCCCGCCACCACGCTCGCGATCACGTTGGCCGCAGCGAAGAACCGCGCCCCGTCCTCGGCCAGCCGCAGCGTCTCGTACGAGAACGTCGAATACGTCGTCAACGCCCCGCACAGCCCCGTCCCGAGCAGCAACTGCACCTGCGAGGAGGCAGCCCCGGCCACCACCGCGCCGCTCAGCAGACCGAGCACGAAGCAGCCCACGACGTTCACGGTGAAAGTGCCCCAGGGGAAAACGGTGTCGTGCCGCTTCTGCACGGCACGGTCCGTCAAGTAGCGCAGAGGCGCGCCTATCGCACCGCCGACGATCACCAGCAGCCAGTTCACGCGTCGCTCCCCCTGCCCACGTACCGGATGACCTCGCAGTCGTCGAGGATCACCAGGCCCTCGGAGACGAGTCCGTCGAGCTGCGGCAGAAAAGCGCGCACCAGCTCCTCGGTGTCGACGATCACGATCGCCACCGGCAGGTCCTCGCTCAGCGACAGCAGACGCGAGGTGTGGATCAGCGAGGACGCGCCGAAGCCCTCGATGCCCCGGAACACCGACGCACCCGCCAGCCCCGCCTTGTGCGCGCGGTGCACGATCTCCGTGTACAGCGGCTTGTGGTGCCAGGTGTCGTTCTCCCCGATGAAGACCGTCACCCGCAGGGCCCTGCCCGTCAGCCTCGTCATCGCTTCCTCCATGCCAGAACGCGGCGCGTCGCCGTCACCGCGAGCCACACCGCCGCGAGCGCCGCCAGCAGCGTCGCGGCCAGATACGCCAGTGCGCTCCGCGCCTCACCAGCGTTCACCAGCCCCTCAATGTCGACGGCGTAGGTCGAGAAGGTCGTGAAGCCGCCGAGCACACCGGTGCCGAAGAACGGTCGTACGAGACGGTGCGCCGCCCACACATCGCTGATGATCACCATGAACACACCGATGACCGCGCAGCCGACCGTGTTGACGCTGAGCGTGGTCCACGGGAAACCGCCGGACGCGACCGGCCAGAGCAGTGAGGCGCCGTAGCGGGCAGCGGCTCCGATGCCGCCGCCGAGCGCCACCACCGTCACGGTCGGTCCCTGTACCCGCCAGGACTGCTGCCGCTGGGCGGGCACGCGCAGATCGACGTCGGGGTCCGTGGGTTCGTCCACCGCCTGGGACTTCGGGGCTGTCATGAACGTACGTCTCCTACTCGCCGGGGCCCGCACGCACGCGGGCACACACCATCGCAAGTAGGGACTGTTGGCGGCTCCAATGCCGCGGTTCGGGTACGGCGAGCCCCACCGCCGCGCAGTGGTCACGGATCGCCGCGGTCACTGCCGGACACCAGAGTAACGCCACCGCTCCCCCGGCCACCCGTTGAGCTCGTCCCTTGGGGCCCTCGGGTCCTGCGAACACCGGTCTCGGAGAAGTCAACGCGGCCCGAGCCCGCAAGGGGTAGCCAACGCCTTGAGGATGGCCAGGTCCCCGCGCACGACTCGCGACATACGAAATCCGTCGCCGGCCGGTGCCAGCGGGCCGGCCTGTCGGCGTGGCACGTCGGCATGGCCGGGCCGGCGGGCGTGCGGGCGACGGATTTCGTGCTCCCGATGTCGACGCGTCTCGGTTTCAGCCGCTGGCGTTGCCGGCGGTCGTCGAGGGTGCGGACAGCGGCTCAGCGCAGTGACATCACTGGCACTGGCGGCCGGTGTTGATGCACCGGACCATTTCGTTCATCAGCTGCTCGTCGAAGACGTTGACGAAGTCACCGTGGTCGGTGATCGGTTTGTGCATCTGCTCCGGGAAGCCGTCCACCGCATAGAACGGACTGGACTGGCCGTCGTCGCCGAGGCTGGGTGCGTCCACGTCGTAGACCAGCCGCTGTACGAGCTGGGGAACGGCCTTGAAGCCACTCGGGCAAGCGCCTGTCTTGGGATCGGCGAACGCGACGTGGTCGCGGTGGTTGGCGCTGTCGACGTTCTGGCCGTCCCAGCAGCTCTGGAACTTCGACGTCCGAACCAGGCTGCTGCCCTCGGGACAGATCGGGTACTTGTCCGTCAGCTGGCGGTTCTCGAAGCCGGTGCAGCTCCATGCCGCGTTGGCGTTCGTGGTGCCGTTGGTGAACGCCTTGGCGTCACCGGTGATGATCCGCAGGAATTTGGGCATGGCCACGACCTGGCTGCTCGCGTTGCCCATGTAGTCCAGGGTCACCTGCGATGCGGTGAGGATCTTGCCGGCGTTGCCCTCGGCGCCGCCGCCCTGTTGCTCGGCGTCGAATTCCTCGGTGCCGTCCTGCAGCCGCAGGACCGGCCAGTAGTAGGAGGACTTGTCCCCCTGGTTCCGGCAGGTCGTCTCGCCGCCCGCGAAGTCGTCGTTGTCGGCGAACGCGTCGTTCGCCTGGTTGCCAACGTAGTCATGTGTGTGATGAGCACCGTTGTCCACGCCGGGCGCGACGATGACGTTGTCGGTGTTGTACAGCTTGTTCTCGTTCGCGCCGCACTGGGTGGTGAAGGTCCCCCGGGAGGCCCGCTGCGACGCTCGGGGTGCTGCCACGTTGGGTTGGACCGAGGCGATGTCGACGAAGTCGGCCGCGACAGGTCCGTTGCCTGCCTGGCCACCATTGGCGGGCTGCCCCTGCCCGTTGCCCTGGCCCTGCTCCTGGCCGTTCTGATTGCCGCCGGCGTCGCTCTGGTTGCCGGAAGCGCGCAGCGAACAGGCGGCCAGTGCCTCAAGGCCCTGCGGCTTGTTCCCCACCCTGCCAATGGCAATGGCGATCCGGCCGATCGTCGCGACCCGCTTGTCCTTGAGGGGCCCCATGATCGCGTTGTTTGCGAAGCCGTTGTCCTGCTGCATGGCCCGGGTTGAACTCTGCAGCCGCTGGTAAGCCTCGGAAACCTGGCTGTCCAGTGCGGCGAGTTCCCTGTCGACCTCGGCCCGGGCCTGGTCCGGCACCTGCTGCAGTCGGCTACCGACGTCGGGGCAGTCGATGGTCGAGGCCTGCAAGGCCGCAGCTTGGCCAGTCCCACCTTGAGGCGACTGTTTGACGGTGTTGCCGCCCGGCGTCTCGTGGGCGGAGGCGTACACGTTCACGGCCACCAGTCCGCCTGCTCCGAGTGTGAGAGCCGCCGCAGCGGCTAGGGCCTTGCCGCCCGTGGTCCTCGATCGTTTGCGCGTGTTGCGCCGCATATTTCCTCCGAACTCTTCTGGGTGAAACACCACTTCACGAGGCGGGTCGGACCAGAAGAAAGCGATGTCCTGCCAGGTGGTCCCGTTGAGGGGCGCGTTGCCGACGAAGGGTCGGTTGGGCCGTCGTGCGAAGCATCCGCCCCTCGTCCCTCGGGCTTGCTTGGTCTGTTCACTCGCGGGTTTCACTGGCTCTCGACTCTTCTGTCGAGATCTCGTTCAGGAATCAGAGTTGTCCATGGGGCTGCCGTGACGGAGGCATTGGGTCGTCGCGTCAGGTTCTCGTAAGAACTCGCCGCGCTGAGCCGCGACTTCGGGAAGGTTGGGTTGGCTGATGACGCCCGCGACGCTGGAATCAACCTCACTCCGCCCGCGGCTCGGAGGGGTGCGGTGGTACTACGACGCTCCACCGGAAGGTCACAGCGGCGACGCGGTCAGGGCGCCGGGCAGGTGCGTACCCGGGTTGGCCGCCGTTTGCTACTGACGTGATGACTGCCAGTCCCAGGAGGCTGCCGGGCCGTATCGCGGCGCTGAGGACGAAGGCACCGGGACACCGCGTACTTCTTGATCGATGGCTGGGCGGCATCCTCACCCCCGAGACCGGGGCTCGTATACACGGACCCCGGCGCATTGCGAGCTGTGCGAGTTCGGCTCGACGCAGTTGAAGCGGGAGGCATACGGTCCAGTTCTTACGAGAGGTTGACACGATGACCAACCGACTCCACCCAGGCTGCTGAACCGGCAAACCTGACCCCTCCCCACCGGCCCGGAGCGGCGGTGGCCGAACCCCGAGGAGTCGAGCATGAACAGGCCCAACGAGCGCGACAACCACAAGCCCACAGCACCGAGTCCACTGAGTGTCATCGGCGGCGGATACCTGGCGACCGCAGCCGTCCGGGCCACGGCGACCGTTGCCCCAGCCGACCAGCCAGTTCGTTCCGCCACCGAAGCGGACCATGCCCTCGCTGTCCAGGACGACAGCTGACACAGACCGTCGAGAGTTACCGGCAGCCAAACGCCGGTAGCCCGGGGCCTAGGATCAGCCCGCTGCCACACCGTAGTGACCTGCCACATGTCCCTTCTGGTCGCACCCACTCCATGCAGCGGTCGAAGACGCGTAGAGCGGCGATCCAGCCGAGGACATGTGCGCTCGCTCTTCATGGCGCCGAGGCGAGGGCTGGGCAGCAGGGTCATGTCGTAGGCGGCCACAGCCGCGGCTCGGTCCGGACGGTCGCGTTGCCCTCCACGATGCCGGATCGGTAGATGTCCAGCGCCTGTTCGGCATGGGCTGCGGCACGGTCACTCTGCAGTCTCGTGACCGCGCGCTGGGTGGCGGCGCAGCATGCCGGTGGGTCGCTCAACCGCTGTCCCCCAGGCAAGCAGCGCGAAGCCCAGGGCGAAGCCGAGCATCGTCCAAACACCGCGTGGCCAGAAGATGTGGCTGTCGACGAAGGACCAGCCCGCCGCCAGGAGCACCACAGTGCCGGGAAGTACTCGGACGCCGTGCTTGGGAAGCAGCGCGACCGCGGTGGCCGCGATGGCGCCGATGAGGGCGTAGGCGCCGGCCTGCCCCAGCGCCTCACCCGTGTCGTAGAGCGGGCGCTTGACCGGTCCGAGGCTCGCTGCCACGTCGGCGTGCTCGACCGCGGTTCCGGCCGCGATGCCGGCGACCGCGTCGAGGCCGGTGTAGAAGGCCGCGTAGATGAAGGCACCCGCCCAGGCCACCACGGTGGCGAAGCCCGCGAGTCCGAGTCGGGGCCGGTGCCACAAAGGAACCAGGAGACCGACCGTGAGCAGCGGAAAGACCGGCAACAGTGCGATGTGCAGCTGTGTCCAGTCCGAGGCCGTCGATCGGGACAGCCCGTGCGGATGCGCGATGCCCGCCGCAGCCAGCACGAGTGGGGCGGCGGTGACGAGGGCCATGCGTCGGATGGTCAACATGCCTGCGAGCGTAGGTGCGTGAGGTCCTGCGATCCGGCCGCGTAAGAGTTCCGTAAGACGCTTGCCGTCCTCAGGCTGGGTGACTCGGTGATTCGAGAACGCGGGGCTTGTCGGGCGCGAGGACCCGCGCCCGGCGAGGAGGTTTCGTCGCCTGCCCGCCGCCAGAAAACCCTGTCGCTTTGCCACCAGGACGTCTTACGAGAGTCTGACGCGGCCATCGTTCCGTATCGGCACACCACTCCCACGGCTCACTCTGGTGCCGTCCGCAGCCGTGGACCGCATCGCGCCGACACAGAGGAACGAGACGTGAACATGCACAGCAACCGCAGGGGTTACCGCAGCTTGAGCCAGCCCGCTGGCATACGTGGCGGTCACCGGGTGAAATCCAGGACACGGCGCATCGTGATCGGCGGCGGGGCCCTGGCCATCGCCGGGGCCGCCACGGTGGCCGTCTCCCTGGCCTCGGCGAGCCAGTACTCCGGGAGCTCTGCCGGGGCCGACCACGCCGTCTTCGTCCAGGGCAACGAGCTGGACGCCAACACCATCCATGTGTTCGCGCGGGACGACGACGGCAAGCTGGGTCCCTCGGAGACCTACACGACCGGCGGCCAGGGCGGTGACCAGGTCGACGCACCCACCGACTCGCTCGCCTCCCAGGGCTCACTCGTCTACGACGAAGCCTCGGGCATGCTGCTGGCCGTCAACGCGGGCAGCGGCACGGTGACCTCATTCCGCGTCGAAGGGCAGAAGCTGACAGACCGGAAAGTCGTCGACTCCGGTGGGGAGTTCCCAGCCGGCATCGCGGTGCACGGCAAGATCGCGTACGTCATGAACGCGGGCGGCGAGGGCAGCGTCCAGGGCTTCAAGATCACCGGCAAAGGGCTCAAGCCGCTGAAGGGGTCCTACCGTTCCCTGGGCCTGGACAACGAGGATATTCCGCGCTTCGACACCTCGCCGGGTGAGGTCGAGTTCGCCCCGGACGGCCGCAATCTGATGGTCACCACCAAGGGCAACAACACCGTCGAGGTCTTCCCGATGAAGCGCAACGGCCTGCCGGCCGTCGCCGAGCCGGTCGTCAACAAGTCGGCCGGCGGCGTACCGTTCGCGATCAGCTTCGACAGGACCGGGAAGCGGATGCTGGTCGCCGAGGCCGAGAAGTCCACTGTCACCGCGTACAAGGTGAATCACGACGGAAAGCTGAAGGTTCTTCAGAAGCCCCTCGCCAACGGCCAGGAGACCCTGTGCTGGCTGGAGCGCGCGGGCAACTACTTCTACGGCGGCAACACCGGCAACTCCACCGTCACCGGGTACCGCATGGACAAGCAAGGCAAGCTGGCCCTGACCAACGACGTGGGCATCGCAACCCCGCCCTCCGCCAACTCGCAGGGCGTCATCGACCTCGCCGTGACCGAGGACGAGAAATTCGTCTACGTCCAGAACGCCGTCTCCGGCACCGTCGACGGCTTCCGTGTCGAGGCCAACGGCGCCCTCACCAAAGTCACGACAGCCGAGGGCCTCCCCGCCTTCGACGAATCCGGCATGGAGGGCATCGCTGCCGTCTGACACGGACACAACCGTCACGGAGAGCCCATCGAGATCCGGAGGCTTCCGCGATGGTCCGAAGGAATCCTCCAAATCGGAGACTCGCCTTCCATAACCGAAGCCCCAGGACCTGACCTGGGGTTTCTCATGGCACGGGTGGCGTTGTCCGAGGGCATCGCCCGGGCCATCGGCAGCTATCTGCTGGCCACGACCTCCGGACCGCCCGGCGACATGATCCCCCGGCTGGAGGCGTTCCGCACGGTAGCGGCCGCCATGCCCGTACGGAGTAACTGCAGCCGGTGCCGTGCTCCTGGGGGGAGCTGCAGGTCCCAGCCGTATCAGGCCGCGGCCGTTGGGTTCGCTGATTCGGCGGCGCGGCGGTAATCGGCGTTGATGCGCTGGGCTTCTTCGAGCTGGTCTTCGAGGATGACGATGCGGCAGGCGGCCTCGATCGGGGTGCCCTGGTCGACGAGTTCCCGGGCGCGGGCAGCGATGCGCAGCTGATAGCGGGAGTAGCGGCGGTGTCCGCCCTCCGAGCGGAGCGGGGTGATGAGGCGGGCTTCGCCGACGGCGCGGAGAAAGCCCTGGGTGGTGCCGAGCATTTCGGCGGCCCGGCCCATGGTGTAGGCGGGGTAGTCGTCGTCATCGAGCCGGTTGAACGAGTCGTCTGCTGTCATTGCACCTCTCTGTGGAACGCCTGGAGGGGCCTTGGTGCCGTACGGCACCAAGGCCCCGAAGGAACTGCTACACCATCTGCCGGCCGTGGTACTGCGCCGGCCTTCTGTGTCCGCACGCCCACCCGGGAGAGGAGGGGCGATGCGGGGATCGCGGTTGCCTGACCGGAGACCACCTCACTATCGATGTCCTGCGGTACCCGGGCTCAGCATTTCCGCCCGGGCGATCCTGATGGCGCTCGGCTCCTCCGTTCTTCCCTCTTGATCAACACTTGCCAACGGGAACTGCGTACTGCTGGTACTGCGCACTGCTCTGCACTACTGGTGATGCGAACTGCTGGTGGCCTGGGTGAGCGCCACTCTTCGGCAGCCAGCCCCGTCGCCCGTCCTGCGTCTGCTCTGGCTTAGAACCCCACTGCCGAACCTCCCGGTGCGCGCGTCCGCAGCCGACGCCTTCACCGAGGTGCTGCTCACTGACTTCACTGCTGGATGTTGCGACCTGCACTTGCGGTACTGCACTTGCGTTAACTGCGGTTTTGCCCACGGCGGCCCCTGATCACTGCGGGCCACCCGGTACGGCCGTCAGTCCCGTCGCCGTCCTGCAACAACCCTGGCTTCGGAACTCCACCACCGCACCGTCCTGCGGTACTGCAACTGCGTACTACTGCCCGGCAGTTCGTGTCTGCCGGGCCCTGCTGATCTCGGCTACAAGAGAAACCATAACCACTCCACCACCCAATGTCTACTCCGGCCAACATAGATTTCCGTGAGCTCGGCAGCGAGATAATCGACCTCATACAGCGCCGGCGAAGGCAAGACCGTAAGTGCTCTCGTCACCCGGTAGCCCCAGGGCACCGACGCCGACGACGGTGACCGGCGCCCCTCCCAAGGATCGAGTGTTCAGCGTCAACGGCTCAGTCCGGACTGCAGTAGCGGCGGCGCGTAGAAGGCCACCAGCGCTTCTGGCTAACGAACCGACTGCCGAACGCGTCGATCGCGGTGCGCACCGCTTGGGCGTGGTCCCACTCCGCGCCGTACTCGCCAATGGGTGTACGCCAGGACCGCACCAGGCTCTCCGCGGTCTCCGCTACCGCCTCCGGCACCGCGAACACCCGGTGGAGCGGGGCCAGGGGGCGGTGCGGGAGCGTGCCGTCGCCCAAGAGGCGGACCAGGGCGTACGACCAGCCGACATCCTCACCCAGCTGCCCCGGGACACGCGGGCGCGTTCGGGTGCACGGATCCGGGCTGAAGGTGCCGGCGTCGTGACTGGAGCCCCACACCACTCGCGCCAGGGCTCCCCCGCTGCCCTACGCGCGCTGCCGCGGTGAAGGTGCAGGCCGCTGCGGTAACTCCCGGAGATCACGACGGCCCGTCACGGTGCGGCTGGGGAGGCCAGGCAGGGCGATGCGCAGCGGGCAGCTCCCTGAGCGCCTGGCCGACCGTTACCCAAACGGGCAATAGCTCAATGCTGCCTGTCTGCACCAGCAGCTCCGTCAAGCGACGCCCCGCCCCGGCCATAAGGATCCTGCCGTTCCTGCGTTCCAGCAGCCAGCGGACGGCGAGCAGGCAGTTGAGCCCCCGCGAATCACAGAACACGAGAGCCGTCACGTCCAGCACCAGACAGCGATGCCCGGCGTCGACACTGGCACCGAGGGTGCGCAGGAAGAACTCCTCGCAGGTGTGGTCGAGTTCGCCACTGACCCGCAGGACCGCGATGTCGTCGCTGCTGGCAAGCTCGGTGATGGTCAGGCGGTGGGTCTGCGTGGACATCGCACCTCCATCCGGCCGGCGTACAAAAGACCGTCACGATCGGCCCCTTGCGCGCCGGCGCCCCATACGGACCGACGAGCGCCCGCAGCCGTACTGCTCAAGCCAGCCCGGCTCCATGCGGCTGCCGTGTGCTCCGGGCACCGTCTGGCCCGATACCCGTATGGGTGCGTGTGCCCCGCATTCCGCAGGGCAGCGGAACCTGATGAGATTCCTTGTCGGCCTGGAACACACCATGGAGCGATGGTCCACCACCGTGTGGCAGTCGCTGGTCCCTCGCCAGAGGAAGCAGGCCGAGATGGTGGGGATACTCCGACGCGAGTGCGACGACCACGCCCTGATCCTGGACCGTCGCCGCACCCTGGTACCCAACGCCTTCGTCATCGAACTCCCGCCGGAATCCCACCGACAACTGACCGATCATAGTGCCCAGGTAGCAGGCCACCTCGCGGCTCAAGTCCGCCGCCACGCAGCAGAGCAGGGATACACCTTCGCCGGCCCCGTAGCAGTTCACCTGGCACCAGCCGATGACGCGGGCGTCGGCCGCTTCCGCATCCGAAGCCACATCTCTCCCCTTCGCAGATAACCCGGCGCCCGGCAATCGAAGCCGCATGTCCGCTTCAGGCGTCCACGCCGGTGCGCAGGCGGATCTGCGTGCCATCCCAGCGTGACACCGCCTCTGGCGCCGACGGACGAGACAGCGACGCTGAACATGATGCCCAGCGATGCTGCCATCGAGCCGCTTGACCGTGTCACGGAAGGCGGGCTGTGCGAGATGGCTGTGAAGGCAGTCCCCGGGACGCAGGCTGCTGTGCGTCAATGACTCGGCGGCTGCTTGGGCCGTCACATCGAGATGGCCGACGTCACAGGACCTGGCGGCCGACCACGTCCCCGCCGGGATCATCAGCGAGTACCACGGCCACGGTGATCCGCTTACCCACCGGCTCCCGGTCAACAGCAAAGCTCCGGCACACCGCCATCACGATCTCCAGACCGTGCTGACCGATCCGGCCCAGGTCGGCCGGCAGCACCGAAGGCAGCGTCGTGCTGCTGTCCCACACACAAACCTGCACGGCACCATCGCTGATCTCCAGATCCAGCAGGCACGGACCCGGCGCGTATTTATGGGCGTTGGTCACCAACTCGCTCACCACCGGCTGCACCATGCCCATCGCCCGCGTCGACACCGGCAACCCATGCACCGCCTGCACCATCACGAGAAACCCCTGGGCCACGTCACGAGCCGCGGCGATCTCCTCACCACCCTCGAACGCAACGCAAACCGCTACCGGACGCGCTACCAGCGGATCCCGGCCCTCCTCCCACCCGGCCAGGTCCATACACCCCCGCCTCATGCGCCTCACACCCCGCGGCTACACACCCACCGCAGATACCCCCGAAACACCAACCCAGCCCCTACGCACCGGAAGCACGAACGGACACACAGCGTCGGCTCCTCACACCGACACCAGAAACAGCTACTGAGCTTGTTCTTTATCCACCGTCCGCGTCATAGGGCGGGGATGGACGGTCCCAGACGGCGTCTGACCGGCTGACAACCTTTTGAAGTTCGCGGGCACTTCGGGGTGATATGGCCTGCATCACGGTGTCGAGGAGGGCTCGGGCTTCGAGGGGGTTGCCGCAGCAGTACCAGTGCACGTTGCCCCACTCGTAGTCGTGCCACAGATCCCGCTCGGGCTGGTGGACGTAGTCCTTCCACAGGCCCAGAGCCGTGCTGACGTCGCCTGGCTGCAGATAGTTGCGGGCGTGCTCAAGACGGATGATCTCGGATAGTGCACTCGAAGACAGGCCGTCGATGACTGGCCTTGCACTCGTTGTCCGGTGGCTGCCGGGGGCGCCGGCACGGATCTGTCCTGGCCGTCTACGCGGCATGGACCTTTCGGTTCGTCATCATGCGGTACATGGTGCCACGGTCTCGAATGGCGTCTCGAACGGATTCGCTCGCATGTGGATCTGCCGGACGTGGGGGCGGCCTTCGTTTGATCATGTGCTCCGACCAAGGTGCACGTGACCACGACGAAGGCCGCGAGGGTGAGTCTGCTGCCTGATGCTGTACGAAGGGAGGCGTTCGCGGAAGCGTCACGCTTCCCTACGGTGTTCTGCGGGACGTGGTGAGCCCTTCGCATGGTTCATCTACCCAGGTGGTTCATCTACCCAGGGGCGTCGGGTGTGGCTCTCACGCTTCTGCCGATTGTGGCTACCCCGGATTGAACGCGTGCTGGACCTCAACAACATGGGCCCGCTCGTCCTGCTGACGGGCTACCAGACCCCGGCCGCCTTGCGCCGAATCGGTGTCAGGTGTCTGGAGACCTGGCTGCGTAGCCGCAAAGTCACCCGAGCCGATCGGCTCGCCGAAGCGGCCGCGCAGGCCGCCGAACGGCAGCACACCAGCCTGCCCGGGGAGAAACTGGCCGCCCATATGGTGCAACACACTCGCGAAGGAGGTGATGGCCCTCAACGAGCAGGTCGCCGAGCTCGACAAGCTCATCGAGGCCCGGTTTCGCGACCACACTCCTTCGACGTGATCACCAGCATGCCCGGCCTGGGTGGCATCCTCGGCGCCGAGTTCCTGGCCGCCACCGGCGGCGACATGGCCGCCTTCGGCACCCCGGACCGCCTTGCGGGCTTCGGCGGCGTTGCTCCGGTGCCCCGCGACTCCGGAAAGATCAGCGGCAATCTGAAGCGCCCCCAGCGCTACAACCGCCGCCTGCAGCGTGTCTTCTACACCTCGGCATTGTTCAGCATCCGCTACTGCGAGGACTCCAGGCGCTTTTACGAACGCAAGCGAGCCGAAGGCAAGCGCCACACCCAGGCGGTTCTCGCCCTCGCCCGCTGCCGCGTCAACGTGCTGTGGGGCCTCCTGCGCGACGGGCGACGCTACGAGCCCGCACCACCAATCCCCCTGGCGGCTTGACAAACAGCATTAGGAATCCGGAGCGAGTTCTACGAGTGTCTGACCGCCCGGCGCGACGAGTTGTTCGAGCTCGTGGACGCGGTGCTGTGTGCGGACGGGGCGCTGAAGTCCCCGGTGGACCTGACGCTGCTGCCCGAGCATCGTCGCGGGCAACCCGGGCCCTTACACGGTGACCGCCCCCACCGGCGGGCGTCTCCTGCTGGTGACGGACAGCGAGGGCCGACCCGTCGCGGTGGACAGCACTCCCCTGCCGGGCGGGTTCGTACGCACGGCCTTCACGGCGCACGGGGCATCGGTCCACCACGTGCGCCCCGGTCGGCGGTGACAGGCGGGCGGATCAGGTCCAGGGCGCGACGACGATGAAGGAACGGCTGGCGCGGAACGCGGCGGTGTTCTGGGCGGGATCGAGCCACAGTTCGAGGTTGGCGCGGTGGCGGAGGTAGCGGCCGGGGTAGTTGTACGACTCCAGGGAGACCGACCCGTCGGTCGAGCCGGGCCGGGCGCAGTAGGTGGCGTCCTTCCGGAAGACGGCCGATCCGTCGTTGGCGTCCAGCCGGATGCGGAAGGCGTAGTGGCGCAGGTATTTGCCCGTGGCGTCCCTGAGTGAGTAGCAGCGGGAATCGGCCAGCCCGGCGACGAATCTGAAGGTGGCCTCCTGCTTCGCGAGCCCGGTACTGGTGGCAGAGACCGGACCGAGGACGCCGAGACTGCCGGCTTCACGCACATAACTGCCGGACTGGTCGACCGAGCGCAGGGCGTGGCTCCCCACAAGCGTCGGGGCAGCCGTCGGCGTCGGGGTGGCGGACGTCGTCGGGGCCGGCGGTGCCGACGAGGCGGCGGGCGATGCCGGGGACTGGGCCTGCGCCTGGGCCGCGGGTGGTCGTACGGGCGTGTCGGACCGCGTGTAGGCGTACAGAGCGCCGCCGCCCGCCAGGGCCACCGCCCCGGCCGTCACCGTCGCCACCGGCTTGGCCGCCAACTTGCCCAGCAGGTGGGCCACCCGGCCCACGCTTTCGGGAGCGTGCGCGGCCCCTCCCGCCGCCGCCCCGGCCGAGGCCGAGGGCATCGACTTGGCCAGCAGCAGCCCCGCCAGGCCGATCGGCACCGGCACCAGCGCGAAGCCGCCCAGCAGCCCCTCCGCCGGCACCAGCTCGGAGGTGTTGAACAGGCACTGCGGGCAGTCGCGGACATGGCGCGCCAGCCGCTTGCGCCACCGTGCGGACGGCCGGCCGTCCCAGGAGGTCAGCTGCGCCTCCAGCTCCGCGCAGCGCGGCGAGGCGGCCAGGGCGCGCAGCACGGCGCGCGCGGACTCCAGCCGTTCCTTGACCCGCTGCACCCGTACCGCGGCATGCTGCGGCGCGAGTTCGCAGGCTGCCGCCAGTTCGGCGCGGGTCAGCTCACCGGCGGCCTCCATCCACCACAGCGAGAGCACCTCGCGCTCCTCATCCTCCAGCCAGCGCGTCGCCTCCACCGCCTCACGCCGCTGCCCCGACAGGGCCAGCCGGAGAATGGCCAGATCGGCGAAGTCGGCTTCCGGGGCCGCCTCTTGGACGGCTTCCTCCAGCAGGGCCGCCTGCGGCCGGGCCTGCCCGCTGCGCCACCGGTCGCGAACCTGTCGTACGGCGATGGCGACCAGCCAGGAACGGAACCGCTCCGGTTCCTCCAGGCCCGGCAACCCGTCCAGGGCCCGCAACATCGTCTCCTGGACCACGTCGTCGACGTCGCTGTGTCCGTTCAGCGCCCGGCCGACGATGTTGTAGACCAGCGGCAGCCAGTCCCGTACGAGACGTTCCAAGGCCTGCCGGTCACCGTCCCGCGCCGCCACGACCACCGCGACGTCCGGCCGTTCCCGCATGTCCTGCGAGGGCACCCGTCCCACCTTGTCCCGCCCCAACTCGTCAACGAACACCTGATGCTGATGTGCCAAAGGGTGCAGTGTGCCAGAGGCGTTTGACATTCCCTTCCGCGGTTCTGTTATCCGCGATCGGCCCGCACGTCTCCTGTCCGTACGGCCGAATCCGACAGGAGCCAATCAGTGTCAGTGAACCAGGACAACAGCCGACCGATGATGAGCCGGCGCAGCGTACTGCGGATCGCGGGTGCAGCCGGTGCGGCCGGCCTCGGGGCAGCCGCCGTCGCTGCCGGGACCGGTCCCGCGGTCGCCGCTCCCGCCAAGGCGAGTGGAGCGTTCGCGCATCCGGGAATGCTGCACACGCAGGCCGACTTCGACCGGATGGCGGCGAAGGTGAAGGCGGGCACCGGGCTCTGGAAGCAGGGCTACGCCAAGCTGGCTGCCAACCCGCGCTCGGCGAGCACCTGGAAGGCGAACCCGCTCGCGACGGTGGTGCGCGGTGCCGACGGTGACAACGTCGCCACGCTCGCCTTCGACATCCACGCCGCCTACCAGAACGCCCTGCGCTGGAAGATCACCGGCGACACCGCCCACGCGGACGCCGCCCGCGACATCCTCAACGCCTGGTCGGCCAAGCTCACCACGGTCGACGGCAGCGCGGACCGGTTCATCGCGGCGGGTATCCACGGCTACCAGTTCGCGAACGCCGCGGAGATCATGCGCGGCTACGACGGCTTCGACCTGGCCCGGTTCCAGAAGATGATGCGAGACGTCTTCTACTCGGCGAGCAGCAGCTTCCTCGCCGAGCACAACGGTTCGTACGACACCAACTACTGGAGCAGCTGGGACCTGTTGAGCGTGGCGTGCGTGCTGGCCGTCGGCATCCTCTGCGACGACCGGGCCAAGGTCGACGAGGCGATCACGTACTTCAAGAGCGGCAAGGGACTTGGGTCCATCAAGAACGCCATCCCGTTCATCCACCCCGGTGGCCTCGGGCAGTTGGTGGAGGTCGGCCGCGACCAGGGGCACGCCCTGCTGAGCGTGGGCCTGCTGGGCACCATCTGCGAGATGGCCTGGAACCAGGGCATCGACCTGTACGGCTACGACGACAACCGCGTCCTCAAGGGCGTCGAGTACGCCGCCAAGTGGAATCTGGGCCATGACGTCCCCTTCAAGTCCTGGACCTGGCACAAGGGCGCGCCCGGCGCGTGGGAGGGGTGGGAGACGTTCACGAAGGCGTCCGAGAGCGGCCGGGGCGGGGTACGCCCGATCTGGGAGAGCATCTACAACCACTACGTCAACCGCCGCGGCCTCGACGCGCCGTACGTGACCGCCATCGCCGCCAAGGTCCGCCCCGAGGGCGGCGGCGGGGACTACGGCACCGGCGGTGGCCTCGACCACCTCGGCTTCGGCACGCTGACCTTCACCAGGGACAAGGCGATCGTCTCCGCCGCCACACCGACTCCTTCCGCGAGTACGTCCGACACGGCGTCCTCCTCCGAGACCGGCGCCGCGACTCCCACCGCCGACGCCTCCGGCGGAACCCAGCCGCAGGGCGGCCGGGGCGAGGACCTAGCCGCCACCGGTGCGGGCGGCATCGCGGCCGCGACCGCCACCGGCGTCCTCGCCATCGCAGGCGGCATCATCGCCCTGCGCCGCAGGGGCACGCGCGGCAGCAGCTGAACACGGCCCGCCCGGGCGGAACCACAGGCTGGGGCGGGTCCGGCGCTGTACTGCGGGGTGCGCAGCGACGATGCCAACCCGCCCCAGACTTGCGCTTGCGGATCTTCGCCGCCGGGAGCGGGGCCGGCCGCGGGTGCGCGCAGCGTCGCTCGACGCTGCTTTCCTCGCCAACTCCACCCTGCTCAAAGGAGGTTCTTGCGCAGCGCTCCCGCCTGGGCGACCAGTACGACACTCTCCGGTCGGCCGAGGCTGCCGATGTCGCGCAAGGGATCTTGGTCGACAGCCACGAAGTCCGCGGTCTTTCCCGCCTCCAGGGAGCCCAGTCGGTCGTCGACACCGAGGAGCCGGGCCGCGGTGAGCGTGCCCGAGGTGATCGCGGCCAGCGGGTCCATGCCGAGTTCCACCAGATACGACAACTCGCTCAGATTTCGGCCGTGCGTGACGACACCCGCGTCCGTGCCGAGAGCGATCGGGACACCGCGGGCGATGGCGTGCGCGATGTTCTCCTTGGTGATGCTGGCCCAGCGGCTCTTCTTGCGGAAGTGGTAGTCGGGCATGGCCGCCTCGTCGAGTGGGGCGAAGACCGTGGCGAGGGTGGGGACGAGGACGGCTCCCCGCTCCAGGGCCAGATCGCACAGCTCGTCGGTCATTCCGTAGCCGTGCTCGATGCTGGTGACACCGGCCTGGAGGGCGTTGCGGATGCCCGCGGTGCCCTGGGCGTGCGCGGCGACCGTCTTCCCGCGATGCCGTCGGGCCTCGTCGACAGCGGCCTTCAGTTCGTCGGGGGTCAGCCCCTCGTCGTCGGGGTCGTCGTGCGGGCTGCCCATGCCGCCGGTGGCGCAGACCTTGATGACGTCCGCGCCGTCGCGCAGCATGCGTCGGACCGCGATCCGCACCTCGTCGGGGGTGTCGGCGAGCTCGGTCAGATGCGCGGCGGCGTTCACCCCGCTGGGCAGCGAGCAGTCGGCGTGGCCGCCGGTGTGGCCGATGACCTTGACCGCGGTCTGAAGCCGGGGGCCTTCGACGAGGCCCCGTTCGACGGCGGTCCGATAGCCCGCAGGCAGACCGCCGAGGTCGCGCAGCGTCGTGACACCCGCGTCGAGGGTCGTGCGCAGTCGCCGCGCGATCTCGAAGGTCTCCACCGTCGGGTCAGTGGTCAGGCCTGCGGTGAGCCCGCGCCCCGGGGTCATGCACAGGTGCGTATGGCAGTCGAAGAAGCCGGGGAGCAGGGTACGTCCGCGCAGATCCACCGTCACCGCCGTCGGTGTCGGGGGCGCGGTCGTCGCCGGTCCCGCGTACACGATGAGACCGGCGTCGTCCACGACGAGGACCGCGTCCGGTACGGGCGCGGCTCCGGTTCCGTCGACCAGGACCGCGTGCTGGTAGCGGGTGTTCATGGCATCTCCGTAAGGAAGCGGTGTTCGCCGGAGCCGACTTCGGGGCGCTCCGTCATGCCCGGCAGGTCGATCAGCGCAGTGGTGCCGGGCGGGACCGTGACCGTGACGCGCAGCTCACCGTCGGTGCGGGACCAGGACACGGCGGCGCGGCCGTACGGGGTGTAAGCCGGAAGGTGCCGCGCAGCACGGGTGGCGGGACCTGTCGGTCGGTGGTCTCGGGCCAGGCCGGGGACACGAAGCGGGCCTGCCAGTCGGCCGGTTCGAGCAGCCCGGCCTCGACGGTCAGCGGCGCGGACCACGGGCTCGGGCCCTCGCCGTCCGGCCCCCATACCCGTACGGACACGCCGACTTGTTGCCGCGAGTGCAGGGGGTCGCCGGGCCAGGGCACCAGGACGGAGTCCGCGGACAGGCGACGGGCCGTGGACAGCTCACGCTCGCCTTCCGTGAGCCGGATCTCGTACGCCGACTGGGTCCAGCCCGCACGGGTGGTGACGGTCTGCCAGGTCAGCCGGGGGCGGGGCTCCCCGATCCCGATTGGCTCCCTGTGGTGCTCGGCCCGCAGCGCGGTCACGTGGATGTCCTGGTCAGGCATGGTCCTCCTCCGAGACGGCCTGGGCCGGCACGAGAGGGAGAGCGAAGCGGAAGACCGCTCCCTGCGGCTGGTTTCCGGCAGCGTGGATACGGCCGCCGTGACGGGTGATGATGCGGTGGCTCAGGGCCAGGCCGATGCCGCTGCCGTTCTCCTTCGAGGTGAAGACGCCGTCGAAAATCCGGTCGCCGGGGAGGTCGGCCGGCAGGCCCCGGCCGTGGTCACGGACGGCGAGTTCGGCGAGTTCGACGTTTGGGTCCGCCGTCCGCCGCGTGGCGAGTTCGACCCTGCGCTCCCCCGGCGGCCAACAGGCCATCTCCTCGATGGCGTTGAAGGCGAGGTTCATGACGACCTGCCCGATGAGGACGTTCTCGCAGCGCACCGGGAGGGGCACGTCGGTGAGGTCGAACTCGACGTCCACGGCGTGCTGTTGGGCTCTCAGGTCGATGAAGTAGGCACAGTCCTCGACGATCGTGTTGAGGTCGGTCAGCTGCTCGGACTGTTCCAGGCGGCCCACGTACTGCCGCAGGCTGCCCAGGATCCGCCGGGCCCGCTCGATCTGCTGTACGGCGTTGTCCAGCCCCCAGGCGACGGAATCGTCGCCGGCGGCGAGCCGCCCGCGGGCTCCCTCCACGAAGTTGTACGCGGCGGCGAGCGGCTGGCTCACCTCGTGCGCGATCGCCATGGCCATGTCGCCCATGGCGTTGTTGCGGGCGAGGTGGTTTGAGGTGCTGGGTGTCCCGGCGGTGTTCCTCCTCGGCGCGCACCCGGTCGGTGATGTCGTAGAAGAGCAGGAGCCGGCCGCGCAGATCGCTCTCGATGTCGATGCGCTGGCAGGTGACCGCGTACCAGCGGGCTTCGCCGCCGGGTGCGCCGAGGCGGTAGCGGCCCTCGCGCTCGGGGACGGCGCCGTCGCGGCAGTAGTCCGCGACATAGCCGGCCAGGCCCTGGACCAATCCGTCACCCAGCTCCTCGGCGGCTACACCGACCGGATGCGCGTCTCTCACATGCTCGGCTTCGATGCCCCGGCGCGTATGGCCGCCGAAGCCGAGCGAATCCGCGACGCGTACGGCATCACCACCTTCAAGGTGAAGGTCGGGCGGCGGCCCCTCACGCTCGACCTCGATGTGTGCCGGGCGCTCCGCGAAACCCTGGGCGACGAGGCCGAGTTGTACGTCGACGGCAACCGCGGCTGGACCGCCTCGGAGTCCGCCGCCGCCCTGCGCGCACTCGAACCCGTCGGCATCACACTCGCCGAGGAGCTGTGCCCCGCCGACGACGTGCTGGGACGTCGATGGCTCGTACGACAGAGTCCCGTGCCCTTCGTCGCGGACGAGTCCGCCACCACGCCCGCGGAGGTGACCCGCTCCCTGCTGGACGGCGCGGCCACCGCGATCAGCGTCAAGACCGCCCGCACCGGGTTCACCCAGTCCCAGCGCGTGCTGTTCCAGTGCGAGGGGATGGGCGCCGAGGTGGTGATGGGCAACCAGATCGACGGCCAGTTGGGCACGGTGTGCACGGTCGCCTTCGGTGCCGCGTACGCCGCCGCCTCCCGTCGCGCCGGCGAACTCTCCAACTTCCTGGACATGAGCGACGACCTGCTCACCGAACCGGTCACGATCACCGACGGCACGCTCGCCGTACGGGACCTGCCCGGTCTGGGCGTCGCGATCGACCCGGACAAGCTCACCCGATACCGCCAGGACCGCTGAACCGCATTTCCCGACCGGCAAAGGAGCCGCACATCATGTCCGACACCACCCTCAAAGCCACCGCCGCCGCATCCGGTGCTTCGGCCACCGACCGCTTCCGCACCGACAAGACCATCGCATCCGGCCGGGCCGTCGCCGACACCGAGCGCGTCAACACCCTTGCCACCGAGCTGATCTCCGCCGTTCACGATGTCATCCGCCGGCACCAGGTGACGTACGAGGAGTACAACGCCCTCAAGTCGTGGTTGATCTCCGTGGGAGAGCACGGGGAATGGCCGCTCTTCCTGGACGTGTGGATCGAGCACGTCGTCGAGGAGGTCGCGGGCGCCGATCGCAAGGGGACCAAGGGAACCATCGAAGGGCCGTACTACGTGCCGGGTGCTCCCGCCCTCCCCGGCGTCAGCACCCTGCCGATGCGCGAGGACGAGTCCGGCACCCCGCTCCTCTTCCAGGGCCAGGTCACGGGGGTCTCGGGCGAGCCACTGTCCGGCGCGCTGCTGGAGATGTGGCAGGCCGACGACGACGGCCTGTACGCGCAGTTCGCACCCGGCATCCCGCGGTGGAACCTGCGCGGTGCCATCGAAACCGACGACACGGGGCGCTTCGCGGTGCGCACCATCCAGCCCGCCCCCTACCAGATCCCCACCGACGGATCCTGCGGCAAGCTCATCGCCGCCGCCGGCTGGCACGCCTGGCGCCCGGCCCATCTGCACCTGAAGGTCTCCGCGCCCGGCCACGAGACGCTCACCGCCCAGCTGTACTTCCGCGGCGGCGAACACGTCGATGACGACGTGGCCTCCGCCGTCAAGCCGGAACTCGTCATCGACCCGCAGCCGGTGGGCGACGGCGGCAACCAGGTCACCTACGACCTCGTCCTCGATCCCGCTTCCTGACCGGAGACCGTCATGCTCTTCGCCGTCCACATGACCGTGAACCTGCCACCCGATCTCGACCCGGCGCTCCGGGCGTCGACCGTCGCCGCCGAGAAGGAGTACGCACAGAAGCTCCAACACTCCGGCGAATGGCTGCACCTGTGGCGCTGCGCCGGTCAGTACTCCAACCTCAGCGTCTTCGACGTCATCGACAACGACCGGCTCAACGAACTCCTGTGGGGCCTACCACTCTTCCCGTACATGGACGTCACGGTGACCCCGCTGGCCCAGCACCCATCCGCCATCCGCTGACGCCCTCAACTCCCCGTGAACATGCCCGACCGCGAAGGCGCTGCGCGACCTGCGCCGCCTGCTCGGTACCGCGCCTGTGCGGCGCCTGTTCGCGGTGTTGTCCGGCCTGCCCGCGCAGCCGACGACACCGGCATCGAGAGGCGGCGACTCCGTACGGCAAGCGCGTCGTCCTGAGCACGGAGGACTGGTCGACCATGACAATGGCACCCCTACCCGACGGCGGCCTGTTCGCCGGTCGTCAGGTAGGCGATCACCATGTCGCCCAGCAGAGTCCGGTAGTGATCGCGGCGGTCCGGTGCGATGAGGTCCCGTCCGAAGAGGGCGCCGAAGGTGTGCCGGTTCGTGATCCGGAAGCAGCAGAACGCGCTGATCATCATGTGCAGATCGACGGCGTCCACCTGGGCGGTGAAGACGCCCTGTTCGCGGCCCGCTCGGAGGATCCGGTCGATGATGGCGATCACCGGGGCGTTGAGCGAACGCAGTGCAGGCGAGGCGGCGATGTGCTCGGCCTGGTGGATGTTCTCGATACTGACGAGGCGCATGAAGTCCGGGTGCGCCTCGTGGTGGTCGAAGGTGAGACCGGCCAGCCGACGGATCGCGGACACCGGGTCGAGATGCTCGACGCCGAGTTCCTGTTCGCTGTGCCGGATGCTGGCGTACGCCCGCTCAAGCACGGCGGTGAACAGCTGCTCCTTGCTGCCGAAATAGTAGTAGATCATGCGTTTGGTGGTCCGGGTGCGGTCGGCGATGTCGTCGATGCGGGCGCCGGAATAGCCGATGCGAGCGAACTCCTCCGTCGCGGCCTCAAGGATCTCGGCCCGGGTCCGTGCGGCGTCACGGGTACGTCTGGCAGGGGGCTGTCCCTCTGTCAGTGTCAGCGGCTGCGGGGGGACGGATGCTGGCATGAGGTTCCTCACCGGGTGGGGCTGCCGACGAGGTCGGCGAGGTCATCAAGCATACGATCGGTGTTCGGCTCACAGCCGGTGAACAGCCGGAAGGCGTCGGCGGCTTGGAAGACGGCCATGCCGCCGCCATCGAGGGTGCGGCAGCCGAGGGCGCGTGCCGTGCGCAGCAGTTCGGTCTCCAGCGGTCGGTAGACGACCTCGGCCACCCACAGCCGTGGGTGCAGCAGCTCGGCGGGGAACGGCAGCCCCGGGTGGCCCGCCATACCGGTGGGGGTGGCGTGGACCAGGCCGTCGACGCGGGCCAGCTCGGCCGCCAGGTCCGGCAGCGGCGCGGTGCTCGCCCGGCCGGGACCGAAGGTGCGGGCGAGAGCGGCGGCGAGGGCGGCCGCGCGGGTCTCGTCGGCGTCCACGAGGACGAGCCGGTCGGCCCCGACGGTGAGCAGCGCGTGGGCGACGGCGGCCCCGGCGCCGCCCGCCCCGAGCTGCAGGACCGAACCGGTCGGCACGTCGGGCAGTCCGCGCGCGAAGGACTGGGCGAAACCGGTGCCGTCGGTGTTGTGCCCGATGGCGCGCCCGGCCCGGAAGACGACGGTGTTGACGGCGCCGATCTCCGCTGCCTCGGGCGCGAGTTCGTCCAGGTGCTCGATCACGAGTTGTTTGCAGGGGTGGGTGATGTTGAGGCCGTCGAAGCCCAGGGTGCGTGCGGACCTGAGCAGTTCGCCGACGGCGGTGGCCGGCAGCGCCAGTTCGTCGATGTCGATGATGCGGTAGAGCAGGCGCAGGCCTTGCCGGTCCGCTTCCCGCTCGTGCAGGGCGGGGCTCAGCGAGGGGCCGATACCGGCTCCGATCAGCCCTGTGAGAAAGGAGGAACTCACGGTGGAGGGGGTCACAGTGGAGGAGGTCACAGTGATCGCGGGGTTCCTTCCGGCAATCGGAGGTTGGTGCGCCTGCGGCCGTCTCCACGGGGGCGGACGGCCGCAGGCGCGGCGGGGACGGGGACGGGGAACAGGGGTCAGGCTGACGCCGACTCCGCCGACTGGCGCTCGGTGGCTGCCTGGGCCTGGCGCATGCCCGGCTTCATGCCGAGCTCGGCGGTGGGCACGTTGTACGTCTCGCGAGCGGTCAGCACGGCGATCGAGCTGACCACGCACATCGAGGCGGTGAGGATCCCGACAGCGACCCAGTTCTTGCCGTCGGAGCCGGAGAGCTGCGCCGCGTAGGTGACGGCGAAGCCGGTGATGGCGAAGCCGACCTGGGTGCTGATGGCCATGCCCGACAGACGGACCCGGGTGTTGAACATCTCCGCGTAGAGCGAGGGCCAGATGCCGTTGGAGGCGCTGTACACCAGGCCCATGGTGGCGGCGCCGGCCAGGAAGATCAGAGGGTAGCTCTTCGAGGTCACCGCCCCCAGGTAGACGAAGATCATGACGGCGCTGCCGATGGAGCCGATGAGGAAGACGGGCTTGCGGCCGATACGGTCGGAGAGCTTGGCCCACAGCGGGAGCGCGAGCAGGGCCACCAGGTTGGCGAAGACACTGACCCACAGCATGGTGGTGCGGTCCAGGCCGACTGCGCCGGTGGAGTAGGACAGCACCCAGACCCCGCCGATCGTGCTCACCGACGCGATGAGCGCCGCCGAAGCAACCCGCAGCATGTCGGCCCAGTGGTCCCGGAGGAGTTCGACCACCGGCAGCTTGGCCACCTCGGCGCGCTCCGAGATCTTCTCGAAGACCGGCGCCTCCGTTAGGGTGCGCCGGATGAAGTACGCGGCCAGGGTCACGAACGCGCTCAGCAGGAACGGGACGCGCCAGCCCCAGGTGAGCAACTGCTCGTCCGGGAGAGAGGCGATCGGGATGAAGACCAGGGTGGAGATGATCAGGCCGAACTGAGTCCCGTTGAGGGTGAAGCTGGTGAAGTAGCCGCGTTGGTTCTCCGGCGCGTGTTCGAGCGTCAGGGAACTGGCGCTGGACTGCTCACCCGCGGCGGACAGCCCCTGGAGGAAGCGCAGCACCACGAGCAGGACCGGGGCCAGCGTGCCGACCTGGCCGTAGGTGGGCAGGCAGCCGATCAGGAAGGTCGACAGACCCATCAGGAAGAGGGTGAAGACCATGATCTTCCTGCGGCCGACCCTGTCCCCGAAGTGCCCGAGGAAGACGGCGCCGATGGGGCGGGCCGCGTAGGCCACACCGAAGGTCGCCATCGAGATCAGCGTCGCGGTGGCCGGGTCGTCCGGGTCGAAGAAGACCCTGGGGAAGACCAGAGCGGCGGCGCTGCCGTAGATGAAGAAGTCGTAGTACTCCAGTGCGCTGCCGATCCATGCGGCGAGGGCCGCCTTTCGGTGCCCACTGGGTGGAGTCTTCGACTCCGAGGCGTCATCGAGCGAACGAGCGGTCACGTGTGCTCCTCCTTGGGTACCGCGAGCGCTCCCTTGCGGGAACGGCCGGGGTGAGCGGGGACAGAGGGGGGACGAACGCGGCGTACGTCACGGCCACAACTCGCTTACGGGGATGCCGTGTCGAGCGGAATTGCCGGATGGCCGGAGGGGATGGCAGCCAATTAACGTACTAGGAAGTTAATAGGGGACTGTGCTGCTCGTTTCCGGCTCACGTCAAGACATCCGGCCGAAATTTATTCGTCACGATCCGCCTCTTGCCTCAGCGGCGCTCTGCCGCTACACATAACGAACCAGTACGTACATTGCTCGGCCACGAAGAGGTGGGCGCTCATGCCAGGGATGCACATGGAGACCTTGACGGGGCCCGTCAGAGGCGCCGCCGAGGGCTGCCCGGTCCTCTCCTGGAAGGGCATCCCCTACGCCGCTCCGCCCACCGGGGAGCTGCGCTTCCGGCCCCCTGCTCCTGTCAAGCCCTGGACGGCGGTGCGGGACGCCACGCGCTACGGTCCACAGGCGGTCCAGTTCACCCCGGCCTCCGGCCAGGGCGTCGAGGGCGAGGAGGACTGCCTCACCCTCAATGTCTGGGCCCCGGCCGAGCCGGCCACGCCCAGGCCGGTCCTGTTCTGGATCCACGGCGGCGCGTTCCTGCACGGCAGCGGCAGTCTCTATGACGGCGCGTGGCTGTCCGAGGTGTGCGACGCGGTCGTGGTGACCGTCAACTACCGGCTCGGCCCGCTCGGCTTCGTGGACCTGGAGCACGTCGGTATGGCCGACACCGCCAATCCCGCGCTGCGTGACCTGGTCGCGGCCCTGGAGTGGGTGCGCGGGAACATCGCCTCGTTCGGCGGCGACCCCGGCCGGGTGACGCTCTCCGGCCAGTCGGCCGGCGGCATGCTCACCACCACCCTGTTGGCGGTCCCGGCCGCCCGTGGGCTGTTCCACCAGGCCCTGGTGCTCAGCGGTGCCGCCCGCAACGTCCACACCCCCGAGCGGAACGCCGAGGTCACCCGCCGACTGCTCACCGCTCTGGAGACGACCCCCGACCGGCTGACCGGCGTACCGCTGCCTGCGCTGCGGGCCGCCGCCGCGCAGGTCGTGGCCGGCGCGGGCGACGAGGTGCTGCGCGGCGACGGCTTCTGCCCCGTGGTCGACGGCGCCGCGCTGCCCAGGGCACCGCTGGCGGCGGTCGCGGACGGCGAGGCCCGGCACCTGCCGGTCTGGATCAGTCACGTCAGCCACGAAATGGACATCTTCGCCGGTCCCCCTGCCGCCTCGGTCCTGGCAGGCATCGACGCGGCCGGGCGGGCGGCCCTGGGCGAGGAGACCTGGGCCAAGCTCTCCCACGCGTACGCGGCTGTCGCCGAAGCGGACCGGAATCCTCAACTCGACCTGCTGGACGACACGATGTGGCTGATACCGGCCATCCGGCTGGCCGAGGCCCAGCACGCGGCCGGCGGCCAGGTGTGGTTCAGCCGCTTCGACCACGTGCCCGGCCTGCCCCCGTACGACCGCCTCGGCGCGACCCACGGCGCCGACAACCGTTGCCTCTGGGCCCGCCCGCCCGCCTTCAACAACCTGGCCGGCCTGCCGCCCGCCCCGCCCATGGGTCCGGCCGACCTCGCCGTCACCGCGACACTGCACCGAGCAGTGCGTGCCTTCCTCCACACCGGCGCCCCCGGCGGGCTCCCCGACAGTCTCGACTGGCCCCGCTACGAACCACGGGACCGCGCCACGGTGATCCTGGACGACCGACCCCGGATCGTGTACGACCCCCGCCGCGAACGCCGCCTCCTCTGGGCGGACCTGCCCGCTGACGCTGCCCCCTGATGACGGGAGAGCGCGGCCCGGCCCCAATCCCGACGGGTTCTGACCGTGCTGGTGAACAGGCCGGTCTCGGCGGCGATCGCTCGACCGCCAGATCGCACGCGCGGTGCAGGGTGGGCGGTTCGCACACGCGGTGCGGGCTGGGTCACCGTGCAGCGCTGCTTCGGCGACAGCCGACCCGGTGCCGCGGCCAACGCCGCGGAGCCCGAGGCAGGGGACCCTCCGCCCCAGCACCACAACCACCACCGCCAAGCCCAAGGCCGGCGCCCTCCCAGCACCGAGCCCGGGTCGGGACCTGCCCCGGCGGCGGTGGACCGTGCCGCTCCCCCGCCTCGTCCGAGCGTCTGCACCGGCGCCTCGGCTGACCGTCAGGCGCCACGCCACCGTACGGATCCACGCCTCCTGGACCCAGTCCTGAGCCTCGTGCGGATCACCCGGGCACACGTATGCCGGGACAGCCGAACAGCCCCAGGTCACCGACCTGGGGCTTCGCAGCGCACAGGGCCGTTCGCGGCCGTGGCGCGTTCAGTGTGCGGGAAGCGCCTCCAAAACCTTGGACGCCGTTGTGAAGGCCTGCGCCGCCATCTCGTCGACCGGGAGATCCCGGTAGTCGGGATAGTTGACCTCGACGCAGTACGGGCCGCGGAAACCGCGTTCGTGCAGGCCCAGCAGCAGGCCCGCGATGTCCAGCTCGCCCTCGCCTGGCAGCAGGCGGCCCTGCCGTGCCTCGGTGAGGAAGTCGCCGTCCACGACGCGGCCGTCGTTGAGCTGGACGGCCACGATCCGCTCGGGCGGCAGACCGTCGAGGTCGGCCAGGCTGGAGCGGGTGTTGTAGAAGTGCCAGACGTCGATCATCAGCCCGGCGTTGGCGGCGCCCGAAGCCTCCACGACCGCGCGGGCGGTGGCCACGTCCTTCAGGCCGGACCAGGGGAAGGCCTCGACCGCGACGCACAGCCCGTACGCGGCGACGTCGTCGCAGATCGTACGGAGCCGGGCACCCGCGGCGTCGATGTCGAGCTCGTCCGCGGTGAACTCGCCCGCTGTGACGTGATGCGGCCGGAACCCCTCGCCGAGCGCGCCGACGGCGGCGACGGTCTCAGCGCCCCCGGTGCCGGCTGTGGCCCAGCCGCTCAGGAACTCGATTTCGCGCAGGGCGAGTCCGTGCGTACCGAGCAGCGCGCGCAGGGACTCGTCGCTCGCCCCGGCGGCCCGCATCAGCCGGTAGTCGTCGGTGTGCAGGCCGATGCCGGTGAAACCCGCGGTGGCAGCAGCACGGCAGCGTTCCGCGAACGGCACCCGTGCGGGCTGGGCGAAGCCCGCGCCGGACAGGGTCACGAAACTCGCGGTCAGCTCCCGCGTCATGGCAGGACCGGGGTGGCGTGGGAGTGGAAGCTCGGGGGCACGTCCAGACCCCAGGCGGTGGAGCGGCCCTGGCCCTCGGTGGTCCAGGTGACCGGCTCCCAGTCGGGGGCGAAGATGTGGAAGCCGCCGGAGAACACCTCGATCCGGTTGCCGCCCGGCTCCAGGACATAGAGGAAGAAGCCCTGGGTGCGCGAGTGCTTGGCGGGGCCGAACTCGATCTCGACGCCCAGCTCGCAGAAGATGTCGGCGGCGCGGAGCACGTCCTCACGGTTCTCCACCGCGTACGCGAGGTGGTGCAGCCGACCGGTGACGCCGGGGGCCGGCTCGCGGGTGATGGCGAGGTCGTGGGCCTTGTTCATCAGGCTGAGCCAGGCGCCGACCTCGGGCTGGCCCGGCGGGATCAGGTGCTCACGGAGCTTGAAGCCCAGGGCGTCGCACATGAACGCGCGCGTGCCCGGTACGTCGTCCGCGAGGACGTTGATGTGGTCGATGCGTGCCGCGCCCACGCCCCGGGTGACGGAGGACTGGGGCTGGTTGGGCAGGTACGAGGCCTTGCCCGCCGGGGCGCGGTACTTTTCGGTCTCGTAGTAGAGCTCCATGCGCTGGCCGCTGGGGGCGATGAAGGAGTACGCCTTGCCGTGCCCGAAGTCCCCGTCGATCCACTCCCCTTCGGTGCCGCGCTCCTCCAGGGCGGCGACCCGGCGGGTCAGGGCCTGCGGACTGACCGCACGCCAGGCGACATGGCCGAGACCGGCCTGGTCGGCGGCGGTCAGCTTCAGGGTCGTCAGGTCGTGGTCGCCCCAGGCGCGCAGATAGGCGCTGCCGCCGGACTCGTGCACCAGGTCGAGGCCGTAGACCTCGGTGAAGAAGGCCAGGCTCTGGTCGTACACGGGGGTCAGCAGCTCGGCGTGGCCGAGGTGGGCCAGTTCGTACAGCGGCTCAGTCACGCTCGTTCTCCTTCGCCTTCTTCTCCAGCTCCGCAGCCTTCTTCTCCAGCTCCGCGATGTCGGCCAGCACCTGGGGGCCGCGGTTGATCGCGGAGAATCCGGTGAACAGGAACGCCAGGTCGATGACGGCGCGCAGCTCGTCCCAGCTGGCACCGGCCCGTAGCGCGGCGAGTCCGTGCAGCTTGGCGGCATCGCTGAGCTTGGCGTGCAGGATGCCGAAGAGCACCAGCTGGACGGTCTTCTGGTCCAGTGTCTCCGGATACATGATCATGTTGCGCAGGCGTTCCTGCGCCAGCAGCAGTTCCGGGTTGTCCTTCTCGGACGTCTCGAACCGGGAGCCCACGCGCGGCGGCACGAAGCCCAGCATCCGTTCGTACGTCGCCCGGAAGTCGTCGATGCTCTCGGGGCGCTCATCGCTCATGGGATGCCTCCTGTTCGGTCTGTTCGGCCTTGGTGATGTCGCCCGCCGCCCAGTGCTCCGGCGGGATCTCGCGCACGAGGACCCGGATGGCCGCGTCGGGCGCGTCCAGGGAGTCCCGTACGGCGGCGTGCACCTGGTGGATGAGGTCGCGGATCTTCTCCGGGGGGCGCCCCGCGACGACGCTGATCTCTACGAGTGGCATATCAGGCGCCGACCACCCGCAGGGTGCCGAGGTGGGTGAACTCGGCGCTGATCTCCCGTCCGGGCTCGACGAAGACGGCGTCGGTGAGGCCGCCGGTGAGCACGATCCAGCCGGGCTCGATGGCGATGCCGCGCTCGCCGAGGGAGTTCGCCGCCAGCGCGAGTGCCTCGGCGGGGTGACCTTGTACGGCGGCGCCAGTCGCGGAGTCGGTGATCTCGCCGTCGATGCCGAGCAGGCAGGCCTCCAGCGCGAGGTCGAGGCTCTCGGGCGGCAGACCGGTGCCGCTGACGACGAAGCGTGACGACGAGGCGTTGTCGGCGACCACGTCGGGGAGGGTGAACTTGAAGTCGGTGAAGCGGCTGTCGATGACCTCGAAGCCCGCGTGCACGCTGCGGACGGCGGCGAGCGCGGTCGCGGCGGTCACCCCGGGGCCCTCCAGCCGCTCCCCCATGACGAAGACGATCTCGGGCTCGACGCGCGGGTGGATGAGCTCGCCCATCGGGACCGGGACGCCCTCGGGAAGCACCATCGCGTCGGTGAGCCAAGCGGTGAGCGGGGAGTCGATACCCATCCGCTGCTGCTTGGCGCGCGAGGTGAGGCCGAGCTTGACGCCGACGAGCTTCTCGCCGGACTCGACCTTGCGCTGGAGCAGCGCGTCCTGCACCTGGTAGGCGGTCGGCAGGTCGAGGTCGGGCCATTCGTCGGTGATCCGGCCGCCGTCCCTGCGGTCGCTCTCGCGGCCGAGCAGCTCCGTGACGGCGCGGTCGATGGTCCAGTCGCTCATGCGGGTACGCCTTCCGGGGCCTTGGCCGTTGTCGTGGCGCGGGTGGAGAGGTCGATCGCCACGTCGATGATCATGTCTTCCTGGCCGCCGACATATCCGGCCTCGCCGACCGCGCGCAGGATGGCGTGGGCGGGCACCCCGTAACGGTCGGCGGCGCGCTGCGCGTGCAGCAGGAACGAGGAGTAGACGCCGTGCCTGCCCTGCTCGATGGCCGGGCGGTCGGCGATGGGCAGCCGAGGAATCAGCGGGGTGAGCACCTCGTGCGCGGCGCGCAACACGCCGTCCACGTCCAGGCCGATGGGGACCCGCATCCTTTCGAAGACGGTGGCGAGCAGCTCGGTCGGCGAGTTGCCGGCGCCGGCGCCCAGCGCGCACAGGCTGCCGTCGATCTGACGGGCGCCCGCCTCGTACGCGGCGATCGAGTTCGCGACGCCGAGCGAGAGGTTCTGGTGGCCGTGGAAGCCGATCTGGGCGTCGTCGCCGAGTTCGGCGGCCAGCGCCGACACGCGGTCGGTGACGTCGGTGGGCATCAGCCAGCCCGCCGAGTCGACGACGTACACGCACTGGCACCCGGCGTCGGCCATGATCCTGGCCTGCTTCGCCAGCGCCTCGGGTCCGACCCGGTGCGAGAGCATCAGGAACCCTACGGTCTCCATGCCCAGTTCGCGCGCGGCCCCGAAGTGCTGTACGGAGACGTCCGCCTCGGTGCAGTGGGTCGCCACCCGTACGATCCCGGCGCCCGCGTCGTGGGCCCGGTGCAGGTCCTCGACGGTGCCGAGGCCGGGCAGCAGCAGGACGGCGATACGTGCCTGGCGGGCTTCGGCGACGGCAGCCTTGACGAGTTCGATCTCGTCGGTGTGCGAGAAGCCGTAGTTGAAGGAGGACCCGGCGAGGCCGTCGCCGTGGGTGACCTCGATGACGGTGACGCCCGCGTCGTCCAGGGCGCGGGTCACGGCCCGTACCTGGTCCACGGTGAACTGGTGGGCCACGGCGTGGCTGCCGTCGCGCAGCGTGGTGTCGGTGATGCGTACGGCCGGTCGGAGGTCCGTGGTCGTGTCCGCGGTCATCGGGTCACCGCCTTCTGTCGCTGGCTGATGAGTTCGCCGACGCGGACGGCGGCGGCGGTCATGATGTCGAGGTTGCCTGCCCACGGGGGCAGGTAGTCGCCGTTGCCGCGGACTTCGAGGAAGACCGCGACCCGGGCCTGCCCCTTCCATCCGGGGCGCGGGTCGTCGAACTGCGGCTCGGAGCGCATCTGGTAGCCGGGTACGTAGACCCGTACCTCCTCGACCATCCGGTGGATGGACTCGGTGATGGCGTCGCGGTCGGCGTCGGCGGGGATCGCGCAGTACACCGTGTCACGCATGATCATCGGGGGATCGACGGGGTTGAGGATGATGATCGCCTTGCCGCGTCCGGCGCCACCGACGGTCTCGATCGCGTGGGAGGTGGTCTCGGTGAACTCGTCGATGTTGGCGCGGGTGCCGGGGCCCGCCGAGCGGGAGGCGATCGAGGCGACGATCTCCGCGTACGGCACGGGCACGACCCGGGAGACGGCGGCCACGATCGGGATGGTGGCCTGCCCGCCGCAGGTGATCATGTTGACGTTCGCTGCGGCCTCGTGCTCGGAGAGGTTGACCACCGGGCAGACGAAGGGACCGGCCGCGGCGGGGGTCAGGTCGATGGCGGTGATGCCGGCCTCGGCGTAGCGGGCGGCGTTGGCCAGGTGCGCCTTGGCGGAGGTGGCCTCGAAGACCAGGTCGGGCAGCTCCGGCCGGTCGAGCAGCCAGTCCACGCCTCCGGCGCTGGCTTCGACGCCGAGCTTCCCGGCGCGGGCCAGGCCGTCGGAGGCGGGGTCGACCCCGACCATGCAGCGGACGTCGATGTGCTCGTTGCGCAGCAGCTTGACCATCAGGTCCGTGCCGATGTTGCCCGGCCCGACGATGGCGGCGGTGGCGGTCATGCGTCCTCCCCCTGTCCTTGTACGCCCTGTCCTTGTACGTGGGCGAAGCGTGCGGTGACGGTGCCCAGGCCGCCGAAGGTCGCGGTGACGGAGTCGCCACCGGCTACGGGCGCGGCGGCGCAGACCGAGCCGGGCAGGATGACGTGGCCCGGCTCCAGGGTGACGCCGAGTCGGCCCACCGTGTTGGCCAGCCACACCAGGGCGTTCAGCGGCGAGCCGAGGACGGCGCCCCCGGCGCCGGTGCCGACGACCTCGCCGCGCCGGGTCAGCACGCACCCGGACAGCCGCAGATCGACCGCGTTCACCGGGACGGGGCGGCTGCCGAGCACCACGCCGCCCGCCGACGCGTTGTCCGCGACCGTGTCGAGCAGGCCGATCTTCCAGTCCCGGATGCGGGAGTCGATGATCTCCAGGGCCGGCAGGACGTAGTCGACCGCCGACAGCGCCTGCGCGGCGTTCACGCCGGGCCCGGTCAGTGGCCGCTTGAGTACGAAGGCGATCTCCGGTTCGACCTTGGGGCTGATGAACTCGTCCAGTGCGATCGGCAGGCCCTCCAGATGGAACATGGACTCCATCAGGTGCCCGTAGTCGGGCTGGTCGACGCCGAGCTGGCGCTGCATGGCCGCCGAGGTGAGCCCGACCTTGTGGCCCTGGATACGCTGCCCGTGCTCGGTCCAGGTGCGGACCTGCTCAAGCTGGATCGCGTAGGAATCGTCGACGGTCAGCCCCGGATGGGTCAGGGCGACCGGATCGATGGGCTCGCGGGTGCGCCGCGCGGCCAGCAGTTCCTTCGCGACCACGACGTGCGTGGCTTTGTCCATCGTGCGGCTCTTTCCTCGGGTGATGGGCGAACTCCTCGCAGCATGTTGCGCGCAGTCCCACCAGGCAACCCAAGTGATCCGCTGAGCGGATCAAGATCGAGTGAAATCGTCTCCGGCCCGTCCCGCTCAGCGGATCAACCGGCTTGCCCGTTCCTGATCATGGGAGGGACAGTTCTCCATGACGTGACACACCACAGACCGGACGCTACGAAGGGAATGCCATGAGCGGACACTCCGTGGGAGCCCGCTCAGCTCTCGCCGGTGGCGGGACTCGGGCCCCGCAGCTCACGGCTTATGGCCAGCCCCGCCGTGCGCACGGCGGGGCCCACCCGGCGCAGGTTCAGCCTCCCGCTCCAGCCCGAGATGGACATCGCCGCGACCGGCCGGTCGCCGGCCCCGAGGATCACGGTCGCGACACACCCCACCCCGGGACCGGTCTCCTCGTTCTCGTACGCGACTCCCGCGCCCCGGATCCGTTCCAGCTCACGCCGGAACAGGCCGGGCGCGGTGATGGTGCGCGGGCCCACCGGTGCGAGCCCATGAGCGCAGACCGCGTCGACGGCCTCCGCGTCACCGAAGGCGAGCAGCACCTTGCCCACGGCCGCGGCATGCGCGGGCAGTCGGCCGCCCACCCGCGATCCCATCCTCGGGGCGTCCTTGCTCCGCAGGATCTCGACGTAGACCACCTCGGTGCCGTCCAGCACGGCCAGATGTACCGTCTGCCGGGTCGCCTCGCGCAGATCGGCCATGTACGGCAGGGCGATCGCACGCAGATTGCGGTGCCGGGAAGCCAGCTCGCCGTACTCGAACAGGCGCGTTCCCATATGCAGGAGCGCGCCGTCGTTCTCGTCGCGCTCCAGGAACCCGTAGCCGACGAGGTCGCGCACCAGGCGGGAGGTCGTGGACTTCGGCAGCCCGGCCCGGCGGGCGATCTCCGACACCCGAAGCTCGGCATGAAGCGCGTCGAAGGCCCCGAGCACGGCGGCGACCCGCGCGACACCGGAGTCAGGAATGTTCCGTTCAGCGGGACGCATCGGTGAAGCATGACGTGGGAACCGGACGGCATGCAAGCGTCGGCGTCGGCCTCGTCGGCGCGGGTACGGGCGTCGCCGTCACCCGCGGGTCAACCACTGGCGGGAAGGTGCCCGATGCGGGCCGCATGCCGGTCGAGGCCCGGCTGCTCCGAGCGGTGGCAGGCCCGTGGCCTGCGTCTCCGGACCACACCGGCAGGTCCGCGTTCCGGACGGGCGAGGCATTCGAGCCCCTCAGAGGCCGCCTGGCCGACCCGAGCGGATGTCCTCACCACCAGGCACGGTGCTCCTGCCCACGCACCGGGAAGCGCCCCTGCCCACCCCACCCGCGTACCCGTACCCCATAGCCGTACCCGTACCCCATGCCATACGCGTACCCGTACCCGTACCGACGAAGGAGCCGCACATGTTCGACGCCACCACCGAGAACGACCCCGGACGGACCGTCCTGTTCCTCAACGGCCCCAACCTCAATCTGCTCGGCGTGCGCGAGCCCGACAAGTACGGTTCCACCACGCTGCGCGAGGTCGAGGAGACTGTGACCAAGACGCTGTCCGCACACGGCCTGACCGCGCGCTTCGTACAGAGCAACCACGAAGGCCTGCTGGTCGACGCGATTCATGCCGCGCGCACCGAGTGCGGAGCGATCGTCATCAACCCCGCTGCGTTCACGCACACCTCCGTCGCGCTCCGGGACGCGATCGCCGCCGTCGCTCTGCCGACCGTCGAACTCCACATCACCAATGTGCACAGGCGCGAGGAATTCCGGCACCACTCCTACATCTCGGCGGTCGCCGACGCCCTGATCGTCGGCGCCGGCACACACGGCTACGTCCTGGCCGCACTGCATGTCGCGCATCTCCTCCACGGCTGACTCACGCCCCACCCGAGTCCCGTCCCGAGCGGTGCGCGGGCTGGAGGCTCTCCATGCCAAGGGCGACGTGGCCGTCAGACGGACTGAACTCCGAGTCTCGTCGTCCGCGTCGCCCGTCTGGGACGTATTCCCTGATCACAGCCCCATCCCCAGGCCCGTCGGTCTGGTGAGCAGCCCAGGCGAGTGTCCTGGCCCGGGTGACGGAGCGAGGATCGATCGTCTTCGGCGTGCTCGGGGAGCCCCCGGGGTCACTCCTCGCGATCGGCCTGCCAGTCCAGCACCTTGACGTGGCCGACCGAGTCGACGTGGGTATGCATGGCCAGCGCCGCAGCCTCCGGATCGCCTCGGCGCACCGCCTCGGCGACGAGCCGATGCTGGTCCAGCGACTGGGCGGTGGCCATGACGGCAGAGAAGGACCAGGGTCAGCGCACGGGGAGTAGCCGCTCCTTGCGCTCCAGCAGGAATTCACGGAAGAGCGTCACCGGAGCGGGTTCCAGCGCGCCTGACAACCAGGCCAGACAGATCCTCCGTGTGCCCGGTGGCTCGGCGAGTGGGACATCCACAAGGGCCGGGTGGGAGGTGTGTCCATACGGGAGCAGCGCAAGGCCCAGGCCCGATCCGACAAGACCGCGCACCATCTCCGTGTCGTCGCCCTCGAAGGCGATTCGCGCTTCGAATCCTGCCGCTCGGCATAGTTCATCGGCGATCTGCCGTGTCCCGTAGGCAGGCTGCATCGCCACGAAGGTCTCGTCCGCCGCCTCAGCCAGCCGGATCGACTCGCGCTCGGCCAGTGGATGCGAACGCGGGACGACGAGGCGCATCTCCTGCTCGACGAGCACCGCGGAGGCGATGTCGGGCGCGCAGGGGTCCGGGGCGATGAGGCAGAGGTGGGTCTCTCCGGAACGCAGCATCACGAGCATGTCCGCGGAGGGCGCCTCGGCCAGTCGGAAGCGGATGCCCGGATGGGCCCGGTGGAAGGCGCGCATGAGGTCGGGAACGACGTGGGCGGCCATCGACTTCAGATAGGCCAGGCCCACGACACCGTGCTCGGGGTCCGCCTCCGAAGCGATCTCGCGGCCCGCCTCGGCCAGCACGTCCAGGGCGTTCTCGGCGCGCTCCATCAGTCGGCGGCCCTGAGGGGTCAGCCGAATCCCGCGGCCTACGTGGAGGAAGAGCGGAACGCCGAGCTGGGTTTCGAGACGGGCGATGGTGCGGCTGAGGGTCGGCTGACTGATGCCGAGCAGTTCGGAGGCGCGGGTGAGGTGCTCCTCGCGAGCCACGGCGACGAACTGCTGGAGCTGCGGGGCGAGTGCGGTGACCGCGTCGGACGGCGGATCGGTGGCGTTGCCCCACTGTGAGTGTTCATGCATTCCGGGCACGCCACTTCCCTGCTCCTCGATGAAACCCCAGGTCAGGGGAATCCATGCATATGTGTATCCGACTGCCCACAGATCCACATTAGACGCTGCGATGTGACGCTGCGTACCGTCCTGGAGGTAGTCGCCGATTGCGGCTATCACACTATTCTGTCCGCTTCTCCGGCACTTGCCGGCCTTCCTTGGGGCTCACGACTCCTTTGCGGAGTCGGTGAATTCAGCCCCTGAGTGGGTCCCGGTCGCTGTCGGCCATCCGGCCAAGGAATCCCATGACTCAGCGCACCACTTGGGACACCAACCGCTCCGGCAAGGCCCGCCGTCTGGAACGGGCCGCCCGTCTCGCCGATGGCAAGGTGATCCCCACCGGCAGGGCCGTCGAGGCCCTGGAAGCCCTCATCGAACCCGGCGACAAGGTCGTCCTCGAAGGCGACAACCAGAAGCAGGCCGACTTCCTGTCCCGTTCCCTCGCCGTCGTCGACCCGGCGAAGGTGCACGATGTGCATCTGCTGATCTCCTCCATCAGCCGCCCCGAGCACCTCGACCTCTTCGAGGACGGCATCGCCACGAAGGTGGACTTCGCCTACGCGGGCGCCCAGTCCACCCGCGTGGCCCAGCTGCTCGCCGACGGCGCCCTCGACATCGGCGCCATCCACACCTACATCGAGCTGTACGGGCGCTTCTTCGTCGACCTGATCCCCAAGGTCGCCCTCGTCGCCGCCAACTCCGCGGACCGCGACGGCAACCTCTACACCGGCCCGAACACCGAGGACACCCCCACCATCGCCGAGGCCACCGCCTTCCGCGACGGCATCGTCATCGCCCAGGTGAACCAACTGGTGGACAGCGCGGACGAGTTGCCCCGGGTCGACATCCCCGGCGGCTGGGTGGACTTCGTGATCGAGGCCGACCGCCCGTACCAGATCGAGCCGCTGTTCACCCGCGACCCGCGCCTGATCACCGAGGTGCAGATCCTCATGGCGATGATGGCGATCCGCGGCGTGTACGAGCGCCACCAGGTCACCTCGCTCAACCACGGCATCGGCTTCGACACCGCCGCGATCGAGCTGCTGCTCCCCACGTACGGAGAGAAGCTCGGCCTGCGCGGAAAAATCGCCAGGAACTGGGTGCTCAACCCGCACCCCACCCTGATCCCGGCCATCGAGTCCGGCTGGGTCGAATCGGTCGTCGCCTTCGGCGGTGAGGTCGGGATGGAGAAATACTGCGCCGCCCGCCCGGACGTCTTCGCCACCGGCCGCGACGGGATGCTGCGCTCCAACCGGCTGATCGCGCAGGCGGCCGGCCACTACGCCGCCGACATGTTCATCGGCGCCTCCCTGCAGATCGACCGCGACGGCAACTCCTCCACCGTCACCCAGGGCCGCCTCTCCGGCTTCGGCGGCGCCCCCAACATGGGCGCGGACGCACGCGGCCGCCGCCACGCCAGCCCCGCCTGGCTCGACCTCGCGAGCGGCGGCCAGGGAGACATCACACGCGGCAGGAAACTGGTCGTGCAGGTCGCGGAGACCTACGGCAAGGGCGGTGTCCCCAAGCTCGTCGAGTCCCTCGACGCGGTCGAGGTCGGCAAGGAATCCGGCTTCCCCGTCGCCCCCGTCATGATCTACGGCGACGACGTCACCCACGTGGTCACCGAGGAGGGCGTCGCCTACCTCTACAAGGCCCGGGACCTGGCAGAGCGCCGCGAGGCCCTGGCCGCCGTGGCAGGCGTCAGCCCCGTCGGCCGACGGCACGACCGGGCCCGCGAGGAACGGCTGCGCCGCGACGGTCTGGTCGCCCTGCCCGAGGACCTGGGCGTGCGCCGCACCGACGCCAAGCGGTCGCTGCTCGCCGCGACCAGCATCGAGGACCTGGTCGCCTGGTCCGGCGGACTGTACGAGCCGACCGCCAAGTTCCGCAGCTGGTGAGCGGCATGACCACCACACTGGCCCCGGCGCAGCCGCCTCGCACACCCAACCACCACTCAGCGCACGCGCTCGCCGACACCGCCGTACGGGCACTGGCCGAGGAAGCCGAACTGACCCCGAAACCGGGCCTGGTGGACGCCCGCGGCCCGGGCGCGCACACCGACATGGACCTCGACATGATGCTGCGCTCCGCCGAATCCCTGCGCGGCGCGTTCACCGGCATGGCCGCAGCCGCTCAGCACTTCACCGCGCCCACGAGAGAGTTGCGCGAGACCCTGGCCGTCATCGGCCGCGACGGCGAGCGCGCCATGCTCGACGCCACGGGCGGGGTCAACACCCACCGCGGCGCGATCTGGGCCCTCGGGCTGCTCGTCGCGGCGGCAGTGATCGAAGGGCCGTACGGTCCGGAACCGGCCGAGGCCATCACCCGCACCGCCGGGACGATCGCGGCACTGCCCGACCGCAACGCGCCCGCCCTGGACTCCAACGGGCTGCGTGCCGCCGTCCGTTACGGCGCCCCCGGCGCCCGGGGCGAGGCCATCGGCGGCTTCCCGCACGCGCTGCTCGCGCTCCGTGCGCTGCGTACGGCCCGAACCGGTGGGGCGAGCGAGCCACATGCCCGGCTCGACGCGCTGGTCACCGTCATGGCATCGCTCGACGACACCTGTCTGCTGCACCGAGGTGGCCGCGCGGGCCTGGCCATCGCCCAGCGCGGCGCGCGGGCCGTGCTCGCCGAGGGCGGCAGCGCGACCGTCCGGGGTCGTGCCGCACTCGGCGCACTCGACCTGGGGCTGGTTCGCGCGGGGCTGTCACCCGGTGGGAGCGCCGATCTGCTCGCGGCCGCACTGTTCCTCGACCGCACCACCGGCCCGGACGCCATGCCGTCCTTGTCCTCCTGAGGAGTTGACGATGGAGAGTCTGACCTACACCCGCCCCGCCACCACACCAGCGGCCCGTCGCGCCCATGTCGGCGTCGTCGGCTCCGGTGACCTGGAGGTCCTGCTGGAGCCCGCAACAGACGGGACCACGGTCGAACTGCGCACCAGCGTCGACGGATTCGGCCCCACCTGGGAGGCCGTCCTCGACCGCTTCTTCGCGCGGTACGACATCGCCGCGACCATCCGCATCAACGACTTCGGCGCGACGCCGGGCACCGTGACGCTGCGCCTCGCCCAGGCCGTCGAGGCCGCCCAGGCAGAGGAGGCCCTTCAGTGACCGTCACACGCGCGGCCGAGGCGTTCACCGAACTGTCCGCCCGCGAACGGGCCCGCGGCATCCTCGACACCGGCACCTTCCGCGAACTCATCGGCCCCTTCGACCGTTTGGAGTCCCCGCATCTCGCCCCGCAGGGCATCGTCCCGCAGAGCGACGACGGCGCGGTCGTCGCCCGGGGAACGATCGACGGCGTGGACGCCGTGGTCGTGGCCCTGGACGGCAGGTTCCAGGGCGGCGGCATCGGTGAGGTGTGCGGCGCCAAGCTGGCCGGCACCCTCGAACTGGCCGCCGCCGACTGCGCCGAGGGCCGGACCGTACGCCCCGTGATCCTGCTGGAGACCGGCGGTATCCGCCTCCAGGAGGCCAACCTCGGCCTGCTCGCCATCGCCGAAATCCACGCCGCGATCGTGAACCTGCGCCGGTACGTCCCCGTTGTCGGCATCGTCGCCGGCATGGTCGGCTCCTTCGGCGGCATGGGCATCGCCGCCGGTCTGTGCAGCCACCTGGTGATGACCCGCCAGGGACGGCTCGGCCTCAACGGCCCCGAGGTCATCGAGCAGGAAGCGGGCGTCCGCGAGCTCGACTCCAAGGACCGCGCGGGCATCTGGGGCATGATCGGCGGCGCGCAGCGCACTGCCGTCGGCCTCGCCGACACCCTCGTCGACGACGAGGCCACGGCTGTCGGCAAGGCCGTACGCACCGCGTTCACGGCACAGGCAGCGGCGGACACACATACGGATGCGGACGCCCCCCGCAGCAGCCGCATCACCCAGGCGCTCAAACTCCTCGACTCCATCGACCCGCGGGAGCCGCTGGACCCACAGGGCCTGCGCGACAAGGTGAAGGGAGACACCAAGTGACCACCGCCAACAGCCGCGGCCGTATCTGGTTCGAGGCACTGACCGGCACCTCGACCCCTGCCGCCGTGCCCTCCGTCCTGTCCGCCACCGCCCAACTCGGCGGTGAGCAGGCGCACTTCCTCGCCGTCGTCCCCGCGCACGAGGCGAAGTTCCCGCGCGCGGTGGCGGGCGAGGTGGGTCTGGAGGAGGGCTGGAACCTCGCCTGGGAGATCCGCGCCGTCGTCGACTCCGATGCCGACGCCCCCGCCGCCGAGAAGCGTCCGATCATCGCCGTCGTGGACGTGCCCAGCCAGGCGTACGGCTACCGCGAGGAACTCATCGGCATCCACCAGGCCCTCGCCGGGGCAGTCGGCGCCTACGCCACCGCCCGCCTCGCAGGTCACCCGGTCATCGCCTTCGTCGTCGGCAAGGCCATCTCGGGCGCCTTCCTCTCCCACGGTCTGCAGGCCAACCGGATCGTCGCCCTGGACGACGAGGGAATCATGGTGCAGGTCATGGGCAAGGCCGCCGCCGCCCGTATCACCCGCCGTACGGTCGAACAGCTCGACGAGATCGCCAGGACCATCCCCGCCACCGCCTACGACGGCGCGTCCTTCGCCAAGCTCGGCGCCCTCCACTCCCTACTGCCGGGCACCCGGGCCGACGACCCGACCGCCAGGGACGTGGCCGCCGCCCGCATGGCGCTCGCCGCCGCCGTCACCGACGCGCGCGGCGGCCCGGCGGACCTCACATGCCGCCTGGACTCCGCCGAGGCGAAGCAGACGCGCGCGGCCTCGATCGAGGTCCGGCGACGGCTGGCCGCCACCTGGCGCGGCTGAGACGTACGGAAGACCGGCCGCACCAGCACCACCATCCGTGGCCGACACGACAGGAGAGGATCATGCCGTACGAACCTCACGACCTCCTCCGGGTCGACGGCGCCGAAGCCGTCGAGCCCGCGCCGGACCCGCGCGGCCCGGCCCGGCCCGGCATGCGCGAGGCGCTGACCCGCGCCCCCTGGGTGGTGGTCCGGCGCGACCGCGCGCCGGACGGCCTGGTGCCGGTGGGGGTACGAGGAGCGGGCCGGGCAGACCGATGGGCGGCGTTCGTGCCGGCGAAGGCCATCCGCGAGCAGGTGTCCCCGCAGCAGCTCGCGGACCGGCCCGCCACCCGGCGCGCGAACCGGGCCCCGGCCTTGGACGCGCTGGCACGGGTGACCCGGGTGCTGGAAGGACGGCAGCTGGTGTGGGGGCCGGGCGGCGGCGTCGGCTTCGAACTCGCCACCGGTCTCGAAGTGCTGTCGGAAGACAGCGACGTGGACCTCGTCCTGTGCGCGCCGGGTCTCCTGCCGGTGCCGTACGTGGCCCGGTTGCTACGAAGTCTCACGGACGCGGCCGCGCCGGTCCGGGCGGACGTACAGCTGCTGACCCCGCTCGGCGGCGTCTCGGCGGCGGAGTACGCGGGTGGCGGCGACGTGCTGCTGCGCACCGACCGGGGACCCCGAATCGTACGCAGCCCCTGGCAGGCGGGCACCTCACAGGCCCAATCGCCGGGTTCCGACGAGTCCACGACAGGAGGCCGCCCTCGATGAACACGACGCTTCTCTTTCCTGGCCAGGGAGAGCAACAGCCGGGCATGCTGCATGCGTTGCCCCTGCACCCCGCCGTCTCGCGGACACTCGACGAGATCTCCGCCGTGCTCGGCACCGACGTCCGCGCCCTGGACACCGCCGAGGCCCTGCGCTCCAACGCCGCAACCCAGCTCGCCCTGTTCGCGGCCGCCACCTCCACCCACCGACTGCTGACCGAACTGGGCGTACGGGCCGACTACGTCGCCGGCCACTCCGTCGGGGCCTTCGCCGCGGCCGTCGTGTGCGGCGCTCTCGAACTCACCGACGCGACCCGGCTCGTGGCGCTGCGCGGCCGCCGTATGGAGGACGCCTACCCCTCCGGATACGGGATGGGGGTCGTCCTGGGCTTGGACGAGGCCACCGTCGCGCGCCTTGCCTTCGATGCGTCCACGCCTGCCGAACCGGTGTACGCGAGCAACGTCAACACCCCGCGCCAGATCACGGTTTCGGGTGCTGACGCCGCGGTGGAGCGGGTCCTCACCGCCGCCTTGGCGCACGGCGCCTCCAAGGCGCGGCGGCTGGCCGTGTCCGTACCGGCGCACTGCCCACTGATGCGACCCGTCGCGGACGCACTGGCGGACGCGCTGGCCGACGTCGAAATGTGCCGCCCGGCGGTCCCGTTCGCCGGCAACCGCACGGGCCGGACCCTGCGCACCGCCGACGCCGTCCGGGACGACCTCGTACACGGCGTGGCCCTGCCGGTGCGCTGGCACGAGGCGACGAGTGTGCTCTACGAGCGCGGCGCCCGGCTCTTCGTCCAGATGGCTCCCGGCGACTCCCTCGTGCGCCTCGCCCAGGCCATGCTCCCCGGCGTGCGCACCGCATCGCTGCGGGAAACGTCGGCCGAGCACATCCACGACCTCGCCTTGCACCGCGAGCAAGTGAACAAAGACTGACAAGCGGCGAAAGCGACTGTACCCACAGCCGATCCCTCTCAGAACGGAGCAGACGGAGACCGCTGCCCGGCGGTCTCCACAACCGGATATGAACAAGCCGATCAGGCGCGCTTCCGTCTTCTGCCTGCTGCTGATCCTTGCCTTGCTGGCACGGGTCACCTGGCTGCAAGGAGTGGACGGCCAGTCCCTCGCCGACAGCCCGCACAACGAACGAACGACCATCGCGAAGTACGCGCACCCGCTGGGGGACATCATCGTCGCCGGCGAACCCATCACCGGCTCCGGGCTCAGCGGCACGGGCACGGGCCTGAAGTACAAACGCACGTACACCGACGGCGCCCTGTACGCCCCCATCACCGGCTACAGCTCGCAGATCTACGGATCCACCGGGCTTCAGGCCCTGTACCCGAGCATCCTCGACGGCACGGACAGCCGTCTGAAGACCGTCCAGGACATTGTCACCGGCGAGTCGCCCAAGCCGGGCAACGTCATCACCACCATCGACCCGGCGGTGCAGAAGGCCGGTTACAGCGTGCTCTCGAGCGCCGGTGACACGGGCGCGGCCGTTGCGATCGACCCGTCGACCGGCCGCATTCTCGGGATGGTCTCCACGCCTTCGTACAACCCCGGATCGATCAGCGGCGACCTGCGGGCCAATGTGAACTCGTGGACGTCTCTCACCAAGAGTTCGGCGCAGCCGATGGAGAACCGGGCGATGAGTGAGACCTATGCACCTGGCTCCACCTTCAAGTTGGTCGTCCTCACGGCCGCCCTCAAGAGCGGCAAGTACACCTCGATCAACGTGCCGACCGACAGCCCGGACCCCTATCATCCGCCCGGCACCACGGTCCCGGTCGTCAACGAAGAGGCGGATCTGCCCTGCAAGAACGCCACCTTGAAGGTCGCCCTGGAGCTCAGCTGCAACACCGTCTTCGGCCCTCTCGCCGTCAAGCTCGGCTGGCCCACGGTGCGGGCGACCGCAAAGGAGTTCGGTTTTGACAGCACAGACATCCACGTTCCGACGCAAGCTGCCGAAAGCGTATATCCGAGCAACATGAACGTGCCGGAAACCGCGATGTCGGGCTTCGGCCAGTACGACGACCGCGCCTCGCCGCTGCAGATGGCCATGGTCGCCTCGGCGATCGCCAACGACGGCAAGCTCGCCTCCCCGCACATGGTCACCAGTGTCACCGACGGCAGCGGCTCGACGCTGAAGAGCTATCCGGACGGCAAGGACAAAACGATCACGAGTCCCTCCATCGCGAAAATGATCCAGAACGCGATGGTCGGCGTCGTGCAGAGCGGCACCGGCACCAACGCGCGGATATCCGGCGTCGAGGTGGGCGGCAAAACCGGCACCGCGCAAGCCGGCGTGGGCAACAGTCGAACCCTTGCCTGGTACGTCTCCTGGGCCAAGTACGACGGCAAGGACGTCGCGGTCGCCGCAGTCGTCGCGCACTCCGCCGTACCCGCCGACGAAGTCAGCGGAAACGGACTGGCGGCACCCATCTGCAAGGCGATGATGGAGGCGGCGCTCGGACTGAAGGACTGCGCCTCAGGGACGGGCTCGGCCGCCGCGTCCTGCGGCGTCACCCCGCTGGCCTGATGAGGGCCACTGGCCTGCGGGCATTGTGGACGGCGGTCCCGTGCACGACTGTTCGGATCGGGCACGGGACCGCCACTCATCGTGTTCCAAGCGGGTCCGGTGAAGTCCGGTGCGGTACAGCGCCCGTAAGGGGCGCGGGGAACTGCGCGACCAGCCCCCGGCGGCCCGCGGCGGCAAACGAACCGCAGATCCAGCGGAGCGCTTAGCGGGTGACCATCAGCTTGCGGACGCCGTAGTTGGTGCCGGTGAAGTCCATCGGGACCTCTTCCAGCGGGGTGGCGAGCCGCAGGTTCGGGAAGCGGGCGAAGAGCTTGGGCAGGACGGTCCTCAGCTCGGCGCGCGCGACGTTCTGTCCCAGGCAGGCGTGGACGCCGTAACCGAAGCCCATGTGGCGGACCATCTTGCGGTCGATATCGAGGGTGTCGGGGTTCTCGAAGGCGCGGGGGTCACGGTTGGCGGCGTTCATCGCCACCACCACCAGCTCACCCTTCTTGATCTGCGCACCGCCGATCTCCAGGTCCTCCAGCGCCACCCGGCCGAGACCGAACTGCACGATGGTCAGGTACCGCATCAGCTCCTCGATCGCGGGCCCCACCTTCGCGGGCTCGTCCAGCAGCTTCTGCCGCTCCTCCGGGTGGGTGAGCAGGGTCAGCGCGGACAGTCCCATCATGGCGGCGGTGGTGTCGTGCCCGGCGAAGAGCAGCAGCACGCCGAGGCCGATCAGTTGCCGCTCGGTCATGATCGAGTCTTCGCCGTCGGCCTTGTTGATCAGCTCGGCGAGGATGCCGGTGGTGTCGCCGGTCCTGCGTTTGTCCGCCACGAGGTGGGTGATGTAGTCGACCAGCCAGTACGCGCCCTTGTCGCGCTCCTCCTTGGTCTTGGCCATGTCCATCATGTCCACGGTGGCGTCGTGGAAGCCGTCGCGGTCCTCGTACGGGACGCCGAGCAGCTCACAGATCATCAGACAGGGGATCGGCAGCGACATCGCCTGGACGAAGTCGAAGGTCTCGGGTCCTGCGGCGATCGCGTCGAGGTGCTCGTCGACGATCTTGTCGAGGTACGGCTGGAGCTTGTTCTGTACGGCCTTGGGGGTGAAGCGGGCCGTCAACAGCCGTCGGTAGGTGCCGTGTTCGGGCTCGTCCATGAAGACGAACCCCACGTCGAAGGGTGCGTTCTCGTGATCTTCGGGCTCCTCGCCCTCGGGGGTGTCGTGGCGGTCGCGCTTCGCGCTCATCCGCGGGTCGTTGAAGACCTGGCTGCCCTCTTCGAAGCGGGTGACGAGCCAGCCGGTCGTGCCGTTGGGGAAGCGAACCCGGAGGATGGGCTGGTCCTCGCGCAGCTGGGTGAACTCCGCGGGCGGGTCCAGCGGACGGCTCGGGTCGCGGGTGACCGGCTGGCTCACTACGGTGTCGCTCATCGGGACTCCTTGGCAGTGCTCTGTGCGGCGGTGCTGTGTGCGGCGATGGCGGCGGAGATGCCGCGGTGGGCGGAAGTGGCGTTGCCCCAGCCGACGTAGAAGGCGAGGTGCAGGACCGCTTCGCTCAGCTGATCCATCGTCAGTTCCTGGTTGGTGAGGGCGCCTTGGACCTGGATCTGCATCAGGTCCGCGCGGCCCAGGGCGGCGGTGGCACCCATCACCAGCAGTCGGCGGTCGCGGACGGACAGCCCCGGACGGCTCCAGATGTCGCCGAACAGATGCTGGACGGTTTCGTTGGTGTACGGGTCCAGCTGCTCCGGCACGGACGCGGCGAAGCCCGGGCCGTAGACCTTGTCCATCATCGCCAGGCCGCGCTGCAGCGGGTCCGCGTCGGGGGCAGGCGAGGCCGGCTCGGCGTCCAGGCCGAGGGTGTGCTCGGCCTGTGCTCGGGTGACGTCGACCAGGGGGACGTCGACGTCGAGGGTGGCGGCCAGGTCGCGGGCGGCGTCCAGGTCCTTGGTCATGAGCGGCTCGATCTGCCGGGCGATGGGCTCGGGCAGGGTGCCGTCGGCGCCGCGCATGCGCAGCAGTTGGAGCAGGGTCCGGCCCTCGGGGTCGGCGTTGTCGATCACCTCGGCCAGCCTTGCCGGGTCGACCTCCGCGGCGGCGGCCAGCGCGGCGGCCTCGGTGACGGTGCGCCAGGTTCCGTAGGTGACGACGTTGCGGGCGATCTTGGTGGCCATTCCGGCGCCCAGCGGGCCGCAGTGCACGACCTTCTTGGCCCAGTCGTCCAGGGCGGGCCGGGCGTGGTCGACCACGGACCGCTCGCCGCCGATGATGGCGACCATGCCGTGCTCGGCGGCCTTGTCGCCGGGGGTGATGCCGCAGTCGAGGAAGCCGACCTCCTCCTTGGCGCACAGCTCGGCCAGTTCATGGACGACGGGCAGCGCGACGGTGGACTGCAGCACGATCGTCAGGCCCGGGTGGGCGCCCGACAGCAGGCCGCCGTCGCCGGCGATCACCGTGCGAGCCTGGGCGGCGTTGACCACCGCGACCATCACCACGTCGGAGGCCTTGGCCACGTCGGCGGGGGACGCGAGCGGGGCGGGTACGCCGTCCAGCTTGTCGGAGGCGTCCGGCCTGATGTCGTAGACGGCCGGGACACGCCCGCTGCGGGCGAGGCTGACGGCGACTCCCCCGCCGATCATGCCGAGGCCGACGACTCCGGCCTTCAGCGCCTGGGTGTTCGTCATCACGCGGTCCTTCCGATGAGAGCGGTGTCGACGGCCTGGTCCCACTCGGCGCCTTCGACGACCAGCGCGCGGTAACCGCGGGTCGCACGGGGCAGGTTGACGCCGACCACGCCGCAGACCCGGCCGCCCTTGCCGTAGAGCGCGACGAGCTTGCGGTCCTCGACGGCGCCCTCGACGACCCGCACCTCGTCCGCGCCGCGCGTACGGCCGTAGATCTGGATCTTCAGGTCGTACTGGTCGGACCAGACGTACGGCACCGGGTCGAAGGGCTTCGCCTCGCCGGGCGCGGCCAGGATGTTGCGGGCGACGGCCAGGCCCTGTTCGGCGGCGTTGGTCCGGTGCTCGATCCGGGTCGGCTCACCGGTGCGCGGGTGCAGCCAGTTGGCGACGTCTCCGGCCGCCCAGACCCCGCTCCCGGCGTACAGGGTGGAGTCGCACTCCACCCCGTTGCCCACCGCGATGCCGCTGCCCTCCAGCCACGTGGTGCCGGGCCGGGCGCCGATGCCGACCAGGACCTCGTCCGCCTCGATCACACGGCCGTCCGCGAGCCGGACGCCGGTGGCCCGGCCGTTCTCGGCGAGGATCTCCTTGACCAGCATTCCCGCCACGATGCTCACGCCGTGTTCGAGGTGAACCTCCGAGAGCATCCGCCCCAGTTCGGGGCCGAGCGAGTCGGCGAGCGGCACCGCGACGTCGGTGACCATGGTGACCTCGGCACCCAACTCCTGGGCGACCGCTGCTGCTTCGGCGCCGACGAAGCCCGATCCCACGATCGCCAGGCGGGGCCGCGCGCGCAGTGCCTCGCGGAAGGTGAGGGCATCCTCCAGGGTGCGCAGCACATGCACTCCGGCCACGCCCTCGGTACCCGGCAGCCGGCGGGCCGCCGCGCCGGTGGCCACCACCAGCGCGTCGTAGCCGACCCGGCTGCCGTCGGCCAGGGCGACCTCGCGGTTGCGGGTGTCCAGGGCCACGGCCGCGACGCCCAGCCGCAGATCCAGGTCGAGCGCCTCGAGCGCCTCGCCGTCGCGCAGCTGAAGCCGGGCGACGTCCCACTCACCGGAGAGCAACTGCTTGGACAGCGGCGGCCGGTCGTACGGGAGGTGTTTCTCCTCGCCGATCAGCGTCACCCGGCCCGGGTAGCCCGCGCGGCGCAGGCCCTCCACCACGCTCAGGCCGGCCGCTGAGGCACCGACGACGGCGATCCGTTCCGGGGAGCTCATCCGCGCACCTCGATCGCGGCCGCGGGGCAGACGGCGGCGGCCTGGCGCACGTTCTCGTACTGCTCCTCGGGCGGGTTCTCGTCGAGCAGGACGACGATGCCGTCTTCGTCCCGCTGGTCGAAGACCTCCGGGGCGACCAGGACGCACTGGCCCGCGCCGCAGCACTTGTCGAACTCGATGGCAATTTCCATTGGGGTTACCTCCGTCAAGCCCCTTCAGGGGCGACGCCGGTCAGGAGCACAGGGCAATGCGGTTGCCTCAGTCACCTAACTAAGTTCAGCGCCGACTGTACTGCTCGTTTGCCAGGTCAGCGAACCGCCCCTGAGTGATACAGGTCACAGGCTGCAGGGGTTGCCGTCTGCACGGTGCGGGCATCGAGATCCCCGCATTCGCAGGCCGGGTAGAGGCCCGAAGCGACGCGTACTTCCAACTTCCCGAACTGCGCATGGGGTTGGTTCCCGGGGCCGGCGGAACGATCAGCGTCACCTGGCGTATCGGCCGGTGGCGTACCGCCTATCTCGTATTGTGGTGCGCCTGTCGACGCGTCCACCGCACTGCGATGGGGGCTGGTCGACTCCTGTGCTGATCACTGACGGCCCCGACTCCCCAGCCCTCCCACCGGCCGATCCGGCGGCACGGCACGCGGCTTGGCTACTCGCGATGCTGGACATCACCGTTCCAGAGTGCCCGGGCGTCCCGGCACCCGATGTTCCGCCGAGCGGGGCTCTCCCGGACTGGGCCGCGTCCGGGGGCCGCAGGGGCCCTGGAGCAACCGGGTCGGTTTCGGCGACGACGTCGCAGCCGCGGCCGGCCTGGTCGTCAGGGACGAGGGCGCCGTACTGCCCTGGGCGGACGCGGCGGCCGACCCGCTGACCGGGGTGCATGCCGCGGTGGTCGCCGCGGCGGCGCTGCGCGGCGCGCGGGCGTATCTGCTCGACGTCTCCATGCGGGACGTCACCGCGCTCGTCGCGCACGGGTCGGTGGAGCCGCATGCGGTGCGGCGGCGGCCCGACGGCGGCTGGCTGGTGGAGACGGCGGACCGTGTGTTCCCGGTACGCGATCCGCGTGCGCGGCGCGCGAGGCGACGGGCGGCCGCACTCGGCGCCGACACGGAACGCGTCCTGTGCGGCGGTACGCCGTAATACCCGGCCGGTTCGTATCCGGGCACCCCGCGCCGGCTTCCCGAAATCCCGCCACGGTGAAGCACGTGCGAAGGCAGCCCTCGGTCAAAGCAGCCCTCTGTCACGGGATCAGAAGGGAAGTCCTCGGATGACGATCCGTGCCGCCTCGCGCAGCATCTCGTCCAGCTCGGGACCCTCCTCACCCGGCTCCCGCCACGCGTACTCCCGCAGCGCCAGATGCAGCGCGGAGAGCAGCATGCCGGCCTGTACACGTGCCTCCATGTCGGCCACCGGCTTTCCGGCGCGCTCCGCGAAGGCATCCGCCACCACCGGCAGCGCGTCGAAGGTCTTGCGCATCCACAGGGACTGCAGTCCTGGTTCGGTACGTGTGAGCCGCATCAGGTCCAGGACAACACGCAGCGTGCTGGGGTCGCTGTCCCCCAGCCAGAGGTCGTCGTCGAGCGCCTCGATCAGCGGACGGCCGACGGCCCAGTCGCCCAACCGTCGGCTCAGTCGCTCCGCGCCGAAGGCCAGCAGCGGGGCGACGCACTCTTCCTTCGACGGGAAGTAGCGCCACAGTGTTCTGGTCGAAATCCCCACCGCTTCGGCGATCTCGCCCACCGAGGTTCCCTCGACGCCCTTGGCGGTGAACAGGTCCACCGCGGCCTTCGCGATCTCCAGCCGGGCGGCAGCCTTGCGCCGTTCCGACAGCGGCGGGCGTCCCATGCGCGGCTCGCCGCCAGGTCCTTCCGGCTTCCGCCGTGGCTGCAACTGCGCCGCGTCCATGGTTCTCCCGTCCTCGCCCAGGGCGCGGTCCCGTCCGCGTCACCGAAGGTCAGCGTATCCGCAGCGGCCGTTTGCACTGTCGCGCCGACGGCAGCCGCAGCCGCGTTTGCCGGCCCCGTGATGTGGCTGTCGTTCCTGCGGTCCGGACACCGCCGCGTCCCGGGGAAACCGGAGCAGGCCAAGGACGCGGCGGTGTTCCGGAGCGTTCAGCTTCCGGTCGCGACGACGCCGGCCATAGCCTCGGCACCCCTGGCGTGCGACGTGTCCTTCTCCTTCGCCCCGCCGCCGTGCTTTTTGCCGCGGCCCCTCAACAGCTGCGCCGCGATGTTCAGTACCAGGCCCGCCGCGGCCCAGACGAGCAGGGTCACCACATGTCCGCCCACGCCGTCCCCGCCGAAGTAGAGGACGGAGCGCACCGATTCCACGCCGGCCGGGGCCGGCAGGACGTCGTGCAGGAACTGGAAGAAGTCCGACTCGATGTACGGCGTCAGCGCGCCGCCGGACGCCGGCACTCCGAGGAACATGAAGAGCGTGACGGCCGGAATGACGGCCAGCGGACCCATGAAACGCGCGAAGACGGCGGTGCCGAGTCCGATACCGAAGACCGTCAGCCAGCCCAGGCCGAGCACCTGTGGGGCGTGTCCGTCGAAGGCCCCGATGACCGGGCCCACCACGAGCCAGACGGACAGGGTCATCAGCGCGGCCCAGCCCGCGAGCACCGGGACGAGGCGACGCACCTGGAGGAGTTCCGGGGCCGCGACGCTCATGATGACGACGAAGACGAAGCCCGCCATGATCCAGCCGATGGTCAGGTAGAGGCTCGTGGTGCCCATGCTGTCCTGGGTGGGCAGCGGTGCGACGTCCTTGGTCTGCAGTTCGACGTGCTGCTGCTCCGCGACCTCGGTGAACGTCTGTGTCACCACCTGCTTGAGGCTGGTTCCCTGAGCCCCCGCGACGTAGAGCGTGGCGTCCTGGTTCTGCGCCGACGGCATCACGTACGCACCGCCGATCTCCTGGTCGAGCAGGAGTTGCCTGGCATCGGCAGCGGTGCCGACGACCCGCACGTCCAGGGCCTCACCGGCCTGTTTCTCAAGGTTCTGGGCCATGCCCTGGGCCTGCTGCGTGCTGCTGCTCACCACCGCGACCGGCAGGTTGTTCGGTGTCGGTTTGTGCATGGCCGAGGTGAAGATGCCGACCATGAGGGCGGTCATGATGAAGGGGAACAAGGCCAGGACGGTGTATTTCGTCTTGTTCGATATCTGCTTCGCGGGTGGCGCCGCGGCAGGTGTGTGAGTGGTCGTCACGGTCTCTCCAAATACTGGCGGGTGGGTACGGGCGCGGTTCAGGCGGAGGCCAGGGCCTCGGAGGAGACCGAGTCGGCCGTGACGCGCTCCGTCTCCGCGGCGGCGCGTCCCTTCCTCCGGCGGCGCGACCAGTCGATGCCCGCGGTCAGCAGCAACCCGGCCAGGGCCCAGGCGCCCAGCACCGCGAGATGTCCGCCGACCCCGTCGCCCCCGAAGTACAGGACAGAGCGCAGTGCCTCACCCGCGGCCGACAGCGGAAGCACCTGGTGCAGGAACGTGAACATTCCGGGCACCGTGTGGATCGACATCATGATGTTGGAGGACGGCACGCCGAGGAACATGAAGATGGCCAGACCAGGGATTACGGCCAACGGCCCGAAGAGCCGCGCGAGCAGGGTCTGAGCCATCGCCACGGAGAAGACCGACAGCCAGCCGAGGCCGAGGAGGGCCCACGCGTGACCGTCGACGGCTCCGATGACGGGTCCGACGAGCAGCCACACCACGGTGCTCATGAGGGCGGCCCAGCCGGCCATCAGCGGCACCATCCGGCGTAGCGAGGCGAGTTCGGGGGCCCCGGTGGTCACCACGGTGACCACCAGATAGCCCGCGAGCATCCAGCCGATAGCGGTGAACAGGATGGTGATGCCCATGCCGTCGGAGGCGGGCAGCGGCGCTATGTCCTTGTGGTCCATGTCGAGGTGCTGCGCATCGGCGACGGGCTGGAAGATCGACTCGACCATGCTCGCCTGGGCGGCGCCTGCCGCCTGAGCCGTGTAGAGGACGGCGTCGCCGTCCGCGCTGGTCGGCAGGGCGAACGCGCCGGAGATCTCGCGGTCGTGCAGCAGCTGCTCGGCCTCGGCCACTGTGGACACCAGACGGACGTCCAGCGGCGAACCGTCCGTCGCATCCAGGCTCGACGCGAGCTTCTCGGCCTGCGCTGCCTGCCCCACGACGGCCACCGGCATGTCCTTGGGGCTCGGAGAGTGCATGGCACCGGAGTAGGCGCTCACCAGGAGCATCACTATCAGGAACGGGAACATCACCATGAACACGTACTTCTTGGCGCCGCCCGGCAGCGACATGGGGCCACCTCCCTGATGCCCGTCCCCCGGACCGGCACCGGACGTCCCCGACGCCTTTTCGGCTTCCATCGACTCTCCTTCGCAATGCGGCGACACGCCTGCACATCGGACACAAACGCAACAACTGGATCATCTTGGCTACTGCTGACCGATCGTCCAGACATCGAGCGTACGACATTTTGGCGCGATGTGCCATTTCTGTCACTGCACGCCACAAACTAAGGTGAGGAAATGGCGGCGCACGGAGCCATGGGTTCCGGGGCACGAACAAGGGAGCCGATCCGACTGCGAACGTGGGACCGAAGGCGCACCAGGGGCAGCCACTCGGTCGGCGGAGCCTGCCGGACGGGCATGCGCCCGAACCGCGAACAAGGCTCTTCACTAGGCTCACCTGCACGTAGGAGAGGACCGGCATGAGCACGCAGGCAGCAGGCAAGGGGCGGGCACGAAGCCCTCGCGGACAGGGAGAACAGCTACGCAGGGAGATCCTGCGTGCGGTGGGGCGGCTGCTCGACGAGTGGGGCGGCGTGGAGAAGCTCACCATGCGCGCCGTGGCACGCGAGGCAGGTGTGGCGGCCCCGAGCATCTACCTCCACTTTTCCGACAAGGCGGAGCTCGTGTGGGCCGCCCTGGAGGACAAGTACGAGGATCTGGCGGCACGCATGCGCGCGGCCGACGCGAATGCCGCCGACACCGGAGCCGACGCCCGTGAGGCGCTCCGCGCCCAGGCGCATGCCTACTGTCGGTTCGCCAGCGAATACCCCGGTCATTACCGGCTGATGTACGAGGTGCGCCAGCCGTCCGTCCCGACGGCCCGTCTCCACCTGCACCCGTCCCGGCACGTCTCGCTCTCGATGCGCGAGGCCTTCGCCCGGTGCCGGGAGGCCGGATACCCGCTGTCGATGCCCGATGAGCAGGCGACGCAGACGCTCTGGGCGGGACTGCACGGTTTCATCGCGCTCCAGCACGCCCTGTCGAGCGCCGCCCAGGTGCAGGAGCCGGTGGAGCCCCTGGCCGACGGCCTCGTCGACACTCTGATTCCCGCGGAGCCCGCCGTCGGGGCACAACCGCCGGCGGCCGACACCGAAGCGGCGCGGCGCATCCGGGCAATCCTCGCAGGACAGGGCGGTTCGGCTTCGCCGGAAGCGAGTTGACGCGACACCGGATGCTCTGCGGGGTGCCGCCCAGCGGTGGGACACGAGGAGCGGTTGTGACATGAGGCCGGACGGCGCACGCTCCGTCCGTTCCGCCGAACTCGTGGGGCGTCAGCGCATCATCAGAGTTCCGCCGTCCACGGGGAAGACCTGACCGGTCATGAATCGCGCCCCGTCGTCGGCCAGGAACGCCAGCACGGGAACCAGGTCCCGCTCGACGTCACCGAGCCTGCCTCGAGCGGTACGGCCTTTGCCATCCGGGCGTCATGTTCAGCGAGTTGCCCGGCGCTCATCGCCGCACGGGTCTTGTCGTACATGGGGGTCCAGATGGCCGGCGCGATGGCGTTGACGGTGATGCCGTACGGCCCCCATTCCACGGCGGTGGACCGCGTCCAGGCGACCACAGCCCCCTTGGCGGCGGCGTAGGCGCCTTGCCCGGGTACCCCTGAACACCGGCGGCGGAGGCGAAGTTGATGATCCGGCCGCCCTGTTCCTTGAGGTGGCCGAAGGCTGCCTGGTTGGTCAGGAAGGTGCCGGTGGCGTTGACATCGACGACCTTCCGCCACGTGTCGAGGGTGATCTCCTCGGCGCGGCCACCCGGGGCGATTCCTGCCGCGTGAATCAGCACATCCAGTCCGCCCAGGTGTTCCACGGCACCAACGCAGGCACGCTCGACCGATGCCTGGTCGGAGACATCACAGGAGACGAAGTGAGCGCCGGCCTCCTTGGCGATCTCCACACCCTGTCGGTGGACAGATCGAGCGAGACAACCGTCGCCCCCAGTCCCGGAAAGGCTCGCACGATGCCTTCACCCATGCCGCTGGCGCCACCGGTGACGTCGACCCGTCGCCCGTCAAGCTGCTTGGTCATGCCATGCCTCCTTGCACCCGACGCCCTTCGGACCCGGCTGGCGCCGGAGGACGGGGACCTGCCCAGGCCCCACTCAACCCACTTTACGTCACACCGCGCCATTTAATCGGCTGCCCGGGTCAGCCTCACAGCTCGGATCGCCGGAGACGGACGGCCTGAATGGTCACATCTCTCGGAACGGCCCGGACGGTCTGAACCATCAGGCCGCGGCTGCCCGCTGCCCCGGTATCTCGATCACGGGGCCGGGAACGGGCGCATCGGCCGCGGCGAACGCGTCCGGGTGTCGCTTCGCCCAGACCACCAGGCCGATGTAGACGAGGTCGAAGACACCGCACAGGATGCCGAGTCCGAGAATGAACGGTACGTCCCTGATGACGCCGATCAGAATGGTGGGGGCCAGGGTGCCGAGGAATTTCGCGACGGCGATGGTGAGGGTCTGCCCGCGCAGGCCGCGCCGTGCGACGAACATCGCGATGAACAGGCCCGACATCAGCAGGTTCTGGAGGAAGGCTGAGTAGCGGGCGGCGTCCAGTTCGCCGTACTCCGCGATGAACATCCACTGCATCGCGTAGGAGGCACCGAACACCACCGCGCCGAAGACGACGAACATCGCCCGGGTCACAAAGCGTGGGAACTCGGCGCGGCCGAAGGCGAAGAAGGTGTAGACGATGACGAGGTCGGCGAGCGCCCAGACGGCGTTGATCACGCCCTGCGGCGACACCGCGGCCGTCAGGTCGCGCACCGCGTATGTCGTCTCCCACGCGAGGTTGAGGGCGAGTGCGGCCATGGGTATCGCGTAGGTCTTGTGGCGGAACCCGACCCGGATGGCAGCTATGTAGACGATCGTCCAGGCCAGGCCGCTGACGACGGCGAGGAACGGTTCCATGGTGGTTCTCCCGCGGAGGAGGGGACGCCACGCGCAATGCCGCGCCGGGCACCCGAGACAGGTCGGGGATCAGGTCAAGTAGTGGGTCGGTAGCGGCGGATGAGATCACTCACCGCGCCGCGCAGCCACTCCGGATCTCGCGCCCGGTCGGGCGCGACGGAGGAGAGAGCGGAGAGTACGAGCCCCTGCATCGCGGCGGTGACGGTCAACGCGGCCGCCTCCGAGCCGACATAGGGCATCAGGAGGCGGGCAAGTCGCTGATCGAGCAGCCCTTTCACCGGACCGAGCTCCGGATCGTGCCCCGCCGCAACGATCATCTCGAAGACGGCGATCGTGTCAGTCCGGCGCTCGGTGACCAGATGCGCGGTGAAGTCTCCGCAGAGGTCGGGGAGAGCGTCGAGTGCGTGAGGCACACCGGGTTCCTCGGCGATCTGGACGACGAGATCGAGGAAATCCAGCCCGATCCGTGAGCCCGCGTGCTCGAAGGTCGCACGGCGGAGGTCGTCGATCGACGGGTAGTGATAGGTCACGGATGCGAGCGACACGGCAGCACCGGCGGCGACCGCTCGATGCGTGAGCGCCCCCACACCCTGCTCACCGACGACACGCACGGCTGCGTCGAGCAACAGCACCTTGCGGGCCTCGCCGCGCGCGAGGCGTCCGTCGGTCACCTTGTGGGTCGCCATCGGGCCAACTATCCGTACATTCGTACCGTGAACTTACGGTACGAATGTACCGCTACCTCGGTCGCGGGTCCATACCCGCGCTGCTTCGGTCGCGGGTCCGTACCCGGAGGGGTCGCTCAAGTCGCGGTTGTAGCGCTCCAGCGCCGCGCGCCAGAACGCTCCACCGTCCACCAGGAGGTCGTTCCCGGTGATGAACGCGGAGTCCGGTCCGGCGAGGAACACGGCGGCGCTCGCGATGTTGTCGGGGTGCCGGCCCGGCGGGCGCCGGAGAGGTCGATCACGGTCTGGATGTGGGCTCCTCCGCGGAACTCGTTGAGCGATCGGCCCACCTCGACGAGCACTCGCACGGTCAGTACCGCTCACCCCGAGACCGGATCCGCGACTCAATTTCATTCCGAACACTTTGTTGATACGTCCTGACAAACCTGTTGACATCCCCGCAGAGCCGCTTCATAGTCTCTCCAACTAGAGCGCGCTACTAAAGCGCTCCAGTCACTAAGCAGGTGGTCCACACCAACGACTGCCGCAGAAGAACGCGCCGCCACGCACGGCACATACACACCACTCGCGCACCGCGTCGCCGCTCGGGCAGCCGCCGACGTCGGACGCGCTCCGCCCACCACAGACACCCCCCGACAAGCACAGCGAGGTGCAAGGGACATGCGCAGAAACCACCGAGCCGCAATTCTCACCGCCACGGTCCTGGCCGGAACCCTGCTCGCCGCCGGTTGTTCCAGCGGCTCCGGCGGCAAGCAGTCCGAGGAGGACACGGGCAACGCGTCTGCCGGCAAGGCCGACACCCCCCGCATGAAGGTCGCGATGATCACCCACGCGGCCCCCGGCGACACCTTCTGGGACCTCATCCGCAAGGGTGCGGAGACCGCCGCCGCCAAGGACAACGTCGAGCTGGTGTACTCCAGCAACCCGGACTCCGCCAAGCAGGCCAACCTCATCCAGAACGCGATCGACCAGAAGGTCGACGGCATCGCGGTCACCCTGGCCAAGCCCGACGCCATGAAGGCCGCGGTCGCCAAGGCGAAGAAGGCCGGCATCCCCGTCGTCGGCTTCAACGGCGGCCTCGACGCCTGGAAGGACCAGGGACTCCTGGAGTACTTCGGCCAGGACGAGACCGTCGCCGGCGCGGCCTTCGGCGAAAGGCTCAACGAACTCGGCGCCAAGAACAACATCTGCGTCATCCAGGAGCAGGGCCACGTCGCCCTCGAAGCCCGCTGCGCAGGCGTGAAGAAGGCCTTCAAGGGCAAGACCACGAACCTGTACGTGAACGGCACCAACATGCCGGCCGTGAAGTCGACGATCACCGCCAAGCTCAAGCAGGACACCTCCGTCGACTACGTGGTCACCCTCGGCGCCCCGTTCGCGCTGACCGCCGTGCAGTCGGCCAGTGACGCGGGCAGCAAGGCCAAGGTCGCGACCTTCGACCTCAATAAGGACCTCGTGGGGGCCATTGAGGACGGCGACATCCAGTTCGCCGTGGACCAGCAGCCGTATCTGCAGGGCTACCTCTCGGTCGACTCTCTGTGGCTCTACAAGACCAACGGCAACTTCAGCGGTGGCGGCCAGGAGCCGGTGCTGACCGGTCCCGCGTTCGTCGACAAGTCCAACGTCGAAGCCATCGCGAAGTTCGCCGCGAAGGGCACTCGGTGATTTCCATGTCCCAGGCAACGGCACCGGCGACGAGCTCCTCGTCGCCGGCTCCGCCGGCCGCCCCAAAGGACGGCCGGACCTCACAACGGTCCCTGTCCCGCAGGCTGGCGGCCCGCCCCGAGATCGGCGCACTCATCGCGGCGATCGCCGTGTACGTGTTCTTCTTCGCGGTCGCCTCCCCGTTCCGCGAGGCCGGCTCGCTGGCCAACGTGCTCTACGAGTCCTCGGTGATGGGCATCATGGCCCTGCCGGTGGCCCTGCTGATGATCGGCGGCGAGTTCGACCTCTCCGCCGGTGTGGCCGTGACGACTTCGGCGCTGACCGCGAGCATGTGGAGCTTCCAGCTCTCCATGAACGTATGGACCGGCGTGATCGTTGCCCTCGTCGTCGCTCTGGCGATCGGCGCGTTCAACGGCTATCTGCTGGTACGCACCGGTCTTCCCAGCTTCTTGATCACGCTGGGCACGTTCCTGATCCTGCAGGGCGCCAACCTCGCCATCACGAAGATCTTCACCGGGAACGTGGCGACGGACTCGATCAGTGACATGGACGGATTCGACCAGGCCAAGCAGGTCTTCGCCTCCGAGATCAGCATCGGCGGCGTCGATGTGAAGATCACCGTGTTCTACTGGTTCGTGTTCGCGGCGGCGGCGACCTGGCTGCTGCTACGCACCAAGTTCGGCAACTGGATCTTCGCCACCGGCGGCAACAAGGAATCGGCCCGCGCGGTCGGTGTGCCGGTCACCTTCACCAAGATCGCCCTGTTCATGGGGGTGGGGGCGGGTGCCTGGTTCGTCGGGATGCACATCCTGTTCTCGTT
>NZ_JBVIPT010000031.1:0-80423 GCF_055577685.1 Streptomyces sp. NPDC033178
GCGCGCATGAACAGCGCCATCACGCCACCGATGCAGAAGAACGCGAACGACGTGACCAGGTACAACGTACCGATCGTCTTGTGGTCAGTGGTGGTCAGCCAGCGGACGGCGGCGAGGCCCGGGCGGCGGCCCGCACGCGGGGGCGCGAGCGCCGTGGTGACAGTGTTGCTCTCCATACCCCGCCTGTGTCCGCGGGCCGTCCCGGCGTCACACTTGAGCGGAGCGACAAGGATCACCGCATTCGGGTGTGACGATCGAGGGACTGCCGGACACCTACGGAACATGAGCAACGACGAGACCTTCGCCGCTGCCTATCGCGAGCACTACTGGGCGGTCAGCCGGTACGTTGCACGGCGACTGGACGGCCGGACGAGCGAAGTCGAGGAAGTGGTGGCGGAGGTCTTCACCGTCGCCTGGCGGCGCCGGGCCGACCTTCCCGCGACCACCCTTCCCTGGCTGTACGGCGTGGCACGCAACTGCCTGTCCAACGCGGTACGCGGCTACGGACGCCGTCGTCGACTCGTCGACAAGCTCGGTCACGACGAGACCGCGCACGGCCGGCAGATCGTGGACAGCCCGGACTCGGAGCAGCCCGGCGCCTGGGTGCACGACGCGCTGGCCCGCCTTGCCCCCGCCGATCAGGAGGTTCTGCGGCTCACCACCTGGGAGGAACTCGGCATCGACGAGGTCGCCGTGGCCCTCGGCTGCGGCAGCAGGGCGGCGGCGATGCGGCTGCACCGCGCCCGCCGCCGGCTGAGAGCCGAGATCGAAAGCATGCGGACCACCGTGGCCGCCGGTCCCACGACGCCTCGCCGCGACACCCCGAAGGAGCAGCGCCATGGCTGACGAACTCGAACTGCTGCGCCGCGCCAACCCGGTGCCGTCCGGCGACCCCCGCTTCGGCGACGGACCCCTTGGCCACGAGGCCGAGTGCCGCCTCAACCAGCTCGTGGGTCCGGCGGACGACGAACGCCCGAAGCCGGGCCGCTTCCTGCCCGGCCGGGGCAGCCTCGGCCGACTGCTGCGTGGCCCCCGCCCCCGCCGTACGCGTCTCGCCTGGGCCCTCGCGACGACGGCGGCCGTCGCCGTGACCTCCCTCGCCCTTCTCCTCGCGGGACCGAGCACCACCCCCGCCGTGGCCGCGCCGCGTCCGCTGGTCGTCCGGGCCGACTCCACCCCCGTACCGCTGGACCGGCTGGCCGAGCGGGCCGACGCGGCCGCGGCGGACGGTCCGGCCGGTCTGCGCAAGGGCACGCACGTGCAGTCGTGGAGCATGGGCATGTCGGAGGACAAGCCTCCGATCACGCTCCCCGTGGAGCGCATCGTGCGGTGGAACGCGGACGACAGCCACACGGAACTGGTCGTCGCGACCGACCCGCGTCACCCGGGCCGGCCGGTCTTGTCGGAAGCGGACGGCGATTCGCGCCTCGTCGACGACGGACACGTCATCAGCGAGCAGACCTTCCCGCCGAGCTGGAGCGACGCCCCGCCCGAGTCGCCGCCCCCGCACGACGCCGAGCGGCTGCGCGCCTATCTGCAGGACGCGCAGCACACCGACACCCCGCTGACCACGCCCGAACTGCTCGACGTCACAGGGCGGTTGCTCGACACCTGGACCCTCGGCACCCGTGAGGACGCGGCGCTCGCCCGGCTCCTCGCGGACGCCGACGGACTGCGGCCCGTCGGCCAGGTGACCGATCGGCTGGGCAGGCGCGGTCAGGCATACGTGTACGACGGCACCGGCTACCACCGGATGCTGATCATGGATCCGGCCACCGGTGCTGTCCTCGGCCTGGAGAGCACCGCCTCGGTTGCCGATCCCGAGTACGGACTCAGGGCGGGTGACGTCGTGGACTACAGCGCGTGGATGCGGTGATCAGGTGCCGGTCTGCCGCGTGGCCGCCTCGACGGTCTGGGCCAGCAGCGTGGCGATCGTCATCGGACCGACGCCGCCCGGTACGGGAGTGATCAGCGAGGCCCGCTCCCGTGCGCTGTCGAAGTCGACGTCGCCGATGTTGCCGGGGTTGTAACCGGCGTCGACGACGACCGCCCCCGGCTTGATGTCCTCGCCGCGGATCAGCCGGGGCCGCCCCACCGCGGCCACCACGATGTCCGCCTCCCGCACGACCGACGACAGGTCGGCCGTACGCGAGTGGCAGTACGTCACCGTGGCGTCGCGGCCGAGCAGCAGCATCCCCACCGGCTTGCCGAGGATGGCGCTTCGGCCCACCACGACCGCCCGCTTACCGGCCGGATCGACGTCGTACTCGTCCAGGAGCCGCATGATCCCGCCGGGCGTGCACGACGCGAAGCCCGGCAGCCCGAAGCTCATCGCGGAGAAGGACGCCAGGGTGACCCCGTCGACGTCCTTCTCCGGGGCGATCGCCTCGAACGCCGCGCGCTCGTCGATGTGGTGACCCATCGGGTGCTGCAACAGGATGCCGTGCACGGCGGGGTCGGCGGACAGCGCGGTGAGCGTGCCGACCAGTTCGGCCGTCGTCGTCCTGGCGGGCAGAGCCACGTGCCGCGACTCGATACCCGCCTTGCGGGAACGGTTCTGCTTCATGCGTACGTACGTGACGGAGGCGGGGTCCTCACCCACGAGCACGGTGGCCAGACAGGGTGCCACCCCCGTGCGTTCGGTGAGGTCGGCCGCGCGCTTGGTCGTCTCCTCGACGATCCGCCGGGCGAGACCGGTGCCGTCCATCAGCCGGGCCTGGGACATGAGCGACTCCTGAGCGTCGTAGAAGATGCCCAGGCGCGCGGCGAAGACGTGTGCGTCGGGCCGCTCCCCGGTGGTACTCCACCTCAGCGCCAGTCACGGCCTACGACCACACTAGCCGAGGTTCAGGACTCGTCCTCGGGCCCGGCCGTCGGGTCCACGCCTGCCAGGAACCCCGTCGCCTGTGCCTCGATACGCACGGCCCCGATCGCCCCCGCCCAGCGCGCCACCTCGGTCGCGAGGGCCGCGGCTCCCGCCTCGTCGCCGCGGTCGCGGGCCAGCACGGCCAGGAGCAGCTGCTGGGAGAGGGTGCCGGGGACGTTCCCCGCTCGTGCACCGAGAGCGGTCGCCCGGGTCCAGCGCTCCCGTGCCCGCGCGTGGTCCAGGTCGTCGTGGTCGTGGTCGCCGAGATGCCGCAGTGCCTCGCGGGCGAGCAGGTCGTCGCCCGACTCCCCGGCGCTCAGGGCGAGTTCGTAGTGCGCGGGGGCCGTGTCCCGCTCGGCGAAGAGGTTGTCGACGATCAGTCCGAGGTACATCCGCGCCCAGCCCCGGCGCACGTCGTCGGCCGCCCGCTCGCACAACTCCTGCGCACACCTCCGCAGCTCCGCCAGCTCGCCGGGATCCTTGCCCGCCGGCCCGAACCGGAACGTACCGTCACCGCGGAGCAGCCGGAAATACGTGTGCCGCAGCCGTACGAAGTCCAGGTCCCAGAGGCCGACCGGTTCGGTCAGTTCGGCTGATGCCTTGTCCGCGGCGGCGATCCGCGTGGTCACTGTCTCCGTACCGCCGAACCAGTCGTGCTCAAGAGCGACCTCCGCCCCGGCGAGAGCGATGGCCGCTCGGTTGTGCGGATCGGCCGTGACGGCCCCGTCGAGGAGATCCAGGGCGCTCGGCCACCGTCCGGCCCGGGCCAGTTCACGCGCCGCCGCGACGACGACGTCCACCGGGAGGACGGCGTGGGCCGTGCTCGTCTTTTTTGTCATGGCGAGGAAGGTAGTAATCAGAAAAACTATCCACAAGAAAACTATCGGGCAGCCGTCTGGACGTCAGGAGGGGATCGGTGGGCGATTCGGTCGACCGGCACGTCGCGCTCTGGTCGAAGGAGCTCGGCTGGATGGACCCGGTCAAGGAGGCGATCTTCGCGCGGCTCGCGATCCTGGCACGGCACGCGGCGCAGGCCCGCCGGGACACCCTGGACTCCGACGGGCTCAGGCACTGGCAGTTCAAGGTGCTGCTCACCCTGCGCAGGCTCGGCCCGCCCTACGAGACGAGCCCGTCACGGCTCGCCGAGCTGCTCGGTCTGACCCGGGGCGCGCTGTCGGCACGGCTCGGCCCGCTGGAGGACGCCGGCCTGATCACGCGTACGCACGACGCGGCCGACCGCCGCCGGGTCCACGTACGGCTCACCCCGGCGGGATACGACGCGTTCGAGCGGCACGCGGCCTCCGAAGAACATGGCGAGAACGCGCTGCTCTCAGTGCTGACAGAAGGAGAGAAGCGGACACTCGCCGACCTGCTCCGGAAGCTGGTCGAGGCCGCAGAGGCCGCCCCGGACGCGTCCGAGCCGAGAAGGTCCAGGTCAGACGGGTCGTGACCCGGACCCTCGGCGTACCCCTTACTGCTCTTCGTCGTCCCATGCCTGCAGCAATGTCTGGTCGACGATCTTGCCGTCGCGCAGCGACATCATCGAGTTCGCGAGCACCCTGGTGCCGTCCGCGTACTGACAGGACTCGGTGAAGGCGACATGGTCGCCCTGGATCACACACTGTTCCAACTTGTGTGTCATGTCGCGGCTGTAGACGTCGTCGAGCATCTCGCGGATCTGCTCGCGGCCGTGCATGACCTTGGGGTGGCTGGGCTGGGTGTTGCGGTCGACGACGCGCATTTCCGCGTCGTCCGCGTACAGCGACAGGAGCGCCGACGCGTCCTGGCCTTCGATGCCCCGGCGTAGCGCTTCGGTGTCGAAGCCGGGGCTTGCCGCAGTGCCCATGATGGACCTCCTTGTGGACCACTGGCGAAGACCGCGGCCCGGTACGGAGCGGGCCGTTGAGGGCCTCTCCCTCTGAGACTCCTCCGGCGCGGCGGCCACGGCAAGCGCAGCCGGGCCGATGAGCCTGTCGGGTGAGGGGCCGGGTGGGGCCGTGTCCGTGGGCGGCCCGCCACCGTTGCTGAAGGCATGATCTCAACACGACGTATCGTCGCCGCCGTTGGCCTCGCCGTCGGCGTCACGGGCCTTGCCGTACCGTCCGCGAGCGCTGCCGCCACCCCGGAGACGGGAAAGGTGAACCCCATCGCGATGCTCGACTCGCTCGCCGTGAGCGACCTTCCCGCTGAGCACAAGGCCCAGATGCCGAGGGTCTCCGACCAGCTCGACAAGCTCAACGAGCTGAACGGCCTCTACCAGCTGGAGCAGCTTCACCAGGTGACCGACCTCGCCGCCCCCGCCATGGGACTGGTCGGGGCCGTCGAGTAGAGCCGTCGTGCAGTGAACGGCCCGGTCCGTCGGCGTGCGTCTCGTGGGGAGGCGCACGCCGACGTCGTTCTCGGCGAAGCGGTGGCGGGCCCCCGGATGCGCGCCGGGGCGGACCGGGTGAGGCTGAGGGCATGTCGGAACATCCCGTAGTGGTCGTGCATCCGCCGCAGGAGGAGGGCGGACGGCGCGTGACGGTTCACGGCGAGTCGATCGGCGTCGCCATGAACCTCCTGGACGTCGTCGAGTTCCTGCGCCGCGCGGGTCTGGAGTTCGACGAGAACGAGGTCGTCGTGTCACCGCTCATCGAGTGGCGCGGCGGAGGCCCGTCCTACTGGGGGCCGGAGCCGCGCCGCCCCTGACGGCAGTGCGCAGGTGAGAGGGCGCGTGTAGGGGCCCACGTCCTTCCTCGGGAGTACCTCGTCCCCGGCCACTGCCGCCACGGGACCAGGGCGAAGGCCTCCATGGGCACGATGTGCCGGGCCGCGGCGGCGCGGAGGCTGGTGGTACCAGGAATGAGGAGGCCGTCATGAACCGCCGGATCCGCATCCGTCCCACCCGCCGCACGACCACCGCGCGCGACACGACGATCGACCGCAGGACCCCCTCGGGCCGACTCCTGCCGTACTGACTGCCGTACCGACCCCTGGCGGACGTCAGCAGATGCTCTGGGTGCTGTTGACCAGGGTGTTGTTGCGGAACGTGGTGTTGTCACCGCAAGGGCTCTCCCGGATCGAGGAGTTGGTCACCCTCAGGTTCTGGACGGTGATGTCCGAGTTGTTCGGGAACTCCGCGCGGGCGGCCAGCCGGATCTCGCCGCCGCCCGTGACACTGCCGCTCTGGGCGGCGAGGTTCACGTTGTAGCAGTTCTCGATCAGGATCGCGTTGTTGCCGGTGTTGGAGATGGTCACGCGGTCGATGGTCGCGCCACCGCTCTCGGAGACGCAGAAGACGCCCCGGCCGCCACCACGCGCGACGACCTCGCCGACCCGCACGTTGGTCGGGTACCCGCTGCCGATCCGGCCGTTGCGGTTGGCCATGCGGAAGGCCGCGTACCCCGTACCGGCGCCCGCGCCGTCCGCGTCGACCTTCGTGACGGTCGCGTTGACGGTCTGGTTCAGCAGGAGGCCGGACTCGCCCACGTTGCGCGCGGTGACCGTGCCGATGGTGATGCCGTCGACCCCGTACGTCTCCACGGCGTGGCTGCTCGCCCCGGAGACGTACACGTTGTCGATCCGGACGTTGCGTGTCCACTGGCTGGTGTCGCCGCGGTTGTCGATGCGTACGCCGAGACCGCGCGAGAGGCGCATGTCGATCTGGCCGAGTACGACGTTGGTGACGTTGCGCATGAAGATGCCGTACAGCGGGGTGCCGGTGAGGTTCAGATGCTGGACCTCGATGTCCCGGGCGCCGCGTGCGTAGACCGGGGCCTGGTCGCCGGAGCCCGTACCGGTGACGTCGATGGTGCCGCACACGTCGAGCACGGTGTAGCTCGGCAGGGAGACCCGGGAACCCGCGCCGATGGCGCCCGAGCCGCGTACCACGACCCGCTCCTTCGAAGTACGGCCCGCCGTAAGGCTGTTGACGGCCGCCTGCATCGCGGCCCGCATGTCCGTGCCGGTGTACGTGACACTGCTGCCGCGCCGGGCGGTCCAGGTGCTGCCGTTCAACACGGCCTCGGCCTGGTACGAGCCCTCGCCGCACGCTGCCGCCGCCTGGTGCGGGGCCGCGCTCGCGGGGGCTGTGAGCAGGGCTGCCCCGGTGAGCAGGGCGGTCGCGCATGTGACGGTGACGCCGGCCCGCCTCCCGCGGGCTCCGGCGGTCGTGGGGGGTTGGGTGGCCCTGGTGGTCCTGGTGGTCTTGCGGATGAGGTGAGGTGCGGCTCTGCGTCCCATCTCGTCTTCTTCTCCTGTGTGGGGGTCCGCCGCCCGCGCGAATGAGTCGCAGCAAGCGTTTTCTATGGCGGGCGGTGAGTGTGGCAAGGGCTTTCTATGGCGTCAAGAGGTCTGTGTGACAAAGGAGTTGGTCACATCTCGCGACGCACGAGGAAGGCCAGCAGCGCACGAAGATCGTCGGCCGCGTGCGAAGCCGTGGGGAGGCTGTCGAGGCACGCGTGGACGTGGGCGATGTGACGGTGGGCCTCCGCCAGCGCGGCGCTCCGGCCGCCGGCCTCCTCGATCACGGCCGCGGCCCGGCGGGCGGTCGCGTCGTCGAGCTCTTCGGCACCCTCCAGGAGGCGGGCGAGCGGGCGGGCGGCGGCTGGGTTGTCGAGAGCCTCCAGAACCGGGAACGTCTTCTTGCGCCGACGCAGGTCCGCGTGGACCGGCTTGCCCGTGACGGCGGGATCGCCCCAGATGCCCAGGAGATCGTCGATCACCTGGAAGGCCACGCCGAGATGACGGCCCGCCCGGTCGAGCGCGGTGACCGTCGCCGCCGGGGCTCCGGCGAGTGCGGCACCCAGGGCGGCGGCACAGCCCAGCAGCGCACCGGTCTTGTGCTCGGCCATCGCCCGGTACTCGTCGGGGCCGACGGCCTCCGGACCCGTCCAGGGGCGCGACTCGAAGAGCAGGTCGTCGGCCTGACCGCTCACGAGGTCGTTGAGCGCGGTGGACAGGTGACGGACGGCCGCCGGGACGTCGCTGCCGGGCGCCGAGGCCAGGGTCTCCACGGCGAGCGCGAACAGGGCGTCCCCCGCGAGGACGGCCGGTCCGGTGCCGTACGCCTTCCAGACCGTGGGGCGGCCGCGCCGGGTCGCGTCGCCGTCCATGATGTCGTCGTGGAGCAACGAGAAGGTGTGCACCAGCTCCACCGCCACGGCCGCGCTCACTCCCGCGCTTGCGGGTGCCCCGGCCGCCTCCGCGCCCAGGACGGCCAGGGCCTGTCGCAGTCCCTTGCCGCCGGCCGCCACCGCGGCCGGTGCACCACCGGCCTCGCACCAGCCGAAGGAGTACGCCGCCATCTCACCCACCCACGGGTGCAGTCGCCTTACCGCCTCGGCCAGCGCGGGGCGCACCAACGCCCGGCTGCGGTCGAGGAGTTGAACGGCACGTTCGGCATCGGCCGTGGTCGAGAGGGGCGGATGCGGTGCGGAGGTCGTCACCGTCATCGCTGAACCTCCGTTCCTGCGAGGGTGGTTGTGGGGGTCCCGGCAGCCGCAGCCGCAGCCGCGTCTGCTTTGGTGGCGGTGGCGGCCAAGGTGCCGGGAGTCGGCGTGGTGGTGGCCGGGGTGTCCGTGCTCGCCGCCGCCGGGGCGGAGGGGCGCGCGCTCGTCTCGTTCCCGGCCCGGGCGGCCGCGTCCGACACCGTGGTCGGCCGGACGTTCGCATGCACATCCGTGTCCGCATCCGCCACGATGCCGAACTCCGCCTGCGCGCGAGCCACCATCTGCCGTGCGTGCCGCAGGCCGATACGTTCCAACACCTGCGCGAGATCGGCCAGTTCGGCCGCCGTGTCGGCGAGGTCGTGGCCCAGGTGGGCGAGGGACTTGGCGAGGCCGAGCCGGGACAGTGCCTCCCCCCGGGGCTCGCTCATCGCCCGGAACTCCGCCAGCGCCTGGGTGTAGACGTCCCGGGCCTCCGCGTAACGCCCTGCCCGGTAAAGGACGTTGCCGCGCATCTTGTGGTTGTACGCCAGCGCGCTCGACAGGTTCATCTCCCGGCAGGTCACCTCGGCCTCGGCGAGCAGGCCGAGCGCGCGCTCGGCATCCCCGTCGCGGACGGACACGATGTCGGCCAGGCCACGCAGCGCCCACGCGTGGCCGCGCCGGTCGTCGGCCCGTCCGGCGATCTCCGCGGCCTCCTCGAACATCGCGTACGCCGTGTCGTACGAGCCGGTGTTGCGGTGTATCTGCGCGATGCCCTCCAGGGCCCACACGGTGTGCCGCGCCTCGCCGCGCTTGCGTGCCTCGGCCAGGAGTTGCTCGTGCAGTGCGCCGACCGCCTCGTAGTCACCCTGGATGCGGCCCGTCTCCGCCATCCCGGCGAGCGAGTAGCCGCGTACGACGATGTCGCCGCCGCGCTCGCCGAACTCGGCCGCGAGCCCCAGCAGCCGCCAGGCGAGAGGGAACGCACCGCGCTGGCGTGCCAGCGTGCCGCCGCTCCACAGGGCCCATGCCATCGCGGCGGTGTCCCCGGCCTCCCTGGCCGCGCGGTAACTCGCCTTCCAGGCGCGGTCGGCGTCGCCCACCTGCCCGAGCCGCCGGTGCGCCTCCGCGACCGCGAGACCGGAGCGCGCCACCTCTCCCCGTGCTCCGGCGCGCTCGGCTGCGCGCAACTGCTCGGTGCCCGCGGCCAGTACGTCGACCAGGGAGGAGTTCACGGACAGGGTGGTGAGCGCACCTTGGTACTCGGGTGCGAATGCCTTGCCGTACATGCGTGCCTTTCGGTCTGCCGATGCTCGGACGGGGCGGCGGCGGACCTGGCTTCCCACAGGTATACACGGTGTGTATACGCGATGTGCATAGTGCCCTGTTTTCCACCCCGGGTCGTGTGTCCTGGGTCGACGGGTCACCGGCGCCGCCGCGCCACCTCGTTGTCGATCAAGACGTCGGTGTCGGCGGCGGGGTTGCCTCTGCGTCGTAGATCACAGTCGGGGTGGGGGAGTCGTCGTGGCGCGTCGAGGCCTCCGGTCGGATTGTCGTGGCCGGCCCGGAGTGATTGGTTTCTTGAGAGCGATTCGACCGATTGATCCGAAGTGCGGTCTCCCGGTGTCGGCAGAAAGATTCCTGAAACGTCTTGCGGTTGCGGAGAGGTAAAATCCTGCTGGCGGTTCGGGGGGAGAGGGCGAGTAAAAGGGAAATCCCTGTGAATGAGCCGGAGCGGTGTCACGCGATGGAGCCAGATGTGTGGGGATTTGTTTCTCGACATCGCGCCGTGAGGGGATCTTCGGCGTGCGGCCCGGCAGGGACTTCTCGTGCGGACATGTGAATTTTACAGAGTGGCCTTGCGCTGCCGTCCGTGTTTCACAGGGGTGAATCATGGCGCTGCTTTTGGCGGACTTGCGGCGCTGTCGTCCGGCTAGCGTAGTGACTGATTGCAATTGGCCGGGTTTTCGGTTCTTGGGGCCCGACGGGGCCTGGCTGGATCGATTCCACGGCGTAGCGGGAGGTCGGTGCGATGTTGACCGACGGGTAACTGTGGCGCTAGCTTCCAACGGGTTGGTTTTCGCGTGGGAGTTCCCCCCGACGCCGCGTAAACGGTGTATGTCCGCGTGGGCCAATTCGTCGTCTCCAGGCACCCCCCACCGTGCAGTCTCACCGATTATTTCGGAGAATCATGACGTCTGCTGTGCGCGCCGAGGACATGATCATTGGAATCACCCCGTTCGGTGAACCCGAAGCCAGGCTCGCCGCCGCCGTCAGCCGTGCGGGCGGCTTAGGGGTCCTTGACCTGGGGGTCGGTGACCGAAGAGCCAGAGAGGCGCTGGCATCCCTCCGGCGCTGGGCACCGGGACCGTTCGGAGTGCGGGTCGGAGCGCACTGCCGGACCGGTCCCGGAGAACTCGGTCCCGGAGAACTCGCTCCCGGGAAACTCGAACCCGGAGAATTCGCGCCTGGAAAGAAGTGCGGAAAGCCGGGAATGCGAGACGACGGTGGCCTCCATACCGTCGTCCTCGGCATGGATTCGCCATGGCAGATCGACGAGGTCACCACGACGTACCGGGTCCTGGTGGAGGTCACGGACCTGGAGCAGGCTCTGGCAGCGGTCCGCGCAGGAGCGCACGGACTGATCGCCCGTGGCAGCGAGAGCGGCGGCCGGACCGGGGAGCTCAGCACCTTCGTCCTGCTCCAGCACCTGCTCGCCGAGCCAGGCGTCGACCTCCCCGTCTGGGCCTGCGGCGGCATCGGCCCCCGTACGGCGGCGGCCGCCGTGGCCGGCGGGGCGGCCGGAGTGGTCCTGGACAGCCAGCTGGCGCTGCTCGCCGAGGCGAGGCTTCCGGAGCCGGCCGCCGCGGCACTGCGGTCCATGGACGGTTCGGAGACAGCCGTGGTGGGCGGGCACCGGGTGCTGCACCGCCGGGGCCCGGACGCCCCGCGCGTCCAGGCCGACGATCCACTGCTGGTGTCGGGGATGCTCGGTGCCCAGGACCTGCGTACCCAGTTCCTGCCGGTCGGTCAGGACGGCTTCCTCGCCGCCCGCTTCGCCGAACGCTGGGGCGACGCGGGCCGGACGGTCCGCGCCCTGACCGCCTCCGTACGGGACGCCGTACGCGACGACGGGCCGGGCGGCGCACTGCGGCCAGGGTCCCCGATGAGCCGCGCTCTCGGCACGCGCGTGCCCGTCGCCCAGGGGCCGATGACCCGGGTCAGCGACCAGGCCAGGTTCGCCGCAGCCGTCGCCGGGGACGGCGCCCTGCCGTTCATCGCGCTGGCCCTCGCGAGCGGCGAGCAGACGCGTACGGTCCTGGAGGAGACCCGCGCCGCCGTGGCCGGCCGGCCCTGGGGTGTCGGCGTGCTCGGCTTCGCACCCGAGGAGACCAGAAACGCCCAGCTCGAAGCCGTACGGGACATGCGGCCCACGCACGCGATCATCGCGGGCGGACGACCGTCCCAGGCGGAGGCGCTGGAGCGGGCCGGGATCAGGACCTTTCTGCACGTGCCCTCGCCGGGACTGCTCCGCCAGTTCCTCGACGCCGGAGCCCGCCGATTCGTCTTCGAGGGCTCCGAATGCGGCGGCCACGTCGGACCGCGCGCGAGCTTCCCCTTGTGGGAGGCCCAACTGGCGGTGCTGGAAGACTTCTTGGACGGAGCGGACGCCGAAACGGCCGAACGCGTCGAGGTGTTCTTCGCGGGCGGCGTCCACGACGAGCGCTCGTCGGCGATGGTCGCGGCGCTCGCCGCTCCACTGATCGCGCGCGGGGCCGCCGTCGGCGTCCTCATGGGAACCGCCTACCTGTTCACCGACGAAGCCGTGGAGTGCGGAGCGGTCCAGCCGCTCTTCCAGCAGCAGGTCATGGCCGCCACACGCACCGCGCTGCTGGAGACCGCACCCGGCCACGCCACCCGCTGTGTGCCCAGCCCGTTCAGCGAGAACTACCGGGCGTTCGAGGCGGAGCTGCGCGAGCGCGGCGTGCCGGAGCGGCGGATCTGGGAGGAGCTGGAACGGCTCAACGTCGGGCGGCTGCGCATCGCCAGCAAGGGGATCGAGCGGGACGCCACCGGCCAACTGGCGGCCGTGGCCGAGGAACGCCAGCTCTCCGAGGGCATGTTCATGGCCGGGGAAGTGGCCGTGCTGCGCTCGGCGACGACAACGGTCAACGCGCTGCACGGCTCGGTCACCACCGGCGCGGCGGGGTTCCTCGCCGCCCGCACCGCTCTCCTCCGCGAACGCCTCGGGATGGACACGGCCGAGGAGCCCGCGGCACCCGAGCCGCTGGACGTGGCCGTGGTCGGCATGGCCTGCATGTTCCCGGGGGCCCCCGACCTCGCCGCCTACTGGGCGAACATCCTCGGCGGCCACGACGGAGTCGGTGAGGTCCCCGCCGACCGCTGGGACCCCGCCGTGCACTACTCGCAGGACGCGGACGGCGCCACCCCGTCCAAGTGGGGCGGCTTCCTGCCGCGGATCCCCTTCGACCCGCTGCGCTACGGCATCCCGCCGACCTCGCTGGGCAGCATCGAGCCCGTACAACTGCTGGCGCTCGAAGCCGCGCGGCGGGCACTGGAGGACGCCGGGTACGGGGAGCGCGGCCGGGGCTTCGACCGGTCGCGGACCTCCGTGGTCTTCGGCGCCGAGGCGGGCAGCGACCTCTCCAACGCCGCCACTCTGCGTGCCGTACTGCCCTCCTACTACGGGGAGGTTCCCGGAGGTCTGGACGGTCAACTGCCCCGGCTCACCGAGGACTCCTTCCCCGGCATGCTCGCCAACGTCATCTCGGGGCGGATCGCCAACCGGCTGGACCTGGGCGGCGCCAACTACACCGTCGACGCGGCCTGCGCGTCGTCACTCGCCGCCGTCGACGTGGCATGCAAGGAACTCGTCGGCGGTACGAGCGACGTCGTCCTGTGCGGGGGCGCCGACCTGCACAACGGCATCAACGACTACGCCCTCTTCTCCTCCGTGCACGCGCTCTCCCCGACCGGTCGGTCGCGGGCCTTCGACAGCTCGGCGGACGGGATCGCCCTGGGCGAGGGCATCGCCTGTGTCGTGCTCAAGCGGCTCGCGGACGCCGAACGCGACGGCGACCGGATCTACGGAGTGATCAAGGGAGTCGGCAGTTCCAGCGACGGCCGCTCGCTCGGACTGACCGCGCCCCGACCCGAGGGCCAGCGTGCCGCGCTGGAGCGCGCCTATCGCAACGCGGGGATCTCACCGGCCGACGTCGGCCTGGTCGAGGCCCATGGCACCGGGACCGTGGTCGGGGACCGTACCGAACTGACCATTCTCAGCGACGTGTTCACGGAGGCCGGGGCCAAGACGGGCAGCTGTGCGCTCGGTTCGGTCAAGTCGCAGATCGGGCACACCAAGTGCGCCGCCGGTCTCGCGGGTCTGATCAAGACCGTGCTGTCTCTCCACACGGGAGTCAAGCCGCCCACCCTGCACATGAAGCGGCCGAACCCGGCGTGGCAGGAGGAGAGCAGCCCGTTCGTCTTTCACGCACGGCCACGGCCCTGGGCGGCTCCGGCCGGGGAACGCGTCGCCGGACTCAGCGCGTTCGGCTTCGGCGGGACCAACTTCCATGTGGTGCTCAGCGCCCACACCGCCGCCGAACCGCCCGCCCACGGCCTGGACAGCTGGCCCGCCGAGCTGTTCACCTTCCGCGGTACGGATCCGGCGGCAGCCCGGCGAGCCATCGAGGACGTACTCAAGGCCGCCGAGACCGACGGCCGCCCGTGGCGCCTGCGCGACCTCGCGCTGAGCGCGTCCCGCCGCGCCGACGCCCGCCACGAACCGGTCCGGGTGGCAGTCGTCGCCACCGACGTCGACGGGCTGACCGGTCAGCTGCGCCGGGCCCTGGCGGGCGAGCACGATCCGCCCGGAGGCATCCACCTCGCGGACGCGGGACGAGCCCCGACCGGCCTGAGCGAGCGGGCGAGTTCGGACGCGGGGCAGGTGCAGGCGGACGCGGGGCAGGCGCCGCCCGGTTCGCGTCGGCCGGCGGCGGTCGACGGCAAGGTCGCGTTCCTCTTCCCGGGCCAGGGCAGCCAGCGGACCGGGATGCTCGCGGACGTGTTCATCGCCTTCCCCGAGCTCCAGCACTACCTGCACCTCGGCCGCGACCACGCCGACGCGCTGTACCCGCCCGCCGCCTTCGACACGGCTGCCCGGGACCGCCGGCGGGTCGGGATCACCGACACTCGGGTCGCCCAGCCCGCGCTGGGCATCGCCGGACTCGCCGCCCACGCGCTGCTCACCGCGGCCGGGGTACGACCGGACATGGCCGCCGGGCACAGCTACGGCGAACTGGTCGCCCTCTGCGCCGCGGGCGCGATCACACCGGAGGCGCTCCTCGAACTGAGCACCGAGAGGGCGGCGGCGATCCTCTCGGCCGTCGGCGAGGACCCGGGAACCATGGCGGCCGTCGCGGCCGGTGCCGAAGACGTCGAACGGGCACTGCGCGAGACGGGAGCTCCCGGAACGGTCGTCGTCGCCAACCACAACTCGCCCCGGCAGACGGTGATTTCCGGCCCGACGGAGGCGCTGGCCACCGCGGTACAACTGCTGCGCGCGGCGGGACACCGCGCCGAAGGCATCCCCGTCGCCTGCGCCTTCCACAGCCCGGTGGTGGCCGCCGGCGGAGAGCGGTTCGCCGAGGCACTTGCGAGCCGGTCCGTGCGTCCGCCCGAGATCCCGGTGTGGTCCAACCGCACGGCGGCCCCGTACGACGACCACGCCGACGGGATCCGCGCCGAACTCGCCGCCCAGATCGGCGCCCCCGTCGGGTTCGTCGCACAGATCGAGGCCATGTACGAGGACGGGGCGAGGATCTTCGTCGAGGCCGGACCTGGATCCGTTCTCACCCGGCTGGTCGCACAGATCCTCGGCGACCGCCCGCACCGCACCGTCGCGTGCGAGCCGCGCCACGACAGCGGACTGCGTGGCTGGCTCGACGCACTGGCCCAACTGGCCGTGGCGGGGCTGCCGGTACGCACCGGATGGCTGTTCCAGGGGCGCGACGCCGTCGACGCGACCCGGACCCCGGAGCCCAAACGGCCCGGATGGACGGTCGACGGGCAACTGGTCCGTACGGCCGCAGGAGAACTCCTCCCCGGCGCCCTCGCGCCGGCCCGACGCGTTGTGGAGACGACAGTGACGACGAGCCACGCGACCCACGCGAACCATGGAGACGGCGTCCCGGCCGACAGGGACGCGCTGATCGTCGAATACCTGCGCACCAGCCGGGAGATGGTGGCTGCCCAGCGGGACGTGTTGCTGACCTACTTCGGCGCGACGGCGGGGGAGTGGATTCCGGCGCCCGTCGCGCCTGCCGCGCCCGTTGCGTCCACCGGGGCCGGCACCCATCTGCAGGCCGTACCGGCTGCTGAGCTTCCCGTGGCTCAACAGCCGGCGGTTCCTGGGCCGGGGGCGGCAGCCACGCCCGTCACCGCCGAGGCGCTCGCCCCTGAGGCGGTCACGGCAGCCGTCACGGAAGCGGACGTCCTGGCGGTCGTGTTGGAGATCATCAGCGAGCGCACCGGCTATCCCGTGGACATGATCGAGCCCGATCTCGACCTGGAGGCAGACCTCAGCATCGACTCCATCAAGCGGGCCGAGATCGCCGGCGAACTGGCCAAGCGACTGGGCGCCGGGGGCGGCGTGGACGTTGCCGGGCTGGACGACGCGGAACTGGAGGACCTGGCGAAGGCCCGTACGGCCGCATCGGTGACGGGCTGGCTCGCCGCGCGCCTCGCGGGGCCCGCCGAACCGTCCGGCGGCACGGCGGTCGGGCAGACCGAGCCGCCGGAGTCGGTGGCAGTTACCGGTGAGGCCCCGAAACGTTTTCAGCTGCGGCCCGTGCTTCTGGAGCAGCAGGACGGCGACGGCTCGGCGGATCCGTCCGCCGCACTGGCCGGAAAGCGGTTCGTCCTTCTCGGCGACGAGAGCGAGGACGTGTCCCGGGAGGTCCGCTCCCGGCTCACGAGGCACGGTGCCGACGCCGTGGTCCTGGGCCCGGAGCACCTGCTCACCGAGGCGGACGGCCGGGTGGACGGGGTGCTGTACCTCGACTCCCTCGCCGATTCCTCGTCACCGGTGCTGCCGCACGCCTTCCCGGTGTTCCAGGCTGCCCTGCGCCGGGGGCCGCGCTGGCTGCTCGCCGCCCGGCCCGGCGACGGGAACTCCCCGGGCCTCAGGTCGGCAGGGTTGCACGGCTTGTTCCGTACGGTCGTACGCGAGTACCCGGACACTGTCGTGCGGATCGTCGACCTCGAAGACACCACACCGGCTGCCGTCGCCGACGTACTGGTCGCCGAACTGCTCGTGGCCGAACCGGCCCCGGTCGTCCTGCGCACGGCAGCCGGTCGCCACGGACTGGAGCTCGTCGAGACACCGCTGGGCGCCCTCGGGACCACCGGTGCCGGACCGGCGGGTGACGGAGCCGCCGAGGCCGCCGCCATCGGTCTCGACCGGGACTCCGTGGTGCTGCTGGTCGGCGGGGCCCGCGGCATCACCGCGACCTTCGCCGCCGCGCTCGCCACGGCCTCCCGGTGCCGTATCGAACTGCTCGGCAGGACCCCGGCGCCGACCGGACCCGAGGATCCGGCCATCGCCGCCGCCGCGGACCGCGCCGCGCTGCGTACGGCACTCGCCGCCCGCGAGGGCGGTGGCCTGACACCCGCCGACATCAACCGCGAGGCCGAACTCGTCCTGGCCCAGCGGGAGATCACCGCAACCCTCGCGGAGCTCACGGCGTTCGGCAGTACGGCCCGCTACCACTGCGTGGACTTCCGGGAGCCGGACGCCGCGCTCCAGGCGGTGAAGGAGATCCACGCCGAGCACGGCCGGCTCGACGGCGTCGTCTACGCGGCCGGGGTGATCGAGGACCGGCTGATCGCCGACAAGACCGCCGAGTCGTTCCAGCGCGTGTACGAGACGAAGACGAGCGGCGCGGAGACCTTGCTTACGGCGCTGGAGGAGTTCCCGAACGGGCCCGCGTTCGCCGTCCTGTTCGGCAGCATCTCGGCGGTACTCGGCAACCGCGGCCAGGTCGACTACGCGGCCGCCAACGACGCCCTCCAGAGCCTCGGCGCCGACTGGGCCGCCCGCACCGGTCACCGTGCCCTGACCGTGCACTGGGGACCGTGGGCACCGACCGGCGGTCACACCGGAATGGTGACCCCGGAACTCGGACGCGAGTACGCCAGGCGCGGGATCAAGCTCATCGACCCCGAGGAGGGCACCGCGGCACTGCTGCGTGAACTCGCCTGGGGCGACGAGTCCGCCGGAGCCGTCGTCTACACCGCGTCGGGCTGGTGACATGACCGACCTGACGGATCAAGGGGACCGGGACCAAGAGGACTGGGATCAAGTGGTCCGGGATCAACCGAGCCGGGATCAACTGAGAGGGCGTCAACTTCCGTCTCCCGTCGCCATAGTGGGGATGGCGGTGCTGCTGCCCGGTGCCGCCGACCTCGACGCGTACTGGCGGAATCTTCTGGCGGGCACGGACGCGATCACCGACGTACCCGACGGGCGGTGGGACTCCGACTACTACCGCCCCGATTCCGCGACCGGGCCGGCTGTCGCCGACCAGGTGTACTGCCGGCGCGGCGGCTTCGTCGACGGGCTCGCCGACGTGGAGGTCACCCGGTTCGGGATCATGCCGAACTCGGTGCCCGGCACCGAACCCGACCAGCTCATCGCGCTGAACGTGGCCGCCGCCGCCCTCGCCGACGCGGGCGGCGAGGACCGGCTGCCCGACCGGCACCGCATCGGCGTCGTCCTCGGCCGGGGCGGCTACCTCACTCCCGGCCTGGTCCGCCTCGACCAACGGGTCCGCACCGCCGGTCAACTCGTGCGTACGCTCGGTGAGTTGCTGCCCGACCTGGACACCGGCCAACTCGACCGGGTCCGGGCGGCGTTCACCGAGCGGCTCGGGCCCGACAGCCCTGAGTCCGCCATCGGCCTGGTGCCCAACCTCGCGGCCTCGCGCGTCGCCAACCGCCTCGACCTGCGAGGCCCCGCCTACACCGTGGACGCCGCCTGCGCGTCGTCGCTGGTCGCCGTCGACCAGGCGGTGCGCGAACTCGCCTCCGGACGCTGCGACTTGATGCTCGCCGGGGGAGTCCACCACTGCCACGACATCACCCTGTGGAGCGTCTTCTCCCAACTCCGCGCGCTCTCCCCGAGCCAGCGGATTCGCCCCTTCCACCGCGATGCCGACGGCATCCTGATCGGCGAGGGCACCGGTGTGGTGGTGCTCAAGCGACTGGCCGACGCCGAACGCGACGGCGACCGGATCTACGCGGTCATCCGGGGCACCGGCGTGGCGAGCGACGGCCGCGCCGCCGGTCTCGTCAACCCTGACCCCGGCGGCCAGGCCCACGCTGTACGCCAGGCCTGGCAAGCGGCGGGCCTCGATCCCGCCCGGCCCGGATCCATCGGTCTCCTGGAGGCCCACGGCACCGCGACCCCGGCCGGCGACGCGGCCGAACTGACCACTCTGGCCGAGGTGTTCGGTCCCGCCGCGGACGGTGACCCCGCGGTGATCGGTTCGGTGAAGTCGATGATCGGCCACACCATGCCCGCCGCCGGAGTGGCAGGCCTGGTGAAGGCAGCCCTTGCCGTCCACCACGGAATGCTCCTGCCGACGCTCCACTGCGACGATCCGCACCCCGCGCTCGCAGCGACCCGTTTCCGTCCGCTGCAGACGGCAACGCCCTGGGAGACCGGTCCCGAACGGCCGGTACGCCGGGCGGCCGTCAACGCGTTCGGCTTCGGCGGGATCAACGCCCATGTCGTACTGGAGCAGGCGCCCAACGTACGAGCCACTCGGCACGCGACGATGGCTTCCCCGTCCCCGTCCCCGCCCTCGTCCTCGTCCGCGGCCCCGAATCCGAACCTGTCCCCGACCCCTTCGCGGACCGCCGCCGCGACCGCTTCTGTCGCCGAGCCCGAGCCCGAGCAGGTGCTCCTGCTCGCAGCCGACAGCCCCGAGCGCCTCGCCGATCTGCTGGAGGCCGACGACTCGACCCTGCGCGCGGCCGGTCTCGACCCCGGCCGGACACATCCGGACGCGGGCCGGGCCCGGCTCGGCATCGTCGCCCCCACCGCCAAGCGGCTCGCCCTGGCCCGCCGGGCGGTCGCCAAGGGACGCGCCTGGCACGGCCGCAGCGACGTCTGGTTCACGCCGAGTCCGCTGCTCGGCGGCGCTGGAGACGTGAACAAGCGCGGCAAGCTGGCCTTCGTCTACCCGGGACTCGAAGGCGATTTCGATCCCCATGTCGACGACGTCGCCGCCCACTTCGGCCTTCCCCGCGTCCCGGGTCCCACCCCGAACCCCGAGGGGGCGACCCGGGTCTCGGACGTGGGCCGGCACGGATTCGGTGTCGTCGGCGTCGGCCGACTGCTCGACGGCGCGCTGCGCCGCATGGGCGTCGTCCCGGACGCGGTGGCAGGGCACAGCGTCGGTGAGTGGACGGCGATGGTGGCCGCCGGGATGTACGCCGGGGACGAGGTGAGCGACTTCATGGCGTCGTTCGACCCCGACGAGCTGACCGTCCCCGGCCTGTCCTTCGCCGCCCTCGGCACCTGCGCAGGGCGCGTCCTGGAGGCCCTCGACGACGGGTGGACGGACTCCGGAATCGTCCTCTCCCACGACAACGCGCCGAACCAGTCGATGGTGTGCGGACCGCAGGACGCGGTGGAGGAGTTCGTACGCTCCTTCCGCGCCCGGGGCGTGCTCAGCCAGGTGCTGCCCTTCCGGTCCGGCTTCCACACCCCGATGCTGAAGCCCTACCTCGCACCCATCGAGGAAGCGGCGAACCGCTTCCGGCTGCATCCGCCGACCGTGCCCCTGTGGTCGGGGACGACCGCGGCGCCGTTCCCCTCCGACGAGGCCGCCGTACGCGACCTGTTCGTCAGACACCTGCTGGAACCGGTCCGCTTCCAGCAGGTGATCGAGGCCATGTACGCGGCGGGCCACCGCGCCTTCGTCCAGGTCGGCACCGGGCAGCTGGGCTCACTCGTCGGAGACACGCTGAGCGGGCGCGATCACCTGGTCGTGGCGGCCAACTCGCCCCACCGCACGGGTCTCGCCCAGCTCCGCCGCGTGGCGACGGCGCTGTGGACCGTGGGCGCGGCGGTCGCTCCCGCACTGCCGCCGTCCGCCGTCCGTTCCGAAAGTGCCTCCCCTCCTTCTGTTCCTTTCGCCGGTCCCTCTTCTCCCTCCGCCCGCTCCGCCGCGCCCGTCGACGCGGCGCGTCCGGCGCGGATGGCCCGGCCGACCGTCCGCCTCGACCTCGGCGGGGCGCTCGTCTCGCTCGACGGCCCGGCCCTCACGCAGCTGCGCGCCGAGCTGTCGGCACCCCGGGCCGCGGCTTCGCCCACTCACCGCGTTCCGGCAGGGACGGGCACACCGGCCCCGAGCGAGGCCACCCCCACGGCGGTCGCCGCCGGGCCGTCGCCACTGGACGTACTAGCCGCACGCATGCCGGTTGCCGCCGAACTGAGCGCGCTGTTGCGGGACACGGCCGACACGGCCGCCGCACTGATCGCGGCAGGCAGTCGCCAAGCCGGCTCGGCCACTGCCTCTGTTCCTGCCCGCGCCGCGGCGCCTTCTCCGATCCGGGCCGCCGCTCCCGCTCAAGCCCCCGTCCCGACGGTTCCCCACCGCACGCCCGCGGCCCTGGCCGCCAAGGCGGCCCCCGCCGCCCAGGAATGGCGCACCACCGTCCGCGTATCCCCGGAAACGATGCCGTACCTCCTGGACCACTGCTTCTTCCCGCAGCGGCCCGGCTGGCCCGACGTGGCCGACCGATGGCCGGTCGTCCCAGCGACCACGATCGTTCACCACATCATGGAGGCGGCCCAGGACGCGGCCCCCGGCATGCGGGCGGTCGCCGTGCACGGAGCCCGGTTCGACCAGTGGCTCACCGCCACACCGGCCGTCGAGGTACCGGTTACCGCCGTCCCCGACGGCCCCGGCCGCCTGGCGGTCTCCTTCGGCCCCCGGGCACGTGCCGTGGTCGAGCTCGGGGCCCACTTCCCGGCGCCACCCGCCACCCCGTGGCGTGCGGACCCCGCCTCCGAGCGAGCCCCCGACCACACCGCGGCCCAGCTCTACGACGAGCGCTGGATGTTCCACGGACCGGCTTTCCAAGGGGTCACCGAACTCACCGCGATCGGCGACAGCCACGTACGAGGCGTGCTCACCACGCCGCCCGCCCCCGGCGCCCTGCTCGACAACGTGGGCCAGATCCTCGGCTACTGGATCATGGCGACCCGTACGGAACGGACCGTCGTGTTCCCCGTGCAGATGCGGCACATGCGGTTCTACGGACCGCACCCGCGCCCCGGGACCGACGTGGACTGCCTGGTGAGGATCACCTCCCTCACCGACACCGTGCTCGAAGCCGACGTCCAACTGGTCGTCGCGGGCGAGGTATGGGCGGAGCTCACGGGCTGGCAGGACCGCCGTTTCGACAACGACCCGCAGACCAGGCCCGTAGAGCGTTTCCCCGAGCGCAACACCCTCTCGCAGGCACGGCCCGGCGGCTGGTCCCTGCTCCACGAGCGCTGGCCCGACCTCGCCTCGCGCGACCTCATCATGCGCAACTCCCTGAGCGGCGCCGAGCGTTCGGAGTACGAGCGGCACGCTCCCAGGGGGCGCAGACAGTGGCTGCTCGGGCGGATCGCCGCCAAGGACGCCGTACGGCAGTGGCTGTGGGACCACGGCGAAGGACCGGTCTTCCCGGCCGAGATCCGGGTGCGCAACGACGAGTCGGGGCGGCCGTACGTCACCGGGCTGCACGGCCGGACTCTGCCCGCGCTGGACATCTCGCTGGCCCACCGCGCGGAGGCCGGGGTCGCGATCGTACGGCCGCACAGGCCCGGGCCGGGGCCGGGCATCGACATCGAAGAGGTCGTCGAGAGGGATGCGGGGACCCTCGCAGTCGCCCTCGGCGAGGACGAGTTGAGGCTGCTGAGCGCCCGATGTGCCGCCACCGGCGAATCGGAGGCGCTGTGGTTCACCCGGTTCTGGGCGGCCAAGGAAGCGGTCGCCAAGGCGGAGGGCACCGGCTTCCGCGGCCGCCCCCGGGACTTCACCGTGTTCGAAGCGACAGCCGGGGACGGCGGAGACCGGCTGTTGGTCTCGGGGCGCCTCGAACGCGCGTACACCGTGCACTGCGAGCGGACCGGCAACCCGCCGGGACTGCCGGACAGGGACTACGTCGTGGCCTGGACGACCGGACCGACGGACCAAGAGGAGAGCGATCGATGAACCCGAGTCAGCCGACCGGTGCGACCGACGACGAACTCGAGCGCGCGGAACTCGTGGGCGCGGACGAGGAGTCGGTCCTCGCCGATCTCACCGGCATGCTCGCGACCCTCCTTGACGAGTACGGCCTCGACGACGTCGAGGTCCGCATGGAGACCACGTTCAACCGCGATCTGGAACTGGAGAGCATCGACCTGGTGACCCTGGCGGGCCTCCTGGAGGAGCGGTACGGGGACCGGGTCAACTTCGCCGAGTTCCTGGCCGGTATGGAGTTCGACGAGATCATCGAACTCACCGTCGGCAGGCTCGTCGAGCACGTCGTGCAGAGCCTCGAAGCGGCCGAGGCGGTCTGAGCCATGGCGATGGTCGACACCGGCGACGTCCGGCTGCACGTCCAGCGGATGACCCCCAAGGCAGGGCGCCCCGTCACGGCGACCGCGGTTCTCGTCCACGGTCTGCTCACCGACAGCCTGGCCAGCTACTACTTCACCCTGGCACCGGTGTTCGCGGTGTCCGGCATCGACGTGATCATGTACGACCTGCGCGGTCACGGCCGCAGCGAGCGCCCTGAGAGCGGCTACCGCCTCGACGACCACATCGACGACCTGGAGGCGCTGCTCGACCGGCTGGAGGTGACGGGACCGGTCCAACTGGTCGGCAACTCCTTCGGCGGATCCGTCGCCTTCGGCTACGCCGCCCGTCACCCGGAGCGGGCGGCAGGCGTCTCCCTGATCGAATCGGAGCCGGCGACCGCGGGGTGGGCGGCGACCATGGACGGGGTGCTGCGGCAGGTGCTCACCGAGCTGGCGCACAACGAGGCCGCCGCGCTGGCCTGGATCACCGCCAACCGCAGCCAGAACACCGCCCGCCTGGCGAAGGGCGCGGCCCGCCTGGCCCGCGAGACCACCCTCGCCCGCGACATTCCGGTCAGTCAGGTGCTGACCGAGGACCAGATCCGGTCCGTACGCTGCCCGGTGCTCGCCCTCTACGGTGGCGAGTCGGCGCTCGTCGAGCGGGCACCGTGGCTGGAGTCGCTGTTGCCCGACTGCCGGACCGTCGTGGTGCCGGGGCACGAGCACTCGGTGCTCGTCGAGGCGCCGGGGGCGGTCGGCGGCCATATCCTCTCCATGATCCAAGGGGAGACGGACGAGCGGGACGTGGTCGAGCAGGGCGTGGTCGAGCGGGGCGTGGTCGAGCGGAGTGTGGCCTCGCTCGTGAGGGCTGAGGCCCCGTGAGCCGCTTCCTGTTCGTCGTGCCGCCCCTGGTCGGCCACATCAATCCGACCGTGGGCGTCGCGGCGGAACTGACCGCGCGGGGACACCGGGTGGCCTGGGCGTCCGCCGATCCGGGCCTCGTCCGGCGGCTCGCGGGGGGCGAGGCACTGGTCTTCCCGTGCGCGGGACCGGTCCTGACAGGGGAGGACGGAGTGCGGCCGGCGCAGCTCCGGGGTCCGGAGGCGCTGAAGTTCCTGTGGGAACGGTTCCTGGTGCCGTTGGCCGAGGCGATGGCTCCCGGCGTACGGGCGGCCATCGGGGAGTTCGGCCCCGATGTCGTCGTCGCCGATCAGCAGGCCTTCGCCGGAGGACTGGTCGCCGAGCGGCTGCGTGTGCCGTGGGCCACCTCGTCCACCACCTCCGCCGAGTTCACCTTCGCCGACGCGCTGGCGGGCATGCCCAAGGTCGCGGACTGGCTCGACACGCTGCTCCACGATCTGCGCGGCCGCATCGGCGATCCGTCGGGCACGGCCGATCCGCGGTTCTCGCCGCACCTTGTACTCGCGTTCAGCACGCCGGAGTTGGTCGGCGCAGGCGCAGGCGCAGGCGCAGGCGCAGGCGCAGGGGCAGGACCCGGTGACCGGATCCGCTGGGTCGGCCCTTCCATGGCGTCTCGGCCGGCCGCTGCCGACTTCCCCTGGGACTGGCTCGACCCCGCCCGTGCCACGGTGCTCGTGACCCTGGGCACCGCCAACACCGATGTCGGGGCCCGTTTCCTCGCCGAGTGCCGCGATGCCCTGCGCTGCCGTGCGGACCGGGTACAGGCGGTGATCGTCGATCCCGCGAACGTGCTCGGCGCGCACGCGGACCGGCACGACAAGGCGGACCGGCACGACAAGGACGACAAGGACGACGTGGAGGACCCGGACGACAAGGACGTACTGATCCGTCCCTCGGTCCCCCAACTCCCGCTCCTCGAACGGGTCGACGCGGTCGTGTGCCACGCGGGGCACAACACCGTGTGCGAGGCGCTGTGGCACGGCGTCCCTCTCGTGGTGGCCCCCATCCGCGACGACCAGCCCGTCGTGGCCGGGCAGGTCGTCGACGCGGGAGCGGGCGTCCGGGTCAGGTTCGGTCGGGTCACCGCGCCCAGGCTGGGCGCGGCGATCGACGCCGTACTCCACGAACCCGGCCACCGCGCCGCCGCCGAGCGGATCCGTACCGCGTTCCGTGCCGCGGGCGGTGCCCGCGCGGCAGCAACTCACCTCGAAGTACTGGCCGTCGGCGCGCCCTCCAAGGAGGCCCCATGAGCGACGCAGAGCACGAACCACAACAGGCCGACGCCGAGCCGGCCCCCAGTCGCACCGAACAGGTCGCCGCACTGCGTCCCGGCTACCAGGCCGACCTGGCGCGCGGCCTGGACCGCTTCTTCGAACCCCGGCGCTCCGACTGCCCCTGGTGCGGCTCGGCACGGCTGAAGACGCGTCTGCGCACCACCGACCTGCTTCAGCACAAGCCGGGCCACTTCGTCCTCGACCGCTGCCAGGACTGCCGGCACACCTTCCAGAACCCCCGGCTCAGCGCCGAGGGGCTGGAGTTCTACTACCGCGACTTCTATGACGGTCTGGGGGAGAAGCAGCTCGGCAACACCTTCGGGGGCCGGACCGCGATGTACCGGCAGCGCGCGGAGTCCCTGCTGCCGTTCGCCGAGACGCCCAAGAACTGGCTGGACGTCGGCACCGGCCACGGCCACTTCTGCGAGTCGGCGCGGACCGTCTTTCCCGGTACGACCTTCGACGGGCTCGACTTCACCGACGGCGCCGAACTCGCCGAGCGCGCCGGGCGGGTGGAGCGGGGCTACCGGGGCAGCTTCCCCGACCTGGCCCCGGAACTCGCCGGCCACTACGACGTGGTGAGCATGTTCCACTACCTGGAGCACAGCACGGAGCCCGGCCGCGAACTGGAGGCCGCGCACCGGGCGATACGTGCCGGCGGCCATCTGCTCATCGAGGTCCCCGACCCCGACAGCCGCTACGCCCGCCTCCTCGGCCGCTGGTGGCTGCCCTGGCTCCAGCCGCAGCACCTGCACCTCGTCCCGGTCGAGAACCTGCGGCGCCGACTGACCGACCTCGGCTTCACGGTGGTGGCGGAACAGCACGCCGAACCGCACGATCCGGTCGACCTCCTCGCCGGCACCTGGCTGGCCCTCGACACGGCCGCTCCCCGCGAGGACCTGCCGTGGCTGCCGCACCCGCCGAACCGCCGGCAGCGGATGCTGCGTACCACGATGCTGATCGCCGGTGTTCCCGTCCTGATCCTGGGCACCCTGTTGGACCGGTTCGTGATCAGACCTCTGTCGCAACGGCTGCGCCTGTCCAACGCCTACCGGCTCCTGGCGCGCCGCGACTGAGGTGACTGAAGGATGGCGCTGACGCGCCGACCTCACGGCACACGCGTCCTCTCACGGCACGGCCGCCCTCAACGGCCCTCCAGGATCCCCCGGGCGAACGCCGCCTGACCCACGTGCTGCAGATCGTCGGCCAGGACGCTGACCAGGCGGGCGCCCAGCGTGACGGGCGGGGACCAGTTCTCGTCGACGATCCCGTCCAGGTCGTCGGCGCGCAGGTCGCGCAGGGCGGCCAGCGTCTGCTCGTGGACGGCGTCGTAGTAGCCGAGCAGGAGGTCGCCCGAGTCGACCTGGACCTTGGCGACCTGCCGGGGGGTGTGGCCGTAGCCCGTGTCCCGGCCGGGCAGGCCCAGGGCGAAGCGGTCCGGCCAGTCCTGCGACAGCCAGACCTGTTTCAGTCCGAAGGCGTCGGCGACGTGGTCGTCCTGGACACGGGTGAGATGCCAGACCAGCCAGCTGATCGAGTTGGTCCGGTCGTCGATGCGGGTGTTGAGCTCGCCGGGGGAGAGGCCGTCGACGGCGGCATGGACCTCTTCCCGGATGCGACCGTACGCGTCGACGAGAACGTCCTTGGCTTGCATGGGCTCCTCCACGCTCTCCGCGGGTTCCTGTCCCTGCCCAGTGTCCCCCGCGGACCCGCCGCGCGCGTCGCGCCGGTGGGAGAGCCGGTCAGTGCCAGCCGGAGTACGGCTCCTCGACGAGCTTGAACACCGGTTCGCGGCGGACCGGGTCCAACGCCGTGGTGAGCTGGACACGGTCACCCGTACGGATCGCTATGAGCGGTCCCGTGACCCGGCCCCGGACGGTGAAGCCCTCCGCCATCTCGACGAGCGACACATTGCGCGCGCCCGGAGTGTTGCGCTGGACGACGGTGGCGTGGCGGATGACTCCCAGGCCCGCGCTGCGCTCCGTCCGCAGGTCGCTGCCCTGGCAGACCGGGCAGAGCAGCCGGTGGAACATGGCGGTCCCGCACCAGCGGCAACGCTGGTAGAGGAGCCCTTCCTCGGCGGCCGGGGCGGTGGTCGTCGCCTCCGGGTCGAGTACGCCCGTCGTGGTCCCGCTTCCTCGGTGGAACACGATGTCATCTCCCTGCGCTGGGCCGGAATCTGAAGAAGTGCGCGGAGCGCCGTGCACAACCTCAGAATATGGCACGCAGTGTCACGCGTAAAGGCACTCAGTACCCTCAATCATTCGGGATTTCGACCGAGAGCCGTCTCGACCTCCTGGACGACCCGCCACATCGGCGCACCACGTCGGGAGATGACGACGACCACGTCGTCCTCCGTCGGCTCCTTCGCCGGCTCGTCGGTCGGCTTCTTCGCCGGTCCGACGGGCCCGGGGCCCGGACCGAAGACCTGCTGGACATGGGCGAGCGCGTGGTCCACCTCCGCGCCCGCGTCGCTCTGACCGTCCGAACGCAGCCAGGACCGCAGCCCGTTGTTGTGCGCGGCGACGACGGCCGCGGCGATCACGTCGGCCCGCAGCGTCCCGTCACGACGACCGGCGAAACGCCCGCGCAGATACTCGGCGAGCGCGCGCTCGTACCGCCAGACCACCGACAGTTCGTACGTCCGCAGCCCCGGGACCTTCTTGGTCAGGCGGTAGCGCTGGACGGAGAACGTGGGGTTCTCGGCGTACATGCGCAGCACTACGCGAGCGGCGTCGCAGACCCTGGCCACCGGGTCGTCCGCGTCCCCGCTGCCGCTGCTGCCGTTGTCCTTGCCGAGGAAGTCGTTCATCTCGGCCAGACAGCGCTCGTGGTCCGGGAAGACCACGTCCTCCTTGGACGGGAAATACCGGAAGAAGGACCGCCGGCCGACCCCCGCGAGAGCCACGATCTCGTCGACGGTGGTCTGTTCGTACCCCCGCTCCAGGAACAGCTGGAAAGCCGCCGCGACGAGGGAGTCCCGCATCGTCGGCTTCGGAGGTGTCGCATCGGCCGCCTGGTCAGGGCGGGGTGCCTCGCTCATGGTGGGGAACCTAGCACCGGACGAGACACGGATGGCACTCGGTGTGCTCCGATCAGGGAACTGAGTGCCATGCCCGGTCGGGGCCGGGTGCCGTCCGGTCCGAGGCGCCGAGTAGGGTCCGGGCCTGTGCCCGGCCGTGAGGCCGGAGTGAACGCTGGTGCGGGTGTGACGGGGGTCGGAAATCGTGCGGCGCTGGATCAAGGTGTCGGTGGCGGCTGCGGTGGTGCTGGGCATCGGCGGCTACGTGGCCGAGCCCTACGCACAGGACTGGATGCTGGCCGGCAGCGCGTGCGGCGGGGCGCTGCCCCGGGACGTCGTGGACCGGCTCACCCCGGACGACGCACACCTGGAGAGCGAGGAGTCCCGGCAGAGCGGCGCCCTGGGCTCGTACGCGTGCGACCTCACCATGGAGGGCGACGAGGTGAACGACTCACGCCTCATCGGCATGGAGGCGTACACCCGGCGCGACGACCAGGACCGGGAGTTCTTCCGGGCCTTTCCCGAGGAGGGGTTCTCCTCGCAGTCCGCGGTGCCCGAGGGGCTGCCCGGATTCATCGACCGCCTCGGTGTGATCCAGCTCCTGATGCCCTGCCCGGACCTCCCGAAGGACGCCGAAGGACGGCAGAGCAAACTCCTGGTATGCACCTGGATGGGCCGGGACACGCTGTACGGGGTGCCGGGAGCCGCGTACCAGGCGGTCGTCGCGCTCGCCAACTCGGCCTCGGACCGGCTGGGTTGCGGCGCCGAAGCGCTCAGGGCACCGAAGGGGAACCCGGTGCCGCCCACTCTCGGGGACGAGCCCGAGGCCGTGCCGCTGACGCGGGCCAAGGGCACTGGCTGCGAGTGGGTGACCGGGGCGGGCCTGCCGGCGAGCGGCGACTGGCGCGTCGAGGCGGGCATGAACGACTCCGCGCCCACCGGACAGTGCGACCTGAGCAGCGAGGCGGGCGACAACGGCAACGACAAAGGGATGTACTTCGCCGCCTGGTACGGAGACTGGAGCAACCGCCTCGTCTTCGAGGACAGCAACGGCGAGTACCTGTCGACGACGGCCACCGCCCGCTGTGACGGCGAGGCCGCCAACTTCGCCCTCAGCGCCTCCGACGACATACCCGGCGTCGACAAGGCCGCCAAGCAGCGCATGTTCAAGCAGTTCGCGCAGAACCAGGTGGACCGGCGCGGCTGCTCCGAGCTCCGGTTCCGCTTCTGACCGCTGGTGCCTCGTCCGGCTGGTAGACCGTCACTCCTAGTCGGCGGTCATCCCTGGTCGACGGTCATCCCTAGTAGATGGTCATCCACAGCGCCCGTACGTACCAGTCGTCCACCAACTGCCGCATCGTGGCGGCGCGTTCGGCGGACACGTGCCGTTCCTCTGCCCACCCGTCGAGGACCGTGAACAGCTGGTGGCGGCCGTCCATCAGGTCGCCGCGCACCGGACCGGTGGCCTTCCGGTCCGCGATGTCGCCCATCGGCGGGCGGTCGTCGAGCTGCCGGGACGCGGGGCGGAAGATGCCACGCGTGTGCTCGCGCACCGCCTTGTCGAAGGCGGCGAGGTCGGGGATCGTCCCGTTCCTGACGTACGCGGCGCGGTACTTCATGAGGTTGCCGACCCGGCCGGACATGTCCTGGAGGTCGTTGTCGGGCCAGTCCTGCGGGGTCGACTCGAAGCGCCTGTCGGTCGAGGGGCGGAAGTCGGGGTCGCCCCCCGAGCCGGTCAGCCGTTCCAGGTAGTACGCGAAGTAGGCGCGCTCGGCGTCGTAGAGGATCGCGAACGCCTCGGGATCCTTGGCGAGTTCGGCGACGAGGTACTCGATGTTCGCGTCGGCGTCCGCGTAGCTGTCGCTGTGCTCGAAGACCACGTGCGCCTCGTCCGCCGCCAGGAAGCGTCCGTACCGGGAATAGCCGTTCGGGTCGGGCTGGGCCTCCTCGGCGGGCACCGCGGGGCGGTTGGCGTCGTCGTCGCCGAGCGAGCCGTCGCGTCCCGCGTCCACCACGTACTCGGCCAGCATCCGCGCCACGCCCGGGGCGAGACCGTCGGGGATCTCCACGTCGTGGAGAACGGCCGCCACCGCGTACGCGCCGCGGGCCTGCGCCAGGGTGTGCGGTGCGCCCGACCCCGTGGACCGGGTGGCCGTGTTCACGATGTCGCCGAGTACGCGGGCGCCGTCGGCGCACACCTTCTCGTGCGCCAGCAGCTTCCTGACCGAGCCGAGCCGTTCGAGGTCCTCGCCGGGATCCAGTGCCCTCGTGGCGGCCGCCGCGTCGTCGGCGAGCGCCCGCTTCGAGGCGGGCAGCCGCCAACAGGGCTTGTCGGGGCCGGAGTCGGCGAGCGCGAGCGGAAGAGAGGCCCCGGCCGCGAGAACGACCACGGCTCCGCCCACGACGGCCCAGCGGCGCTTCCGCGGCTGCCCGCGCAACGAGAGGCGCCTCGTCAACGATCCGAACCGGCCCCGAGGTCCGACGGACATCTCCTCGTCGGGACCCTTGACGGATGTCTCCTTGTCGGGACCGTCAGCGCCACCGCCACTCCCGCTTCCCCCATCACGCATCCCGGCAGACTAGCGAGCGTCCGCAGTCGCGAACGCGCCGGGTCCGCGGGTGACCGGCTCAGTGTCCGTGCCGCGTGTTGTGGCTCTCCACCAGGGCCTGGGAGACGACGCGTACACCCCGGGCGATGTGGTTCAACTGCGTGAGCTCGGCCGCGTACAGCTTGATCGTGTTCTCGATGACGGACTCCGGCATCCCCAGGGCGGGCAGCTCGGCCCGGGCGCTGTGCAGCGCGGTGCGCACGACCCGGATCTCCTGCTGGAGCTGGATCTGCGCGTGACGGGCGAGCAGCACGGGCTGACGGATCAGCAACGGATAGCTGGCGTAGCGGGAGGGCACCAGGTCGCGCAGCCATTTGGCAGCCGATCGTTCCCAGTCCCGGTTGCCGGGCGTCTTGACCTGACACGGCCAATCCGTGCTGATGGGGGAGTACGTCAGGGACATGGACATCGCTTCCGAGGTGGCCGGCGGGTGGTGAGGGTCGTTCTTGGCGGCCCCGGTCTAGGGGATGGACCGGGGCCGCCACGGGCGTGCGTGAGCGGTGCCCGTTCAATGCACCCGGGGCCGACACGAGAAGGGAGCGTCGTTCCCGGGCCGACCAGGACCCCACCGGATCCCGATCAGCGAGAAGTATTCATATATACCGTCCGGTACGCAAGGGTATGAAAAAATTCATGTGAAGGCACGGCTGAATCACCCCTTGCGGACACAGGTCACCACATGCCGGAGAGGTCAGTCCTTGACGAAGAACGCGTGCTCGTCCGCGACCTGTTCGTAGTCCTCCAGGCGGGCCTGCGTACGCTCGGGATCGGCGTCGGTCATGGCCTGGAGCAGGGCCGCGGACAGCACCACGGGCGCCGCGTACGAATCGAAGACGAGGCGTGAGCCGGTACCGGTGGCGAAGACGACGTCGGCCTCGTCGGCCAGCGGGCCAAGGCCCAGGTCGGTGACCAGGGCGACGCTCAGCCCGGCCCGCCGGGCGACCCGCATGGCCGTCAGCGTCTCGTGCGCGTGCCGGGGCATGGTGAAGGCCAGCACCCAGGTGCCGCCCGCCTCGCGCGACTGCAGCAGGGCGTCGTAGGCGACGCTGCCCCCCCGGGTCACCAGCCGGACGTCCGGGTGGATGCGACGGGCGGCGTATGCGAAGTATTCGGCCAGCGAACCGGAGATCCGCAGCCCGAGAATGGTGAGCGGGGTCGATCGCGAGAGCGCGCGGCCGGTCTCGATGACCTGCTCCGGGTCCGCGAAGTCGCGCCGCAGGTTCTCCAGGTTGTCGATCTCGGCGTCGACGGCCGCCTGAAGTTCGTTCGGCCGGGCCGCCTCCGCCTCCTCGGCGGCCTCGGGCGTGCTGGCCAGCTTGCTGAGCGCGATCGACTGGAGGCGCTCGCGCAGCGCGGGATAGCCGCTGAAGCCCACCGCCGTGGCGAAGCGGGTCACCGAGGGCTGGCTCACGCCCACCCGCTCCGCGAGGTCGGTGATCGACAGGAACGCGGCTTCGGTGATGTGCTCGATCAGGTACTGGGCGATGCGGCGCTGTCCCGGAGAGAGCCGGGGGCCGTCGAACAGTGCCCGCAGCCGTGTGGTGGGAGCGGCCTCCGCCTCAGGGACCGGTTTTCCCGAGCTGATCGCAGACGCCTGCGCGCGGGCCTGCTGCGGCGATGGCACCGATGCGCCTCCTTCGTGTCCCACTGAGGTTCAACATAGCTCACAGGAAGGAGGGTCCGGCGGACAGTTGCGCGTGGTCAGAGGGCCGCCGTCCGGACGGTTATCCGGGCTGTGCTTCGATGCCACGATGAGAAGCGAGAGCGCCGATGTGCCCGGCAGCGGCCCGGTCCGCCCTCGGAACGACGGCGACCTCGACGCCTGCGTCGCCGTACTCGCCGCGGTCCACGAGAGCGACGGCTACCCGGTGAACTGGCCCGACACTCCGTCGCGGTGGCTGACCCCGCCCTCCCTCCTGACGTCCTGGGTCGCGGAACTGGACGGCCGGATCGTCGGCCACATCGGCCTGTCCCACAGCGGCCCGGACGACCTGGCCCCCGGACTGTGGCGCACCCGCCGGGGCACGAGCGACGCCGCGACCGCGGTCGTCAGCCGCCTTTTCGTCTCCCCGGAGGCCCGGGGTCACGGAATCGGCGCGCTGCTGATGACCGAGGCGACACATGAGGCGGCACGGCGAGCCCTCCACCCCGTACTTGACGTCGTCGCCACGGACAGGGCGGCAGCGGCCCTGTACGAGCGCCTGGGCTGGCACCGCCTGGCGACGGTCGAGCAGAGGTGGGCCCCGGATCAGGTGGTCTCGGTCCACTGCTACGCGGCAGAGGCATGCGCCCCGTAGGGGCGCGGAGCCGCACCCGACCACCCACCGTCCCGGAGGTACTCCGACCCCTGGCATGATCGGGCCCATGGGTGAACGCGTAATCGCCGCATGCGACGGGGCATCGAAGGGCAACCCGGGCCCCGCCGGCTGGGCCTGGGTCATCGCCGACGGGACGGGCACAACTCCCACCGAGTGGGAGGCGGGTCCGCTCGGCACGGCGACCAACAACGTCGCCGAACTGACCGCGCTGGAGCGGCTGTTGACCTTCGTGGCCCCGGATGTGCCGCTGGAGATCCGGATGGACTCCCAGTACGCCATGAAGGCCGTCACCACCTGGCTCCCGGGCTGGAAGCGCAAGGGCTGGAAGACGGCGGCGGGCAAGCCGGTGGCCAACCAGGAACTCGTCGTACGGATCGACGAACTGCTCGACGGCCGCTCGGTCGAGTTCCGGTACGTGCCCGCCCACCAGGTCGACGGCGACCCGCTCAACGACTTCGCGGACCGGGCGGCGAGTCAGGCGGCCTTCGTCCAGGAACCGGCGGGGAGCGAGCACGGCTCTCCGGAGCCGCCGAAGTCGCCCGCGGCCAAGAAGACGGCCAAGAGCACGGCGCCCGCGCGCAAGCGCGCCGCGTCCTCCTCCGCCGCGTCCTCCTCGTCGTCCTCGCGCACGCTCAAGGCCAAGTTCCCCGGCCGCTGCCGCTGCGGTCGCTCGTACACCGCGGGCGAGACCATCGCGAAGAACGCCGACGGCTGGGGCCACCCGGAGTGCCGTACCGAGGCCTAGGACCTGGCCTCTGACCGGCTGTTTTCCCGCCCGGATGCGAAATGCTCCACCTGCGGTGACCCTGGAGGCGTGGGGGTGAACTGATCAGGAGGATGACTCATGTCCGTTATGGACAAGATCAAGGGCATGCTGAAGGGCCACCCGGACCAGGCCAACAAGGGTGTCGACAAGGCCGGAGACTTCGTCGACGACAAGACCCAGAGCAAGTACAGCGGTCAGGTCGACAGCGGCCAGGACAGGCTCAAGGACCAGTTCGGTTCGAACCCGGACCAGGACCGGCCGCCGCAGTCCTGACCCCGTCACACCGCGAACGGCACTGGCGGCGAGGGCCTGCCTCGTCGTTGCCACAGGGCCGGTCTCCACGTGGAGACCGGCCCTGTGGCGTTCGTCGCGCCAAGAGGTCAGTGGCCGCGGGCACTTGAGGGGGTACAGGTGGCTGTCGGGCCGGCCAGCATGCCTCCGGTGTAGAGGTTTTGGCCCCGGGGCATCCAGTAACCCAGCTTGGACACGACCGTCGTGCAGGCGTCCGCGAGCCGGGCCCGGACGACGACCGTGGACGGCCTGCCCGGCTGGAGGTCGGTGAGGGCGCAGTCCAGGGCGTACATGCTGCGGGCGCTCGACGGATAGCGGCCGACGAGCGGATTCACGCAGCGCGGGTCGGCCGTCGTCAGCTCCACCCCCGAGGCCTCCTCGCCGATGAGCCCGAAACGGGCGCTTCCGTCCCCCTCGTCGCTGTCGCGGGAGACGGTGTACGTCACCGTCGTGGTCGTGTTCGGCCGCAGCACCTGCCGGTCGGCCTCGATGCGATGGGTGGCGACGGGCTTCGGGTCGGTGAGGGTCAGGGTGGCGCGGACCGTGCCCCGCAGATCGACACCGGCGGGCGACGAACGGACGTGCACGGTGCCGCTGACCTCGTACGTGCCCGGGCCGGGGTGCTCCCTGCCGCCGGGAAGCGGGCCGGTGGCCACGGTCCTGCCGTCGCGCCGCAGGGTCCAGGTGCCGGACGTCCGGCAGGTGTACCGGACGGAGGATCCCGCCCGCCCGCAGGTGGCCGGAGCCGACAGGGACGTACCGGCGCCCCCGCCGCTCGCGCACAGGCTGACGGAGGCCCGCTGCCCGCCCTCGCCCTTCAGGGTGCCCGCGGGGGCGCAGAGCATGGCCGGCGGGGGCGGCTCGGGTGCCTGGGTCCGGTGTGCGGCTCCCGCCGGCTGACCCACTGCGGTCCAGCCCGCTGCGGCCAGGACCGCCACCGCGGTCAGCAACAGGGGCGTCCTGCGAGGCGTGGGGTGGGACGGCATCGACTCCTCCTCCGGCTCCGGGGCGCCAACGGCCGGACATGCGCCGGTCGCGTGCGCTCAGATGCGGTCGCATGCGGTCGAATGTGGTCGCACGCGTCGAGGAGAGGATGCGGGAAGCGCCGACGGCCGGGCCGTTCCCACGCCGGGCGGGACGGGTCAGGGCCGGTACGCGTCGCCCGGATGGGCCAGGTCGTAGGGGCGCAGGTACGGAGTGGGACGGTACGCGGCGTAGCGGGCCGGAGTCGTCGGATCGGCCTGCGCCGCCCGTGAGTTGAGGGTGTCGGCCCCCGTGTCGCCCCATCGGCCCGTGTCGACCCGGTGCTCCAGCGTGTCCAGGGCGGCGACCTGCTCGGCGGGGCTGAACGTGCAGTGACCGGCGTTGTCGACGTACGCCTGGCGCAGCAGCGGGCGCGAACCGCCGGCCGTGGCGGCGCGCAGGTAGGCGCTCTCGGTCTGTACGGGGACGAGGGCGTCGCCGGTGGTGTGGATGGTGAGCTGAGGCTTCGTCAGCCGTCCGGTGAAGGCGCTGGTCCGGCTCATCCAGTCGACCGCCTTCTTGTCGGCCTTGACGCGCGGGGCCGTGTTGAGCGCCCTGAGGTCGGCCTTCAGGGAGCGCCCGGCCGCCTTGTAGAGGCCCTTGACCTCCTTGTACGCCGAGGACGTGCGCAGCAGCTTCGCGTAGTCGACGCCCGTGTTCCAGGACGAGTTGCCGCCCGCCAGCACCTCCGTGTCCTGACGCCAGCTGAACGCCGCGGTCGCGAGGAGGCCCCGGACGGCCGTGTACTGGTTGGCCTGCTGGGCGTTCCAGTCGTCGGGAGCGGGGCGGGGCTGGGAGGGGTCGTTCCAGCCGGGGATGTTGTGCAGGGCCGCCGCGAGGGCGATGCGGGCGCGGCCGTCCGCGGAGGTCTGTGCCTCGGTGACGACACCGGTCAGGGTGGCGGCGGCGGTCGTGGCGGCCGCCTGGTCCTGGAAGCCGGCCAGGGGTATCGAGGCGTCGGGCGCCAGGAGGGTCTTGAGGGCGAAGACCGGATCGAGCGTGTTGTTCCAGTTGGCGACGCCGCCGTGGACCAGCCCGCAGACGGACAGCGATCCGTCGATCCGGTCGCCGTGCCGCTCGGCGATCCTCGTGGTGACGAACCCGCCGTACGACTGGCCCCAGGCGAGGGTCCGCCGGGCCGCCCCGAACCGCTGGGTGAACGCGTCGAGCGTCGCCAGCTGGTCCGGCACCGCGTGCTCCACCGCCCAGCCCGTGGTGGCGTACGAGGAACCCACCAGCGCGTAGCCGTCCTTGAGGAGGAGCGCGCGGGTGGCCGGGTCGGTGACGTTCTGGGCCGGGTTCGGCGCGCCCTTCGGCCGGAATCCGTGGCTGAACAGGAGCACGGTGCCGTTCCAGCCCGCGGGGACGTCCATGACGTACGTCGCGCCGGAGGCGAGCGTGCCCTCGACGTGGACGTCCTCTGCGGTGGCCGGATGGGCCGGGGCCGCGGTCACCATCAACAGGGCGGCGACCGAGAGGAGGAGTCGGCGATTCACGAGGGGATCCCTTCGGCGGTGGGGGCATGACGGCGCAACTGGGCCTGCTCTTGAGGCGGTTGGCGCGACATGTGCACAGCGGGCTTCCTGTGGCGGGGCGGGCACAGTGAAGCTAGGCATGTTTGCGGCGGTGGTCAAGAATGTGCGCAACATCAATTCGGGGCGACATGTCAATTCGAGACGATGTGCGCGCCGCTGTGCCCGTGTGTGTAACCCGCAGGTGCTCGCCGAGGTCCGCCGGGACCTCGGTGAGTACACGCGGGCCGCGCGGTCCGCGTACGGACCGCGCGGCCGTCCCCCCCTCGGGCGAGGGCTATCCCGTGGGGCAGGTGTTCCGGTATTCGCTGATCTGTGTGTTGGGCGCGGGCGCCGGGCAGAGGAACTGCTCGTACCGCACGTCCTCGTCGACGAACCGCTTCAGCCAGGCGATGCTGTACTTCGCGATCGTCACGTTGGAGCCGAGCGCCACGTTGTGGTCCGCGCCCCGGAGCTCCAGGTACGCCTTCTCCGGTGCGGCGGTGAGGCTGTTGTAGAACACCTCCGCGTGTGAGGCGGGTGAGGCGATGGCATCGTTCTCGGCGCCGATGATCATCGTGGGCACCCGGTCGGTCTGCCAGGTCTTGTCGTTGCTCCACGGCATGAGCGGTACGGCGGCCTTGAGTGCGGGGCGCGACTCGGACGCCTTGAGCGAGCCGCCCCCGCCCATCGAATGACCCATCACCGCAAGGCGGTTGGGGTCGATGCGGGTGCGCACGGAGCTGGACTGGACGAGGTAGTCCAGTGCGTTGAGCATCTGGGTGGCGCGGTCGTCGGGCTGGTCGAAGCCCGAGTTGGTCTCCAACGTCAGGACGACGAAGCCCTGCGACGCGAGGCGGGGGCCGTACCAGCTGATCAGCGCCTCCGGCGTCACGAAGCCGGGGCTGACGACGACGGCTCCGAACGTGCCCTGGCTGGTGTCGGTGGGGTAGTAGGCGGTGCCCGACTTGAAGGTCGGACCGTCGACGGTGGTCTGAGCCGTGGCGAAGGGACCGCGCTCGGCGGTGATGGACTGTTCGGTGGGGTCGGGGCCCCGTTGGAAGTCTCCGGGCCCGGCCTGAGCCTCCTGGGGAAGGAGGCTCAGGCTCACCGCCAGTGCGGCGGCGCCGGAGAGGAGGCCTAGGCGTTTCGCTGCGCGGGTGCTGGCATGTCTCATGCCGCCAGAGCATGCTGACCGAAAGTCAGTACCGCTTCTGGCTCAACTGCTGAATTCCGTACGGAAGTTTGTCAGGGCAGCAAGGAACGGCGCACTGACCTGCTGCGCAGCGCGAGCTGAACGTCGAAACGGAATGCCGGGTCGTCGAGCCTGTCGCCGTACAGCGCGGCGAGTTGGCGCAGCCGGTTGCGGGCGGTCTGCGGATGGATGCCCAACGCGGCGGCGACCTCCGGAGCCGTCCGCCCACCGGACGTGAGCAACGCGTCGAGCGTGTCCGTGAGGCGTTCCGCCTTGCCGGGCGGCAGGGTGCGCAACGGCTCAAGTACCTGGTCGGTCAGGAGAGTTCCGATCGGCGAACCGTGCAGGAGATGCAGCTCCGCGAGATGCTCCTCGGCCCTGGGCCGCCCCAGGCGCCGGCCCAGCCGGGCACAGTGCAGCGAGACCCACGCCTCGTTCAGCAGGACGCTCGGGCCCACCGCCACCTCCGTTCCCTCCAGGACGGTCAGCAGGCTGTCGTCGGGCGCCACCAGATGCACCTCACCGCCCCGGCTCACCCGCAGTACGTCCTCGTGGACCGCGGTCAGGTCGGCGGAGGCGGGCAGCACCGCACACCGCACCCGTTCCGGCAGCGGCCAGGCGGCTCTGCGGGCGAGATCGGGCAGCGGTTCCGCGAGCGGATCCCGGTTGCGTTCCAGCAGCCGCGCGGCGAGCAGCCGCCTGGTGCGCAGCACCTCGTCGGCGGCCCCAGCACGCGCCTCCTCGAAGCCCGCCACCGACCCCTCGGCCATCGCGTGGATGTGCGTGAGCACGGCCTCACTCAGCGGGACGGCGATCTCACCGGAGAACTCGGCCTCCCGGGCCACGTCCATGTAGCGGCGGCACGCTACCCGGGCGCCGATCCGGTACGCGGCCTGCAGCCCGTCCATGCCGCGCCCGCTCAGATACTCCAGTCTGCCCAGCCGCTTGAAACGCGGCACATAGTGCTGCTGCGGCGCGTCCGGCTCCTCCACCAGCTCCGTGAACTGCGTCGCGGCCAGCCGGACCGCCTCGGCGAGGTCATGGGCGACGGCGGAGCCGATCGGCTGCCGGTAGCCGCGCACCTCTCTGCGGATGGCCTGCACCATCTCCGTGGTGAGCTCGGGAAGTCTGGCCCGGAGCAGTGGGGCGAGCGCCGGAGGCAGGTCGTGCCATGGGCGCCTGGATAAGAGCGGGTCGACAGCTGACACGTCCAACTCCCTTGCTTGGCCCTGTAGTCGAACTCCCTCCCCCAGTCTTCGGCGGGGAGGTGCCCCAACCTGCGACGCCATGCGCGCTCGCGCCTGGCACGCCGAGAGCACGCTTGTGCCGGCTCTCGACTTCGCTCGACCAGGGGGACCCCCATACCGCCGAAGGGCCCGCCCTCCGGGCGGACGACGGGAGTTGGCGACAGGGCCTAGCACGGGACAGTGAGTCGTCGTGGTCCGGAGTGTAAGCCGGGTGACACTTTCGCCGCCGGTCCGCGCGCGGAATCTGGCGTACGTCACACCGGTCCCGGAGGCTGCCCAGCCCCACGGGAATCCACGGGAGGCCCCTTGACCCCCACGCACGAACGGGCCGCGCGCACCAACACGCACGAACGAGCCGCGCGCACGAAGGATCCGCACCCTCAGTACGCCGCGCCGCTCCCGGGCGAGATGCGGCGGATGCTGCTGCGGCACATGCCGGCCGCCGTCGACGAGATGGAGGAGGCCGTCCGCACCGGTCTGCCGCACTACACGCACATCGTCGACGGCACATACGGCTACTCGGTGCGCCAGATCATCGACCGCACGGTCAACTGCTTCGTCTCGATCCACGACACCGGTCTGCGCGGCCCGGCCGCCACCGCCGAGATCATCGCCCTGTACGAGCGCATCGGCGCGCGGCACGGCCGCCTGGGCTGCCCCCTCGACGCACTGCGGGACGCCCTCGACCTTGCGGGACGGGTGGCGTGCCGCCGCCTCATCAAGGACGCGTACCGCCTCCACTGGCCCGCGCCCCTGCTGGCGACGCTCACCGAGGACACCTTCACCCTGATCGGGACGGCCATCGCGGCCGCGACACGCGGCTACGCAGAGGAGAGCCACCGCGCCCCGCTGGACGTACAGCGGGACCGGCTGCGTGACGCCCTGGTCGCCGAGCCCGACGACCGGGCCCGGCCGCTCGCCGAGCTGGCGGCGGCGGCCGACTGGCGGCTGCCCGGCACGCTCGCCGTCCTCGCCCTGCCACCGGGCGACCATCCGCAGACACACGTCCTGCCGCCCGAGGTGCTCGCCGACCGCAGCCCCGCCGCGCCCTATCTCATCCTGCCCAATCCCCGTACGCCTGGCCCCCGTTGGCTTCCGAGGACCGAGGGGGCGGCCCTCGGGCCCGTGGTGCCCGCCGACCGGGGCGCGGTGTCGCTGCGATGGGCGCGGCGCGGCCTGGAGCTCGTCGAACGCGGGACTCTGCCCGCCGACACGCCACTGCGCTGCGTCGACCACGTGGCCGTCCTCACCGCCTTCCGGTCGGGCGACCTCCTCGAAGCGGCCGCGGCCGAGCTCCTCGGGCCGCTCCTGGAACTCCCGCCCCGCCGCCGCGAACCGCTCCTCGAAACCCTGCTCGTGTATCTGCGCTGCGGCGACAACGCCGTCCTCACGGCGGAGCGCCTGCACGTCCACGAACAGACGGTCCGCTACCGCCTCCGCCAGATCACCCAGCTCACCGACGGCAACTGCCCGGACCCCGAACGCCACCTGGAGACCATGCTCGTACTGACCCGGCTGCTGTCCCCGGGCACCGCGGACGAGGGCGCGGGCAGATGGCGGGCCAGGTCCAGGGAGGCGGGCGACGCGGCGGCCCGGATGCACCCGCCCGCCCGGCCGAAACAGGCGTAGACGCGGGCGCCGGGCCCGGATCCCGTGGGCGCGGTCAGGGCAGCTCGGCGCGGCCCTTCGCGCCGAGTTCCCGCAGCCAGTGGACGACCCCGTCCGCGTCGGTCGACCGTGCGATGTCGAGGGGGGTCTTGTTGTCGTAGCCGACCCAGTCGAGATCGGCTCCCCGCGCCAACAGGTAGTCGGCGGCGGCCAGTTGGCCGCCGTGGCAGGCACCCCAGAAAGCGCGGGTCACGGCGTCGCGGCCCGGCGGTTCGGCGGCCTCGACGACCTCCTTCACCCGGTCCAGCAGACCGAGCGTCGCGGCGTCCATGAGCGTCGTGCACGCGCCCAGTTCGACCAGCCGGTGCGCCGCCCGCCACTGGCCGAAGCCGCGGGCGTCGGCGAGCGGTGTGCCGCCGCCGATCACGGCACCCGTGGCTTCGATGTCGGCGCCCGCCTCGACGAGGGCGTCCAGTACGGGCACGTCGTTGCTGCTGGCCGCCCAGTGCAGCGGGGTCTCCGAATGGGCGCCCCCGAAGCGGGCGTTGGGGTCGGCGCCCGCCTCGACGAGGGCGGCGACGACGGCGGGACCGTTCGGGTAGTGGCCGGGCCAGTCCGCGGCGATGTGCAGCAGGCTGCGCGTCCCCGCTCCGGCGCCGCGCCGCACGATCCGTGTGCCGGCGAGGCCGGGGTGTTCGGCGAGGCACTGCCGGAGCGTGGCCAGGTCACCGCCGCGGATCGCCTCGGTCACCGCGACGGCGAGCGGATCCTGCGAGTCGAGCGTCTCCATCTCACGCCTCCTGCCGAGGAAGCCCTGTCGGGGGCGTCCTGCTCGGGATCGGAACGATGCGCCTGGGGTGAGCCTGCCAGAGACGGAGGTACGGCGTGGCGCCGGGCTCACGGAAGAGCCCGGCGCCGGCTCGTCAGGACGCGTCGATCCCGTTCGTGCACGCGGCCCCCGGCTCCGGGGTCTGCGCGCCCTGCACGTACTTCGTGAGGAACTGCTGGACCCGCGGATCGGACGCCTTGTCCACGGTCAGCTGCTTGCCCCAGGCCGACAGCATGATGGCCCCGGCCTGGTCCTTCACCGGACTCATCAGCGTGTACGGGGTCTTGGCGACCTTGTCGGCGAGAGTCTTCACGTCGGCGTCCGCGGCCTTGTCGTTGTACGTCACCCAGACCGCGCCGTGCTCCAGCGAGTGCACCGCGTTCTCGTTCGGTATCGCCTTCGTGTAGACCGAGCCGTCACAGGTCATCCACGCCTGGTTGTGGTCGCCGCCGACCGGCGGGTTCATCGGGTACGACACGGCCTTCGCGACATGGTTCTGCGTCAGCTTCTTCGCGTTCCAGGACTTCTCGCCCTTCACGGGCTTCTTCACGGCCGCCTGCTGCTGCTCGTCCTTGTCGTTCGCCTTGTTGAGGCCGTAGGCGCCGAAGGCGACGAGACCGACGACGATGACCGTGCTGACCGTGATCGTCAGGACGCGGTATTTGCGCTCGCGGGCCTTCTCGGCCCGCCGCAGCTCCTCGACGCGCGCCTTGCGTGCCGCGGCGGCCGACTTCTTGCTGGTCCTGCTCATGGGATGCGTTCCTTGTCCCCGCCGCGCCGGTTCCTTCGGGCGGCGGTGGGTGAGGGGTCGGACGGACGTCTCTGGTCTGGACGTCGGTCTAGATCCGCTGCACCTGGAGGACATGGAGATCGGGAGCGCCACGTGCGGGCGGCAGGACGGGGACGTGCGAAGCGACGACCGGGCGCGCCACGACCGGCATACGCGGCAGCACCGCGGGCAGAGGGTGCGTCGCGACGGGCAGTACGGCCCGCGCCTCCCGGGTGGGGAGGCCGCAGCACCGGTCGTGCTCGGCGGGGGAGCCCAGCCGCTCCTGGGTGACGGAGACGGTGACGACGGGATCGGCCGCCGGAGCCGCCCGGCCGTGCGAGGGCACGTACCCCAGACACATCACCAGCGCCGCGAGCAGCACGGCGAGGGCAGGGCGCAGCACCGCGTCCCGCGTGACGCGGTGCGGTCGCCGGTGCGTCCTGCTGCTCATCACGGTGATGGTATGCGGTGCGCGCGCGAGCGGTTCGAGGGCCCCGCGGATCGGTTGGGCACGCACCTCTACTCGGCGGGGCACGCGCCTCCAGTTGTGAGTAGACAGTGTCTACTTCTGGCTGGTAGACACTGTCCATGACCGAACAGGAGGCGGGACTTCGAGCCCGTTTGGTGTCCGTGGGCGTGGACCTGGTGACCCAGGAGGGGGCGCAGGCCCTCTCGCTGCGGGAGATCGCCCGCAGGGCGGGTGTCTCGCACGGCGCCCCGCGCCGCTACTTCCCGACCCACCTGGAACTGCTCTCCGCGATCGCGCGAGAGGGCTTCGCCGAACTGGGGGCGGAGGTCGCCGAGGAGCTGCGGGGCGGCAAGGAGCCGGGAGTCGGTGAGGAACGGGGAGTCGGTGAGGAACCGGGCGGCGGCGACGTTGGCCCGCGTGCCCAACTCGCGGCGCTGGCCCGGATCTACGTCGACTTCGCGCTGTCCCACCGCGGTATGTACGAGCTGATGTTCCGTCACGACCTGCTGGAGAGCAACAGTCTGGGCCTGCGTGAGACCAGCCTGCCCCTGTTCAACTCCCTTGTGGACCTGGTGAGTCGCGTACGTCCCGACGTGCGGGCGCCGGACGTGGCGGGCGCCCTCTGGGCCAACCTGCACGGCATCGCGCAACTGTGGGGCTGGGGCAGTCTCCAGCTCGCGACGGGGGCCGACGGCGTCGAACCCCTTGTACGGGCCGCGCTGGACGCCCACCTCGGACCGGAGGCCCGGTGAACTCGGCGCGCGACCAGCGTCTCACGCTCATCGCGGGCATCACCGGGGCCACGCTGGTCGCTCTCGACGGGACCGCGCTGACCGTCGCGCAGCCCAGTCTGCGGCGTGACCTGGACGCCTCGTTCGTGCAGATGCAGTGGACGAGCACCGGCTATCTCATCGCCGTCGCGAGCCTGCTCGTGTTCTCCGGACGCCTCGGTGACCGGTACGGACACCGACGGGTCTTCGCCCTCGGAATGCTGGGCTTCGCCGTCACCTCGGCGGCGATCGGCCTGGCACCGGGGGTTGGCTGGGTCATCGGACTGCGCGTCGTTCAGGGGGTATTCGGCGCGCTGCTGCAACCGGCGACCCTGGGAATGCTGCGCGCCGCGTATCCGCCCGACCGCCTTGGTATGGCGATAGCCGTGCGCACCAGTGCCATCGGGGCCGCCGCCGCCCTCGGCCCGCTGGTCGGCGGGGCGTTGGCAACTTACTTCGGCTGGCGGTCGGTCTTCTTCCTTGGCCTCGTCCCGGCGCTGGCGGCGGTTGTGCTCGCCCTCGTGGCGCGGGTGTCGAGGGAGGCCTCGGACGTCCGCCTCGACCTGCGGGGCGCGTGCCTGCTGGGAGTGACGCTGGTGTGCCTGGTCCACACCCTCGTCGGGGTGCCGGACACCGGTTGGACGGCCGCGAGCGTGCTCGGACTCCTCTGCACTACGGCCGCGTGCGCCGCCTTCGTCCGCCACGAGCGGCGTACGGCAGGGCCGTTGGTACCGCCCGACGTGTTCCGCTCGGCCACCGTCACCTCGGCACTCGGTGTCCTGCTCACCGCGTCGGCGGTGCTGTTCGGCACGCTGTTCCTCAGCACGTACTACCTCCAGGACGTACTCGGCCTGGACCCTCTCCACGGCAGCCTGCACGCGCTGCCGCTCGCGGTGGCCATGATGGTCGGCGCACCGGTCTCGGCCGTACTGCTGCGACGGTCCGGTCCGCGCCGAACGACCGTGGTGGGCATGCTTCTTGTGGCCCTCGCCACGCTTCTGATGTCCCGGCTCGACCAGACGTCGGGCTCCCTGGCGATCGGCGGCTGCTTCCTTCTGCTGGGGGCCGGCTTCGCCCCCGTGATGGTCACCGCGACGGCTGTCGTCGTGCGGGAGGCGTGCGTGCGGTCGGCGGGTGTCTCCGGCGGACTCCAGCAGACCGCGATGAACATCGGTCCGGCCCTCGGGGTGGCCGTGGCCACGACGCTCGCACCGGCCGGTGCCGCCGCGAGGGGAACCGCGCTGGCCGTCCTCGCCGCGGTCGCCGCACCGGGCGCGCTACTGGCCGGCAGACTCCCTGCCGCGACGCGGGAGAGGCGCCCGGACCCCGCCGAGGGTCCGGGCGCCAGAAGCACAGCGGGTCACCCGTAGAACGGCCCAGGCGTGCTCCACGTCGTCGTACCGAAGACGTTCGCGTCGTCAATGCTGATGTTGACGTTGCTGACCTTCAGCCCGTACTGGGTCGCGGTCATGCCCGCCGGGCAGTTCACCTCCACGGGAGGGAAGTTGACGTAGAAGTGCGGGCCGTACTCGCCGTCGTAGGTCCGGTGCCTGGACAGGATCCAGTTGCTGTCCGGCTCGTAGTACGTCGAGCCGAGGCGCTGCTGTTCGGTGCGGACGACGAAGCTCGTGCCGTGGTCGAAGCTGCCGTCGGGCCGGAGGCACCCGAAGGTACGGGCGGTGTCGGCGTGCGCCTGGAAGTAGTTCCCGGTGCTGTTGAGGCCGGCCAGATAGCCGGGCTGGTTGCGGACGTTGTGCAGGACGACGCCGAGCTTGAAGCCCCCGCAGCCCGCCGACGGGTCGTAGTCGTGGTAGATCAACTGGCACTTGCGGTCGCCGAAGTAGGCGGTCGGATCCGGGTTGTAGGGCTGAGGCACCACGGTCCCGTAGAACTTCACGGTCGCCGAGACGCCGCCCTCGGTGCCCGCCGGGATCTCCACGGTGGTCGTGGCGTGGGCGGTGCCCGTGCCGGTCAGGACCAGAGCGAACCCGGCGAGCAACGCGACGATCAGCCGTGCCGGATGTCTCAGCACACGCTTGTTCCCCATAGCTGTCTCCCCCCCTGTGCATGTCATGCACATTCACGCGAACGGTGACCAGCGAACGCTAGCGGCACCACCGACCCATGAGGGGACAAACAGCCCAGTCCTCACAACCGGAACGCTCACGCCCCGAACCGGATCAGCGCGCCCCGAACCGGATCAGCACGCGCCGAACTGGATCAGGGCGTGCGTCCCGCTCGTGCGCCACGCTTCCTCGCCCGCGTCCAGCTCCTCCAGCGTCCGCGGTTCGAGTCCGGTCACGACGTCCGACTTGAGCGTCCGCAGTGCCGCTACCGGACCCGGGAAGTACGCGGTGGCCTCGGCGAACGGAGTCGTGGCCGGCCAGTGGCGATCGCCCACCAGACGGCGGTAGTTGAGGTCGCCCTTCATCACGGTCAGCGTGGCGGACGCGAAATCCTCCCGGAGGTCGGCCGGCATCCGCTCGTAGGGATGCGGCGCGCACGAGAACGGGTGGGTGCGCAGGATCAGCCGTCCACCGCCGACGGCCTGCCGCAGCCGCTCGCCGACCTCGGCCGCGTGTCCGGCCGCACCGGTCATACGGTCGAGACAGGCCAGGGTGTCGGTGGTGGTCGCGTCGGACACGTAGTACGGGTACGGCTTGAGGTGCAGGACGACGGTGGCCGCCCGCCGAGTGGTCAGGAGATGGTCGGCGAGGACGAGGTCGGGAAGCAGTTCGGGACCGGCGTTGTCGGCGACCAGACAGACCTGTCCGGGCTCGCCGGCTTCGAGCGTCGCCAGGAGCGCGGGGGAGTCGTCCACGACGAGGCCCGCCACGCGCTCGCCCAACCCCCCGGCACCGGCGGACAGTTGGAAGCCGAGATCGGCCCGGTTGCCCCAGAGGGAGGAGAGCAGGAGCGTGCGGTCCTGCTCCTCCGCCGGGAGTTCGGGCAGGCGGTCGAGCGCGGAGAGCTCTTCGTCGACCTTGGAACTCGTGAGTTCGGCGTTCTTGAACGGGGCGAAGGGGTCGATGCCCTGCCAGGGCCCCGGTGTGAAGTGGCCCAGGGCGGCCAGAAGCTTGCGGTAGAAGAAGCTCTCCGCCCACAGGAACGGCACGTCCGCCCAGAGCTGTCCGTAGTACGGCTCGTCCCGCCACCGCTCGGCGCCGGGCTCACTGTCGTCGAGCCGCTCGATGACCCCCTTGGTGATCTCCTCCAGGAGGGAGTCCAGCGCGCGCTGCTGCTCGGGCGGGTACGGAGTGGCTCGCCGTACGCGCTCGATGAGGGCCGGGTGCCGCTCGTCCAGCACACTCCGGGCGAAGGAGCCGGGGGAGCTGACGATGACGGGGGCGCGGTTCTCGGCGCTGGTGGAGGTGGCTTCGGCGGCGGCAGTGGCGTCGTCGGGGGCTCGGCCGGGGATGTGACTGGGGCGCGTCATGCCCCCCAGTAAACCGTCCGCGCTTCCCGCCGGTCGGGAGCCGGGACGGATCCGCCCGCCGTCAGCCCCAGCTCTGCGAGTACTGGTTGCGGTACCGCCTGCGCCCGCGTTCGGAGCGGATTCGGAGGGCCACCAGGGCGACCAGGCTGCCCGCGATGACGAACAGTCCGGGACCCAGGCTTCTGAAGTCCGCGATCCGCTCCAGCGCCGAGGACAGGCTGTCGGTCCGACCCTCGGGCACCGTGTCCACCGATCCGCCACCTGCCCCGGGCAGGACCGCGCCGCCGGGAGCGGTCGAGGACGTGTCGGGAGCCTCCGCGCCCGCGCCGCTGTTGGCGCTGCCTGTGCTCCCGGAGGAGGGTGCCGCCTGGCCCGACCCGGGCTCGGTCACCAGCTTCACGCCGAGCGAGTCCAGCGCCTTGGTGACCGGCTGGAAGAACGTCGTACCACCGCTCTGGCAGTCCCCGTTGCCGCCCGAGGTGACGCCCATGGCCAGTCCGTCGGCGAACATCGGGCCGCCGCTGTCGCCCGGTTCGGCGCACACCGTGGTCTCGATGAGTCCGGTGACCGTGCCCTGCGGGTAGTTCACGGTGGCGTTCAGTCCGGTCACCTCGCCGGACTGGAGGCCGGTCGTGCTGCCGCTGCGGAACACCTTCTGTCCGACGGCGGCGTCGGCCGTTCCCACGATCCGGATGCCCTCCCCGTTGCCGACGGCCACGAGGTCGGCGCCGCTGAGATCCACGCCGGGGCTGTACTGCACGAGCGAGAAGTCACCGCCGGGGAACGAGCCGGACACGGTCGCTCCGACCTGCTGGCTGCCCTGCTGGTCCGAGAACCACGTCGTGCCCACCGGGCCGCAGTGCCCGGCCGTGAGAATGAAGTTGGCCTGTCCGTTGGTCACGTTGAAGCCCGCCGAACAGCGTCCGGCGCTGGCGAAGAGCGGCGAGGCGCCGTTCACCCGTGGGGTGAACGTGCCCTCGATGCGCTCCATCCGCACGGACTTGCCGAGGCTCTCGGCGACCTTGGCCAGCCGGTCCCACTCGTCGGCGGAGACGGTGGTGTCGGCGCGGACCACCACCTGGTTGGAGGCGTAGTCCATCGCCCACGAGGTGCCGGCCACCTTGGGCGCGTCCTTGAGGGTGTCGGTGGCGGACCGCAGGTCCTTCATGGCGTAGCGGACGACCTTGGGGACGGCACCCGCGCCACGCACGTCGGCCGCCGCCTCCTCGTCGGTCACCGCGACGACCGGGCGCCCCTTCGCGTCGATCCAACTGCCCGCCGTACGCGAGGTGCCCAGCTCGGCGACCAGTTCCTGGCCGGTCCGGGCGGCCAGCATCTCGGCGTTCGGAGCCTTCGGATCGTCCGGCGTCTCGCTCGCCACGGCATGCGAGACCATCAGCCCCCCGCACACCAGTCCGCCGATTGCGGCGAACCGTGCGATCCGCTGAACGTTCCGTCGTGCATGCCTCATCCACGGCTCCCGTGCGACTGTCCTGACCCAGCGTCACTGCTGTGGGCGTTCCCGTGAGGTGAACGCCCTCCTTCAGTACGTGCCTCCCCTCGGTCTGGTTCACCGGCCCGGCCGAGTGTTCGTCAGTCGGCGAGAACTCGCCTGTAACTACCGGCAGGTGCTGCGCTTCGCCGAACGGCGGGCGGGTGACGCGGAGGCGGCCAAGGACATCGCCTCCGAGACCTTCGTCGTCGCCTGGCGACACCTGGACAAGGTCCCGAACATGCCGGAGGAGTCGCTGCCCTGGCTGTACGGTCCCCCAGCTCCCCGTCCAGTTCGTGGCGCCGTCCCCGCGGCTCCTCCTGCTCCGTCCGTGCCAGCGCGTTCTCCAGCCGTCGGCGCGCGCGGTGCAGCCGTACGGCGAAGGCCCGTGCCGAGCAGCCGACGACGCGCGCCGCCTGTTGGGTACTGGTCTGCGGCTGAAGGGGAGGCGGACATGAGGGCACGCGAGGAGACCGTGGAGGCGGACATGAGGGCACGCGAGGAGACCGTGGAGACGGAGGCCCGGGTACGTCAACTGATGGGCCCCGCCGATCCGTTAGCCGACCGGGTGGTGGTGAGTGAGGCGGCGGATCGGATGGTCCTGGCCCGGGTGCTCGCCACGGATCCGCGCCCGCGCAGCTGGCGCCGGGCCGACGCGTACCGGCCGCGGCGCGGGCGTGGCTGGGTGGTCGCGGTCGCCACCGTCACGGCCCTGGCGGGGGCGGGACTCGCCGCACAGGCGTCGGGGATCATTCCCGACGACGTCATCTGGGGGCTCGATCGCACGGGCCACGGCCCCGGTTCCGAGGGCCTGGCGCCCGACACCGACACGGTTCGCAAACTGTTCGAGGGCAAGGCACCGAACGGGGAGCGGCTAGAAGGTGCCCGACTCGGCGGTGGGGCGCTTCGGAGGGGGCGTTTCGGAGGGGGCACATCCGCGGGGGTGGTGTGCCCCCTCCGGGCGTTGTTGCCGAAACAGCAACGTCCCTCGCCCCCTCCTGGAACCGGAGCAATGATCGACAGCAGTGCATCCCAGTCCGAGGAGGACCCATGTCGCAGGCCGCAGACCCGTTCACCCCGGCGGGCGCCCAGCATCGGATGGTGGACGTCCCCGGTGGCCGTATCCACCTCGTGGAACAGGGCGCCGGCCCCCTTGTCCTGCTGGTCCACGGCTTTCCCGAGCTCTGGTACTCGTGGCGCCACCAGCTCCCCGCACTCGCCGAGGCGGGATTCCGCGCCGTCGCCATCGACGTACGCGGCTACGGGCGCTCGTCGGTGCCCGACACCGTGGAGGCGTACCGCATCGGGGCGCACGTCGAGGACAACGTCGCCGTCGTCCGCGCCCTCGGCGAGGAGACCGCCGTGATCGTCGGCCACGACTGGGGCTCGACCATCGCCGCCGACTCCGCGCTGCTCAGGCCCGACGTCTTCTCCGCGGTGGGACTGCTCGGCGTGCCGTACGCGCCGCGGGGCGGGATGCGCCCGTCCGACGCCTTCGCCATGATCGGCGGGGACGAGGAGTTCTACGTCCGCTACTTCCAGGAGCCCGGCCGGGCGGAGTCGGAGATCGAGCCGGATGTACGGGCGTGGCTGACGGGCTTCTACGCGACACTGTCGGCCGACACCATGCCCGAGTCGGGAGAGGCCGGTGTCTTCTTCGTCCCGGCGGGCGGCAAGCTCTCCGACCGGTTCGTGAAGGACCGGCCGTCCTGGCTCTCGGACGCCGAACTCGACTTCTGCGTGGGCGAGTTCGAGCGCACCGGATTCACCGGCGCGCTCAACCGCTACCGCAACATGGACCAGGACTGGGAGGACCTCGCCGAGTGGGACGGTGCCCCGATCACCCAGCCGTCGCTCTTCGTCGCGGGCCGACTCGACGCCTCCATCGCGTGGTTGGCCAGTGCCATCGAGGCGTTCCCGACCACGCTTCCCGGCCTGGTCTCCTCGCACCTCGTCGAGGGCTGCGGCCACTGGGTGCAGCAGGAACGCCCCGAGGAGGTCAACCGGCTGCTGACCACCTGGCTGCGATCCCTCAACGCGTAGACGCGACCAGCCCCGCCTCGTACGCGATGATGACGAGCCGCACCCGGTCCCGGGCGTCCAGCTTGGCGAGCAGCCGGGTCACATACGTCTTCGCGGTGGCCACGCTGATGGACAGCCGCGCGGCGATCTCGGTGTTGGACAGGCCGTTCCCGATGAGGGTGAGCACCTCGCGCTCGCGGTCGGTGATGCCCAGAGCCGTGCGGACGGCGGGTGCGGCCGACACGGGACGCTCCGCGAACTCCCTGATGAGACGGCGTGTCACACTCGGCGCGAGCAGCCCGTCCCCGGTGGCGACGACCCGGATCGCGTCGAGGATGTCGTCCAGGGCCATGTCCTTGACGAGGAATCCGGCCGCGCCCGCGCGCAGCGCCCCGTACAGATAGTCGTCATCGTCGAAGGTCGTCAGCATGATGACCTGGGTCCCGCCGGAACCCTCCGCGATCAGCCGGGTCGCCTCGATACCGTCCATGCCGGGCATGCGGATGTCCATGACCACGACGTCGGGGTGCTCCGCCGCGGCGAGGGCAACCGCTTCGGCTCCGGTGCCGGCCTCGCCGACGACCTCCAGGCCGGTGGCCTCACCGATCACCATGCGCAGGGCCGCGCGGACGAGGGGCTGGTCGTCGGCCAGTACCACCCGGACCGTCATCGCACACCCGCCGGTACGGGCAGCCGCGCCGCCACCCGGAATCCGCCCTCGGGGCGCGGCGCGGCCGAGAACTCCCCGTGCAGCAGGCCGACCCGCTCGCGCATGCCGAGCAGCCCGTAGCCGGTGGCCGCGGCACGCCCGGGGCCGTTCCCGCTGTCGACGACCTCGATGGCCAGCTCCTCGTCCCGGCAGTCGACGGTCACCCGGCAGGAGCGGACGCCGGCATGGCGTACGACATTGGTGACGGCCTCCTGCACGATGCGGTACGCGGACATGCCGATCTCCGGAGGCAGTGTGTGCCGTTCGCCCTGCCAGCGGACCTCGACGCGGACGCCCGCGGCCGTCGTCCGCTCGGCGAGGCGGTCGATGTCGGCCAGACCGGGGGCGGGGGAGGGATCGAGCGGAGTCTCCTCGGGGGCCCGGCCCGGTTCGGCCCGGCGGAGCACACCGAGCATCCGGCGCAGACCGGACAGCGTTTCGCGGCTCGCGTTCTCCACCTCTCCGAGGGCCTCCCGCGCCAGCTCGGGCCGGGTGTCGATGACCCGCCGCGCGGCACCGGCCTGGAGGGCGACGATGCCGATGGTGTGGGCCACCATGTCGTGCAACTCCCTTGCGATGCGCAGCCGTTCGGCGGTGACGGCCTGGGCCGCCGCCTGCGCGCGCACCTGCTCGGCATGGACCCGTGACTGGTGCATCGAGTCGCCGATGAGCCAGGCGATGACGGCCGTGAGCGCCACGATCAGCTCGGTCGTGGTTCCGATGCCCCACCCGCTCAGCACCCGGACGGCCAGGAAACCGGCGAGTGTGAAGAGCGCCATGGAGACGGCGACGATCCCGGTCCTGCGGGGACGGGCCGCCGCGATGAAGTACAGCATGAGATCGACCGCCAGGAACTGGAGCGGGGGTATCGCGTCCACGCTCAGCGCGCTCGTCCCGCCGATCGAACCGGCGAGCATCAGCGCCAAGGCCCACAGCGGCCGACGGCGCAACAGGGCACCGCCGCCCAGCGTCAGGGCGGTGCCGAGCGCCAGGAGTGCCCAGCCCTCCCACTTGGCGCCGCTGATGAGCACGGTGCGATAGGCGTCCGCCTCCTCCTGGCCGGGCAACCGGAAACGCATGAGGAGGGTGAGCGCCAGACCCGCACACCAGATCACCGCCGTCCAGATGCCCGGCGGTATGCGCTTGAGCAGCGGAAGACGCGGTGTGGCGGGCATACGCCGATCGTAACGACGCGATCCGCGCAGGGCATCGGACCGTGGGTGTACACCCACGGTCGACACCGTCCTGCGCGATTGTCGGCGCCGGTCCGATGCCGAACCGCCGTGTTCCCGGGGACCGTTGGACCCGTGATCGAAGTCAACGAACTGACGAAGCGATACGGCGGCACCACGGCCGTCGACCATCTGAGTTTCACGGTGCGGCCCGGACACGTCACCGGGTTCCTCGGCCCGAACGGCGCCGGGAAGAGCACCACTCTGCGACTCGTCCTCGGTCTGAACGATCCCACCAGCGGATCGGTCACCGTCGACGGCCGCCGCTTCCGGGACCGCCCGCGCGGCCTGCGCCACGTCGGCGCACTGCTCGACGCCCACGAGGTGCACGGCGGCCGCAGCGCCCTGGCGCACCTGACCGTGCTGGCCCGCTCCAACCGCATCCCGCGCCGCCGGGTGGACGAGGTGCTGGAGGAGGTCGGTCTCGCGGGCGCGCGGCGGCGCCGGATCGGCGGCTTCTCGCTCGGGATGAGACAGCGGCTTGGCATCGCTGCCGCGCTGCTCGGCGACCCTCCGGTGCTGCTGTTCGACGAGCCCCTCAACGGGCTGGACCCGGAGGGGGTGAAGTGGCTTCGCGGCCTGTTCCACCGGCTGGCCGCCGAGGGCCGGACCGTGCTGGTCTCCAGCCACCTGATGTCCGAGATGGAGAACACCGCCGACCAGCTCGTCGTCATCGGCCGCGGCGCGCTCATCGCCGCCGAGAGCCTCACTCGGTTCGCGGCGCGCGGCACCCGTCCGACCGTGACCGTGCGCACGCCGGACCCCGCTGCGCTGACGGCGCTGCTCACCGGGGCGGGTGCGGAGGTGCGCCGGGACGCCGACTCGCTGACGGTGTCCGGCCTGGACGCGGACCGAATCGGTGAACTCGCCCTCCGGCACCGGGTGCTGCTGCGCGAACTCACCACCAGGACCGCCTCTTTGGAGGAGGCCTTCATGGGACTGACCGCCGACAGCGTCGAATACCTCGCGGGAGAAGCCCGATGACCGCCACCGACAAGGCCACGGTCACAGCCATGGCCACGGTCGACTCTGTTCAAGTCACCGAACCCCGCGCCCGGTTCCGTGACCTCGTCGCCGCCGAGTGGATCAAACTGTGGTCGCTGCGCTCCAACACCTGGGCGTTCGTGATCGGCGCCCTGGCGGTCATCGGGTTCAACGTGGGGACCGCCTGGGACACGTACCGCTACTGGACCGCGCAGGATGCGCGTTCCCGGGCCGACTTCGTCCGGGACGGGATCCCGCTGTCGATCGCCTTCACCGCGAACGCCGCCATGATCCTCATGCTCGCCCTCAGCGCCATCGGTGCCACGGCGATCGTGGGTGAGTACAGGACCGGGATGATCCGCACGACGTTCACGGCCGTCCCGGCCCGGCGTTCGGTGATGGCGGCGAAGGTGTGTGTGGTCACGGCCGTCACGACGGTGTTCGGCGCGGTCGTCGCGGCGGCCTCGTTCGGACTGACCCAGGCCGTTCTGTCCGGCCGGCACATCGGCGTCCCGATCGACCACCCCGGGGCGCTGCGCGTCGTCGTGGCGTCCGCGCTCCTGGCGCCGGTGTCCGCGATCCTCGGTATGGCCCTCGGCACCCTCATCAGGCACAGCGCGGCCACCATGACCGCAAGCGTGGTGATCCTCCTGCTGCTGCCCCTGGTCTTCAGCGCCGACCGCCACTGGGCAGCCGTCGTCGACCACGCCCTGCCCACCGGAGCGTGGATCCGCCTGGTCGACGTCGACCAGCAGGCTATCGCGTACCCGTGGACGCTCACCGGCGCCTGGACCGTCTACGCGGTCTGGTCCCTGGCCGCGGCCGCTGTCGCCGTGATCTCGGTGCAGCGGCGCGACCAGTGACCGTCCTGACACACGCGGATCACCGCATACTCGCCGTCCTTACGTACGTGCTGTCACGTACGTGTCTCGTGCAGCGCGGTGCGGGCGAGGCCGACGAAGTTCACGACCGACTCCCAGAACGGGCGGTAGCAGTCGTCGAACCGCTGTCCCGCCCCCTCCTCGCCCTCGATCATCGCGCGGAGCGCCCGCCAGTTGTCGCCGGTCGCGAGGCGGAGCCGGTCCGCGGCCGCGGCGGCCTCCGCCGACCCTTCCAGGTCCACCACCCAGACCCGCTGACGCAGCACGGCGTACTCGCCCTGAAGCCGTATCCGCAGGTCCCTGAGGGCGGCGAGCCGCTCGTCAGGGTCCTGGATCCGATCGGCGTCGGTGACCTTCCAGTAGAGGTCTCCCATGCGCTGGGCCTGCTCGATGACGTCCACGTACGCCGACCGCCGGGTAGCCCGGAGCCGGTCCGCCTGTACGGTCGCGGCGGCGGCGTCCGCCTGGATGCGGGCGGCCCGGTAGGTGCCGCGGCTGGTCACCCAGCTCGCGAGCACGGCGGTCCCGGCCGTCAGCGCGGCCACCCACAGTGTGCTGTCCCCCATGTCGAAGTGATCCTCAACCCTCAGGCGAGCCGGGCGAGTTCGTCGTCCGACAGGCTGATCGCTCCCGCGGCCACGTTCTCCACGAGGTGGTCCGGATCGCCGGTGCCCGGAATGGCCAGGACGTGCGGGCCGCGGTGCAGTGTCCAGGTCAGCCGGATCTGCGCGGGGCTCGCGCCGTGGGCCCGGGCGATGTCGAGGACCTCCGCCTCGTGACTGCCGTCGGCGCCCTTCCTGCCGCCTTCGCCGGCTATCGCGAAGAACGGCACGAAGGCGATGCCCTGCTCACCGCAGATCCGCAGGACGTCGTCGCCCATCTCGGTACGGGTGTCGAGGGCGTACCGGTTCTGGACGCAGACCACCGGGGCGACGGCCTGTGCCTCGGCGAGCTGCTCCGCGTCGACGTCGGACACACCGAGGTGGCGGACGAGCCCGGCCTCGCGCAGCGCGGCCAGTGCGCCGAAGTGCTCGGCGATCGAATGGCGGCCGTGCGTCCGCAGGTTGACCACGTCGAGGTGGTCGCGGCCGAGCTGGCGCAGGTTCTCCTCCACCTGGCCGCGCAGCTGCTCGGGCCTGGCCCAGGGCAGCCACTCGCCCGACGGATCACGCCCCGGCCCGACCTTGGTGACGATGACCAGGTCGTCCGGATACGGGGCCAGCGCCGAGTTGACCAGCTCGTTGGCCGAGCGCAGGGACGAGAAGTAGAAGGCGGCGGTGTCGATGTGGTTCACGCCCAGTTCCACCGCGCGCCGCAGCACACCGAGCGACCGGTCGCGATCGCTAGGCGTGCCCTGGTGGAAGGCGCCGCTCCCGGTCAGCCGCATGGTCCCGAAACCCAGCCGGCTGACCGTGAGGTCGCCGAGCCGCCACGTGCCCGCTGCCGCCGCGTTGATCGTCTCCGAGGTCATCTTCGGAGTCTTGCACGGAGGTTCGGACCATGGGGGCGGACGGTGAAAAGCGATCTTCACGGGCCCTGCGGGCCTGTAACGCCGACACGGATCGCCGACACGGATCGCCGACTCGGGCCGCCGACTCGGACCGTCGGCGCGGAGCCGGTCGCCTAGGCGGGGCGATCCGGCTCGCGCGCCCCGGTCAGATGCGCGAAGACGACGACATTGCTCCGGTAGCCGCCGGTCCTCTGGTCGTATGCCCCGCCGCAGGTGATCAGCCGCAGCTCGGGACGCTTTCTGGCGCCGTACACCTCCTGGCTGGGGAACTGCTCCTTGTCGTACGTGCGGACGGCGTCCACCGTGTAGACGGCGGTGCGGCCGTCGGTGCGCCGGGCCTCGACCAGCCGGCCGGGCGTCAGTCCACTGAGGCCGACGAAGACGGCGGGCCCGGTGGCGGTGTCGAGGTGGCCGACCACCACGGCGGTGCCGGCCTCGCCGGGCGAGGGGCCGCCCTCGTACCAGCCGACGAGTTCGGGTTTGTCCACCGGCGGAGTGGTGAGCTGCCGCTTCCGGTCCAGGCGCAGTCCGACGACCGGGGCCTCCAGGCCGAGATACGGGATCCTCAGGACCGTCGCCCTGGACCGCGGGAGCGGCCGGGGCGCCGGGCTGGGGCGGCGGACGGGAGGCGGCACACGGACATGGCCGGGCCGGGGCTCGGGTGTCGTGGCGGCGGGGGAACCCGGGGCGGGGGAACCCGGGGACGCCTTGGCGTCCCCGGGCGCCCGGGCGGGTGCGGCGGCCGGGTCCGGGGGCCGACCGTCGTCCTCGGCCCACCAGACGCAGCCCGTCACCAGCGAGAACGCCAGCACGGTCGTCCTCGTCAGACGGTAGGCGCGCGTCCGGTACCAGGGCCTGGGCGCGCGCCTACGCGGCGCCATCGGGCCGGCGGCGCAGCATCCGGAAGTAGACGAAGCCCGACACGCCTACCAGGCCCAACGCCGCCGCGGCTCCGAACGCCGACACGCTCGGTGGCTCGGCGAGACCGCCGCCGCCCGCGGGTACGCCCCCGTTGGGGCCGCCGGGTGTCACGCCCTCGGGTCCGCCTGCGGGCGGGGTCTTGCAGTCGACCTTGAACACCTTGTTCTTGCCCGGGCCCTTGCCGTCCACGATCTGCCAGGTGAGCTTGTACTGGCCGTCGGGCAGGGCCAGCAGACCGGTTGTCCGGCCGGTGCCGGTGGGCAGCGCGAGGGTGCCGGTGAGGGTGGCGCTTCCCCGCTTCGCCGGCTGGGGCTCGATGATCCAGGTGACACCCTGCCCCCGGTCGAAGTTGAAGGCGGCGAGGTAGAACTGGCAGACATTCGGGTTGTTCCGCTGGTCGGCGTCGGGCGTCGTGTCCGCGTGGATCTTGACGTCGCGGTTGTCGCCCGGGGCGGCGAAGGCGGCCGGGGCCCCGAGGAGGGCGGTTCCGGCCAGGGTGAGTGCCGTGAGCGCGGCGGCTCCCGTGCGGGCAGCGCGGGCGCTGGGGGCGGTGCGGGTGGTGCGGGTGGTGCGGGGGAGTGGCGAGGCGGACATGCGAGATCCTCCGAGCGGGACGATTGTCGTACAAATCGGCTCTTTGTCTGACTCCCTTTCACATCCCGCGCCCGAAAGCCCGACACATCGCTGACGAGCCGTCAGGGATCGCTCTTCCGGCCCAGGATTGCGCCGGACGGGATCCCGTCCGGCCGGACTCCCGCCGGGCCCGCCCGCCGCCTAGACTTGCCGCGTGGACAATGCAGCGCTGGAGCGGCTCGGTACCGGCAAATATCTGCTGGCCACCAGCTATCGGAAGAACGGCACGCCGGTCGCGACCCCGGTGTGGGTGGTCCGCGACGGCGACACGCTCGGAGTCTGGAGCGTCGCGGACTCGTGGAAGGTGAAGCGGATCCGCAACCGCGCCGACGTCCTGGCCGGCCCCTGCGACGTCCGCGGCAACCCGACCGGCGAGCAACTCCCCGCCACCGCCGAGGTCTGCGACCCGGACGTCACAGCGCACTTTCGCCGTCTCATCGCCCGCAAATACGGCATCTCCGGCCGCCTCGTCCTGCTCGGCAGCCGACTGCGCCGAGGGAAGAACGGGACGATCGGCATCCGGGTGTCACTGGTGCCGTAGCCAGACGTAGTCGACGGGCTGTACGGCGTTCCAGGCCTCGGCCAGTTCCGGGACGACGAGGACGAAGCCGGCTCCCCGGTAGCAGCGCAGAGCCCGGGCGTTGTCCGGGTGCACGCGCATGAACACGCCCGAGTGTCCGGAGCCGCGGGCCTCGCCGAGCAGACCCCGGACCAGTACGCGCCCGAGGCCACGACCGCGGGACTCGGGCGCCACGATGATCCGCGCCAGCTCCACCTCGTCCTCCTCGGCGTCGAACCACAACTCCCCGTACGCGACGGGTCGTTCGTCCTCGACGAGCAGACGAGCCGTCACGTCCGTGTCCTGCTGCCACGCCGCGACGGTCTCTGCGGCCATGGGGAACTCCCGCCGTCCGCACCACATCGTGACCTCCGTGGCGGAGACCGGCCAGGTCGCCACGGTCGTCGCGTGCGAGGCGCTGAAGGGAAGCAGATCCATGATGTGACTCCGTTCGTCCGGCTCCGCGGCCCTTGACCGGACCGAGGGGATGCCTAGAGTGACCGGTGGTTGAACGGCAAACCGCTTTCGCGATGCCGGTGACGCGCCGGCCCCGCCCGTCGCGGCCGGCGTCCCATTCCATTGTGTGAGGAGTGTTCGCACACGTGTCGAGCCAGGAGAACCCCTTGGACCTGACGGCGATCGAGACCGAGAGGGCACGGATCCGGGATGCCTATCTGGCCCCGGACCGGCGGCCCAGTTCGGCCCGGGGCGTGCACCATGTCGCGCTGCTCTCCGGCGACGTCGAGAGGACGGTGCGCTTCTACCAGGAACTGCTGGAGTTCCCGCTCACGGAGATGTTCGAGAACCGCGACTACAAGGGCTCGACCCACTTCTTCTTCGACATCGGTCACGGCAACCTGCTCGCCTTCTTCGACTTCCCGGGCCTCGACCTCGGACCGTACGCGGAAGTCCTCGGCGGCCTCCACCACCTGGCCATCTCCGTCGAACCGGCTGCCTGGACCCGTCTGCGCGACCGGCTCGACGCGGCCGGGGTGGACTACCAGGAGGAGAGCGGCACTTCGGTCTACTTCCGCGACCCCGACGGAACCCGCGTCGAGCTGATCGCGGATCCGCTCGGCGAGATGTACGGCGCGAACGTGCGGTGAGACGGCGCGAGCGTGCGGTGATACCTGGCGCGAGCGTGCGGTGAGTCGCGCGCGGGACGGTCTGCGGTGCCGCGCGCTGGAGGCCTGCTGCAGGCCTACCGCACTGTCGGTGACGGGGTCGGCGTCGGTGTCGGGGAGGTGCCGCCGGCCGGCGGAGTGAGAGCGACGGCCGGCGCTCCCGGCTGGGGCGCGGGCGGCGTGACATCGTCGGCAGGCAGCTTCGGAGGGGTCGTCTCCTGGAAGAGGACCGAGTCGAAGTCGACCAGCCCGGTCTTCTCCAGGACGGAGATGTGGTCCAGGACGGTGTCGTTGGCCTGGTCGGCCAGTTCACGGACCAGGCTGTTCTCGGTGGTGGCACGGATTTTCGCGACCGTCGGGAAGATCTGGCCGTGGGTCACGCGCAGGATGTTGGCGAGGTCCGTGTCGAACTGCTTGCCGTGGTCCGCCGTCAGGGTCGCCACGAAACCCTGCTGCTGCGGGGACGCCTGGTTGGGCAGCGTGATCCCCAGCCGGGGAGCGATCAGCCGGCACTCGGCGTCGAGTGCGGCGTGGCCCGAGATCAGGTGCTCGCCCGCCGTTCTGACGGGCTGGGTCGTGCCCTTGGTCAGAGCCAGCTCGCCGGAGGGGAACTCCCACAGCCCGGCGGCGCGCACCTTGACGACGAAGTCACGGTCGGCCTCCGTGAGCGGGCCGGTCGGGGTGCGGGCGATGATGCGAGACGGGGAACTCGACACGTTCTGCACCCCGAGCATCGCGGGATACGCGAGCGCGGCGAGGGTCAGCGTCAGACTGCCGACGACGAAGACCGTTCCCGCCGCGTTCCGGGACATACGCATGGCTCCTCCTGGACCAGGACATCCGTCCCCGGGGTGGAGGCCCCGGGAACGCCGCTTTCGCCCGCGGTGAGCGGTGCGGATGCCGGGGAGTACGGCTGTGCCGGTTCAGGAGATCCTTTGGTCCGGGCAAAGACTGAGCCATGGAGGGCGGCCCCCTCCGGACCGACCGGACCCTTGGCGGATGGCGGATGGCGGATGGCGGATGGCGGATGGCGGATGGCGGATGGCGGACTACGGCTTGCGGCCGACGCCGCCGAGGGCGATCACCTCGGACGGGATCGCGGCGGCGCCCGGGTCGGGCCGCCACTCCGCGAGCGGGACCACGCCCGGCTCCAGCAGCTCCAAACCCTCGAAAAAACCGGCCAGTTGTTCCGGGCTGCGGAGGAAGTACGGGGCGGCGCCGCTCTCGTTGTAGCGCCGGGTGGCCTCGGCATTGGCCTTGTGGGTGTCCACGCTGTCGTTGAACGCCAGGAAGCTGCCGGACGGCAGGGCCTCCATCAGCCTGGTCACGATGGCCCGAGCCTCGTCGTAGTCGGCGATGTGGCCGCTGACCTGCATCAGGGTGAGCGCCACTGGCCGGCTCAGATCCAGCGTGGTGGCCGCCTGCTGCAGGATCGCGTCGGGATCGTGCAGATCCGCGTCGATGTAGTCGGTCACCCCCTGCGGGGTGCTGGTCAGCAGCGCCCGGGCATGGGCCAGCACCAGCGGGTCGTTGTCGACGTAGACGATGCGTGCCTCGGGGACCACCCGCTGGGCTATTTGATGCGTGTTGTCCACGGTGGGCAGTCCGGTGCCGATGTCCAGGAACTGCCGGACACCCGCTTCGCCCGCCAGATGGCGCACGGCCCGGCCGAGGAAGGCCCGGGAACCCCGGGCGAGTTCCTCGATTCCCGGGAAGAACTCACGGAACGCGTCGCCCACCTGGTGGTCGACGGGGTAGTTGTCCTTCCCGCCCAGCCAGTAGTTCCAGATCCGGGCCGAATGCGGTACCGATGTGTCGATCTTCGACCACGGGCCCGCGGGTGCGGACGAATCGTGAGTCACTGAACAGCCTCCTCAGCACGCGCCATGGCAAGTCTCACCACACAACGTAGAGCCGCGGCCCCGGCTGCCGTACGGGATCCGGCCAAATGCCGACGGCGAAGCCGTCTCAGCGGAACTCGTGGACGAGTCGGATCTCTCCCACGATGTGGGAGTTGAAGTCGTCGAGCTCTTCGGCTGGAACCCACAATTCGAGGATCGTCCGTCCGCCGACCTGCCGGACGGGATACCGGCGCAGGAAATCCGACTCGACCTCGAATCGCGTGACGAAGCCGGCGCCGTCGTGCTTCACGTTCCAGTCCCGCGCGATCCTGATCGCGTAGTCCTCGTTCACGGGTTCCCCTCGTCGGCCTGCCGGACGGCAGCGAGCGGGAGGTACGGGAGGGCCAGGAGTCACAGCAGGAAGAGCAGGTGGACGGCGACCAGGACGTCCACGATCCCGCACCACTCGGCGAACGACCGGGCGACGACCTTGTCGAGCCTGAGGTGGACGAAGTCCCAGACGCCGTGGAAGAACCAGCCGGCGGCCACGAGGTAGCGGCCGAGGTCCGGATCGACCGCGAGTCCGACCAGCGCGAGGGCACCGAACGCGAACGCTCCCGCCGCCTGGACCCCGAAGGACGCCCGTCCGTGCGGCGTTCCGCGTACGGCACGCCGGACCAGGACCGCCAGCGCGATGGCCACGAGCGCGACGGGCTGCGAGACCACGTCCTGCGCCCGGAGGGCGACCATGACGGCCACACCGGCACCGAGCACGGGCCAGGTCACGCGAGGCTTCCCGATCTGATGGATGATCACGTACAGCAGCGGCAGCAGAGGCAGGGCGTCCCCGAACGCGCCGACGGTGTCGGCGGGTTCGCCCGAACCGCCGGCCGTCGTCAGGATCACGAGCGCGACGGCCAGGGCTGTCGGCCAGCGTCGCTTGAGCATCTCGACGGGGCGTCGCCCGTTCGAAGCGGTGCCGGATCCCGTTCCGGATCCCGTGCCGGATGTCGGGGCGTCGGTGGTCGCTTGCGGAACCGTGGTGGTGTGCGTGGCAGTCATGGCAACTCCAGGGCATGAGGCGGTAGTTGTACGAGCGGGGATTCGGTCAGCAGCCGTACTCGCTCCGGCGGCGGACCATGACGAGGAACATCAGCGGGAGCATCACGAGGTGTTCCAGAGCGATCATCGACTCGGCGGCGATGACGTCGAGCCAGAGCAGCGGGAACAGCGCGAGCGCCTGCGGTTCGCCGCCGACCTGCACGACATCCAGGGTCATCATCTCCAAGTGATCGCGCTGAAGAGCGAGTTGGCGGCCCGGCTCGTCAAAGCCGAGGAGGCCGACGAACCCGACGAAGTCGGCAAACGCCGGGAACGGAGCGGCGTCTTGATCCGACTGAGATGCCGCCCACCGACGGGCTGCGCGCTGCCGAGGAGATCCGGGCCGAACTCCCCACCCAGATCGTCCTGGTCACCCGGCACGCCCGCCCCGCAGTGCTGCGCCGCGCGCTCGCCGCGGGCATCCGCGGCTTCGTACCCAAGACCACCGCCGCGGCCAGACTGGCGGAGATCATCCGCGACGTCGCCGCCGGCCGCCGCTATGTCGACCCCGACATCGCAGCCTCCGCGCTGACCGAGGACGACTGCCCCCTCACCGACCGCGAACTGGAGGTCCTGCGCGCCGCCCGCACCGGAGCGTCGGTCGTCGAGATCGCCGCGGCGGTCCATCTGGCCCCGGGCACGGTCCGCAACTACCTCTCCGCCGCCATGTCCAAACTGGGAGCGTCCACGCGTCATGCCGCCGCACATCACGCGTGGGAACAGGGCTGGATCTGACCCCCGGCGACTTCACGGAGCACAGGATCCGCCCGGTCACCGCCCCACTCTCGAACGCCCCGAAGTCTCCACCAAGGACACGGTGAACGGATGCGCCGGAGCTGTGAGCACGTCCTCGGCCGGACCCTGCTCAACCACCTCCCCGGCATCCAGCACCGCGATCCTGGAAGCGAGTCGGGCGGTGTCCAGGTCGTGTGTGATCAGTACGAGGGACAGGTCGCCGCGGTCCCGCAACAGCCCGGCGAGCAGGTCCAGGATGCCCCGGCGGGTGACCGTGTCGAGCCCGGAGGTGATCTCGTCGCACACCAGGACCCGGGGCCTGGCGAGCAGGGCCCGGGCCAGCGCCGCCCGTTGGAGTTCGCCACCCGAGAGCCGGGCCGGTGATCGGGCCGCCAACTCATCCGCCAGGCCAAGGCTGTTGAGCACCTCCGCCGCCTCGGCCCGTGCCTCCCGAGGGGGCATCCCACGCAACCGAACCGCCGTACGGGCCACCTGGTCGAGCACCGGCCGATGCTCGTCGAAGGAGGCACGCGCGTCCTGGAACACGTACTGCACGGCGGCCAGTTGACCGCGCGCACGGTCGCGCAGACTTGGCGCCAGCGCGACTCCGTCGAGCAGCACCTCTCCCTCGTATGTGCGATGGAGTCCGGCAATACAGCGGGCGAGTGTCGTCTTTCCGCTGCCCGAGCGGCCGAGGACGGCGAGGCACTCGCCGGAGCGGACGATGAGTTCCGGGGCGTGCAGTACCTCGACACCGCCGCGGTGCCGGGCGCGCAGGCCCCGCACCCGGAGCACACTGTCCGCGCTGTCCGTGGCCGGTGCCGATTGCGTCAACGCAGGCTGCTCCGCGAGGAGTTCACGCGTCCAGGGATGCGAGGGCGCGAGCCACACCCGTTCCGTCGGCCCGGACTCCACGACCCGGCCGTCCCGCATGACGAGTACCTCGTCGGCGAGCGCGCGTACGGTCTCCAGGTCGTGGCTGAGCAGGACGACGCCGATGCCCCGCGCGGCGACCGCCGCCAGCTCGTCGACCACGCGTCGCTTCGTCAGCGCGTCCTGCCCGGTGGTGGGCTCGTCCGCGACGACGACCCTGGCACCGAGGAGCAGGGCCTGCGCGAGGACGACACGCTGTTGCTGCCCGCCCGAGAGCTGATGCGGGAAGCGCCTCAACAGTCGCGAACCATCCGGCAGTTGTGCCATCTCCAAGGCGTTCAGGACATGCTCCCGCGCCGCGGCCCCACGGGCACGGCGAGGCAGTTCGCGCACGCGGCCGCGCGCGATGTCGTACAGCAGCGCACCCACCCGCCGCGCCGGGTTGAGCACCGCCGCCGGATGCTGCGGGACGTAACCGACCAGGGCCTCGTCCACCCGTATGGAGCCGGTCACCCGCGCGCCGGACGGGAACTCTCCGAGCAGCGCACGCCCTGTCGTCGTCTTCCCGCTGCCGGAGGCACCCACCAGCGCGGTCACCCTCCCGGGCAGCACTCGCAGGCTCACCCCGTCGACGATGCGCCGCCCGCCGACCTCCACGGTCAGCTCCTCGATCTCCGCCACCGCGGTCGACTCGCTCACGGACGCGGCTCCTTCACATGGTCACGAGCATCAACGTCATGGCGGGCGGCATCCCGATCCGTGCTGTGCAGCAGTGCGTCGAAGAGCAGATTGCACCCCATCGTCAGCGTCACGATCAGCAGCGCCGGGACCACCACGGCCCAGGGCTGCACGAACAAGCCCGTACGGTTGCGGTCCACCATCACCGCCCAGTCGGCCGCGTCCGGGGCCACCCCGATGCCCAGGAAGGCGGCCGTGGCCACCAGATAGAGGACCCCCGTCAGCCGTACACCCGCGTCGGCGGCGAGCGGCCGCAGGATCGACCGGCCGACATGCCCGACGGCGATGCGCCACCACGACTCGCCCTGCATCCGCAGCGCCTCCACCGCCGGACGCGAGGCCACATCGGCCGCGGCGGCGCGCACGATGCGCGCCGCGTCCGGGATGTTCACGAGCGCCACCAGCAGAGCGAGACCGGTCGCCCCGGGCGAGAACACCGACGCGACCAGCAGGATCATCAGCAGCGACGGCACGGCGAGGAGCACGTCAAGCGGCCGCATCAGCACCTCCTCCAACCAGGTCCGGTGAGTGAGCGCACTGATCAGCCCGACCGGCAGCGCCACCAGATAGGCCAGCGTCGTGGCCGCGAGCGCCACGACCACCACCGGCCGGCCGCCGAAAAGCACCTGCCGCCACACGTCACGCCCCACGAAGTCAGTGCCGAGCCAGTGCCCGCCGCCGAGCGTGAACGAGATGGCCCGAGGCCCGGGTTCACCCGCGAACAGCGGCCCGAACAGGGCGAGGACCAGCGGTACGCACACCAGGGCGGCCCCGAGCGCGAAGCGCCCCGACGGCAGCCGCTTCGCCCGCCCCCTCACGCGGCCACCTCCGCCCGCGGCGCGAAGCGGTGGGCCACGAGATCGGCGCCCAGGTTCAGCACCACGGTGATCACCCCGAACACCACCGCCAGCCCCTGCACCACCGGCACGTCCCGCTCGGCGACGGCGTTCATCAGCACGGTCCCCAGTCCGGGAATCACGAACAGCGCCTCCACGACGATCACCCCGCACAACAACCAGTCGACGGTGCGGGCGAGTTGCTGTGCTGCGGGTGCCATCGCGTTCGGCAGCGCGTGCGCGTACCGCACCCGGGCGCCCGGGATCCCGTACCGGCGGGCCTGCGCGACGTACGGGGAGGCGAGTGCGTCGATCATCCCGGCGCGCACCAGCCGGGACAGCGAGCAGACCGGCCGGGACAGCAGGACGAGCACAGGCAACACGAGTGCGGCCGGATGCGCGAGCAGATCCGTGCCGTAGCCGACCGCCGTCGGTGGCAGCCAGTCGAGCCGCAGCGCGAACACGGTCACCAGCAGCACCCCGAACGCGAACTCCGGTACCGCGTACACCCCGAGCGTCACCGAACTGACCAGCCGGTCCACGAACCGCCCCTCGTACCGCGCGGCCAGCACTCCGAGCCCGACCCCGACCGGCACCAGCAACGCGACCGTGAGACCGGCGAGGAGCAGGGTGGGACCGAAGGCGTCGGAGATGTACGAGGAGACGGGCCGCCCGGACGTCAGAGAGTTCCCGAAGTCCGCGTGCAGCAGGCCCGTTGCCCAGTCGGCGAGCCGCTCGTACGCGGGCCGGTCCAGGTCCAGGGCCTCGCGGATGGCGGCGATCCGCGCCGGATCCGGCTGGTCCCCGGCGAGGGCGACCGCCGCGTCGCCCGGCAGCGCCTCGGTGAGCGCGAAGACCAGCACCACCACGGCCACGGTCTGCGCGCCACCGAGCAGCAGCCGACGGGCGGCCCACGAGCCCAGTCCGCTCACGCCAGCCAGACCTTGTCGAACCGCGCCCAGTCGAGCGTGTTCGCGGGCGCCTTCCGCTCAACTCCCTTGACCGTACGGCCCGTTCCGATGATCCAGTCGGCGAACCCCCACACCAGGAAGCCGCCCTCGGCGTACAGCCTGCGCTGCATGCGCCCGAACACGGCGGCGCGGTCCTTCTCGTCCTTCGTGGACTGCGCCTGGTGGTAGAGCGCGTCGAAGTCCTTGTGGTGCCACTTGGTGGCGTTGGTGGTGGAGTCGGTGAGCAGCCGCTGCGAGATGTGCGACTCGATGGGCATCGCGCCCGACCGGTAGCAGCACAGGGTTCCGGAGTCGAGGATGTCCGCCCAGTACGAGTCCTTGCTGCCCATCTTCACCTCGACGGTGACTCCGGCCTTGGCGGCCTGGTCGCGGAAGATGCCGGCAGCCTCGGTGAAACCGGCCGCGACCGCCGATGTGTCCAGCGTGACCTTCAGCTTCTCCGCGCCCGCCTTCTTCAGGAGGGAACGGGCCCGGTCGAGGTCCTGCTCGCGCTGCGGCAGACCGTCCGCGTAGTACTCGTACCCCTTGCCGAACAGATCGTTGCCGACCACGCCCGCCCCGGACAGCGCGCCGTCGATCAGCTCCTGGCGATCGGCGATGAGGAAGAACGCCTCCCGGACCCGCTTGTCGTCGAAGGGTGCCCGGTCCGTCTTCATGGCGAAGGCCTGCATGGCGCTGTTCCGCAGCCGCACGATCTCGATCTGACCCTTGCCCTCGTGGGCGCGCGCGGTCGTAGGGTTCAGCTCGTGGGCGTACTCGACCTGTCCGCCGAGCAGTGCGTTGACCCGCGCGGACTCCTCGTTGGCGACGACGAACTCCAGCTCGTCGAGGTGCGGGGCGCCGTCCCAGTAGGCGTCGTTGCGCCGGAAGACCGCCGAGCGGCCCGGCGCGAACGACACGAAGCGGAACGGTCCGGAGCCGACCGGCTTCTTGTCGAAGTCGGTGTCCGACGCGCCGGCGGGCACGATGTACGCGCCGAACGCGGCCAGTACATTGGGGAATTCGGCGGTCGGCCGCTTGAGGACGAACTCCACGGTCCGCTCGTCGACGGCCCGGCTCGCCTTCAGGTCGATGGGTTCGAGGGAGGCCTTCGCGCGGAACGCCTTCTCCGGATCGGCGATACGGCGGTAGCTGAACAGGACGTCCTCGGCGGTGACGGGCTTCCCGTCGTGGAAGTCCGCCTTGCGGAGGGTGACCTTCCAGCGGTCCAGGCCCGCGTTCGGCTCCCAGCCGGAGGCCAGGCGCGGCTGGGCGGAGAGGTCGTCGCCGTAGTCGGCGAGCTTGTCGAAGAGCGCCTTGGCGCGGGCCACGTCGGCGAACAGGTTGGCCAGATGCGGATCGAGCGTCTCGCTCGCACCGCCGCCCGCGAAGGCGGCCCGCAGCCGCCCGCCGCGCCGGGGCTTCCCGTCGTTCCCGCTCCCCGCGCCCGAGCCCGAGTCGTTGTCCGAACTTCCGCAGCCGACGAGGGCGAGCGCGCCCACACCCGAGGCGGCTGCGAGGAAGCCTCTGCGACGGAGGCCGGGGTATTCCTGCATGACGGTGTCCTTGCTGTGTGAGGTGGATGCTGTGTGAGGTGGATGAAGCAGATGGGGCAGGGGTGCGTGGTGCGGTCACGCGTCGAGCCGGGCCACCACGTGCAGCCGGTCGGCGTCGGCCGCCGTCCCGGGCAGATCGCCCTCCTGCCACGGCGGTTCGGTGCGTGGTCCCGGACCGTCATGCAGCGCGAGCACGGTGAATCCGTGGGAGGTCAGGAAGTGACGCAGTTCGAGCGGGAGGAGCAGCCGCCAGGCAGACCGCTGTTCGACGGGAGCCGAGTCGTCGTCGGCGGTCCATACGCGGGTACGCCGCAGGAGTTGCGCGGTGCGGTCGACGTACAGCGTGGTCGTCGACCGGTACGAAGTCCCCTGCCAGGCAAAGGCGTTGACCTTCGGCGTGTTCAACAGGCCGTCGTGGCCGAGGAAATAGGCGCCGTTGCGCATCTCGGCGACGAGCAGCCCGCCGGGTGCCAGGCTCCGGCGACAGGACGTGAGGAAGCCGTCGAGGTCGTCGTTGGTGTGGCAGTACAGCAGCGAACTGTCCAGACACACCACCGCGTCGAAGACTCCGAGCGAGAAGTCCCGCAGATCGGCGCGCACGTACTCCGGGCCGGGGTGCCGGTCGCGGGCGTACGCCAGCATCGCCTCGGAGAGGTCGGCCCCGACGACCGTCCGCCCGGACGCGTGCAGCTGGGCCGCGTCCCGGCCGGTGCCGCAGCCCAGGTCGAGGACCCTCGGACCGGCCGCGTACCGCCGCAGGCAGTCCTCGGCCCACCGCCCGGCCAGCCGCTCGGGATCGGGGAACCGGGCCTCGTACAGCTCCGGGTTGTCGGTCAGCAGATTGCCGCTCGTCATACCGTCGCCCCCACGAGCACGGGACGCTCGGGCAGCGCCTTGAGGCGACGCAGCCAGGTGACTCCGGCGGCCGACACCAGACCGAAGACCAGGCAGCAGGCCCACGGCAGCCAGGAGGCTCCCCGCTGGTCACCGGTGTCCATGGCCCAGCCCACGACCGTGTTGCCCACCGCCGCCGCGATCCCGGACACCATGTAGAAGATTCCGAAGTACGTGCCGGTCAGCTCCGGTCGCCCGAATCCGGGGATCAGCTCCATCACGAAGGGCTGGGCGACCATGACGCCGACGTAGAGGAACAGGACGCCGACGAGGACGGGCACGGCGTGCCACACCTCCGGCGAGGCCCCCGACACCAGCATCGGCGGCAGGAAGGCGAGGCCCATGAGGGCAAGGCCGACACCGATGGCCTGATGACCGCGGTCCTTCAGGGCCCGGGTCAGGCGCATCTGCAGGGCGAGATTGGCGAGCGTGCCCACCAGGAAGACGAGCCCGGCCGCGCCGTCCCAGCCCGTGGCCCGGCGGGCGCCGTCGGGCAGCAGCAGATACAGCTGGTTCTCCAGGGTGAACATGCCGACCATGGCCAGCGAGAAGGCCAGGAACGCGCGGTTGCCCACCACCTCACGCCAGTCCGCGAGCACACCGCCCGTGCTCTTCGGCACCGCCCGTGCGGGCAGCACCAGCGCCTGCGCCACGGTCAGCACCGCGAAGATCCCGGCGGCCGCGAGCGCGGAGGCCCGGAAGTCGAACAGCAGCAGCACACTGCCGAGCAGCGGCCCGATCAGCGCACCGGTGGTCGCGAAGACGTTGAACAGCGCGAACGCCTCGGCCCTGCGCTCACCCGCCTCCTGCGAGAGATAGGCGCGCACGGCCGGGTTGAACAGCGCCCCCGCGAGCCCGCTCAGCACGGACGCGGCCAGCAGCACGGCGAGCCCGTCCCCGAGCGCGAACAGCGCGAAGCCGACCGTACGCACCGCACACCCGGCGATGATCACGCCGCGCGCCCCGAGCCGGTCCGCGGCCGATCCGCCGATGAGGAAGAGCCCCTGCTGACTGAGGTTGCGTACCCCGAGCACGATGCCGACGACGGCCGCCGACATGCCCAGGTCCTCGCCCAGATGCGTGGCCAGATAGGGGATGAGCAGATAGAAACCGGTGTTGACGCCGAGCTGGTTGACCAGGAGCAGCCGGATCGCGGGCGAGAAGCCACGTATCTCATGCAGCGTCTTCACGGCCCACCCGCCTCTCCCGTACGCCGAGCCCGGGCAGGTCACTCGCCCGTACGACGCCGTCGGCGCCCCCGATCCCGGACCACGGGTCGTCGACGAGCAGCAGATGCCCGTCGAGGTCGGCCCAGCGGGCGCGGTCGGCGAGATGCACCGCGGGCGCGAGGCCGAGCGTGCTGGCGGTGAGACAGCCGAGCATCAGCTCGGTGCCGCTGCCCTCGATCAACTCGGCGATCCGCAGCGCCGCGCAGGGACCGCCGCACTTGGCGAGCTTGACGTTCACGCCGTGCACCCGCCCCGCGAGACGGCGTACGTCCTCGTACGTGACGGCGTCCTCGTCGGCGATCAGGGGCAGCGGTGAACGCTCGGCGAGCCGTGCCAGCGCCTCCGGGTTGCCGGGAGCGAGGGGCTGTTCGACGGCCTCGACGCCCAACGCGGCGTAACGGGGGAGCAGTTGCAATGCCTGGCCGGTCGTCCAGGCGCCGTTGGGATCGAGGAGCAGCCGGGCCCGGGGCGCGGCGGAGGCGATGGCTCGTATGCGGTCGAGGTCGTCCTCGGGATCCGGGGCACCCGCCTTGACCTTGATCACGGTGAAGCCGCTGTCCGCGAGCGAGCGGGCCTGTGCGGCGGCGCGCTCGGCGGGGACGATGCCGATGGTGCGGGCGGTCCGGGCGCTCGGAGCACTCCCCGCGCCGAGCAGCCGGTGCACCGGGACGCCGGACCGCTTGCCGCACAGGTCGAGCAGCGCCGCCTCGACGGCCGCGGTCACCGCCGGCGGCCGGTCGCCCGCGGGCCGCTCGCGCAGCGCGCTCTCGGGGTCGTCGAAGCGGCCCAGATCCAGACCGGCGTCGTACAACTGCCGTTCCAGTTCTGCGGTGTCGAGACCGTAGTAGACGCTGGTGACGGCCTCGCCGTGGCCGGTCAGGCCCTCGTGTTCGACCGTCAGCCAGACGGCGTCGCGGGCGGCCATCGTCGAACGGGATATGCGCAGCGGCTCGGCGAGCGAGAGCCGCACGGTGCGCAGGGTGGCCTTCACGGGCTCCCTTCCAAGGGGGTGTGCAGGGGGTCGGTGACCGTGGCGCAGCGGACCCAGCCGGTGGCCTCGACGGCACGCGGATGCGGGATCTCGACGGGCCGGGAGGCGGCGCCGGCCGGGTCCAGGCCGTGCGCGGCGGTGAAGTCGTCGTCGTAGACCGTGCCGAGATAGCGGTGCGGCCCGTCGGGGAAGACGGTGGCGACCACGGCGCCGGGATGGACGCGGGCGGCCCATGCCGAGACGAGCGCGACCGCTCCGGTACTCCACCCGCCGCTGACGAAGTTGCCGCGGGCGAGGCGTCGACAGGCGTCCGCGGACTCGGCCGGGCCGACCCAGTGCACCTCGTCGAACGCCTCGTACGCCACATTGCGCGGATGGATGCTGCTCCCGAGGCCGCGCATCAGACGGGGCCTGGCGGGCTGGCCGAAGATGGTGGAGCCGGTGGCGTCCACACCGATCAGCCGCAGCCCCGGCCAGTGCCTGCGCAACGGCCCCACCACCCCGGCACTGTGGCCCCCGGTGCCGACACTGCACACCAGTACGTCCAAGTGGTCGAGCTGGGTGGCGAGTTCGGCGGCGAGCGACGCGTACCCGGCGATGTTGTCGGGGTTGTTGTACTGGTCGGGCCAGTACGCGTCCGGCAGTACCGCGAGCAGCTCCCGCAGCCGGGCCAGCCGCGCCGCCTGCCAGCCGCCCACGGCCGCCGGGCGGTCGACGAGTTCCAGACGGACTCCGTACGTGCGCAGCAACTGCCGCATCGACAGCTCCAGTTCGGTGTCGCCGACCAGGACGATGGGATGTCCGAGGGCCTGCCCGGCGAAGGCGAGACCGATCCCCAGCGTTCCCGAGGTCGACTCCACCACCGGTGCGCCGGGCCGCAGTTCACCCCGCTCGCGGGCGCCGAGCAGCATGGAGACGGCGGCCCGCGCCTTCATGCCACCGGCGCCGAGCCCTTCGAGCTTGGCCCAGAATCCGGGCTGGGGGCACGGCAGATCGGTGGTCACCCGGGCCAGCGGGGTGCGGCCGAGCAGCGCGAGGAGACCGGGGTTGGCGGTGAGGGGGTGCAGCGCGGCCGTCGTCACAGCGCGGCCTCCGAGCGGTCGTCGCGCTGTCCGGACAGGTCGCCGGACCGGAGTCCCTGTCCCTCTCCGTAGCGGTGGATGACGCCGGGACCGCCGTCCAGCCAGAAGAAGGGGTACGGCTCCGCGCACACCGCGCTCACTCCGGCACCGAGGAAACGCGGCAGCACGGCACTTCCCGTCTGCGCGAACATCACCAACTGCTTGCCGGTGCGCAGGGCATGCTCCCGCAGCGGCTCGAAGGACCCGTTGCCGAGTGTCATACCGGACGCCAACACGGCATCACAGCGGTCGAGTTCGGCGAGCGCGTCCGTCACGATCGGCTCGCCCCACTCCGTCCGGCCACCCTTGAGGTCGCACGGTATGTACGGGATCCCACGTGAACGGAGCGCCTCCAGAAGGGAGTTGACGACACCGACGACGAGCACGGTCTGGTCCGGCCGGACGTCCAGCAGCTCGACGACGGCCTTCGCCCGTGCGCGGGACTTCTCCAGGGAGCTCCCGGCGGGCAGCGGCCGGGGGAGTGCCCCGTTCTCGGGTGTGTGCGGGGCGACATGCATCAGATACGCGTCCAGCGCCGCCACCCTGACCGGCGCCAGCGGATGCTCCAGCAGCCGCGCCACATCCGCGCCGACACAGTCGTCCACCGCGCCTGCGGACAGCGCACCCGGTTCCACCGCACACGAGCCGACGGCCCGGTCGAGGCGCAGGCTGAGCACCTCGTTGCGATATCCGCCGCGACGCCCGTCATGACGTACGACCTGGCTGGTGGTGAACGCCACGGCGATACGCAGGGCGTGGGGGTCCGGACCGAGGCGGCCGGCCAGGACGAGGTTCATTAGGTCGTCGTACGAGGCCGGGGCTGTCCTGTCCTGGACGGCGGGAGCAGCCGCCCCCGAGCCGATCGCCGCGCTCATCGGGCGCTGACCCGCGGCCGCAGCCCGGACAGCAGCGACTCGACACGGGCCCGTGCGCCGAGCCCCTCCGCGTCACCCGCCATCACATGACCGAGGTACTCGTTGTTGCTCCCCGCGGCCTTGACCACCCTCCCCGGCTCGGCGAGCTGGACCTCCAACACGCCCTGGAGGTCGCGGACTTGATCGGATCCGTCGATCGACTCCAGCGTCCCCGCTGTGTCGGGCACCAGGAAGCCGACGGCGGCGCTGCGCAGCCCGGTGTCGCTCCGGCGCAGGTCGGGGGCTCGGCCGAGAGCGACCTCCACGCAGGCCGCGGCCAGGTCGAGTCCGGTGACGTGCCGGATCAGCTCGGTGATGCGGTTTCCGGCCGGGCGGGGGTTGACCTCGACGAGGCGCGGACCGGCGGCGGTGAGCTTGATCTCGGTGTGGGCGACCACGGAGTCGAGGCCGAGGGCCTTGATCGCCTGCACGGCGGTGTCCTGGGCGGCCTCCGCGTCGACCGGGGCGAGCGCGGCCGGGAACATGTGGCCCGTCTCGATGAACGCGGGCGCTCCGCCGACGCTCTTGTCGGTCACGCCCACCACATGGGTCGAGCCGTCGAACGACACGGTCTCCACGCTGACCTCGGGCCCGTCGAGGAGTTCTTCGAGGAGGAGGACGGGCGCCCGGACCTGGCCGCGGGCGTTCACCGGAAAGCCCGCGATCGCCCGGCAGGCGTCCGCCAGCTCGCGCTCGTCGTCCACGCGCCGCACGAACATGCCCGCGCACAGGTCGACCGGCTTGACCACCAGCGGAAAGCCGAGTCGGCGCGCGGCCTCCTCCGCCTCGGCCCGGTCGGCGCAGACGGCGAAGCGCGGGCCGGGGACGCCGGCCTCGCCGAGGACGCGGCGGGTCGTGTCCTTGCGGCAGGCGTTCTCCACCGACTCCGGCGTGGGCCCGGGGAGGCCCAGCCGGGCGGCGATCCGCGCCACGGTCGGCAGGTAGTAGTCGCAGGACGTGACCACCCCGTCGAAGCCGAGGGCCCCGTGCAGGCGCTCGATCTCCGGCAGCAGGGTTTCGACGTCGTTCGTGTCGGCGGTCAGTACGTTTCGGGCCGCGAGCAGGGGGTGGGCCGTGCCCTCCGGGGCGGAGCGCAGGTAGTGGTGCAGATCGCGGGTGAGGAACGTGAACTCGTGCCCGCCCTCCCGGATCGCCCGTGGCAGCAGTCTGCTCATCGACCCGACCCAGCTCTCGACCACCAACAGATGAGCCACAACTCCCCTTTCGTGCATGCCGGTTGAGGTTCCGGGCACGCCAGGGGCGCCCCATGGCGGGGTGCGGACGACGTGACCGACGCACACGTTATCGACAATCATTTTCATTGTCATCTGATTGCCTGCCCTTTGTTGCCGACGCGGCAAAAAACCGTTGGACAGGGCCGGACGGGCGGACCTAGCCTCGCCCGGTCCGAGTGATGGTGTGCCTACCGAATGAGGTGCGGGAGATGACGGTCCTGACGAGCGCGGCCGCGTACGACGGGCTGCGTACTCCAGCCACCACGACCTCCTCGGACCGAAGGAATCCCAGAAGTGGATCTGCCACGTAGCTTCACCATCCGCGAGAGCGGACACCGCATTCACAACCCGTTCACCGGCGAGAAGCTGGCCACTCTCGGACGGGCCCTCGGCCTGGCTCCCGGGACGAGCGTGCTCGACCTCGCCTGCGGCAGCGGCGAGATGCTGTGCACCTGGGCGCGCGACCACCAGGTGACCGGCACCGGAGTGGACATCAGCACCGTGTTCCTCGCCGCGGCGCACGCCCGGGCCACGGAGCTCGGGGTCACCGACCGTGTCGCCTTCCGGCACGGGGACGCGACCGGCCATGTCGCCGACGAACCGGTCGGCGTCGCGGCCTGCCTGGGCGCCACCTGGATCGGTGACGGGGCGGCCGGCACGGTCGAACTGCTCCGCCGGAGCCTCGCTCCCGGCGGGATCATGCTGATCGGCGAGCCGTACTGGCGCCGGGAGCCCCAGGACCAGGCCACCGTCGAGGGCTGCCACGCCACCACGAAGGACGACTTCCGCCCGCTCCCCGAGCTGCTCGAACTCTTCGGCCGGCTCGGCTGTGACGTGGTGGAGATGGTCCTCGCCGACCAGGACAGCTGGGACCGGTACGTGGCGGCGCAGTGGCTCAACACCCGGCGCTGGCTCGACGCGCATCCTGACGACGAGATGGCGGACGAGATGCGCGAGGACCTCGCCACCGGACCCCTACGGCATGTCCGGTACCAGCGTGAGTACCTGGGCTGGGGCGTCTTCGCGCTGATGAACCGCTGACGGGTGCCGGGTGGGCTCCGTCGGTTCCGCGCACCGACGTGCGGAGGAGTTCACCCGGCTGTCGGCTTCAGGGGCAGCGGTCCCGTCGAGAAACCGGCCCCGTTCGGACGTCGTCCCGCCCGGGGGCGGTCAACTCGGCGGGCCGCTGTTGAACTTCCGGGCGGGGGTACCCGTATCACTCCTCAGTACCGCCCGGAGGGAGAGCAGGTTGTCGACACCGTCCGACCCACAACTGCCACCGAACCGGTCGGCGCTGGAACCGACCCACGTCATGCGCCGCCGCCGTTCCGGAGCCCTGTCGGAGCTGGTGCGGCAGGTCCAGGAGAGGGAACGCGACCCGGACGACGGGTACGAATTCGTCGCGGTCCGGGGAGCGGACACCGCCGCACTGCCTCGTACGGCGGAGGACGACACCCAGGAACTGCCGCCGTACATCGCCGACTTCGGCAGCGAAGACCACTACCAGGGCGACATCCGCGGCCGCCAGGTCGCCCGCACGACGGAGCACGGCCGTACGTCGCTGTTCCGCCGCACGGCGATCGCCATCGCCGCGGTGGCCGCCGCCCTGGCGGGATTCAGCGCGGCTCTCCTGCTCACCTGGGACCGCGACGCCACCGACGACAAGGCACAGGCGCCGCCCCCGGCCGCCTCGTCGGCCCCGTCGCCGTCCCAGCCAGCGGCCGCCCCCGACCCCGACGGCGCCGGAACTCTCCGCGAGGGCGACAGCGGCCCGGAGGTGAGCGACCTCCAGGAACGACTGCTCCGCATCCCCAACGTGTACGAGGGCGGCACGGCCTCCGGCCTCTACGACGCCACACTCACCGCGGCGGTGGCCCGTTTCCAGCTCTGGTACGGCATCCGGGGCGACGAATCAGGCGTCTACGGCAACGACACCCGCTCCGACCTGGAATCCCGGACTGCGTCCTAGAGCGGCGGAGCCGTGGCTCCAACTGCTGGTCCGTGTAAGTCGATTCCGCGTACGTCAGATCCAGCCCTCCATCGACTTCATGAAGCCGTCGAAGTCGTCCCGGTGGATGGTGTGGCCCGCGCCGGGGACCGTGCGGACCTCGAAGTGGCTCTTTCGTAGGTGGGTGGCGTCCTCGGGGCCGATGAGGTGGCTCGGGTCGGCGAGTTGGACCAGTGAGGGGACCACCGGCTGGGCGGGCAGGAAGCCGAGCAGGGGGCGGTCGCCGAGGAAGTGGGCCGTGTCGGGATCCCAGTCCGCGAGTGTGGCGAGTTCGATGTCGATGTCGGCCTCGTCCCAGCGCGGGTTGAGCCGGGCGATGTGCTCGCGGGTCGCGTGCCTGCCCGCGACGAACGCGGCCGCGTCCACCCGCCGGTCGGGCGCCGACGTCGCCCAGACCGGGTCGCAGTACACCGCCCGGCACGGCCGCAGCCGGTCGACGGCCAGCGAGAGCGCGAGCCCGCCCAGGGAGTGCCCTATGGCCACGTCGGCCCGCCCGCCCAGCGTGTCCACGAGGTCGCGGGCGAAGAGCGCCGGGCTGTACTCACCGCGAGGCGACGCCCCGTGCCCGCGCAGATCCACCGCGACCACCCGGTACCCGCGCTCGGCGAGCGCCGGTCCGACCCGCCGCCAGGTGCGGGAGTCGGACATGATGCCGTGGACGAGCACGGCGCTCCTGTCGCCGGATCCCCACGTACGGGTGTTGAGCTGCACGTCGATGCCCTTCTCGGTCCGAGGTCCAAGGCCGCGGTGAGCGGCCGCCGTTCTCGCCACCGACTCACATCATCCGGCGGCCCCGGCCCGGGCCACGAACTCCCAGCCGCCGTGGGCCACTTCATACACCACGAACCCCGGCTCCACCCGCACGAACCGCGCCCCGTCCGGAGCCTTCACCGCCGAGCGACTCGCCGCAGGCACGTACACCTCGGCCGTCGACCCCACCGGCGCCCGCACCGACAGCCGTGTCGAACCGTCCACGACCGACCACGCCGCCGAAGCCTCACCACGCACCGTACTGACCGACGTGCGGGCCCAGTTCACACCCGTACGGCCGTCCGGGCGGACCGTGAAGGTCCGGTACCCCGCGTCTCCGGGGCGCAGCCCGGCCACGTTCTCGTACAGCCACTGCACGACCGTGCCCTGGAAGTAGTGGTCGCGGGAACGCGAGTCGAGCGGCCACATCTCCCACATGGTGTCGGCGCCGTTGTCGAACCAGTAGCCCCAACTCGGGTACGTGCGCTGGGTTGCGATGGCGTGCGCCACCTCGGAATGACCCTGCGCCGACAACTGCCGCAACAGCACACTGGTGCCGAGCGCGCCGGTGTTGAGATGGTTGCCGCGCTGCTTGATGTCGGCGAGGAGCGAGTCGACGACCGTGGCCCGGGCGCCCGGCGGAACCAGCCCGAAGGCGAGCGGAATGCAGTTGTTGGTCTGCCGGTAACCGGGATCCTTTGCCGTGCGGTAGTGGCCGTCCGGGCCCAGGAAAGCCGCGTTGAACGCCTCCTTGAGCGAGGCGGCGGCCTTGCGGTAGCGGTCCGCGACCTCGGCGTCGTGCAGCAGATCAGCCAGTTCCGCCGTGTCGGTGAGCGCCCGGTGCAGATACGCCGTCGCGGTCAGCCGGGTGTCCTCGGGCGGGTTGCCGCCGTACCCCGGCGGCAGATAGTCGCCCAGCGCGGTCACCGCGAGCCCGTCCTTCAGCCGCGAGATCTCCCAGTCCAGATAGCGCGTCAGCGGCGCCCAGTGGTCGCGGGCCAGCCGCTCGTCCCCGTAGACGCGGTACATCTCCCGCAGCAGGAAGGGATACACCGTCGTCCACTCCGGCGACGGCCCGAGATCGCCGTAGCCCCAGCCGCCGCTCGGCACGATCACCGGCAGCTGCCCGTCCGGGTTCTGACTGTCCTTCAGATCACCGAGCCACTTCGACAGGAAGCGGTGCACGCCGAGCGCGTACGTCATCACGGGCGCGCCCAGCTGCGCGTCACCGGTCCAGCCGTTCTTCTCGTACATCGGGGTGTCCGTCGGGATGCCGTGCAGGTTGTTGAGGACCGTGCGCCGCATCGCCGCCTCCAACCGCTCGTAGAACGGCTCGGAGCACGCGAACGTACCCGTCTCCGCCACGCGCGTATGGACGACCCGGCCCAGCACCTGAGACGGCTTCGGCTTCGCGGGCAGCCCGCTGATCTGCACGTAACGGAAGCCCTTGTACGAGAACTTGGGCTCCCACACCTCGTCGGCGCCGCCGCCCGCGCACACGTACTCGTCGGTCTGGAAGCGGCCCGGCACGTGCCCGGTCTCGGCGTGGACGCTCCCGTCGGACTTCAGCTTCTCTCCGTGGATCAGGCGCACGGTCGTCCCGGCTCCGGCTCGTACGGTCAACTGTGTCCAGCCGGCCATCGTGCGGCCCATGTCGACGACGTACACGCCCTCGCTCAACTCCTCGACGGCGACCGGGCGTACGGTGTCGACGATCTCGATCGGATCATGCGGCTGCGCGTGCAGGGCGCCCTTCGGGGCCGCCTGCCGCTTGACCTTGCCCCAGCCGCTGTCGTCGAATCCGGGGCGGGACCAGGCCGCTCCGGGCGACTTGCGAGCGTCGTAACTCTCGCCCGCGTAAAGGGAGTTCGAGAGAGTCGGGCCTTCGGTGATCCGCCAGCTGTCGTCCGTGGCGACCGTGGTGCGGGAACCGTCGGGGTGGTCGATCTCCAACTGGCCGAGGAGCCGCGGCTCGCCGTGCCACGGAGGGCGGTGCCAGTTCCACACGTTCGGTGTCGTCATGCCGAAGAAGCCGCGGCCGAGGGTCACCCCGATCGCGTTGGCGCCCCGGCGGAGGTGGTCCGTCACGTCGTGCACCGCGTACAGCACGGTCTCGTCGTAGTCCGTGAAGCCCGGGTCGAGGACCTGGCGGCCGACGCGTCTGCCGTTGATCTCGGCGTCGTAGTAGGCGAGACCGCTGATGTAGAGTCGGGCACGCGCCACGGGCTTCGGGACGGCGAACTCGCGTCGCAGCAGCGGAGCCGGCTGCTCGGTCGCCGTGATCGACACACCGTTGCCCCAGGGCCCCTGCCCGTATGCCGCGAGCACGGCCGCCTCGGGCCACCCGCTGTCGTCGAACTCCGGCCGCTGCCAACCCTCTTGCTCACTCTCGGCGGAGCGCCACCCCTCACCCGTGACCAGTTCGACCGTGTCCGATCCGGTCTCCACGATGAGCCGTACGAGCAGTCCTCCGGGGTTGACGGAGGCGTTGCCGCGGTTCGTCGCCAGCGCGGCGACCACGATCGGCCCGGATCCGGCGGCCCGCACCTGCTCGGTGACGTCGACGAGATGGCCCTGCCGCCAGGCGTCGGTCTGCTCGGGCTGGTGCGCGACCTTCTCGCCGTCGAGATACAGGGTGAAGTCGTCGTCGGCCGTGGCGAGCAGCGTCGCCTTCCGGATCTCCCTGCCCGCGGCCGGTGTGAGCGCGCCGCGGAACCAACGGGGCCCGGCGGGCGCGCTGTTGGAGGTGGAACCGGGCGACCAGATCCAGGACGCGCCGTCGAACGTCGGCGGCTCCGGAGAGGCAGCCGCACCGATCCAGACCCCTTCCCAGGCATCCTTGGACAACGTTGTCTCCCACCAGCGCGGCGCACTCCACGCCGACGGCCGGCCCTCGCCGTCCCACACCCTGACGTGCCAGTGGTAGCGGGTGCGCGGATGGAGAGCCGGGCCGTCGTAGGTGATACCGACGGTACGGTCCGACGCGACCCGCCCGGAGTCCCAGACCGTGCGCCGCCCCTGACGCAGGCCCTTCTCGCTCAACGCCACTCTGACCTGGTACGCGCTCTGCCGGGCCCCGCGCCCCCCGGCGGCCAACTCCCAGGTCAGTCTGGGCTTTTCGACCTCGGTGCCGAGCAGTGTCTCGGCGTACTCGACGGTCGTGCGCTCGATCCGCAGCCGACCGGCCCCCGAGGCGTCGGCGGCCGTTCCCGCAGACGCGGCGGCGGTCTCGACGGCCCCGGAACCCAGAGCGGCTGAGACGCCCGCTCCGGCGACGGAGGTGCGGAGGAAGGCGCGGCGGTTCCAACCCTTGGTCATCTGTTGCCCCTTGGTTGCGTACATGCGTACATGCGTGCACGGATGCGGGTGACGAAGCGAGGAGGGTGTTTGAAACGATTCATTCGACTGTGAACGATCCTATGCAGTGCGACTGTCGGGCTTCAAGAGGCGTGCACGTTGTGGCCGTCGATGCGGCAGGGGGTGGTGAGGTCGGGGGCAGGTGTCTTACGGCAGACACCTCACGATGCCAACGCGTCAAGCTGCGGCGGCGAGTTCGGTGGGGAACGCGGCGTGTTCGTCGAACAGCTGGCGGTGCTGCAGGCAGT
>NZ_JBVIPT010000032.1:0-80223 GCF_055577685.1 Streptomyces sp. NPDC033178
CGCAGTCCCATCGCTTACGAAACCGCACTCGACACAACATCAACTAACCTGGCCCCAGCCGCATAACCCGTGTCCAAGACTCCGGGTCAAGGCCCCCCCTTCCGTACGGAGGATCGGACCCTATCTGTCGTCAAACCCTGTCAGCAATCACCATCGGATCTGTTGGATTCGAGCCGCCGCGAACCTCCGGATTACACGGGTTCATTGGACGTCCGTCGCGCCTGTCGTCATTCGATCGTTTGCCGACACTCAGGCAGTGGTTCCGGCGACCACGTCGACGGCGTGGCGCCGGTGTGCTGCGAAGAGGTCGAGGGCGGTGTTGGTGTCCCGGGCGCGCAGTGCGGTGACGAGTCCGTGGTGCTCGCGCGGGATGCAGTCGAGGTAGCCGGCGATGCTGCGGCCGATCCGGGTCAGCAGGAACAGGTGGACCTGGCACCGTATGCCGTCCCAGGCGTCGGCGAGGCGCTGGTGCCCTGCGGCGGCGAACACCGCGTCGTGGAAGGCGATGTCCAGGCGCACCATCTCGTGCGCATCGCCGGCCCGCTCCATCATGTCGGCCGTCTTCGCGATGGACGCGAGGTCCTCGTCCGAGGCGTGGGCGATCACCTGCCGTACGGCGAGGTCCTCCAACGCGCCGCGCAGGCTGTCGAGCTCAGCCACGTCCTCGGCGGACAGCGTCGTCACCGTCGTGCCCCGGTGCCACGCACAGTGCACCAGGCCCTCGCGCTCCAGCAGCCGCAGCGCCTCGCGCACCGGGCCGCGGCTGACATCCATCTCGCCGGACAGCTCCACCTCGCGCAGCTGCTCGCCCGGGGTGTAGGCCCCGTTGAAGATGGCCTCGCGGATGCGGTCCGCGACCTCGTCGGCCAGACCCCGGCGGCGAGCCGGGGCCACCTTGCCCTGATCACCCATGTCCGAATTGCACCTCCTCCACCAATGACCTAATGTTAACATTCGGACGTTGTCGTGATGTCAACATTAGGACAAGTCGAGCAGGATCGCCCACGGGCCGCTCCGCTCCCCGGCAGGAAGGCAGTGCCATGACCGTTCTCGACTCCCCGATCCCCCGCTTCCACCTGGCCGTGCCGGTCGACGACCTGGCTGCCGCGCGCCGCTTCTACGGCGACGTCCTGGGCCTGGAGCAGGGCCGCAGTGCGGACACGTGGGTGGACTGGAATCTGCACGGCCATCAGTTCGTCACGCACCTCGCGCCGGAGCGCGCGCAGCGCATACACAATCCGGTCGACGGCCACGACGTACCCGTGCCGCACTTCGGTCTGGTTCTGACGGTCGAGGCGTTCCAGGAGTTTGCCGAGCGGCTGCGGGCGGCGGGCACCGAGTTCGTCATCGAGCCGTACGTGCGTTTCGCGGGTCAGAGGGGCGAGCAGTGGACGATGTTCCTCCTCGACCCGGCAGGCAACGCGCTGGAGTTCAAGGCGTTCGCCGACGACTCGCAGGTGTTCGCCGCCTGACCGGCGGCCAGCACCACCCACCCCCATTCGCGAAAGACGGGATGAGCTCATGAAGGTGTTCCAGATCGGCGCCGCCGGAGGAGTCGGCCGCCGCCTCACTCAACTCCTCACCGCACGCGGTGACTTTGTGACCGGCATGCACCGCGGGCCCGCTCAGGGTGAGACGGTGCGGGCGGCCGGCGGGACTCCGGTGGTCGGTGATCTCATCGCCGACTCGGTCGAGGATCTGGCCGGCAAGATGCGCGGCCATGACGCCGTGGTCTTCTCGGCCGGCGCACATGGCACCGGTCAGGACAAGACGACCCTGATCGACGGCCGTGGCCTTCAAAAGGCCGCCGACGCGGCCGCGCTGGCCGGGGTGGCGCGGTTCGTCCTCGTCTCGGTGTTCCCCGACGCGCTGCGCGACGGGACACGTAGTGAGGGCTTCGAGCACTACATCAAGGTCAAGAAGACCGCCGACGTCTATCTGACGCGCTCCGATCTGGACTGGCTGATCGTCCGTCCCGGAACCCTTCTGGACACCCCCGGCACCGGCCGGGTCACCGCCGGTCCCGCCGTCGAGTACGGCGACGTGCACCGCGACGACGTCGCCGCGTTCCTCGACGCCGCCCTGCACGCTCCGGCCCTCAGCCGCGTGATCGTCGAGCTCACCTCCGGTGACACCCCCGTCGCGGACGCCGTCACCCGCCTCGCGGCCGCCTGAGCTCACACCCGCACCTCAACCACAGCACCATCAGCAAGGAGAAGCACCATGACCGCCATCGATTCCTACAGCCACGACGTCTCCGGCGAGAAGGAGTTCGGGTTCGCCCAGGCCATCAAGGTCGGCGACACCATCTACGTCTCCGGACAGCTCTCCCACGACGAGCAGGGCAACTTCCTCTACCCCGGCGACTTCGACGCCCAACTGAAGCAGTCCTACGCCAACTTCGAGAAGGTGCTCGCCCACTACGGCGCCACCCGCAACCAGGTCGTCTCCGAGACCCAGTTCATCGTGGACCTGCCGAAGTACAACATGGCGATGGCGGCGGCGAACCTGGCCTACTTCGGTGACCACCGCCCCACCAGCAGCACGATCGGCGTCGCCACGCTGTTCTTCCCCGGACAGCTCATCGAGGTCAACTTCGTCCTCGACACCCGCCTGCCGGCCTGATCATGAAGGTCGTGATCGCCGGAGGGCACGGCAAGATCGCCCTCATCCTGGAGAAGCTCCTGACCGAGCGCGGCCACTCGGTGGCAGGGCTCGTACGGAACCCGGCCTACGCCGATGACCTTGCCGAGGCCGGCGCCGAGACCATCGTGCTCGACCTGGAAAAGGCCACGGTGAGCGAGCTCACCGAGCATCTGGCCGGCGCGGACGCTGTCGTCTTCGCCGCCGGCGCCGGGGCGGGCAGCGGATCGGCCCGAAAGGAGACCGTCGACCGCGACGCGGCGGTCCTCCTCGCGGACGCCGCCGAGGCTGCCGGAGTCGGCCGCTACCTGCTCGTCTCCGCCATGGGCGACCACCTGCGGGCCGACCCGGCGGACTTCGAGCAGGAGTTCGGCATCTACATGCGGGCCAAGGCCGCCGCCGAGGACGCCATCCGCGCCCGGAGCAATCCCCGGGCGACGATCGTCCGCCCCGGCCTGTTGAACAACAGTCCGGGGACCGGACGGGTCGACCTCGGTGACCGCACCGGCACCGGCCCGATTCCCCGCGCCGACGTCGCCGCCGTTCTGCTCGCCCTCCTCGAAGACCCCCGGCTGGACGGCCGGACCGTCGAGGTCATCGGCGGCCCCACCCCGATCGTGGACGCCCTGGACACGCTCGCCGGCGCTTGAACGCGTTCCGGACACCAGGAAGGGCCAGGTCAGCCACCGAAGGCGGAGGCCAGGCCCGACCGGGACAACCAGCACACCACCATGAAAGAAGACTCAGCCGTGAGTGCCCTGTTCACCCCCCTCAAGCTGCGATCCCTCCAGATACCCAACCGGGTCTGGATGTCCCCGATGTGCATGTACTCCGCTGCCCCCACCGGGCCGGAGACCGGTGTGCCGACAGACTTCCACCTCGCCCACCTGGCCTCCCGCGCGGCCGGCGGCGCGGGCCTGGTGATGGCCGAGGCCACCGGTGTCCGCCCGGACGGGCGGATCAGCCAGTGGGACCTGGGCCTGTGGAACGACCACCAGCAGGAGGCGTTCGCGCGGATCACCCAGGCCGTCAAGGCCCACGGCTCTGTCCCGGCCATCCAGCTCGCGCACGCCGGCCGCAAGGCGTCCCTCGACAAGCCCTGGCTGTCCGACCGGGCCCTGCCCGAGAGCGAGGGCGGCTGGCAGCCCGTCGCCCCGAGCCCGATCGCGTACGACGGCCTGACCGTCCCCCACGAGCTGACCGTCGCCGAGATCCAGCAGCTCGTCCGCGACTTCGCCGACTCCGCCCAGCGCGCCCTGGCCGCCGGCTTCGAGGTCGCCGAGGTCCACGGCGCCCACGGCTACCTGATCAACTCCTTTCTCTCTCCGGTCTCCAACCACCGCACCGACGCCTACGGCGGCAGCTTCGCCAACCGCATCCGCTTCGCCCTCGAAGTCGTCGACGCCGTCCGCGCCGTGTGGCCCGCCGACCTGCCGGTCTTCTTCCGCACCTCCGCGACCGACTGGCTCACCGAGAACCCCGAGGACACGCGCGAGGGGTGGACCTCCGAGGACACCGTCCGCCTCGCCAAGGAGCTCCAGGCCCACGGCGTGGACCTGCTCGACGTGTCCACCGGCGGCATGGTCCGCGACGCGAAGATCGTCGCCGGTCCGAACTACCAGGTCCCCTTCGCCGCCCAGGCCCGCGACCAGGCCGGCATCCCTACCGCCGCCGTCGGCATCATCACCGAGCCGCAGCAGGCCGAGGACGTCATCGCCTCCGGCCAGGCCGACGCCGTCTTCCTCGGCCGCGAACTCCTGCGCAACCCGTACTGGGCACAGCACGCCGCCCTCGCGCTGGGCGCCGAGCCGAACTGGCCGGACCAGTACGCCTACGTCGTCAAGCGCCGCAAGCGCTGACGCCCTGCCGCTTTCATCACCACCGGCCGCACTGTCCTTACCAGGGAAGACGTGCCGGACACCTCACACGGAGATCCCCATGAACCACCTTGAAGGCAAGGTCGTCGTCATCACCGGCGCCTCCTCCGGCATCGGCGCCGTCAGCGCCAAGGCACTCGCCGCCCGCGGCGCCACAATCGTCGCCGCAGCCCGCGGCCAGGAAGCCCTCGACCAGCTGGTCGCCGACATCGAGAAGGCCGGCGGCACCGCCGTCGCCAGGCTCACCGACGTCGCCGACGCGCAGGACGTCCAGGCGCTGGCCGACTTTGCGGTCGAGCGGTTCGGGCGGATCGACGTCCTGGTCAACAACGCGGGCCTGATGCTGTTCTCCTTCTGGAAGGACGGGGCGATAGACGACTGGAACCGGATGATCGACGTGAACATCCGCGGGTACCTCAACGGCGTCCACGCCGTTCTTCCGGTGATGCTGCGCCAGAAGTCCGGTCACATCCTGAACATGGACTCGGTGGCCGGTCACCAGGTCGGCGACGGCGCCGGGGTCTACAGCTCCACCAAGTTCTTCGTCCAGGCCATGACCGAGTCCATGCGCAGGGAGCTCAGCGTCCGCGAAGGCATCAAGGCGTCCACGATCAGCCCCGGCGTCATCGACACCGGCTGGGCCGACAAGGTCACCGACCCGATCGGACGCCAGGCCGCCCAGGAACTCAACAAGGTCGCGATCACCCCCGAGAGCGTGGCCGACGCCGTCGTCTACGCCCTCGACCAGCCCGCCGACGTCAACGTCAACGACCTGATCATCTCCCCGGCCCGCCAGAACTGGTGACACGGTAACTCCCCACTCCCGCACGACAAGCAGAGAAGACGGCGGGCGGCCACTCACACGGTCGCCCGCCACCCCGAAACGAGAGGACCACCGGCCATGGCACAGGCGTACTGGAGCTCGGCCTTCACCAGCTCCGCAGAGGACATATGGGCCGTCGTACGACGGTTCAACGGGCTGCCCGACTGGCACCCGGCCATCCAGGACAGTGCTCTCGTCGAAGGCGAGAGCGAGTTCACGCCCGGCGCGATCCGCGTCCTGACCGGCACGGACGGCAACACCTACCGGGAACGCCTCGTGGCCCTGGACGACGCCCGACGGACCCTGACCTACGAGATCGTCGACGCACCGCTGCCAGTCAGCGGCTACCGCTCGACCCTCCAGATCCAGACCGTCGCCGACACCGGCGGCTCCTTTCTTACCTGGCAGTCCACCTTCGACGCGGCCGACGGCACCACCTCCGAAGAGGCCAGCGCGGTCCTCGAAGGCGCCTACGCCCAGGCCATCGTCGGCCTCCACAAGACCCTCGGCTGACCCGCACCGACTAGCGCAGTGTTCCTTGATGCGCTCGCCTGGACCCGACGTGGGCGGAAGCCGGCACTTCTACCAGGTCCGCCCGCCTTGCCGGACTGTTTCGCAGATATCCGCGTGCGCTGTACAGCGCCGCCTCTACCGTCCAGCCCGAATGCTGATCACGGGGGTGACGGAAAGGGCTGTCGAGTGGGGCGGGATCTGGGTCTGGCCGGGGTGGTGGACCACTTCACCCTGTCCGGCGACGAGGCAAGCTGGTTACGGAACAAGACCGGGGCCACGAGGCTGGGCTTCGCCGTTCAGCTCAAGTTTTTGACCTGGCGCGGCCGGTTCCCCAAGATGCGCCTGGAACTGCCGCCCGACGCGGTCGAGCACGTCGCCAAACAGGTGGGCGTCGCCGCGTCCGAGCTGGGGTTCTACGACTTCACCTCCCGCGCCGCGAAGCGGCACCGCAGCGAACTACGGGATCTGACCGGGTGGCACGAGTGCACCTGACCGACCAGGTCAAGCTCATCTCGCAGCTGGTGGACGTGATCTGGCACGACGAACGCCGCGAGGAACAGGTACGCGCCGAGCTGCTGCGGCAGATGCGCATGGACCTGATCGAGCCGCCGACCGCGGCCCAGGTCGACGCAATCATCCGGTCCGCGCTGCACCAGGCCGACGAGCGGGCCGTCGCCGAGGTCGCCGAACGCCTCGCCCGGAAAGAGGACTGTCCCCGCCGCCTGGACGCGCTGGTCTTCACCGACCCGACCGCCGACAGTGCACAGGACGACGACACCGATACCGTGGACGGCGACGGTGCGGAGGACGACGACGATGTGGAGTCGGTGCTCTCCGACATCAAGGCTCATCCGGGCAACGTCAGCCTCAACTCGCTGCTGGACGAGATATCCAAGCTTAAGCAGGTCCGCGCCGTCGGCGTCCCGGCCAGCGTGTTCGCCGGCATCGGCGTACAGGTCATCAACGCCTGGCGGGCCAGAGCATCGGCCGCCTCCCCGAGCCACCTGCGGCGCTTCGACGCCCCCGTGCGCCGCGTCCTGCTCGCATCCCTGCTGTTCCAGCGTCAGCGGGAGATCACCGACACCCTGGTGGAGTTGCTGAACTCCACCGTGCACCGCATCAACGCGCGGGCGGAGAAGAGGGTGACCGAGGCGTTCGTCGCCGAGTTCACCAAGGTCCGCGGCAAGTCCGGGCTCCTCGGGAAGATCGCGGCAGCCTCGCTTGCCGCCCCGGACGGCTCGGTCCGCTCCGTGGTGTACCCGGCGGCCGGCGGGGAGAAGACCCTCAAGGATTTGGTCGCCGAGATGAAGGCGACCAACGCGGAGTTCGCCCGCAACAAGCGGGAGGTGTTCAAGTCCTCCTACAGCAACCACTATCGCAGCGGGCTGATGAAGCTGCTCGGCGTGCTCGACTTCCGCTCCTCCAACGACCAGCACAAGCCCGTCATGGACGCGCTGAAGCTCATCGAGCGGCACAAGGACTCCTCCACCACCTACCTGCCGCTCGGCGAGACCATCCCGCTTGAAGGCGTCGTACGCAAGGACTGGATGGAGTTCGCGCTCTTCACCCCCGACAAGGGACCCAAGCGCGTCATGCGCACCGTGTACGAGGCGTGTGTCTTCCAGGCCCTGCGCGACCGGCTGCGCTGCAAGGAGATCTGGGTGGTCGGAGCCGACAAGTGGCGCGACCCCGACGACTTCGAGGTCCGCCGCGCCGAGTACTACGAGAAGCTGAACAAGCCGCGCGACGCGAAGCTGTTCACCGCCCAACTCCAGGCCGAGATGCGCGCCGAGCTCAGCGCGCTGGACACCAAGCTCCCGAAACTCCTGTGGGTGACGGTCAGCGGCAAACACCGCAACGGCGCGATCAAGTTCACCGAGCCCGAGCCGCAGAAGGAACCCAAGAACCTGCGCAAGCTCAAGAAGGAGATCCGCAAGAAGTGGGGCACCGTCGCCCTCATCGACATCCTCAAAGAGGCCGCCCTGCGCACCGGGATGCTCAAGGCCCTCGCACCTGTGGGCACCCGCGAGGCGATCGACGAGGCCAAGCTCCTGGAACGCCTGTTCCTGATCGCCTACGCGTACGGCACGAACTCGGGGATCAGCTCGGTCGCGGCCGACGAGCACGGGCACAGCGAGGAAGAGCTTCGCTACACCGCCCGCCGCTATCTGACCGCCGTCGGGCTCAAGGCGGCCGGTGTCGAGATCGCCAACGCCACCTTCGCGGCCCGCTCCGAGGCCGTGTGGGGGCAGGGCACCACCACGGTGGCCTCGGACTCCACACACTTCAAAGCCTGGGACCGCAACATCTTCACCGAGTGGCACTCCCGGTATGGGGGCCGCGGCGTGCTCGTGTACTGGCACATCGAAAAAGGGTCGATGGCGATCCACAGCCAGCTGCTGAACTGCACCGCCTCCGAGGTCGCCGCCGCGATCGAGGGCATGATGCGGCACGCCACCACCATGCAGGCCGAGGGCAACTACGTGGACTCGCATGGCCAGTCGGAAATCGGGTTTGGGCTGACCAGGCTCCTGGGCTACGACCTGCTGCCCCGCATCAAACAGATCAACAAGGTCAAGTTGTACCGGCCTGGCCGGGAGGACGAAGACACCTACGAGCGGCTGTCCGACGCGATGACCCGCCCGATCCGCTGGGACGTCATCGAGAACAACTACGACCAGCTCATCAAGTACGCCACCGCGATCCGGGTCGGCACCGCCTCCACCGAGGCCATTTTGCGGCGCTTCACCCGCACCGCCTCCCACCCCGTCTACCAGGCCATGCTCGAAGTCGGGCGCGCGCAGAAGACCATCTTCGTGGCCCGCTACCTGCGCGACCGCGACCTCCAGCGCGAGATCCAGGAGGGCCTCAACGTCGTCGAGGGCTGGAACGGCGCCAACGACATCATCTTCTTCGGCAAGAGCGGCGAACTCTCCTCCAACCGCCGTGACCAGAAAGAACTGTCCGTCCTCGCGCTCCATCTCCTGCAAACAGCGCTCGTCTTCGTCAACACTTTGATGATCCAGGAGATGCTCGCCGACCCGGAGTGGGCGAACGTCCTGACCGACGAGGACAAGCGGGCCCTGACCCCGCTCTTCTGGATGCACATCCAGCCCTACGGCGAGGTGCGGCTCAACATGGGCAGCCGCCTCCAACTCGCCCAGCCCGTACCCCAGGAACCGGACCCCGAGCCGGTCGCCGCGTAGCCCGGCACCCCCAGAGCCTGAGAGGACCCCGGCCACGGCCGGAGTCCTCTTCTGCGTAGAGCGCCTTCGATCCAAAAGTTACTGACGGGTTACTTGTCACCTTGTTCGCCGCTCGTTAACGGCACCCCCACCTGCGGTAACACGCTTACAACGGCTAACACAATGAGCTGAGTTGTCGGTGAGCGATCAGGCAGCAGGCGAGTTTGAGGAACGCTTCGTGCATGTCCGTCCGCCGTTCCCACCGGATCCGCAGGTGTCGAAATCCGTGCAGCCACGCTAAACTCCGCTCGATCACCCAGCGGTAGGTGCCCAGCCCGGTGCCGTGTCGGGCGCCACGGCGAGCGATGGCCGGCACGATGCCGCGCTCGCGGACCTGGTCGCGGTAGCTGTCGTGGTGGTAGCCGCGGTCGGCGAACAGCGAGTCTGGCTTGCGGCGCGGACGGCCGACCCGGCCGCGGACGGGCGGGATCGCGTCGAGCAGGGGCATGAGCTGGGTGACGTCGTTGCGGTTGCCGCCGGTCAGCAGGACCGCGAGCGGGGTGCCGTGTCCGTCGGTGATGAGGTGGTGCTTCGAGCCGGCCCGACCCCGGTCGACCGGCGAGGGGCCCGTGTGGCTCCCCCTTTTTAACGCCCTGACGTGGGAGGAGTCGACCACACAGCGGGACCAGTCGAGCTGTGCCGCTGCGTTCAGCTCCGCTAGGTTCTGTCTGACAAACGATCCTGGGTGGGTTCGCGGAGCCAGAGGATCAGTGAGGCGGGGTGGACTCCGGCCTTGTAGAGGTTGTCCCGTATGAGGCGTGAGTTATCCGGTGAGGGCCAGGTTGTGGAGCCGGGCGATCGTCGGCGATGGTCGGTACGCCGCGGCAGGCCCGGTCGACCCCGGACTCCGTGAAAGCCCGGCAGTCGTTGCGGCTGCCGGGCAGCGGCAGGCCGATCGCCACCACCAGGCGGCTGTTGGCGTCGATCACGACCTGCACGTTCGTCGAGTACCGGTAGTTCTTACTGGAGGCGGCCACACTGCGATCACGGGTGGGCACCAGGGTGCCGTCGACGATGTAGACGGTGTCCTCGCGCGGTCGGCGGGCCGGCGAGATGGCCAGCAGGGGCGCCAAATGGTCGAGGATACGGTCAGCCGCAGACTTCGAGACCCCGAACAACGGTGCCACTTGCCGCAATGTGAGATTCGTGCGCCTGTACGTCGCCACCAGCAACACCCGGTCCTCCAGCGGCAGCCGCCAGGGACGGCCGCGCTGGACGTCACCACCGCGACGCCGCACCAGCGCCACCAGCCTGGTGAACTGCGACTCGCTCAGCCCGGAGAACGGCTCGATCCACTTCGGATCATCCGCTGAGATCACCCCACCCATGCCCAGCCAACGCACCAACTGCCCCACCAGTTACGCGCTCGACCACGTTGCGGGCCTTGTAGAGCTCTCGGTCGAAGGCTGGCGGCCTGCCGCCGGTCTGTCCGCGCCGCACACGGTTGGCCTTCTGATCCGCCCGCTCCGGGATCACCGCCCGGATGTCCCTGCGCCGCAGGGAATGGCGGATCGCCCGGGTTCGTGTCGTTGCGTGGGGTGGAGTTGGCGGAGATTCCGGAGGAGACCGTACGGGTGGGGTGTGCGGTGTTCGACGCGGTGCTGCGGGACGCCGGGGCGACCAGGGATCTGAACCGGCTGGAGTTCGTGGTCGAGACGCTCCGCGCGGCGTTGAACCAGATCGCCGAAGCCGTCGGGGGCTGGCTGGGGGCCGGTGCGACACCCGAGCGGGCACTCTCACGGATAGAGCTGCTGCACTCCCGCCACATCGTCGGGCTGCAGCACGCGCAGGGTGGAATTCGAACTCACCGTGGGGAACATGACAGCGCCGTTCACGCTGGAATGCTGGAGGCCCAGAATGTGGCCTAGCTCGTGGAGAGCCACGGTTTCCACGTCAAAAGCGTTTACCGCCGCGCCCATCGACCAGACGTGCTCCGTGTCGTCGAAGTGCACGGGCTTGGGCAGATTTGTGGTGACGATGTCACAGTCAGGGGGAAAGTCGGCATGCGCCAGAGTGCCGCCGACCATGGTGTGATCGGGGTCGTTGGCCGGCCGCCAGCCGATGAGGATATCGGGGGCGCCTTCGTTGGTGACCTCGGTGAACGTGAGCTGCACCGCCGCCGCCCAAGTACGCATGGCGTTGCGCACCGCCTCGAATTCAGGTGTGCCGGTGATGTCCGTGCTGTCGACGTCGAACGCGTAGGTCAGTTCCCGCTTGGTCCACGAGCAACGGGTGCTGAACGCCACCCCGTTGTCGAGATCGGGAAGCGCGCACCGAGCGCTCGTCATGGCGTCGCGGGTCAGTTCGTCGAAACTGCCGGTGGGGGGAACGGTGTTCCGCTCCTGATACTTCTTCAGGGCATCGGCTGTCTTCACGTCAACTGTTCCCGGCGTGAAGGAGTTTTCTCCCAGATATCCGAACCGCTGCAGGAATCCCTGCACAAACTTCAGCTGCGGATCTCTCGTACCTGGGTCGGCGAGGGCCACACTTGCGATCTGGCTGAATGCTTCAACGCGTCCGTCGGGCATGACAGTCTCCTCCCGGGAGCGACATGGGATGGAACGGAAGACGGCCGCCCTGCACGAACGCCCAGTCCGCATGGCACCTCCGAACCGCCGCCGCAATTTCACCGTAGCCCCACCACCGGACCCGGCGCATCTCAGCCGGTCGCTTCACCTTGGCAGAGGCAGGGCCCCGTCGGCACGACCACCGGCCGGACGTTGTTCCGGGCCTCCGACGCATCGTGACGACCCCCGTGCAGTAGGTGCGGGGTTACGCCGCCCGGCCGGAAGGCAGCCGTTTCCCGTGCCGGGGGCGGCACTGCGGCCCTTCCGTCTTCTTTGGATCACCTCGCCGACCAGATGAAGATGGCGGCGAGGTGGAGTCCGGCCAGGTAGATGGTGGCGGTCTTGTCGTAGCGAGTGGCCAGGCCGCGCCACTGCTTGACCTTGTTGATGCACCGCTCGACGGCGTTCCGCTGCTTGTAGGTCTCCCACGCCTGGGGACTCTGCGCCGGAACCCAGAAGGTGGCGACCCCGCTCGTCAACCCGGATCACCGCGGGCAGCCTGCGCGGCGCGGGCCCGCGCCCGCAGAACGTGATCGGCCCCTTCGACAGTCTGTCGAAGGTGCGATAGCAGTAGCGGGGACAGGATTTGAACCTGCGACCTCTGGGTTATGAGCCCAGCGAGCTACCGAGCTGCTCCACCCCGCGTCGGTGAACACCACCCTACGCCATCCGGAGCACGATCCCTGGCAACTGCCCGGAGGGGACAAAACAGCCCGGGCGGCGCTCCGGCGACGACGCATCCCGATTCACGGCGACGACAGCGGCGCTCCTGTCCCGAGCGCGGCGTCGCTCCCGGACGGCGACGGCAAGGCCGCCCGCCGACGCAGGAAACCCGGGCCCGCCACGCACCCACCACTTCCCGAGCAGGCCGGAGGCGATATTCGTCCCGGATCCCTGGCGAAATGAAATTGCGGGGTCAATTAGCAGCACCGGAGCCCGAAATTCGCAGAGTGTCGCCCCCCTCGCGATTCAGGCCGTGGTCGGCCAGTGTCGATCGTTCAGACACCTCTTGGGGTACCGCATACTCGAAATAGCTCATGCGAGTGCCTCGACTACTGCAACACCCAGTCGACCCTCACACCCGCGCGAAACCCAACGGAGGAAGTATGAACAACCCGATCGCCGACCAAGTCGTTTCAGCTCCGACCTATCTGGCGAATATTCGCTTCTTCTTTCGACCCGAAGACGTGGCCCATATGGCCGCCAAGGGAATCGAGCTCGGCACCTATGACGGGGTGAAGAGCAACGCGCTCTCAATTCACGCGCAGACCGCTCCGCCGAACCCTCAGATGCCGCCAGACGCAGAGGGGCAATGGAGTGCCGAACGCTCCCAGACGTTCCGCAACTGGATCGTCAACGGATGTCCGCTCGGTACGGCGACGCCAGTCGAGCCACCGGCGAACGGGCATCCCGCGACACGGCTGCGCAAGGACATCACAGCGCTGAGCGATGCCGAGTTCGATCTGCTGGCGAGAGCGTTTTCCGGCCTGATGGACCGCGACCCGAGCGATCCGGACAGCTACTTCGCCCTGGCCGGGCAACACGGCCTCCCGAAGCGCTGGTGCCTGCACCACGAAGACCGCTACAACCCCTGGCACCGCCAGTACCTGCGGGTGTTCGAAGACGCCCTGCGCTCCGTCCCGGGCTGCGAAGAGGTGACGATTCCCTACTGGGACATCTCGACCACGCTGCCGGACCGGCTGCAACAGCCACCGTTCGACACGTACACCCTGCCGGCCGATCCCGGCGGCACCGCGACGCCACAGCCCGTGACCGGATACTTCCCGTACAAGACCGAACGCTTCTCAGCCACCGACATCGCACAGAACGTGAGGGACTTCGGGGTCCTGGACGACATTGCCACATCGCTGACCCAGTCGCTGTGGGGCGAGTCCAATGTGAACGGTTACCAAGACTTCTCAATCCAGGCCCACGACGGTGGCCACGGATCGATCGGGCCGACGATGGGCGACCAGAATGTCGCGTCCTTCGACCCGGTGTTCTGGTTCTTCCACTGCAACCTCGACCGCCTCTGGCTAAGCTGGCAGACACTCGTGGGCGCGACCACGCTGACCGGATTCCGAACCACACTGGGGCAGAACACCGAGTGGCTCACCACGCCGTTCAACGCTCTGCCACCGTTCAGCGCGACCGCCGACCAGACGATCGAAACCGACGTCTCGTACGATCGACTGGAACTCATCAGCCCTGTGGAGGGCGCGTTGGAGAATCTGTCCGGAAGCATCGACGCCTCCCGCACTTTCGCGTTCCGGAGCGCCAATCCGGTTTCGGTGCGGGTGAAGGGGATCAACCGGCTGCAAATCCCGGGGTCGTTCGTGGTGAGTCTGCTCGCCGACGACGAGCCTGTCGCGAAGCGCTTCTTCTTTCAACCGGAGGATCCGCGGAACTGTGCGACGTGTGTGCAGCACGGCATCGTCAACATCGACTTCCGGATGACGCAGGAACAGCTTCTCGACCGGACGCTGTCCGTCCGTATCGACGTGCCCCGGCACGCCGCGGAGATCGGTTCGGCCTTCCCCGTCGGGCAGGCGGGCAATCCCACCATCAACGCGCGGCTTCTGGTGCAGGAGGTATAGCCCTCGGGACGCCGCCCGCGCAGACGTCACCGGTGGCAGAAGGGATCGCCCACACGTGCAGCTTGCTCGTCTGTCGGCTGGAACACCGCTCGCGTCCCCTGCGGGATTCTTTTCACGCGGAGCCTGCGGCCATCGGTGTGGACGAGGTACAGGTGCGCAATTGGCGTCGGTACGGGTAATGGTATAGCCGTTGACGCTGAGAACGATCATGCTCCAGTCGGCGCGAGGTTCACCGCGGCCGGCCATCGCCCCAGGGGCATTGCATGAACGAGGTTCGTCGGGTTCATCCTTGACTGCGCGTCATGTCGGTATTTGTGGGTCGCTGCCCAGGAACGGGGGTGCAGACACGGTGCCGGTGATCATGTGATTGTCGAAGCCCGGCACGGTCCGGCCCTTGCTTCTTGACAGCCCGCACAACACGGCAGAGGCGGCGGCGAGACCGGAAATCCTGGTCTCGCCGCCGCTTTATCGCGAGAGCCCGTTCCTGTCCCTCCCATGGGTAGGACTTGCGAGCCCGGTCAGGGACGCGTCAGTTGTTGCAGAACCAACCGTTTTGGACCCAGCCGCGGCGGTTGACGTCGCCCCAAGCGAAGCCGTAAACCCACTCGCCGCCGAACTCATACTGGCCGGCGTTCTCGACCGTGAAGGTCTGTGGGTGGTGCAGGTAAGCGAACGCACCACTTCCCGGCGAGCCCCTGACACCGAGGTCCTGAGCGCAGACCGTCAGTCGTTTACCGATGCTGTTGCCGTTTGCCCACATATAGGGACCGCCAGCGTAAGCGGGCGGAGAGACGCTGAGGATCAACGCCGCTACTGAAGCCATGACAGCGCCGACAATTCCTCCTCGGCGAGTAAGGCGTCGGAGGCGCTGAACGTCGTGCGGTGAAGGCTGTGATGCCGAATCTCGCGGTGAAGATAGCGATGATGGCTGCACTGTTGGTGTGGTCAATGTCGACCCTTTCAGGTTCCCGTTGTTATTAGCTGTGTGCTCAAGCACAGACTCGGACATATTGCCGCCCTTGTAGTCCTTGCCTGAGATGAGCCATCCCCGCATGGTGCGGGCCAGTTGCGGGCAACGCTAACGGAGTATCGGCAAGCACTTCCATAGATTGCGGACGAAAATAGGAGGAAACGATAAAGCGTGCACCATTTCGAATTAGAAGCTGTTCTCCGAACCTCCGTCACGGCCTCGAGCGCAGGACTGGCTCCCTCAACGCCGACGGATCATCTCGCCGGGCCTGCCGGATCTCCTCGGAAAGTCACTCGTGCGACCTGGATGCACGGTTCTCCTGACATGAGCGTGATCAACAAGACGGGCGTGAACGGCTACGCAGCCCAACCCACCCCGTTACGTCAACTGCGGCATGTCACAGACCATCGCACTGACTGGCTCCCCAACTCACCGACACCCCTGGCCCCAATCGGCCTGAAACGGTGGCTCCCAAATCAGAGTCATTGCATGATCGCGATCGTCCGGGCTGATCACGTGAGACCGAGGGCTGACAGCGGGCGGTGGTAGTCGCGGCTGGTGTGGCGGAGGGCGGCGGCGATGTTGGTCTCGCCGTTCTGGCGGAAGACGCTGATGGCGAGGTTGCGGAGGCCGGCCATGGTGCGGGGCAGGTGGCCGGTGCGGACCTTGGAGTCGTCCTCGCGGAAGGTGCGGTCACGGACGTGGTGCAGGAGGTTCTCGATGCCCCAGTGGCCTCTGATCCAGGCGGCGAGCTGGGCCGGGGTGGCGTCGTAGATGTCCAGGCTGGTGATCGCGTAGACCCGCTCGACGGTGAGCTTGCCCGTACTCAACTCCCTTCGCCATCGGACGACTTGGATGGCCTGGCGAGCGCCGGGATAGTCGAGGTGTCGGAAGGCTGCGGCCTTGAGCCGACGGATGTCCACGCGGTGGTGGGCCTTGTCGCGGGTGCGGTGCTCCAGCGGGATCTCGGCCCACGGAAGCCTCCTGACCTGCTCATACAGACCGGGATGATTCTTCTTGACGATGGCCAGGTAGTGGGCGCCGCGCGTGCGGAGATAGGCGCCGTGGGCGTGCTGGGTGTGCAGGGCGTCTGTGGTCAGCACGGTGCTTTCCAGGTCGATGGTGTCCAACAGGGGCTGGAAGGCGGGGATTTCGTTGCTCTTGGAGGCCGACCTGCCGCTGGGCCAGGACCACACCGTGGTGGTCCATCGCGGCCAGCAGTTGGATCGCGGTGGCCGTGGTCGTACGAGAGCCGCGCACGGTCTTGCCATCGACCGCGATCGCTCGCAACGACGGCTTCGGCGACGGCTCGGGCAGTTACGACGGTGGTGTTCTGGCCTGGAGGTATGCACCAATGGCCGCGTCGAGGGCGTCGCCGTCGACGCGTTGAAGCAGGCTGCGGACCGTGGCCGCGTGCGGCATCGGCCGGATGCCGGTGAGCGGGTCGGCCGGGAAGCCGAGGACCCTCAGGACGGGCTGCGGGGCGTCCGTTATCCATTCGCCGATCGCGATGAGGGAGCGTGCGCCGGTCAGGACTGCGGCGGCGGCCGCACAAAGCAGCGGGAGCAGGGGATACCGCCGCCCCCGCAGGCCGCGTGGATCGGGCACCCAGATCAAGAAGCGACGCAGGTCGGCGGCGTCCTGCTGGGTGAGGCGGAGGTTCGGGAAGGCCAGTTGCCCCAGCCCGCTGGTCATGGGCGATGATGTTCGGGCAGGCACGGTCTCGCTCGGTTCTCATGGGTCTCGACAACCACATGATCACCAGCGCTGCTTCCCGGGAACGTCCCACCCCTCACCGGGACATGACGTCATGTCATGCGCGAGACCGGCGAACCGGACCGATCCCGAACACGCAATGACCCTGGGTGGGTCGGGGGCGGTTGTTCCAGGTTCTTTTGGCCCCACTTGGCCGTCGGACCGTCCGTAGCTTTCAGCGGAAAATCAACGCTAGGCAGTTGATCTAGTGCTCTGACCGGGAAGGTTCGCTGGGTTGGTGGTCGCGGCGGTTGGATGTCCGGTGACGTCCGTTCGTCCGATCGCTGGGGGTGTGGGTGGCTGAGCCTGTCCGTGTGCGCAGGTTGACCGACCAGGAGGGGCAGAAGCTGCAGCAGATCGTGCGCCGGGGCAGCACCAGTTCGGTGCGCTACCGGCGCGCGATGATGCTGCTGGCCTCGGCCGGCGGGAACCGGGTCCCGGTGATTGCCCAGCTGCTGCAGGCAGACGAGGACACCGTCCGCGACGTGATCCACCGGTTCAACGAGATCGGCCTGGCCTGCCTGGACCCTCAGTGGGCGGGAGGCCGTCCCCGCCTGCTCAGTCCTGACGACGAGGACTTCGTCGTCGCGACGGCCACCACCCGCCCGACCAAGCTCGGCCGTCCCTTCACCCGCTGGTCCGTCCGCAAACTTGCCGCCCACCTGCGACGCGTGCACGGTCGCGTGATCAGGATCGGCCGCGAGGCGTTACGGTGCCTGCTCGCCCGCCGCGGCATCACCTTCCAGCGCACCAAGACCTGGAAGGAATCACCCGACCCCGAGCGTGCCACCAAGCTCGACCGGATCGAGCACGTCCTGGAGCGGTTCCCGGACCGGGTGTTCGCGTTCGACGAGTTCGGCCCGCTCGGCATCCGCCCCACCGGCGGTTCTGGCTGGGCCCCTGCCGGCCACCCCGAGCGGCACCCCGCGACCTACCACCGCACCCACGGCGTCCGCTACTTCCACGGCTGCTACTCGATCGGCGACGACACCCTGTGGGGCGTCAACTGCCGCAAGAAGGGCGCCGAGAACGCCCTGGCCGCGCTGAGGTCGATCCGCGCGGCCCGCCCGGACGGCGCGCCGATCTACGTCATCTTGGACAACCTGTCCGCCCACAAGGGCGAGACGATCCGGCGCTGGGCCAGGAGGAACCGGGTCGAGCTATGCTTCACGCCCACCTACGCATCCTGGGCCAACCCGATCGAGGCCCACTTCGGACCACTGCGGCAGTTCACCGTCGCCAACTCCAACCACCGCAGCCACCCCACCCAGACCCGGGCTTTGCACGCCTACCTGCGCTGGCGCAACAAGAACGCCCGACACCCCGATGTGCTGGCCGCCCAGCGCAAGGAGCGTGCCCGGATCCGCAGCGAGAAGGGCATCCGCTGGGGCGGACGCCCACTCAGCACAGCATCCTGACCCAACTGGTGTTGCTATCCGGTTGGATCTCTAATCGTCGAACTCGAAGCCCGAAGTCTCCGCCCGGGCGATGATGTCGCGGACTGCCTCGGGGTTCGTGATGACTGATTCAACGGCCGTCTTGAGAAGCGCGAGGTCGCTCGGACTCCCGACCGCGCAGAACATGCCGGCCTCGCTGTCGAAGTCGAGGCGCTCGGCGATGTCTGGCCAGGCAAACCGCACGAGACCTTCCCAGAAGTATCCGTTCGGCTCGTGTTCTGCATCGACCACTGCGGCATCAGCAGCCAGGCCACCGACATCCAACGTCAGCGAGTGTTCGCCGTCGAAGTCATGAAGCTTGATGGTCACGGCCGCGATCCTCTCACGCCTGGCCCACGGGCCGTCCGCTCCCTCCAGAGGCTCATCCGCTCCCGACCCCGGTGAACCTTTCCGGTCACAGCACTAGACGGCGTGGGCCGCCTGGGTACGGAGAAGGCCCCGCCCTTCGGTAGCCGAGGAGCGGGGCCTTCTGTCTTGCTACTTGTCGGAGGGCTCGTCGTTCCCCGAACCGCGCAGGTCATGCCACTCGTCGATGGTGCGGCCGGTCTGCCGCATCAGCTCACGTAGCTGCGCGAGAAGTGTAAAGAGCAGGCCGAAGAGCGGGTCCGACCGGAGTACGCCGGAAACCTGCCGTAGGGCGGTGATGCATCGCGCTGAGCTGGGGATTTTCCTGTCGCATTGGTGTTCGTTGGAGTCGTCGCCGCGCGGGGGCCTTTGTCCGGTTGATGGTCGGGGGGTGGGTTCGTGGCGTCGATCGAGCGGACGGCGTATCCGCGGTTGAATCACGCGGTGTCGGCGCGGGAGTTGCCCACCTCGGCAGCACGAGTCCGGGAGGCAACGGCGCTGCCCCGGCTCGAGGTCGCGTCAGCGGCAGGCCGGAGAGGGCGCGGAGGGTGGCGGTGCAGGGACTCGGCCGTTCAGCGGCTCCGGTCGACGCGGTCGACGAAGTCGCCGACCGCGGTGGCGAAGGCGGCGGGCGCCTCCTGCGCGACGAAATGCCCGACGTCCGGGATCGTGACCGCGGTGACGTCGCCGGCGACCTGGCGCATCGTCCGCTCGGTGAAGGGGGCGTTGATGCCGTCGACGGCGAGCACGGGAACGGTCAGCGGCCGCGACTCGGCCAGTGCCCGCATCCGGTCGCCGCCGGTCAGGGAGGAACGGTAGAGCCCCTCGGTGCCGCGCCAGCCGCCCGGCCGCGCGTAGGTGCGGGCGAACTCGTCGAGGTCGGCCTCGGTGACCCCGCCCGGCACCATCGTCATCACCGAGACGGCCCAGTCGAGCATCACTCGCTCGCGGCCGGCCAGGAACAGCTCCGGAATTCCCGGGGCGGCCAGGAATCCCACGTGCCAGGAGCCGCCGTTCCTCACGTCGGCCAGCATCTCCCAGCCGTACCCCGGAAGGGTGGTCTCGATGCCGGTGAAGCTGAGGACGTCGCCGGGGTGCGTGGCCGCGAACGCGAAGACCGGCCCGCCGCTGATGTCCTGGCAGGTCACGTGCACGGGCCCGACGCCGAGGTGGGCGACCAGCCGGTGCAGGTCCTCCGCCATGGTGGCCAAGTCGTGGTCGCCGTCGGCGATGCCGGAGTCGCCGAAGCCGCGCAGGTCGACGGCGAACACCCGGTGGGTGGCGGCGAGCAGCGGGATGACGTCGCGGAAGGCCCACCAGGACTCAGGCCACCCGTGCACCAGAAGGATCGGGGAGCCGGTGTCGCCCGCCGAGACGTAGTGCAACGTGGTGCCGTTGACCTCGGCGGTGTGGTGCGTGACGCCCGCCACGGCGGGCGAGGCGGTCACGAAAGAGCTGGTCATGCGGTGACTCCCAAGATAGACAATCAGGTTGACTGTAGTGTTGGTCAACCTGGTTGTCCAGGTCAAGGGAAGATCTAGACTGTGGTCATGTCCTCACGATCCGGCGCCGATCTCGCCCTGCTGCTCCTGGGCAGCTATCGCAATCTGGTGGACGAAGTGGTCCGGGAGTTGGCGACCCGGGGATACCCCGACGCCCGGCCGTCGCACGAGTACGCGATCCGGGCCATCCGAGCCGGCGCCGACAGCGCCTCGGACTTGGCCCGCAGACTCGCCGTCACCAAGCAGGCCGCGGCGAAGACGATCGCCGCGCTCGTCGAACGCGGGTACGTCACCACCGAGACCGACCCCGCCGACAGCCGCCGCAAGAACATCCGGATCACCGATCACGGGATCGGGCTGATCACCGAGGGCACGGCGATCTTCGACGAGGTGCGGGCCCGCTGGGAAGTGCGTCTGGGCGCCGCCGAACTCGCCGAGTTGGAAACGCAGCTCGCCCAATTCGTCGGCGACTCGCCCATCAACCTCGACGCTCCGGGCTGGGCGGCGGGACAGGAACTGCGCTAGCGGTCAGCCCGCCCACATCCACGTTCACGTTCGTCATCACGGGCTCGCCGCTTCCTGTCCGGTACAGCGCCGTTGTGGCGCCGCGCGTACCGGAGAGGCCAGCAGCCGGCCTCGACCACAGACCCGACCATCAAGGCCCGACCACGGTCACGATGCGACAACGCCTCCGTGGACCAGGCCGGTTTCCCCGCCGACAACCCGGCCGACAACCGTCCGCACCCCCTGGCACACATGTCCGCGAACCCGCAGGTCACCATGCCCGCCAGGTCGTGGTCGGGAGGCCGACATCCCCTCTATGACCCTGAGCCCCGCCCACAGCAGGATGAAATAGAGAAGTGGGTGGGTGGGACAGGCCCCGGGCGGCGGGCGAGGGGATCGGGCGCCGCCGGTGTTGCTCGCGCGACGGCGGGGCCGCGCGCGACGCCGGACGGACAAGCCGCCCGGGCCCACGAGCCCAAGCAGCGAGGGAGGTTGGGCCCGTGCCGGTTCCGTCCGGCACGGACCCACGGCGAACGTACCCGGCCGCCGTCCGAGGCAGCCCCTCGGGTCATGGAGCGGTGTCACTGTGACTGAGCGTCCTACTTGGTTCTGACCGCTCTTCCGTGACAGGTACGACATTTTATGGAGCGCCTGCGGGACTGTGGGACATTCCGGCGGGGATTGCACTGTCATGCAGGTGGAGACGCTTGAAGACTTACTCTTCGCGGGTTTGGGCCTCAAGGTGCGGCAGATCGTGGCCGTCGATGGCCGCTTGATCGTTGACGCGGCAGGATGCGGCTCACCCGGCAGGTGTCCCGAGTGCGGCCATCGTGCCTCACGGGTCCACAGCCGCTACTGGCGTCAGATATCCGAGTTGCCCGCTGGTGGGCGGGAGGTAGTCATCCGCCTGCACGTGCGTCGGTTCTTTTGTGATCAGAGTCAGTGCTTGCGCAGGACGTTCGTGGAACAGGTGGGGGGCCTGACCGAGCCACGACGCCGTGCTTCAGCAGCGGCGCGAGCGGCAATGCGGGCGGTCGCCATCGAATTCGGCGGGCGCCCGGGCCAGCGTCTGTGCGCCAAACTACGGGTCCACGGCCGACGCACCGCGCTCCTGCACGAGCTGGTGGCACCGTCCGTTCCGGCCCAAGCACCGCGGATACTCGGTATCGACGAGTTTGCGTTCCGCAGGGGACGGACCTACGGCACCGTTCTCGTCAACGTCGAGACCTCCGGGCCCGTGGACGTTCTACCGGACCGGGAGACCGCCTCGGTCGCGACCTGGCTTCGCGAGCACCCCGGCACCGAGATCGTGTGCCGCGACCGTCTGATGGCCTTCACCAAGGCCATCCAGCAGGCGGCCCCCAACGCTCGGGAAGTGGCCGATCGCTGGCACCTCCTCCAGAACCTCTCAACGGCCGTGGAGAAGACGTGCCGCCGCCATCGCGGATGCCTGCGCCGACCTGTCGCCCTAGACAACGGATCGCCCTCTGTTGTGCCGGCGACTCCTCTTCTGGAGCGCGTGTGCCAACGCCACCGGGAGATCACCGAATTGGCTGCTGCGGGGCTCTCTCTCAGCGCCATCGGGCGTCGCCTGCACCTGGACCGCAAGACGGTTCGGCGCTATCGGGACCAAGACCTTGAGGACCTCCTCGCTTCGGCACGGGACCGGGGCGTCGGCGTCCTCGACCCGTTCACCGCATACGTCCAGCACCGCTTTCGCGCGGGCTGCACGAGTTCGATGCAGCTTTACCGCGAGGTGCGCGCTCTCGGCTACACCGGCGGCTATCACGTCGTTAACCGCTACGTGGCGAACATCAGGAAGGGCGCGGCGATCCCCGCCCTGACAGCTGTACCCAGTCCTCGAACCATCACTGCATGGATCATGCGTCCGCAGGAGGCGCTGCGCCCCTCGGAGGCAGCGGAGTTGGATGCTCTACGAAACGCCTGCCCTGAGGTTGCTGCCGCCTGCGACCTCGCGCGGGAGTTCACCAATTTGCTCCGCCACCGCCACGGCCATCGACTTCGGGACTGGATCCAGAAAGCTGAACTGAGCGGACCTGAAGCCATCGGCATTTTTGCCGACTCCATCCGCCAAGACCTCCAGGCCGTCACCGCCGGCCTCACCCTGCCCTACAGCTCCGGCATCGTCGAAGGACACGTCAACAGGATCAAGACGATCAAGCGGCAAATGTACGGCCGCGCCTCTTTCACTCTGCTCAGAGCCCGCATCCTCCTCCAGCCATAGCTGTCACAGCAGCGCCGCCCCGGGCTCCAGGGCCGTTCCGCCAGGGGATCTCCCTCACGTGGCCTCTCTGTTCGCTGGCAGGGCCGAGCGTTTGAGTTGACGGGAGTTGCCGCGTACTGGCCTGGTGCCGTTGTGGGGACGGGCCGGGGCAATGGCCGTAGCGTGTAGAGGAACGGCGATGCCGGTCGCTGGCGGTCTGGTTGACCGGCAGGACGTGGGGGGGCGCTGTGGTGGATGTCGATCTTCAGGTTGAGGTCGGGCCGGGTGGCAGCGACGGCTACCCGGTGGTGTTCCGGACGACGGGCGGAGATGAAACGCCGGGGATGATGCGGCTGCCGCCGGCGCAGGAGCTGGAGGCTCGGGCGGCACGGATACCGGATGCGGTGGTGGCTTCCTCGGCCCTGGTGCGCCGCGCCATGGCCGATGGAGAGGCACCGGTGCGGGAGCTGGGGCGCACACTGTTCGACGCCCTGTTGGACGGGTCCGGAGCGGGGTTGCTGCGGGCTGCGCGCAACCGTGCCGCGCTGCAGGGCGGCCAAGTCCGTCTGGTGCTGCGCGTGCAGGCTCCAGAGCTGGCGCGGCTGCCATGGGAGTTCCTCTACGACACCAGTGAGGGCGACTATCTGTGCCTGGAGGTCCCGCTGGTACGCCATCCGCAGGTGGCGCGGCCGATGGCGCCGCTGCGGGTGATGCCGCCGCTGCGGATCCTGGGCATGGTCGCCCGCCCGGAGGATCAAGATCCGCTGGCGGTCCGGGCCGAGCAGCAGCTTCTGCGCGAAGCTCTGTCCGACCTGGTGGCGGAGGGCCGGGTGGAGCTGGATTGGACGGAAGGCCAGACCTGGCGCGACCTGCGTGACGCGCTCCGCCGAGATGCTCGCAGTGCTTCTGTGCAGGGTGGCTTACAAGGGGGCGGGGCTCGGCGTGAGTGGCATGTGCTGCACTTCATCGGGCACGGAGGGTATGACACCCGCGCGCAGGAAGGCGCCTTGGCACTGGCCGGCGAGCAGGGAGGAACCTATCTGCTGGGTGCCGGGCGGTTGGCGATGCTGGTGGCCGGTCACCCCTCGCTGCGGCTGGCGGTACTCAACGCCTGCGAGACCGGGCGCGCGGGCGGACTCAACCCGTTTTCCAGCGTGGCCGGTGCACTGATGCACAAGGCCCTGCCCGCGGTGCTGGCGATGCAGTACGAGGTGAGCGACGAGGCCGCGCTGGAGTGCGCGCACGCCTTCTACTCGGCTCTGGCCCGGCAGTTGCCGATCGACGTGGCGGTCATGGAAGCCCGCCAGGCCATGATGCTGGCCCGCCCCGGCTCTTTGGAGTGGGGCACACCGGTGCTGTACATGCGCTCCCCCGACGGCCACGGCCACCTCTTCGACCTCACCGACACCCCCGGCCCCACCACACAGCCGTCCAACCACCCGGGCGCTGGTCTTCAGCAGGCGGGTAGTCGGCTGATGATGCAACGCCGCGAGGAGGGGCAAGCAGACCTGGATGAGCTGTATACCGAGGGGCTCGCTGCCTTTCACACCGCACGGTGGGACGAGGCCGTCGAGGCGTTCCGCACGATCATCGCCTGCGACCGCGACTACCGCGACAGCCAGGCCAAACTCACCCAGGCACGCCACGGCCAGCGTCTCAACGCGCTGTATGCGGCAGCCAGGGACGCAGTAGCCGCCTGCGATTGGGGCCAGGCTATCGAGCACCTCGAAGCGGTCGTCGCCACCGAAGCCGACTATCTCGACGCCCGATCCCTGCTGGACCAAGCCCGCGCCGAGCAGGTCCGTGCCAGGCTGCGCGAGGAGATCACCACCTTGCACCGCGCGGGGCAGTGGCATGCCGTCCTGGCCGCAGCCGAACAGCTCAACCAGCACACCCTTCAGGACACGGCACCGGCTCCCGACCCAGAGCTGGAGGCGATCATCAAAGCCGCGCGGGAAACCGCGGAGACCACCGACCGTGAGCAGGCCCTCAAAGGCCACTACCGCCAGGCCCTCGATCACTTCGAAGCCGACCGCTGGCAAGAAGCCCTGCAGGCACTCGACAAAGTCCGGGAGATAGGCCCTGACTATCGCGCTACAGCGCAACTCACAACCAAAGCCCGTCAGAAGCTCAACCGCATGCTCAAAACCAAGTCTCCGAGTCCGACCCGCACTCTCAAGACCAAGTCTCCGACCCTCATCAAAGGGCCCGGCCCAGTCAGGGCGGTCGCGTTCAGCCCTGATGGCGAACGCCTCGCCCTGGCGTGTAATAACGAGACCGCGCTAATCGTGGACAGCCACGGACAGAAGCACCTCACTCTTCTGCGCACGAATCGGAAAGGCTGGATCAGAGGTTGGATTGTGGGGGTGGCCTTCAGTCCGGATGGTCGCCGCCTCGCCACCGCCAGCGGGGAGATGGTGGCGCGGGTCTGGGACGCCGAGACCGGCGCCCAACTCCTGACCCTCATCCCTGGCCTCGAGGTTTACGGGGTGGCGTTCAGTCCGGACGGTCGCCGCCTCGCCACCGCCAGTTCGAACAGCACGGCGCGAGTGTGGGACGCCGAGACCGGCACGCAACTCCTGACTTTCACCCACGGCAGCACGGTGCACGGGGTGGCGTTCAGTCCGGACGGTCGCCGCCTCGCCACCTCCAGCTGGGACAAGACGGCACGGGTGTGGGACGCCGAGACCGGCGCCCTCCTCCTGACCCTCACCCACGGCGACTTCGTGCGCGGGGTGGCGTTCAGTCCAGACGGTAACCGACTTGCCACCGCTTGTGAGGACAAGACGGCACGGGTGTGGGACGTCGAGACCGGCACGCAACTCCTGACCCTCACCCACCGCAACTCGGTGCGCGGGGTGGCGTTCAGCGCGGACGGTCGCCGCCTCGCCACTGCCAGCTGGGACAAGACGGCACGGGTGTGGGACGCCGAGACCGGCACGCAACTCCTGACCCTCACCCACCGCAACTGGGTGGACGCGGTGGCGTTCAGCCCGGACGGTCACCGACTCGCCACCGCCAGCCGGGGCAAGACGGCGCGGGTATGGCAGTTGGAGGAGGGCGATGATGGCTGAGCCGGACCGCATGCGTGTAGACCTTGTCGTTGACCACCGGGTCACATGCGAGCAGGAACAACTGCTGTCCGACGCACTGACTGCTCTCGGCTTCGCCCCCAGCGTTCGGGTGCTGCCACCACGCCGGGTAGTCGACCCGCTTTCCTGGCTGATCCTTGTCTCTCTGCCGCTGCACGCCTTCCTGACCACCGTGGGAACCAAGGCAGCTGAGGCCGCCTACCACCGCCTTCAGGACGCCGTACGCAACCTACGCGCCTCCTCCGCTACGGCTACCGCAGCCACACCACCTGAGCCGTCACGCCCCGTGGTGCTCCAAGACCCGGCCACCGGCTTGCGCATCGTCCTTGACCCCGACCTGCCCCACAACGCCTACCAGCAGCTCCTGTCCCTCGACCTGACCCGGTACCGTCTCGGCCCACTGCACTACGACCACGCCCGCAGCCGCTGGCGCTCCCCACTCGACGAAGCCCAGCCCACTGACTGAGCCAACGCGCTGCTACGTCCGTCTCTCGGCGGTGGATACGACGCAGGGCCGACGCAGCGATGCGTACCCGACCAGAAGCCAGTCGGAAGGGCGGTCACAGTCAGGTGAGTTCTGACCGCCTTTCCGCAGAGGGCCAGCCTGTCACCGCCCCCGAGTGCCTTCAGCGACGAAGGCCGGAAACGCTCAGACGATTGAGGCGGCTTCCTGACCTCGACACACGCCGTCACTCTGGCGTAGCCGTCACGGACGAGTGGTCAGAACCCTTCAGTTGGCGAGTGAGCGCTTGAATTGGCGGGTCCACGTTCAGGACGTGCAGGGCTGAGCCCGGTTCGCTTGACGAGCATGTTGCTGACGGTTCGCCGTCCGGGTCGGCTATGGTGCAAGCATGTGCTGCTGCGCTGCCATGACTACCCGTACCGCCGCTTAGCGGCGGTACCCGAGGTTGCCGTAACCGCGGCCTCATGGCTGCCCCCTGTCGGGGCCAGTGCCAAGACGTACCGCCGGATCAGTGTCCTGCCGGCAGTCACTCGCTCTGTGCTGCCGGGCCATCCTGCCTGATCAGGGGAGCAATGTCTCAGTCGCAGCGTTTCGATTCACAGTACGAAAACCCATTCCCGTGCCCGTATGTGGCCAGACCTGTCGTCACGCAGGACCCGCGGGTCCCCACCTTGCTCCTGATGGTCGGGCTCCCCGGAGCCGGGAAGACCACACGGGCCAAAGAGCTCGCCGCAACGCATCTGGCGCTGCGGCTGACCCCAGATCACTGGATGGTCCCGCTCTTCGGCGATTCGATGGCCGACGGCAAGCGGTGGGTGCTCGAAGGGCGGCTCATCTCGGTCGCCCTGCAGGCGCTGCGGCTGAGGACCAGCGTCGTACTCGACTACGGGCTCTGGGGCCGCGATGAACGGTCGGCACTGCGCTGGCTGGCATGGTCGGCTGGGGCAGCATGCCAGGTGGTCTACGTGCCCGTCGACAAGGACGTCCAGCTCGCCCGCATCGCGCACCGCCAGGCGACGGCACCGCATCAGACGTTCCCGATGAACGAAGCTGACGTAGACCAATGGCGGGAGCAGTTCCAGGTGCCTGACGCCGCCGAACTCGACGGCGGCGAGATTCCCACCCCGCCGGCGGGCTGGCGGAACTGGCCGGAGTGGGCGGTAGACCACTGGCCCTCGTGCACTGACAGCTAACCCGGCTGTCCATCCCGGGAGCGTTCTGACGGCGTTCGTGCTGGCCTGCGGTGCGGCTGTCGTGTTGCCGCAGGCCAGCACACGCGCCTGGCGTAGCTCAACACGCCAACTCAACCACTTACTCGCCAACTGAAGCGCTCAGTCACAGCTTGGCAGAAAGCCGATGGGGGACCGGTCGTTGAGCGCGGCCGGTCTCGCGCCGTCAGGCGAGCATAGCGCAGGCTGGCCCGTACTCGCCCCGCCCGCGAGTGCGGGGCCAGCTCTTTCGGCCGCGTACGCGCGTTGTTCCGGCCCCGGATTCTCTCGTGCACGCGCCTTGACGCTGATCAACGGGCGGGCGGATCGTGGCCATTCGCGCGTTCCACCCCGAAAGAAGGGGGCTCGTATGAAGTCGTTCTCCTGGCGCTACCTGGTGTACCCCGACGGATCATTCTACCGTGTGAGCAACATCGACGGCAGCCTCGACAACTACAGCGACGCCGACCTCGCCCACATGGAGGTCGCCCGCAGCACGGACAAAGACGAAGAAGAGGAGAAGCCGGCCCGGCAGCCGTGTTCGCGCTGTGGAGGCGACCTCATGCTGCACTGGCACGGCCCGTGGATGGCCGGGGTCTGGATGGAGCTGTGCCCGGCCTGCGACGCCGACCGTCCCGCCGCCCGCGCCTTCATCCGCTGGCACCGTGACCCCGACCGCGATCCCAAAATCCTGCAGAAGCTGTTCGAGGACTGGGAGACCGAGACCATGCGTGCCCACGGCTGGTCCCGCGCTGCCGAACCCGAGGCGCCGCACGCCCCGCTGGCTCACCCCAGCCTGGTGCCGCGCGGACGCGGCTGAGCCGACACACGTAGGGGCCCGAGAGACCGGGCAGGTCTCGGGCCACTACAACGCACACCTGCGAGTGCACTGGATCTGTCCAACGACGTCCGCTGTCCTCTGACACTGAACCTTGACCGGTTGCCACTGAACGTTGCCGGTTTGTGACACTGAAGATTGATCGCCGCAGATCGGGGAGGCGGCACGGTGCCGGGTCTACAGCCGAATGACTCGATCAGCGATCTGCTTCATATGCCTCGGACTGAGATCATCTGGTCCACGGCCTGCTGAACCTTCGGCAGGAATGCCGCGATGGTCTCGCTGTTGGGTTCCTCACCGAGCAGGTCTAGAGCGGTCGCGCGGGTGAGGACGATGTCGGCCTGGTAGACCAGGCCTGCGGCCCATACGTCCAACTCCGCTTCGGTGCCCCCGCTGCCAGGACCGTAGTTGATGTACAGAACGGGGAGTTCAGCGGAAGAGTCCAAGAGGGTACGGATGTCTGTGACGGTAACCTGCGGCGCTGGCCTGTCGACGGTCGGTTCCATGGCGTGACGCTCCTCCGGTTGATAGTCGAGTCAGCCTATGTCCGCTGCGGCGATCAATCTGCAGTGTCACAAACCGGCGTTGGTCAACCTTCAGTGGCAACCGGTCAAGGTTCAGTGTCACGGGACACCTGCGGTCAGCAGATACGCAGGTGAGGTGGCGGGCCCGCTGTCCCGTCTCGCTGAAGGCGAGGCAGTCCCGCTCAATCCGAGGCATCAACTCGGGTTGCCTCCGATTCAGCGAGACACCGCAGGTCGCCGGTCAGCTGAGCCGCGTAACGCCTTGACCATCTGCTCGTTGTCCTGGACGGAAGGGAAAGCCTCCCGGGCTTCCACCGCTCGCCTAGCGAACGGGTTCTATCGGCTCGCCGTACACCAAACCTCCGAGAGGGGGCGGCGGCCGAAAGAACCTCGGCAAAGGGCCCACACCTGAGAGGGCGTTTACTCTAGGTGGATTGCCCTTTATGTCCTAGTAGGTTCCTCGCCAGGTGGGTGTCGTTTCGTCTGCTATGGGCTTGGTGAGGTTGTCGATCGAGGCGACGTGGATCATGGCTTCGGAGCTGGCGGGCAGGGTCTCGTAGTCGCGGGCCAGGCGCCGGTGCAGCATGATCCAACCAATACTTCGTTCGACGACCCAGCGCCTTTTGATAATGTGGAAGCCGCGAACTCCTGGGTTTCTGTTGACGACTTCGATGTCGATTCCGAGGCTGGCGCCGTGCTCGATGACGGTGTTCTTGAAACCTGTGTCGACCCAGCTCTTGGAGATGGTCGGGTAGGTCTTCTTGGCCTGGTCGAGGAGGCGTATTCCGACGGCGTTCTCGGACAGGCTCGCGGCGGTGACAGTCACGGCGAGGATGAGTCCGATCGTGTCGGTGAGGATGCCCCGTTTCCTGCCGACGATCTTCTTGGTGGCGTCGGTTCCCTGGCTGGTCAGGGGCACGTTGGTGGAGGTCTTCACGCTCTGGGTGTCGATCACGGAAGCGGTGGGTTCGGGCTTGCGTCCTTCCTTCACGCGGGCCAGGCCGGTCAGGTCGTAGTTGAGCTGCGTGAGGATTCCCTCGTCACGCCAGGCGGAGTAGTAGGCGTAGACGGTGCCATGGTTGGGGAAGTCGTGCGGGAGGTATTTCCAGGGGATTCCGGTGCGGTTGGCGTAGAGGAGTGCGTTGAATACGTCGCGCAGGTCGACCTTGGCCGGCTGTCCGGTGGGTCTGCGGTCGAGCCGAGCCTTTCTCCAGGCTGTCAACGTCGGCTCGATTAAGGCCCATCGGGCGTCGTACAGGTCGCTGGGGTACGGCTTCCGCTGGATCACGCCGTAGCGTGATCATGGATGCGGTGGACGGTGCCGTTCCGCTGCTGTTGGGCGTTTCTGCCTGTTTTTGAAACCAGACGGACCTTGGGCGCGAGAACCGAAAAAAACGGGCGGCCCCGTTCGCAGCCTGATGGACGCGAGCGTGACCGATAGGGCAAACGACTCAAACCTGACAGCCACGAAAGCCAGTTACCAACATAAGTCATCTCTAAATGCCCATTGAGAGGGCGGTACGTGGCTTGATGTCTGTATTGCCCTCCCCGCTGACCGGCTGGCTCGTCGACCGGTACGGCCGTACGCCGATAGCCGCAGCCTCCGGCCTCACCCTCCTCGGCGCCGGAGTCACCGCCGCCGCGGCGCCTGCCGCGGCTGGGCTGGAACCTGGGCCTCGTCTCCGGCACCCGCGATGATTTCTATGGGGTTCAGAGCTCGGCGACGACGCGTCGTAGTGTGCCCGGCGCGATGCGCAGCATGGCGGGCATGACTTTCGTCTGACCGGGGAATGCCATGTTCCGCCCCCGCCGAAGAGCTTTCATCGTGACCGCCGCCACCTGTGCGGGAGTCAGTTTCTTCCCCGTGGCTGCGGCGTTCATGGGCGTGTCCGTAGACGGTGGGAGGACCTCGAGGACATGGGTGCCCTGCGGGGCGAGTTGACGGCGCAGGCCGTCCGCAAAGCCGTGCAGGCCGGCCTTCACCGCGCCGTGGGTAGGCGCGCGAGTGGGCGAGACCAAAGCGAACCCCGAGGTGATGAATGCGATCGCGTCGGGCGATGGCCATCGTTCGAGCACTTCACCCGTCAAGTGGATGGGGGCGGTGAGGTTCAGCGCCACCTCGTCATCGAGAGTCGCGTTGGGGTTCTTGCCGGCGGCATAGTCTCGTTCCTCGAACGTACCGGCGTTGTTGACCAACACGTCCAGACGCCCGAAGTGATCAGCGACTGCCTGCAGCAACAATGCCCGATCAGCTGCGTCCGTCACATCGGCCCGCACGGCCAGCGCCTGCGGGTGGGCCTGCGCGAATCGGTCAAGCGCAGCCTGCGAACGCCCGCAAACGACGACAGACGCCCCGAGCTCCACGAAGGATTGCGCGAGGCTCAAGCCGATGCCTGAGGTTCCGCCAGTGATGAGTACCGTCTGTGACACAGTGTCGCCTCTCCGTATACCGTACTGATTGGTACGAAACACTTTAGCGCATCCGTACCGATCGGTATCGAAGGGGTAGGATGAAGAAATGTGCTCGACGACACCGGTCCGGCCTGGCAGGCCTCGCGCGTTCGACATCGACGAGGCACTCGATCGTGCAGTCCTGGTGTTTTGGTCAAAGGGTTTCGAGGGCGCCAGCCTTGACGACCTCACCGAAGCGATGGGTATCAGCCGCCCCAGCCTGTACAGGGCGTTCGGCAGCAAAGAAGACCTCTTCTACAAGGCGCTGGAGCGGTACACCGAGGGCTTGACCGCCTACTTCGCCCGAGCTCTGGCAGAGCCCACAAGCGGAGCCGTGGCTACTGCTGTGCTCCACGGGACGGTCGAGGCGGCAACCATGCCGGGATTGCCCACGGGCTGTCTTGGCGTGCACGGTGCGTTGGCTACCGGGGATGACAGCCGCCAAGTCCGAGGCGCACTCATCGCATGGCGCGAGGAGGGGATAGCCCACTTGACGCGCCGGTTTCAACAGGCGGTGGACGCCGGTGACCTTCCGCCTGCCACAGATCCTCATCTTCTTGCGCTCTACCTAAGAACAGTCGCCAATGGGATTGCCGTCCAGGCCGCGAGTGGTAGTTCCCGCCCTGAACTGCTGCAAGTCGCGAACCTCGCGTTGGGCAGCTGGCCAAAGCTGTAGTCAGCTAGTTTGCCCGGGATCTGCGCACGTACTTCGACTTTCGGTGGTTCGCGCGAGGCCAGCGTTGAGTGGCGCGACGCGTCCATGGATGACCGGGCGGCGTACGAGTGGTGGCGTCGTCGCGACGAGCGTGGACCTCGTCTGTAAGACACGAGCTGGGACCGGGAGATGTCCACGGTCAACGGGCCCACGGAACCGCCGCGACGGGTGGAGGAGCTGTGGGTGCGTCACCTGGAGCGGTACCTGATGTCGACGCGGCAGACGTGCGGGGAGAAGCCAGCCCGCCGGAACCTGTGCGAGGAGGCCGTCCGCCAGCCGGCCCTCGAAAATGACGCCTGCGCAGCGGCGCCGCCGTTCTTCCACTGCCTACCCGCAGCACGCCCGCGCCGTCCTGAATCCGGCACCGCCCCCGGAGGCGTCTGGCGTGCGAAAGGACGCTGGGCGTGGCGCGCAGCCAACAACCGATGATCAACTGTTCATCAAGCCGTGCGTGCCGGCGGCGTGCCGGCTCCCGTCCTTGTCGCGTCGGTGCCCCAGCTGGCCAGCAGTCGTAGTGCCTCCGCCGACGGGGAACCGGGTTCGGCGTAGTACGTCGCCTCCGTGTGAGCGGGTACGTCGGGGCCGGTGGCGTATCGCCTTGCTGGGGCACCGGTTACTGCCGCTCGGCGCACAAGGTGTTGTTCGACGTGATCGAAGCCGACCGCAAGCTGGACACCTGGCTGCGGTGGGTCCGGTTCGTCGCGGTCACGGAGGGGCGCCCCGGAGGGTCAGGCACACTCGGCGTTCACGTAAGGCTCCACGCGGCCGACGCTCTCCTTGAGGACGAGGTCGAGCAGTCCGGGGAACCGCTGGTCCAGATCTTCCTTGCGCAGCGTGTTGAAACGGCGGGTGCCGACATCGTGCTGCCGGATGAGACCGGCCTCGCGCAGGACGCGGAAGTGGCGGGTGAGTACGGACGCGGTGACGTCCTGCGTGAAGCCGCTGCAGGCCAGACCGGGGGAGACGGAGAGGGTGACGACGATGGTGAGCCGGGTCTCGTCGGTCAGCGCGCTCATGATCTTGAAGAGGTCGAGGTCGTCCGTGTCGGGGTGGACGAGGGGGGATGAGGTGCGGCTGGCCATGAGGAAAGAATAACCCCTGCCCTATGTTCGCGTCGGCGCGTACATGGGTTACAGTGAAGGCACGGATTGACCCTTCATCCGTCATCTACCGGGTTGCCCATCACCGGTACTACGGCATGCCACGAACGCCTTTGACGGCGCGGCCTGCATCAAGAACGGAGCACACCCCATGACCACAACACAGGCGACCGAGCCGAGGACGCACCGGACCGAAACTGCCGCGGAGGTGGTCGGCCGTCTTCGTGCGACGTTCAACACCGGCGTCACCCGCGGACTGGACTGGCGCGTCAGCCAACTGCAGCGGCTGCGGGCACTGCTGGTCGAGAACGAGCAGGAGCTGATCGAAGCCCTCTGGGCTGACCTGAGGAAGAACGCCGCCGAGGCCAAGACTCAGGAGATCGACTTCACCGTCGCCGACATCGACGAGACGCTGGCGAATCTCGAGAGCTGGCTTCAGCCTCGCCCGGTGGAGGTTCCTGCCCACTTCGGTCCCACGACAACGGCCTACACCACGTACGACCCGCTCGGGGTCGTCCTGGTGATCGCTCCGTGGAATTTCCCGCTGCACCTTCTCATCGACCCCATCATCGGCGCGCTGGCCGCCGGGAACACCGTGGTGGCCAAGCCGAGCGAGATGTCGGTGCACACCTCGGCGGTCGCTTCACGCCTGCTGCGTGAGTACTTCGACGCCGACGTGCTCACTGTCGTCGAAGGGGGCGCCGAGGAGACTACGGCCCTCCTGGCGCAGCGTTTCGACCAGATCTTCTACACCGGCAATGGCACGGTCGGCCGGATCGTCATGGCCGCAGCAGCCAAGAACCTCACCCCCGTCACGCTCGAACTCGGGGGCAAGTCGCCGGTCTTCGTAGCGGCTGACGCCGACGTGGTCGAGACCGCCAAGCGGCTGGTCGGTGCCAAGTTCGGCAATGCGGGGCAGCAGTGCATAGCCCCCGACTATGTCCTGGCCGATCCTGCCACCGCCGCCGCACTGGTCCCCGCCCTGCGTGCGGCGGTCGAAGCTCAGTTCGGCACCAGCCCGCAGACCTCGGCCGGCTTCGGCCGGATCATCAACGAGCGGCACTTCGACCGGCTCACCGCTCTGCTGGACTCCGGCCGGGCGGCGGTGGGAGGCCAGCACGACCGTGACGACCTGTTCATCGCACCGACGGTGCTCACCGATGTCGACCCCACATCGCCGGTCATGCAGGAGGAGATCTTCGGTCCGATCCTCGCCGTCGTGGAAGTCGAAGACCTCGATGCCGCCATCGCCTTCATCAACGAACGCGACAAGCCCCTCGCGCTCTACGCCTTCACCACCTCCGAGGCCACCAAGTCGCGCCTCTTGAACGAGACGTCCTCCGGCGGCGTCGCCTGGGGCCAGCCGGTGATGCAACTGCTCATGCCGGGACTGCCTTTCGGTGGCGTCGGCGAAAGCGGCATGGGCCGATACCACGGCCGGTACTCCCTCGAGACGTTCAGCCACCTCAAGGGCGTCGCGGACGTGCCGCTCAGCTAGGCCCGCGCTTTCGTGAAGCAGGCTGTCCGATGGGCGATCGGCCGGCGGAAGTGCCTCAGGCCGAGAATGAGGATCGCTGAGATCGCTGTTCCCGCCCCCGCCGCAATCGCGTTCCAGGTGAAGTCGTGTATCGGTCCTCTGCGCGGGGCGCGTCGAGGGAGTCGGTCGCGGCGCGGCCTGCAGACACCGATCCGTACCGACTCCGGCGGCGGCACCCATGACTTCGTCAGCTGGCCGGCTGCTGATCGTGCGCAAGGAGCGAACGCCCGTACTCCGGCGGGCAGTTGCGCTTGACCGGCGTCGACACCGACACCGACACCGGCGACGGCGCCGACGGCATGCGGTTCTCACCGCGTTCGCCGCCAGCACCACTCGCACCCCGATCGCGGTCCTGGAATCGCGTCACCGTCAGCGGGCCCGCGCCTGCCCGAGGACCGCATCCGCGCCTCCGCCGGGACAGCGTGGACGCCCTGCGTCGCAGACTTTCATCCCGTTTCCCTCCGTATTAGAGAAAGAAAGAAACCCATGACTGTCAATATTTCAGAAGTTTCGCCCGTTCCGTCGCTTTTCTCCCCCGTCTCGCTCGGGAAGATCGAGCTCGCCAACCGCGTCGTCATGGCACCGATGACCCGGGTCCGGGCCGGTTCCTCCAGCATTCCCGGGGATCTGATGGTCGAGTACTACCGGCAGAGGGCGAGCGTCGGGCTGATCATCACCGAGGGCACCTACCCCGACCACGCGTCGCAGGGGTACGTCGGTGAGCCGGGCATCGCCACCGACGAGCAGGCGGCCGGCTGGCAGCGGGTGTTCGAGGCGGTGCACGCCGAGGGCGGCCGCATCGTCCTGCAGATCATGCACGCCGGCCGCCAAACCCACCCCGCCATCAACGGCGGCCGCCGCATCCTCGCCCCCAGCGCGATCGCCAGGACCGGCGAGACGTTCACCGAGAAGGGCGAGCAGCCCTACCCCGTACCGGAAGCGATGACCACCGCAGAGATCCGGGCAGCCCTGGAGGACTTCGTCACCGCGGCCCGCCGGGCCATCGAGGCGGGAGCGAACGGCGTGGAAATCCACGGCGCCAACGGCTACTTGCTCCACCAGTTCCTCTCCCCGGCGGCCAACCAGCGCACCGATGAATACGGCGGCTCGCCGCACAACCGCGCCCGCTTCGTCGTCGAGGTCGTCACGGCGGTCGCCCAGGCCGTCGGTGCCGAGCGGGTCGGGCTGCGGATCTCGCCGGAGGTCGACTTCGGGGACGTCTTCGAGACCGACCGGGACGACGTCCTGGCCACCTACGGCACCCTCATGGACCAACTGCGCCCGCTGGGCCTGGCCTACCTCTCCGTACTGCACGCCGAGCCGGGCGGCGAGCTGGTACAGGAGCTGCGGCGGCGCTTCGACGGCAAGCTGATCGTCAACAACGGCCCCCTCGGCGGGGGGCAGACCACCCGCGAGCAGGCGCTCCAGCAGATCGAGGCCGGCCACGCCGACGCCGTGGCCGTGGGCCGGGCCCTCATCGCCAACCCCGACCTGGTCGAGCGCTGGCAGGGTGGCCACCCGGAGAACGAGCCGCGGCCGGAACTGTTCTACGGGCTGGACGCCGAGGGCTACACCGACTACCCCTTCCTCGAAGCGGCTTGAGGCCCACGGTCACGCCTGTCCATGCGGCAGCCCCACGTACCCATGGACAGGCGCCCGACCGGCGACACCGTGCCAGCCCTTTTGAGCCCGCGGTCACACCGGCGATGACCGGCTCGAGGACCGTCGGGTCCGTCAGGGCGTTGACGGGTCCGCAGATCCTGGTCAGCAGCCTGCGTTCGGTGACCTCGTCGAGCACATCGCTCTCGTGCGTGGCCACCGCAGCGGCCCTCGGCCACAGCTGACGCCTATGACAGTTTCCGGCGGCGGCCCCTCTACCAGGTCCGCCTTCCGTAAGGGAGTCCTTCGCCGATATCCGTCCCCGCCGTACACCGGCGCCCATACCGTCCAGCCCGAACGCTGGGAACGGGGGTGACGAAAGGGGCTGTCGGCCGAGCGGGATCTGGGTCTGAACGGGGTGGTGGACTACTTCACCCTGTCCGGCGACGAGACGGGCTGGTTACGGAACAAACGCGGCACCACCAGGCTGGGCTTCGCCGTCTTGCTTGGCACCTGATTCGCCGCTCGTTAAACGGCTCCCCAACCGACGCCACCACTGGTCCAGGGCCCTTCACGCCGGAGGGCCCTGAGCCATGCCCACAGTGGACAACGGACAGAACGAAACCCCATCCATAACTTTGGCTCCGCGGCCGACGACGCTGGCAGGGCGGGGCTGCGTACCGCGTCGGTGAGCATCGGCTCCGGCAGAGTCCACGTCATCTGGGATGCCTTCCACCCTCCTGGGCAACTGCGGGCGTGGTCAGCCGAGTGGTTGTACGCCGTCACCGGTCGTCGCCCCGCGACGGCAGACATCCCCGGCCACGGCGTCGGCCGCACCCGTGGACGACCCTTGCCCGGACGGGACGGGGGCATTGCCGGTGTGCATACTGCTGGGCATGAAAATCTCGCCCTCTGCGCTCTTGTACGCGGCGCTCGCCTTGTCGGTGACGTGCACGGCGGGCATCGGGTCCTACGCCGGATTCCAGCTCGGCGGCCGGCTGGGTTCCTTGGCGGGAGCCGTGGTGGCGACGGTGGGGATTCTTGCGGCAGTGCGAATCACGCTGGCTCTTGCCAGCCTGCGGGTTGCGGCTACGGTCCGCGCTGTCCTGGGCGACGGGCATGCGCAGGGGACGGCGGACACAGCTTGACGGGGATCACGCTGTACGAGGCTGCGGCCTTCCCGCTCATCGGCGGAGGGACCAGTGCGCAGGAACGGCAGGCACGCCGGACGGTCGCTTACCGGCTTGCTGCCTATGACGGACTGCCCCGGCCGGTGAGGGTGGCGGCAGCCGCGGCGCTGGAGGTCATCGATGCGGGTCTGGACAGGAAAGAGGCCCGGGCCGCGGTGAATGCGCTGGCAATCTTGATCTACGACTTGCGCAGCGGGCGCCCGGACGCGGACGCGTACTGCGACGAACTGTGCTGACGAGGCCTACGCACGGAAGGCTCACAGAGCCGATCCGCTACATGTTCTGGACCGGTTCCGCGCCAGCCGTAGTCATGGCGTCCGAGATCTCGCCGAGGGACATCGGCGTGGGCGACTCCTTGAGAGATGGCTGGCGTACCTGCCTTCGCATCATTCGCCAGCAGAGCCCGTGAGCCGTTTGATCCGCTCGTCCAGCTCGTCCTCCGGAAGCTTCGTCCACTCGTCCCACTCCGCGTTCAGCCGGGGCTCGAAGCCCTTCAGTAGTCGCATCGTCCCGCTCTTCTCGCTGAGCAACTGCGCGAGTTCGACGAGGACCGGCAAGTCATCGGGATCGACGCCCCGCAACACGGCCACCAGGTGCCGCAGGTGCCTGGGTACCGAGTCGTTCGGCGTTACTCCGCACCACTGCTCGGCCACCATCTCCGCAACTCGCCGCTCCGGCACCTCCAGAGCCCTGGCCAAGTGCGGGTACAACTCCGACTCCGGTGGGACCTTGATCTCGTTCCATCGCACCTTGTTCCACCAGGTCACCGACCGCTTGAAGTCGCAGTCGACCGCCATCTCCTGATAGGTTGCCCGAGCGCAGGCCGGGCCCAGCGCACACCAGTGCATAACCTACCCGTATCTGCCACTATGTGATGTCTTCTTCAACATCACCTGGGGGCAAGGGTTATGCGGACCACGGCAGCGCTCATACCCACGGCAGCCCTGCTGCTGACACTTGCCGCCTGTTCGGACGGATCGGGGGACTCCGGCAGCCCGGCGGACAGTGCCACAGCTTCCTCCCCGACGGCCGCCACGGCCACCACCGCGCCCCCGGCCGACGCCGAGGCGATCCGCGCCTGTATGACGGGCATCACCTCGCTCTACACCGGGGAGACGACCCCGCCGGAGACCCGGCCGCCCGGCTGTGAGTCGCTGTCGGTCACCGAATACGGCTACGCCTACCGGAGCGCCGTGGCGGCGATCGCCCAAGCGGGGGAAGACTTTTACAACGAAAACGACGGACTTCCCTCCGACTGGCCTTCGTGAGCGATCCCCGGTTCGTCGCCCGGCGCAGATCACCGACCGTTCGGCCGCACCAACCGCGCCTCGTACTGGGTGGAGACGGTGGTCACCGTCTCCAAGAGGGGTCAGCCCCGTTGGGCTCGTGGGAGGCCGGCTGTCTGCTCCTGCGGGAGTTCGGCGGGGGATACGCCTGGTCATCAGCGTGATCCCGGCCCAGGTGATCAGTGATTCCGAGCGCTGGATGAGCCTTTCGTAGTCCCGTGCATGACGGCGGGCGTGCCTGATCCAGGCGAGCGATCTCTCGATCACCTAGCGGCGGGGCAGGATCACGAACCCGCTGGCGTCCTTCGGCCGGCTTACGGTCTTGAGGGTGAGATCGAGGTCCGCTTTGGTCCAGGTCACGAGCTTTCCGGCAGAGCCGGAGCCGGCCCAGACGATACGGCATGCGCCATCGCGTGGAGCAAGTCGACGAGTCGGCCGGACCGTTCGGCGGCCCGCAGATGGTTCAGCAATTCGGCTACGAAGGCTGACGGGCGGCCGGACGGTGTCGCCGACACGGACGACGCCCTGAGTGATCCGCCCTCCGGACAGTGGCACTTCGTCCTTTCCCGTGTTCATGGCTCCAGCTTCTCGTGTTCGTGGCCGATCCGTTTGGCATCCGGTTGAGCGCCGAAGCACAGTCACGGGGTGACCAGGACGCGTTTCCGTAGGAGCTGGAAGCCAGCGCGGCCGTACATCTGGCGCTTGAGCATTTTGATCCGGTTGACGTGTCCTTCGACGACGCCGGAGTTCCAGGGAAGGGTGGGCCCGGCGCCGTGCCAGATGCTCGGCGGCGTGAAGGATCGACAACCGGCACAGCCCACTCCCACCACACGACCGCGAGGAGCTCTGTATGGACTATAAGGACGTCGATGCCGCTGTGGCAGAGATGCTGCGGGTGCTTGGCCCCCATACCGCCGAGGACTGGACGGTGCCGGCGGGGGCGCTCGAATGGACCTGCTGGGAAACAGCAGCCCACATCGGCCACGACCTGCTGGCCTACGCAGGGCAGCTGGCAGCACAGCCCGCCGACGCCTACCTTCCCATCGACCTGAACGTTCGCCCCACTGCCTCGCCGGCCGAAGTACTCCAGGCCGTCACCGCCTGCGGCGGACTGCTCAGCAGCGCCCTGGCCACAGCCACCCCGACCCTGAGGGCCTGGCACTGGGGCCCGTGTGACCCCGAAGGGTTCGCGGCGATGGGCGTCGCCGAAACCCTGCTGCACACCTACGACATCACGCAGGGACTGTCCGTGGACTGGCTGCCACCAGCACGGCTGAGCGCAGCAGTACTCAACCGGCTCTTCCCCGTCGCCCCACACGGAGGCCCCACCCGGGTACTCCTGTGGTGCACTGGCCGCGGAGAACTCGACGGCTTCCCTCGCCAAACCTCATGGAGGTGGGAAGCAGCACGATCGGACTGATCGAGCTGACCCCGGCGAACGTGCTGGTCACAGCACTAGCCGGACAACCCAGCGTTACCGATCACAGATCTGGGCTGTGTCGCTGATTTGGGGGTGTCAGTCGGTTGATCAAGGTGACAGGAGGATGCGGCGTCGTAGGAGGTCGAAGTTGGCCATGCCGTACGTCTGTCTCTTCATCAGTTTGATTCGGGTGACGTTGTCCTCGACCGCTCCTGAGGTGAGGGTGGTGGTCAGGGCGGTGAGTACGGCTACGTGATCGCGCTGTATGCCTGGCGGCCAGGGTGCGGAGTTCTCGTTGTCCGTCGAGGCGGACGTCGGCGAGCCAGACGTCGAGGCCAGGTGCTCGCTGCGGCGGGCGCGCACCATCGAGGCCAGGCGCTGGGCGTACTGGGTGGTCGTGGCCAGCGCGGGGCTGCGTTCGCATAGCTCGTCGAGGCATTTGCGTTCGGTGTCGGTGAGTTGCTCAGGCCGGCGCATGATCCAGTCGGTGACTCGACAGACGGTCACATGGGGCAGCGGGGCATCCGCCGGGATCGTCCCGGTGCGGTAGGGCCGCAGGTGGCGGCGAACGGTGTTGATGTCGCTGCGGTAGCCGAGCTGCTGGATCTCCCGGGTGAGTGCGGCAGCGTTGGTGCAACCCTCCATCCAGCGGTGATGCAGGTAGAGCCGGTGGTCGTCGACCATGCTCGGGCGGTCGGTTGCCGCAGCGAGAAGCTGCTCGACATCAGCGGCCTGGGCGAAGCGCAGGACGGTGCCGCGGCTGATGCGGAGTTCACGGGCGATGGCTCGCAGACTGTCGCCACTTTCGATGCGTTCGTGGATCTGCCGGTGGCGTTCGCGGGTGCGGGCCAGCAGCGGTCGAGGCCGTCCGTGCACGTCCAGTTCACGCAGGGCGGTGGGCCGGACGCCTGCGGATGGATGCCGTCCTGGTTGGGCCGGACTGTGATGGGTTCGCGCAGGTCGGCGCGGTATCGTCCAACGACGCGCTCGACGGCTTGGGCGAGGATGTGGAGCAGGTGCCAGGCATCGGCCACTTGCCGGGGCCTGTGGTGCACCGGCGTGGGCGCCGTCGCGAAAGGAGTCGGCACGGTCGCGGCAGACGATCTGGACCTCAGGGTGCTCGCGAAGCCAGGCCGCAAAGGTCTGCGCGGTGTGGTCCGCGAGGACGTCGACGGGACGGTGGGTGTTCATGTCGACGAGGATCGTCGCGTAGGTCCGACCGCGGCGCACGGCGAACTCGTCGACGCCCAGACACGGGACAGATTCCGGCGCCGGGACGGGCAGCGCGCGCAGCAGAGTGTCCTTGCCGGTGGCCACAGCCAGGCGCCCGCACAGATTGGCTCCCGCGCGTCCGCCTAGAAACAAGGCGATGTCGGTGAGTTGAGTGGTGAGCGCGTTCGTGCGGCGGGCATGCCGACGCGTCAGGTCAGGTATCTGCTCGGCGAAGGTCCGGCGCGTGCAGCTGTCGGTGACGCACACGAGACGGCGTGCCCGCAGATCGAGTCGCACCTGACGGCCGGCGACGGGACGGTCTGCCAGACACCGCAAACTCAACTGCTGTCGGGAGCCCGCGGGTTACGCCCCGTCGACACTCACTGCGGCACCGCTGGTACTACAGTCGCGTTCATGACGCGTGTCCGCGTCGCTGGTAGTGGTGTCGGCGGGCGGTGTACTGGTGTCTTCGTCGTCGGCGTGAGCGGCGCAGCTGAGCGCAGGACGCCTCCTTGAGCTTCCGTTCGCGGCCGAGTGCGGTGGCTGCCGTGCCTGGTTCCGGAACTGTGCGGGCGATGAGCCGACCACGCGGCGGAACGCGGTGCTGAACGCGCTCTCGGACAGGTAACCCGTGGCCCGTGCGAGCTCGGAGATCGACAGAGTGTCGCGGGTGAGGGCGCCGCGCGCGAGGCTCATGCGCCATTGGATCAGGTACTCCAACGGCGGGACCCCGACGTGGCTCTTGAAGGCCTGGGCGAACGTGGAACGCGACATGTGGCTGATCTCGGCGAGCTCCTTGAGGCTCCAGGAGTGGGCCACGTCCGCGTGCACGGCACGCAGGGCGGCACCGATGCCGTCCTCGTTCAGGGCGCCCAGCCAGCCGGTGGGCCGGTCTGTCTGACCGGCGTGAGCACGCAGCATGTGCACGAGCAGGATCTGTGCGAGGTGGTTCTGCACCAGCGGGCCGCCGGCGGCGGCGACCCCGACCTCGGTGGCCGGCTGGCCATCCGGCTCGCCGATCGGCTCCACAACATGCGCACCATCGCGTTCGTGGCCCAGACCCGGCAGCACCTCATAGCCCGTGAAACCCTCGACGTCTTCGCCCCCGTGGCGTCCGCGGCGGGACTGGACACTGTCGGCCGTGAACTGCAGGACCTCGCTTCAGTGGTCCTGCAACCCGCACTGTCCTCCTACGCCGTCACCGGTCGGCTCCTGGCCACCGTCACGCTGCTGCTGCCGTCACGGCAACGAGCGCGTTGGCAAGAGGAATGGAGCGCAGACCTGACTGCCCACGCCTCCCGCTACGCCCGCACCCGCTTCACCCTCCGTGTCCTGCTCGGCGCGCCCCGACTGTCCCTGGCGCTGCGCCGCCCCTTCTGCCGGGAGCGGCGATGATGGGTGGGGCGGCGCGGCTGGGGGCCGCCCTCGGGGCACTGGCCGCATTCGTGATGGCCCTGGTGCACGAAGGTTTGACCGCCTGGGCGGCCGGAGCACTCGCTGTGGGCGGCCTTGTGCTGGTGGCAGCAGTGCTCTTCGTCCCCAGTGAGACGCCGGCCCGCCGTCTGTGCCGCCTGATCCAGGCCTGGCAGAGCTCCCCGGCCGAAGCCGCAGGGCCCGAACCGGGCCATCGTTCGGCACCGCCTTCCCTCACCCCGGACGGGCTGTGACGGTCGCTGTGCACGGTCACCACTCTGGCGGGCCGTGCACAGCGGCGTAGACCGGGCAGTACCGGGTCGGGCCCCATGCTGTTGAAGCCGGGTGGCCGCAGGCCGCCATCTCCACTGACCGGCAGGTGTGTTTGCCTGCGTACGTTGCGGCCGGGATACGACGTCCGCCTCCCCTGCCGGAATCAGGGTGGAGTCGCTTTGGCGGGGCGGCGATGCAGCACCCCATTGGTGACTGTCGGTTCGCCCCTTGCGTGCGGCGTGCTATCCGCCGCGCCTGGACAGTCGATTTCGAACACCTACCTGCTTCCTGCCATTTCTGACGATGACTGAAGAGGTCTGGCCGCAGTGCTGTGAAGCATGAGCATCTGCACCGGTACGCAAAGCTGCTTCCACGCCTGTTGGCTCGGCGATGAAGGGGATGGTCTTCGCAGCCCTCGGCGCCGCCGCTGACCGCATTCGAACACGGGGTCACGAACCGGGCCCCACGGCGTGTTTGAGAGCACGGATCGTGGGTGCTGCTGATCGTCCAGGCGGGTTTGTCAGTGTCCGCTGCTACACCAATTCCCAGAGACCAGACCGCAGTTGGCGCTCTGGCGAACAGGGGAGGAAACTGTGGCGAAGCCACCTGAGGGATACCACACCGTCCGCGGTCACATCCGGCGCAACCCGCGCACGAGTGGGAAGAAAATGAGCGGCTGGACGATCGCCGCGCTGATCGCGGCGGTGTGGTTATGGAGCCAGCTCGTCGGTTTCGGTGAGGCAACCCCGGCGAAGCCGGACGCGCCGCAGCCGTCGGTGTCCGCGAGTACGGGGCGCTGATGGCTCGCCGCGCACTCCGGCTGCGCAAACCCCGCGGCAGCGGCGAGCAGGCCGCGGCCGCGGTCGTCGCTTGCGCCGCACTGTGGCTGCTGGCCCGCATGGCCATGGCCGCCTGGCATGCCGCCACCCGTGCCTGGCCATGGCTCGCCGCCTTCATTGCCGCCGCTGCCGTGGTCGGGGTGTGGCGCATGCTGCGTGCGGCACGCGCCCGGCGGGTGCGGGCCCAGACGCTGGCCCGGCTGCGGCTCACGCTGGCCGAGATCGACGCCATGGACGATGTGGCTTTCGAGTTCGCGTTGCGGGATCTGCTCATCCGGGACGGCTGGACGGCACACCGGGTCGGCCAACAGGGCGACCAGGCCGCGGACGTCATCGGGCAGGACCGCCAGCGGGGCAGGATCGTCCTGCAGGCCAAGCACACCAAAGTCGCCGGCAAGGTGGGCTCGTCGGTGATGTATCAGGTCAAGGGAACCGCCGGCCCTGTTCACGGCGCGAACATCGCGGTCGTGGTGACCAATGGCTCCTTCACCCGCGACGCCAAGGCCTGGGGTGAGCGGCACCACGTGTACTGGGTCGACCGCGACCGGCTACGCAGATGGGCCGAGCACGGCACCCCGCTGCAGGACCTGCTTCGCCTGCCCAACCGGCCCGCGCGCCGGGCGGCTTTCCGCCGAGCCGCCTGAGACGCGCTCACCGCATCCGACGACCGTGCCACCGAAGGGGACTGGTGTACGGCAATGGACCCGCTCGACCCGTTGGTGAGGTTCCCGCTCGCCGTGGTTGCCGCTGTAGTCGCGGTCAAGACGTTCTGGCGGTGGCTCACCGGTGGGAGTCAGGGGGGAGAGCGCCAGAGGCTGATCATGGTTGCAGCTCGGGGAACGCTTCTTCCCAGACGTCTTTGATGGCCCTGCTGATGAGCTTGTGGAGTACTGGCCACAACTCAAGCAGGATGCCCTTGTTGAGGAAGCGGCACAGGTCGTCACGCATGCCTTCGGCGAGCACCGTTCTGTACAGGCTCATGCGCTGGCGTGGCCGGTCCAGATCGAGGACGCGCAGTCCGGACCACGCGATGTGCAGCGGCAGCTCCACCATCCCGTGCTCGGGGCCCGGCCAGTTCGTCGAGGCTGGACGGCAGGCGTCGCTGGTACCTCGCTCGCAGCACCGATGCGATGTAACTGGGCTCGTCGTGCCCGGCATCCATCTTCCTCTGCGCGCTAGCTCCGGGCTGCACAAGCTGCTGCGCCTGGCCGGCGCGCTGGTCGCGCGGCAGGGGAGGTAGAGGGCGAAGCGGGCTCGTTGGCGGGGGAAGGCTACTCCAGGGCGGCGATGAGAGGTGCCGCGCCAACTGAGTCTCGAGCCACGGCCAGCGTCCACGAGGGTGTTAGGGCTCGCAGAGAATTAGCTTGTGGGTTTCGGGACTTGGCTTCGCAGGCCGACGCGCTGATTGCCCGCCTGTTGTTCTTCTGCGAGCCCTTGGTGTGGTCGCAATGGTGCACCTCGCCATTCCTCAGCCCGAACACCTGCCGGTAAGGACTTTTTCCGCTCGCACGACTACAGAGCATGAGGATGTCGGTAACTTCGTGTATGGGGGCGGCTGTGCTGCTGGGGAGCGTCCTTGCTCACGGGCCGTGGATCGCTTTTGGCCTGGTGGTCGCGACGGGGCTCGCAGTGGTGACGTACTGCGTCTGTGCGGAGCGTGTCCGACGAAAGACCTTGATCGATTTGCTTCGTGAGGCGCCCAACGGCACCGTCGTCGCGCAAAAGGGCGGGCCGGGAGGGCCGGAGATGTGGGTGCAGGTGGGGGAGGCCGCTGCCGATGCGGCAGAGCCGGTGAGTGAACCGGAGCCCCAACTGCCGGTACAGCCTGGAGGTGGGGGGTGACAGGACGCATTCCTGCGGCGTGGCGTGCCGAACTGGAGACGTGCTACGTGCGGTGTGCGAAGGACGTCAACCGGCACGTCTTCCTGCTGGCACGAGGGGACAGGGAGCTCACGGAAGATGTTGTGCAGGAAGCGTTCCAGGAGGCGGCCGGGAACTGGGGGCAATTACGGACATTCGATGACACGCGGCAGGTGGCCTGGCTGTGCCGTACGGCAACATATATCGCTATCGACTACTTCCGGCGCAACGAGACCGCGCGACGCAAACAACCCGAGGTGCTGCGCTTTCACTACCAGCGGCTTGCGGCAGACACCCTCCACGAAGCGCTGACGGAGGCCGCGCTTGAGCACTGTTGGAAGGTGATCGAGCGGATGCCCCCGCAGCAGCATCTGGTGGCGCTGCTCCGTTGGAGGTGTGGGTGCCAGAACCGCGAGATCTCAAGGATGCTGGGTCTGGCCGAGGGAACGGTCAGCGCCCACGTGTCAGCGGCACGACGCACACTCAGAAACGAGGCAGGTTCCTATCTGCCGTTCGGAGCCGACGACCTGGAGGGAGGAACCAGTAATGGCTGACCACGACTCCGGCGAGGACCGGACTGAGGCCGATCTCCAGAACCTCTACAGCGCTCTGTCCCAAGTCACGGACCGGGCTGCTGATGCTGGGTTCAATTCCGCCGCTGGACTGGCTCGATTCAACGCATGGCTGAACGACCGGCCACAGACGGGCTCCCCCGACCAGACGGAAGCACTGGCCGCAGGAGAGAGTGCCCGCACAGACAACAAGGAGCGCCTCCCGTCCGGGCAGCGCCATAGCGCGGTGCGGCTCATCGCGGCGAGCAGGCATGCGCTCGCGCAGAGCGTCGAGGCTCCGGCGGCGGTCGCCGAGGCTTGGCAGGCACAGGCCCTTGCCCAGGCGATTGGGAGCCGCTTGGCCATCTCCGGCCCTCCCGAACTCCGGGGCCAGGCGCTCGGCCTGACCGAACTGGCCGGCCGGGGCTGCGGCGTCCTGGACGCCCCTGCCCTCGACACCGGTGCCTTGCGCGCCGCCCAGCTGACCGAGTTGGGGGATCACCGCGAGACGCTCCTTGGCCTCGGTACCCTCCTCGGTGAGGTCGGCATCGCCCTCGTCGGGGTCGCTGGCGCGACGGACGATGAGGGGACGTACTGGCGGTGCATGGAGGCCATTGACGCGGCGGACGAGTCCCGGGACCGGGTGCTCGAGATGCTGAGACTGCTTACGGCCCAGGACCAGAAGGTTGTGAAGCGGGGGTCGGCGGCAGGGTAGGGGGTGGCATTCCGCCCCGCCGCCCTCTGGGACTCAACGGCCCCCCGCCAGCGCAACGCACCGCGATTCACCCCTCGGTACGCACTCCGCCCCGGAGTCCGTCTCCTACTCCGGTGAGTCGGCGATCAGGGCAGCCGGCCTGACCAGTGGAGTGCTCCCGGTGGAGACCTTGGACGGCGTCAAGTCGATCCGTCCCCCGGCGGCATTCGGTCCGGTCGAGTGATTCGCTTGCCGGATCGCGGAGTGAGGAATCGGAGCGGTAGTGGCTCAGGTGACCTTCTTGTGCGTGTGAAGGTGGCCCGCTGGTCCTTTTGTGAGAGGAACTGTCGCCGAAGGGCAGCCGCAGCACCTCCAACCGCAGTGACCCGAGTCTGGGCATGGTGCCAACGATCAGGACGACCCGCGGGCCTTGATCGCGGTGTCCGCATCCAGCAACCGGTCCAAGTCGGACCAGGACCCCAGCACCTGGTTGCCGACGTTCGAGGGCTATCGGTGTCAGTACGCCACCGGCTGGGTCGCGGACAAGGCCCGTTACGGGCTGGCCGTCGACGTGAGTGAGGAAGCCGCACTTTCGGAGACGCTGCCCCAACGAGCCGGTCACCGTCACCCTGGCCCGGTAACGACAGCCCTGGGGGCGTGCCGTAAGCGATAGCCCCGGCTGGACGGGGGAGGCCAGCCGGGGCCGTGCGGAGGGCGGTCGCCTCTCGGCGGGGTGCTCCATGTTGGGCTTCAGCCGGACGATCGTCCCCATGGGCTTGAGGTGAGGCCCGGGGACACTGTCCCCTCCGCAGCCACGTATAGATGAACGGTGAACTGTCCCTGCTTGTTCCGTTGTTGGTGCTGTGCGCCGTGTGAACTGGAGCACCACGGCGGTCAGCCGCTTCGAACCACCGCCCCGGGCGAATTGGCCGCCGCCTGAGCCGTGGTGGGCGGAGGCGGCCATGGGTCAGGCGGCCGAGGGGATGCGCGCGGCGATTTCATGGGCAAGCCGCCGCGCCGACTCTGCCGGGTCGTCTGTGCCCTTGCCGAAATGCAGCAGCAACTCCAGCACCGTGTGCGCCTAATCGAGGGTCAGTACGGGCAGGCGCTCCGCGGCGGGCTCGGCGGGAGCGAAGTCGGCGTCGGTGAGCTCGAAGACCTCGTCGAGATAGGTGTCGTCCACGCCCTTTCCAACCATCCGGCCCGCGCTCCGGTTCCGTCCGGCAGCATGCTTCGGTGGTGTCTTTGCCATGTACCGGCAGCGGAGACCGGGCTGCAAGCCCGCAGAGTCGACCACGGTTCGGGCTCCGTCCGCTCGGCAGCGGCGGTGTGGCCAGCACCTCGATGGTGGTGTGTGGCGGACGTCTTGACGGTCAGGCGGTGTCGGAGTCTGTCTGTTCCGCCGGGGCGGCCGGCGCGGGTTCGCCGGTCGTGTAGTAGACGGAGCTGCCCTGCTTGGTGCGCTGGACGTGGCTTTTGGCGACGAGGTTTTCGAGTGTGGTGCGCACGACGGTGGTTTTGATGGTGCGGTCGGGATGGGCTTGGCCGAGCGTGGTGGTGATTTCCGCCGCGGAGCGGGGTTCGCCCTGATCGGCGAGGTGGCGGCGGACAAGCTCGACGAGGGTGGGCCCGGTTGCCTTCGCGGCCGCCTCCTGGGGCGCGGCCGCGGGCTTCTTGGAAGCCGTCTCCTTGGCTGCCTTGCCGTCCTGCGCAGCGGGAGCCTTCTTCGCCCGTGCCCGCTTGCCCGCACCGGGCTTGGTGTCGGTCTTCTGCCGCGGTACCGAGGGCGCTGCGGTTTCCTGTGGGGTGGCCGTGTCGGAGGTGCCGAGCGCCTTTTGCATGTTGGTCAGCACGGTGTGGTCGTGCTGCAAGGTGCGCAGTTGTTCCTGCAGCGCGTCGATGTCCGCCGTGATGCGTTCCTGTTCCTTGGCATTGCGCTCAAGGTCGCTGGTCACCTGGGCGGCGTACTGCGATGTCAGTTCGGTGGTGGAGGTGTGGGTGTCAGGCATGGTGCTGGCCTTTCATCGGGGCGAGGCCGCGGGCTGAAGGATCCTGCAGAGCAGGCACCTGGACGGCGAGGTGCTCCCGTTGGCGTCGACGGAGCTTATGGGTGGGCCGAGACTGCTGTAGGTCGTCCCTGTGCAGCGATAGTACGGACAGGCGGAGTCGGTTGTTCCTCTCGGGTGATGTCTTGCGCTCAGTCGCACTGTCATCCGTGGATCGCAATTCAGTGCGATCTATGCTCACCGGGCCGTGCTGCGGTGTGCTGCTGGGGGATGTGCCAGAGGATCTCGTCGGTTTCGCGGGAGTGCTGCCAGGTGGCCAGTGTGTGTGATGTGGTCAGCCGGTCGAGGAGTTCGGCCATCTGGTGGGGTGAGTGTCCGCACAGGCGGGCGAGTGCCTCCATGTCGGTGCTGCTGGCAGCACCGCCTGAGGTGAGGTGCGCGGCCAGAGCGAGCGCGGTCAACTGCATGGCCGGAGGCCGTCCAGCCGGCAGTGCCAGTGGAGTGGGGCGCAGAGCCCAGTGCGCGGCGCGGGCCCGCGCTCGGCTGCCCGGTTGCTGCCAGAGGACGGCGGCATCCAGCAGCCGCGCCTCCACAAGGGGAGTCCTGCGTCCCGTACAGCGCAGCCACCCGGCCTGCTCCAGTTCTTCCCACAACTCCCGTGCGGCCGCGCAGCCGCATGCCGCGCAGCAGGCCTGCGGGCAGCCGGACATGACCACGGGTGTCGGCGCGAAGAGCGCACTGCAGGGCGAGGAGCCGGGTGGCGGGGGAGGTGAACTGGGGGAGCGCTGCTGCCAGGTAGGTGAGCATCTCCCGCACGCGGGCGCGTTCGGCCGGGCCGCCCGGCGGCGCGGGCCGGCGCCCGGAGCATCCGGGCCGGCGCGGAGCGAGCAGGGTGGCGGGGACGACGGCTGTGTGACTGGTGGCGGCCGCGCACGCGGCGCAGGCGTCGGCGAGACGCCAGGTGCGGCCGCTGCGGTCGCGGGTGAGGGCAAGGAGCACCGGCCCGGCGCAGCCGCGGTGACGTGGATGCCAGGAGCAGCCCCGTGCCCGGCACTGACAGGTGCGCAGATATCCCGGCAGCGCGTCAGTGCGCGCATGGCAGGCCAGATGTGCCAGAGCCGCGGACCGCGCGGAGGCCGCCGTGAGGGGAGCGGCGTGCACGGTGCAGTGGGGGCAGACCAGACTCGGACCGCCCGCCCGTGAACGCAGTTCAACCGTCCAGATACGCCGCACTGCGGCAGGCGTGCCGGCAAGCCTCATCGGCCCGTTGTCCTCCTGTCTGTCCGAGCCTCTGTGGCGGGTGTTCCCGCCGGAAGCACCCAGGACGCACGCACGGTAGTGCAGATTCCTGCACCGTGAATGTCACCCCCACCTCGACCGATAGTGCAGAGGTCTGCACTGACAGGGCGGGGTGCTGCACCGTCGGATGGTGGGGTGACGATCTTGCCGCCCGACCCCGACCTCACCGCGCTGCGCGTGACGCTCGCGCGGCTGAGGAGCGAGCGCGGCTGGACCTTCGACGAACTCGCCCGCCGCAGCGGCCTGGCCCGGCGCACCCTCATCGACCTCGAACACGGCCGCACCACCGGCAGCGTCACCACCTGGCACGCCCTCGCCCACACCTTCGACGTCCCCATCGAGCACCTGCTCGGCACCCTCTGCGACGACCACACCCCACCCGGCACGCCGAACCCCTGACCACGCAGCGCCCGGTCGCGCACCGCTTTACGAATCACCCGAACCGGCGAGCACACGCCGAACACGTGGGCGCTTGCTGCGGGCCGCCGCCAGCCCCAGCCGCCTGCTGCGCACGGGCCAGAGCGGCCACTGCCGCCGGTGTGGCAACCGCATCGACTTCTATCCGCGCGCCGACCAGCGGCCCATCGCCCTGCACCCCGCCGAACTGGCCACCGCCCGCGTGCCCGCTGCCTGCCGCTGGCACCTGAGCAGCGGCATCGCCCACCCCCACGGCGACGGCAGCCCCTGGTGCCGCATCCCGCACCCCGTGCTCTGCCCCAGCCGCACCCCAACCACCCGGATGAGCCCGCACATCGAGGCCATGCGCCGCCAACTCGCCGTCCGCACCCGCCGCCTCATCGACACCGGCGCCATCACCCAGGCCCCGCCCACCCCCTGCAAGACCCCCGCGGACAACGGCCGTCCGGACCGGGCTGTCGTACAGCTCCTGTTCGGCCGCTACCTCGCCGAGGGCTCCATCGACGGCATCCGCTGCGTCGCCCAGACACGCCAGCGCCGCCGCTGCCCCCACCCTGTCCTCGACCCCCGGCCGGCGTCTGGACGCTCCTGCCCGCGAGCCCGCAACGTGGCCAACTTGCCCTGCCCGCCGCTCTGATGGCCGTCTACGACCTCAGCCGCCTGCCCTACACCGAGCAGCTGCGCTGGCGCACCCAGCACTGTACCGACCATGCCGCGACCCCGGGCGCCGCCGATCTCACCCTGGCCGGATGGCAGGTCTTCGACCCCCTCCTGCACACCGTGCACATCCACACCCGCCTGCCACACCCCACACCCGGCCGCTGCAGGAGGGCATGACGATGTCGCACCATGCCTGGACATTGCTCTGACTTGGCCCCTCGCCCCGGCCGAACTCCACCAGGCCACCCGCACAATGCCGCTCGCGGCACCATGACGCCACCCACCTCCTGGCCCTGGTGCGCGCCAAGACCCCGGACAAAGCCTCACCCGACTGCGCCATCAGATCGACGGACGGCTGCCCATCGACGTGATCACCACGCACTACCCCGACCCAGACGGCCAGATTCTGCTCAACGTCGCCTTCCCGCCCGCCACACACGCCGCCTTGAGGACCGTCGCCGACGAAGCGGGACAACCGCTCCCTATCTTCTTGCAGCTGGCCGTCCACCGGGCCATCGCCCGGCACCGCAGCGAGGAAGCCAACCGCCTTGACCAAGCAGTCCAGCACCTCCTCGCCCACACCACCGCCTCCCACCTCCTGGCAGCCATCGGGCGTGCCCTCACCCACACCTCTGGAGCCGCGCAGTGCTGAACCCGACCGACGAACAGCAGGCCGCAGCCGACGCCTTCCACACCGGCGACCACCTGGCGCTGCAGGCCGGAGCGGGCACTGGCAAGACCACCACCCTGGCCCAGCTCGCCCACGCCACCACCCGCCGAGGCCGCTACCTCGCCTACAACCGGGCCATCGCCCAGGACGCACGCTCCCGCTTCCCCTCCACCGTCAGCTGCAAGACCGCCCACGCCCTGGCCTACGCCGCCACCGGCCACCGCTACACCCAGCGTCTCAACGCGCCCCGCCGCCCCGCCTGGCAGACCGGACACGCCCTCGGCATCACCAAAGCCATCCGCATCGGCGAACGCGACCTGTCACAAAAGACCCTCTCCAACGCCGCCCTGCGCTCCGTGGCCCGCTGCTGCCACACCGCCGACCCGACGATCACCGGCCGCCACGTCCCGCGCCTGCGCGGCCTCGAAGACCGCGCGCTGCATGCCCAACTCGCCGCCCACATCGTCCCGTTCGCCCGCAAAGCCTGGGACGACCTCCAGCACCCGGACGACGGCGTCGTGCGCTTCGACCACGACCACTACCTGAAAATCTGGGCCCTCACGAGTCCGAAGATCGACACCGACTTCCTCCTGCTCGACGAGGCCCAGGACACCAACCCCGTCGTCGAGCAGATCTTCCTCAACCAGCGCGGCCACGCCCAGCTGGTGATGGTCGGCGACTCCGCCCAGGCCATCTACCACTGGCGCGGTGCCAAAGACGTCATGACCGGCTTCGACGGCACCCAGCTCGCCCTGTCCCAGTCCTTCCGCTTCGGCCCCCGGCTCGCTGACGAGGCCAACCGGTGGCTGGCCATCGTCGACGCCCCGATCCGCCTCACCGGCACCGAGACCGTGCCCACCGAACTCGGCCCCCTCACCCGGCCCGACGCCGTCCTGTGCCGCACCAACGTCGGCGCCATGGCCCAGGTCATGGACCTGCTGACCATCGGACACCGCGTTGCCCTGGTCGGGGGAGGAGACAGCCTGCGCGCCCTGGCCCTGGCCGCCCGCGACCTGAAGGAAGCCCGCCGCACGACCCATCCCGAACTGGTGCTGTTCCCCTCCTGGGGCGATTTGCAGGACTACGCCGCCTACGACCCGGCCGGACGGGATCTGCAGCCGCTGGTCGACCTCGTCGACACCCACGGCACCGACGCCATCCTGTCCGCCGTTGCCCAACTTGCCCCCGAGAACCAGGCAGAGGTGACCGCCTCCACCGCCTACAAGGCCAAAGGACGCGGATGGCCGCGGGTGAAAATCGCCGACGACTTCACCCCGCCCAAGGACACCGACCAGCTGGATGCCACCGGCAACACGATCCCTGGTCCGATCGACGACGGCGAAGCTCGCCTCGCCTACGTCGCCATCACCCGTGCCCGCTACCGGCTCGACACCAGTGGCCTGTCCTGGATTGAGAACCACCCTGACGTACCCGAGCCACCGTCACCGCGGGCCGAGGACGGGCCCACGTAGACCCCCGGCTCACGAGGAGAGGGGTCAAGAACCGTCCGGACCTGGACGAACGGCGTGCCGATTCGCCAGACCGGCTCATTGGGCGCGTAGTTGGTCTATGCCTGATTTCGCAGGGCGCTCAGTTCCGCACGCAACGCTTCGTTCTCGGCTACCAGTTCGGCCTTGCTGCGCCGATCTCCGGGTGGTTTCCGGGTGGAGTGGCTGGGCATCCGGGAGCGCTTGTCCGGTGGGGGAGCGGCGACGGGCCCCAGCGGCTCGAAGGTGACGATCACGGCGGGGTCCAGACCGCACTCCGGGCAGCGCTCCTTGTCGCCGAGTCCTCCATCGGGCCGTGGGCTTTTCCGGAGACGGGTCGCCTCGATGACGTGCCCGCAGTACAAGCGCAGCCGCCATCGCTGCAGCTCCCACGCAGGAGTCGGAGGACCGAGGAGATCCTGTATCTGCTCCCAATGCTTGTCTGACCAGCGAGGGGCCTGGGCGACGTGGCGTTGAACCCACTCATGGACTTGTACCGCCTCGTGCTGGCTGCTGTGGTCGGCCCGGGTCAGCTGATAATCCGCCAAAGGCACGCCATGGCGTAGATACTCGGTTTCCATCTCGGTGACGGTAGGCAAGGCGGGCACCGATCTGGGAAGAGCGTTCAAAAGCTCACCCGTTCGGATGGCCCGCGGCCTGTCGCCGGAGGGCTCATGGCCACCGCGTGCACAGCAGTTCCGTGGGTAACTGCGGCAGTGGTTCACGGCTGCTGCGTACTGGTCTTGCGGATTCGTGTATCTGCTGCGCATCAAGTCCTGGGCCCGTCTGCGCTGGTGATTCCTCAGGTGAGGGAGGTGACGAGGGAGTGCAGGGGGTTGGCGAGTTCGGGGTGGTCGCCGCGGGAGCAGGACTGGAGGAGGTCGGCGGCGACGACGAGGAGGGCCGTGGTGCCGGCTGGGGTGTTGAGGACGGGCAGTTCCCGGCGGATGGTGGCGGCGGTGGCGGGTGCGAGCAGGGAGTAGGCGTACAGCATGGCGGCGTCGTAGCCGAGGGGGGCGGTGCCGAAGCCCTCCCAGTCCAAGATGATGGGGTCCTCGGTGATGTTGGCGAAGTGGAAGTCGCCGTGGGCCGTGGCGCAGCGGGTGATGTCCGGTGCGGGGACCCCGGCGTGCTGGGGGAGGGCCCGTGCGATCCACTGCTGACGCACGGCGACGCGGGTGGTGTGGGTGGCGGCGATGGTGTCGAGGTCGGACCGCAGGCGTGTCCACCATGCCGGGGCCAGGTTCCGTTCGGTGCGCAGGACGGGCTCGGGTGAACAGATCGGACTGGTGATGAACTCCGACAGCTCTGCGCGGAAGGCGAAGCCGTCGTGGTCCAGGTCGTGGAGGGCGTGCAGGGCGGGTTTGTGTACGGTGGGGAACGCGGCGGCGGCCTCTGCGGTGCCGTCCCAGAGTTTTCCGTTCGCCTTGTCGGCGGGGGCGGAGATGAGGCGCAGCCAGCAGGCTCCGTGGGCAGGGTGGCGGGCCTGCTGGCCGAGGGTGCGTCCCTGGTAGCCCCACTGGCGGGGGCCGGTGAACGTGATGCCGAGGGCGTGGGCGGCGGCCGACTGGGCGGCCAGGGTGCGCTGTTCGTCAGTCCGGGTGGTGGGGGGCGAGTACATCGAGGGCCTTCCGCAGGGTCTCGGCGGGCAGGGGCGGCTCGTTGAGGGCGGTGCGAGCGGCGTCCCAGTGTGCCGGAGTCGAGGCCGACAGCAGCACTTTTGAGACGCCGGGGCAGGACGCGACGGCCAGGAGGCAGGCTTGGGCGATGCTCAGCCGGGGGTGGAGCAGATCCGCGAGCTCGGCGGTGGCCAGGTGCGGCAGCCCTCCGCCGTGAAGGGGCGCGGAAGCGCGTACGTCCCATCCCCGGGCGGTGGCGTCGGCGATGGGTCCGCGCCCGTCGAGCGCTGAGTCCATCACGAGGCTGGCCGGCAGCTGGATCGTCTTCAGATGGTGATGGGGGCTACCGGCCGCCTTGGTGGCCAGGCGGTCGAGGACGTGGCGCATCTGGGCTTGGACGGCGTCGGTGTCGGGCTGTTCGAAGACGGTCCGCAGCAGCGTGGCCACCCAGGGCTGGGCCGACTTGGGGACCTGGCTCAGCAGTGCGCGGGCGTAGTGGGTGCGGCATCGCTGCCAGCTGGCGCCGGGCAGGGTGGCACCGATCGCGTTGATCAGGCCCAAGTGGGCGTCGGAGATGACGAGTTGGACGCCGGACAGGCCGCGGGCGATGAGCGAGCGCAGGAAGGCGAGCCAGCCGGCGCCGTCCTCGGCGGTGGCCACGTCGATGCCGAGGATCTCGCGGTGGCCGTCGGCGTTGACGCCGACCGCGATCAGGGCATGGACGTTGATGATGCGCCCGCCTTCGCGGACCTTCTGCGTGAGCGCGTCGACCCAGACGAACGCGTAGGGGCCGGCGTCCAGCGGTCGGTTCCGGAAGGCGGCGACCTGCTCGTCCAGGTGCTTGGCCATGGCACTGACCTGGGACTTCGACAGTTGGGTGACGCCCAGGCTCTCGGCGAGCTTTTCGACGCGGCGGGTGGAGACGCCCAGAAGGTAGGCAGTGGCGACCACACTGATGAGGGCCTGTTCGGCCCGGCGGCGCCGTTCCAGAAGCCAGTGCGGGAAGTAGCTGCCGGACCTGAGCTTGGGGATGGCGAGTTCGACGGTGCCCGCTCGGGTGTCCCACTCGCGCGGGCGATATCCGTTGCGGTGGTTGACCCGTTCGTCGCTGACCTGCCCGTATTCGGCATTGCAGAGGGCATCGGCCTCCGCGGACATGAGCGCGTCGGCGAACGTCTTGACCATCGCGCGCAGCAGATCGGGACTCGCCGCGGCGAGGTTGTCCTCGGCAAGGGCGTGCAGGGGCAGACTGTCGGGTGCGGTCATCGTGCTGATCTCCTTCGAGGCTTTGACACTTCGAAGATCAGCCGGTAGTCGTTCAGCTATGCGGGCACCATCCCGATGCCGGAGCAAACCCCCGGATCAGGTCGAACCCGTACACCACTTCCCTGGACGCAACCCGGCGGCAGTGCGCGAACGAAGGCTGCTTGGGCGCGGGACTGGTCCCAGATCGCGAAGTATTCGCACTGCAGCTGGCGGGACAGGGAAGGGCTACCGGGGCCCGGATCGGCCTCCTCGATGTTGTGCACTGGCCTGCTATGACGCGGTCATGCATGCATGCAAGACGGACATCAAGTCGTCGGGGTTGACTGGCTTGGCCAAATAGTCGGAAAAGCCCAACTCGATGGCCTTCTCCTGGTCGCCCGGCATTGCTTGCGCGGTGAGTGCGATGATCGGCAGTCCGGCGAACTGGGGCATCTTGCGGATCGCCATTGTGGTCGCGTAACCGTCCATGTCGGGCATTATGATGTCGAGCAGGACAGCCATTGTGCCGTCGTAGCCTTCAAGCACTTCGATGCCCTCGCGTCCGTTCTCCGCGTAGAGCACCGACAGGCCGGCCTGTTCCAGGACGCATGTGAGGGCGAATACGTTGCGGATGTCGTCGTCGACGATCAGTACTGTGTTGCCGTCGAACCGACCAGGAGGCAGGCGCAGCGCAGCGTCTTCGTCTGCGCTCCGCCGTGTATCCGTGCGGGCTGTCGCCGAAGCCGAGGAGGCCCGGGTGTTAGACGGCGGAACCTCGGACGCGGTAGGGCGTGCAGGCTCTGTACGGCTAGGGGCCTCGGTGTCTTTGGGCGAGAGACTCGAGTCAAGCGGTAGGTACAGCGTGAACGTGGAGCCTCGCCCTGGCTCGCTCTGAGCGTGGATCTCCCCGCCGAGGAGGTGAGCGACTTCGCGTGCGATGGACAGCCCGAGCCCAGTGCCGCCGTACCTCCGGACGGTCGTGATGTCCCCCTGTGTGAACGCCTCGAAGATCATCTCTAGTTTGTCGGGCGCGATTCCGATGCCGGTGTCGCGAACGCAGAACGCGATCAGGTCGGCATTCGGATCGTGTGCTGAGTCCGACTCCAGAAGTTGGTCCCGGATTGAGGTTGACACGTCAGTACCCGCGGGCCTGATGACCAGTTCTACCGCTCCCGCGTTGGTGAACTTCACGGCGTTGGAGAGCAGGTTGCGCAGCACCTGGAGGAGCCGCTGTTCGTCCGTGTGCAGGGTGGCCGGCAGCTCCGGCGACACTCGTACGGAGAAGTCGAGGCGCTTCTCTGCCGTCAGCGGACTGAAAGTGGCTTCTACGTAGTCGACAAGTTGGACCAGAGCGATGCGCGTCGGCGAGACGCTCATCTTGCCTGCCTCGATCCTGGAGAGGTCGAGGATGTCGTTGATCAGCTGGAGCAGGTCGGAGCCCGCGCCGTGGATCGTCTCGGCGAACTCGACCTGCTTCGGGGTGAGGTTGGAGTCCGCGTTGTCGGCGAGCAGCTTGGCCAGGATCAGCAGGGAATTGAGCGGCGTACGCAGCTCGTGCGACACGTTGGCCAAGAACTTGATCTTGTACCGCATGGAGATGGCGAGTTGCTCGGCGCGTTCCTCCAGGACCTGCCGTGCTTCCTCGATCTCGGTGTTCTTGACCTCGATGTCGCGGTTCTGCTGGGCGAGCAGTTCGGCCTTCTCTTCCAGCTCGGCGTTGGAGTCCTGCAAAGTTTTCTGCCGGCTCTCCAGCTCGGCTGATCGCCGGCGTAGTTCGTCCGTCAGTTCCTGCGACTGGCTGAGCATCTCCTGAGTCTGTTGCTGTTCCAGGATTACTGCGCTGCTGTGCTCAATGAAGTCCGCAACGTCCTGAGGGATGTCGCTTCTGCGCTCGCCCAGCCACCGTTGCGCCTCTGCCACCCGGGTGGCAGACAGCAGGTCTTTGTCCCGGGCGCGTTCTTCCATCACCGCTAGCCATTGCTGAAAGACGGCGTCTTCCTGTACCCACGCTGACAGTCGGCCCCACTCCCTGATGAGGGCTTCGTGTGCGATTTCTGCTGTCTCGGGCCCTCCGCTTCCCAGGACGACAAGGCGGCGGTCAGGGTCGGCCAGGAGCTGGGTGATGTACCAGTCGTGACCAAGGTGCGAACGCTGGGCGGTGACCCGTACGGCGCTGGCAGCCCCGCCGCGGGCGCGCACCATGGACAGCAGAACGCGGCGAATGCGGTGGTCCTGCAGTCCCAGTTGTTCGCGTAATTCCTGGTAGACCTTTTCGGCGTGCTGGTTGAGTGCTCCGGACACGCCGCCGAGGCCGTAGTAGCTGTCGAAACTGATCTGCCGTTCGTGCTGCAACGGCCATAGTTGTGTGAGTGCGAACTCAAGCAGCGGAAGGCTTCCCGGCGACCTGCTGGCTTCGGCGGCAATCTTCTCTGCCAGCCCCGGGGTGAAGGTGACGCCAGTGAGGTGCGCTGGTTCCACGATCACCCGGGTCAGCGCTGATTCATTCAGGGGAGAGACGTTCAGCTGCCGGTCCTGCAGACGGGCGCCGATGTCCGGCAGCTCCAGCAGGTCGGGAAGGAAGTCCGCACGGAGCGTGCACACCAGACGAACGCGTGGATCCTGCACCATATCCGGGGGTGGGAGCAGGTGCTGCAAAAACTGCAGAGGATCGGTGCTGCCGGTGCCGCTGAGCACCTCCTCGAACTGATCTCCCACCAGAGTCAGAGGCTTGCCTGCCAGGAGGGAAGTCTTCGACGCCACGGGCCAGAAGCCCTCTTCCCGCAGGGCGCACGCCCGGCGCTCGAGCTGCTCCAGGGAGTGGTTGGCGCCCGGATGTTCCAGGTCGAGCAGAGCGCGGGCCAGCGACTCATAGGGGGCAGCTCCCGGTCGGAACGTGCTCACCCTCCACCCGTCGTTCTCCAGCACCGGATGCAGGCCGGCCGCCACCAACGACGACTTGCCCACGCCCGAGGGGCCCGTAACCATGACCAAGGGCTGCGCTTTCACCATGTCCTGAAGGCGTTTGACCTCCCGTTCCCGCCCGACGAACACCCCTGCCATGGCGTCTTGGGGGGTAAAGGTTTGCAGTCCCCGGTAGGGGCACGGGGGCAGCACGGCGCGGCCCAAGACGTCCGCCCAGGCAGCTGCCACCTCCGGCAGAGGAACGGCGTAGGCATCCTGAGTTTGGTCGGTCCTTCCGGCGATGGCCAGCAGGCCGACCACCACATCACCCCAGCGGTCTGTCGCTATGACCGGGGCGCCGCTGTAGCCGGGCTGGGCCCGCAGGGCTGCCTCAGAGTGAGTATCGAGCTGGATCAGTCCCCCTCCGACTGATCCCCGTAAGACACACGTGCTCCACGCGCCGTTGGTCCGGCGCTCGGGGACACGCGCGAATCCGAAGACGGAAACCGGCGCATCGGCAACCACGCCGACCCGCGCATCCACCAGCCGGGCCGGACCCGCCCCGCGGGGAAGAGCGTCCCCGCCCACGATCACGAGTCCTGCGATATCACGGCCAGCGCCGGCGGAACCGGGAGGCGCGTCCCAGGCTGCCACTCGGCACTCTCGTAGCGGTGCACCCTCGCCGTCGCCCAGCAGGACGAACTCCACCTGAACGCGGGCACGTTCGGACGGAGGCTCACGATGGAACTTGTCACGGCCGAGCGCGGCGTTGACTACATGAGCACAAGTGACGATGTGCCGGTCGCCCACGACGACCCCGACACCGACGGGAGCCTCCGATGTCTGTGCGCGGATCTTGACGATGAACCCCTCGCGCTGAGCATGCATGAGCTCAGGCGCGCTTCCACAGCACACGGACGGCGAAGTTCACTTCGGCCGTCCCCTTCGCGATGATCACGCCGCTCTCGCCACCGACCTTGAGGCCGAACTCGATCTCCATTTCGTCCGGCTGGAGTTCCTTCACGGCGTCGGATACCTGTGCCAGGGCCGGCCGCACCCGCTGTAATGCCGCGTGCAACGACGTCTGTGCACGGGCCACCGTCCCATCATCTGTCGCCAGTTCGAGGTCTGAGCCCGACAGGCCGCTGTCCACTTCGAAGACGGCCGTTTCTTCACAGCCATCCACGACCATCGCAATGAGCTCCGCCACAGTCTCCCCATTTGCTTCCAAGACAAGGAACCCATGGTGGGACATCCAGCGGTGATCCCGCAGTGAAAGCCGCAGTCCCGCTCCCACCAGATCCGGCCAGAACGCCAGCTGACCGTTCCGCAAAGATGTCGGCACGCTGCTGGACCCGAAGCACTCCTTTGCCGGTGGGAGCCGATGCGCCGCGCGCACCGGACCAGGGGCTTCGAGGGCTGTGGCAGACGGCGGTTCGCGATGGGTGTGGCGGTGACCGGCGTGAAGGGCAGCACTCTGGGTTGGGCGGCAGGCAGCGTACGAGGGACTGTGTGGTCCCGTGGCGCTGAACTGGCCGTCGCAGCAGCTCGTGGGAACCTCCCAGTGTGCCGGACTGTCATGAGGAGGGGTGATCACTCGGTTCTTGAGGCATGTAGTTGGAAGCGGGCAGATTCTTGTTGGCCTGGATGGGGCGGGGCACGGACAGGGGGGCGTTCTGTGGCGGGTGAAGCGCTCGCGGCGTTAGCTGCGGCAGGGGGAGTGGCCATCGTGCAGGCTGCTGGCACGGATGCATGGGCCGGGGTGCGGAGGACGGCGGCGCGGCTGCTGGGGCGTGGTGATCCGCAGCAAGAGTCGGCCGAGCTAGGGCGGTTGGACCAGACGGAGACTGCGCTGGTCTCTTGTGAACCTAATCGTGAGTCCCCAAGCGAGAGGGCGCGCTGGGAAGGCGTGTGGCAGACACGCTTGGAGATGCTGATGAGCAGCGTTCCGTTCGAGGAGCAGGGCACATATGTCCGTGACCTTCAGGAACTCATCGCGCTGGCGGGACACCCGATGCCGTCAGCCGACACACACAGTGCCAAGGCTGGTAGGGACTTGAGCGTTCGGTCCGATCACGGATCGGTGGCTGGTGGAGTGGTGCGTGTAGAGGGAGACCTGCGCGTTGAACACCCTTTCCAGGAATCTTCGCAGGAAGGGGGCCGCTGAGGGCTCCTGCACTGGGCGCACCGGCGACAGCGAGTGTGGTGGCGCAGTCAGGTTCCTGGGCTGCTGGTCACGTTCAGATCCGGCAGGTTGTGATGGGACGCGAACACGATCCTCATGATGCTCCTGTCACCCTGGCACCTCCGGTGGGAGACCGCGACCCTGCGTACCCGCTCCGTGGCCGTGACGCCCTGTTGGCGAGGCTGCTGGAGCTGTGCCGGTCAGGTGGAGAGGGTTGTCTGCACGTGCTGCATGGTCTTGGCGGCTGTGGCAAGACGGCATTGGCTCTGGAGGTGATTGATCACTTGCAACGCGGGCTTGCGGGCGTACCCCGCCGGATCGCATGGTGGATTGATGCCCGTCAGGCTGTCGTGCTGGACGGCGGTCTGAGGGCACTGGCCCGGCAGGCCGGTCTGAGCCGAGAGGAGGCATCGGCGGGCTGGGCGGCCGATGCGCTGTGGGAGTGCCTGGCGCGCGCACCCTATGACTGGGTACTCGTGGTGGACAATGTTGATGATCCACGTGTACTCGACGGGCCGGGGCGTCTGGCGGCGGGGACGGGATGGTTAAGGCCGCATGCCGCTCCGTCAGGGTTAATCCTGGTAACGACACGCGATGGAACTGCTCGCGCGTGGGGGCCGTCAGCGAAGCTGCATTCAGTGATCCCTCTGTCAGACGGCGCAGCATCGGAGATCTTGGTCGATCACGCGGGCACAGCGGCGGGTTCCCTCGACGCGGCCCGGGCGCTGGCCCGCCGGCTCGGTGGGCTGCCTTTGGCGTTGCGTATGGCTGGTTCCTATTTAGCCGAGGTGAACGGAATGCCAGGAGCCTTTCGGGACCCACATACCCCCACTGACTTCAGTTCCTATCACGCAGCGCTGGACGGGCCCGCCGGCGCCCGTCTGCATCCCGCGCAGGCAATTGGAGAAACCTGGCGTCTGTCGGTCGACTACTTGCATGCTCATGGGTTCCCATACGCTGGCTCGCTGCTGGACCTGCTCGCGACCTTCGCTGGTGCTCCCATTCCCTACACGCTGCTTCTACGGCCCACTGCGCTGGCCGGTGTTCACCAAGAGTTCGCGGGGCTGGATGGTGCCGGGCTCTGGGCGACTCTGAGTGAGTTGGATGCGCTCGGTTTGGTCGACCTCCAGGACCTGCCGGACTCCTTGCCCACAGCTTCCTTGCACCCGCTGATTCGTGACGCGAGCAGGTCTCGGACCCGGGTCGCACAGGCTGCACATCTACTGGGCCATGCTCTGCAACTTGACGACCTGGAAAAACCGGAGGAACCGCGCTCCTGGCAGGCGTGGCAGGTCCTCTTCCCCCATGCGCTCGCACTGCTTGAGCGCACCCGGGATGCAGATCTAGAGCTCTCGTCCCGTACCCGGTTGGCTGAGGCTGCCGAGATGGCGGGCCGCTATCTGCGTGCGCGTGGTCTGCCGCATGAAGCAGCCGACCAGCTCCAGCGAGTTCTCGCAGTCCGGCTGGAGTTCTGGGGACCGCAGCATGCCGAGACGCTCTCGAGCCAGCAGCACCTGGCCCGCGCACTGCACGATCTCGGGCGACTCGATCAGGCGCGCCACCTGTACGAGATGGTGTGGCGAAACAACGCGGAGTTGCAGGGTGAGGAACATCCCCATACCCTCATCGCACGTCATGAGCTCGGCAGGCTGCTGCATGACAGCGGAGACCTTCACACCGCTCACGGACACTTGTCCGCAGTGCTGGAGGTTCACCGCCGGGTACGTGGAGAAGAGCACAAGTACACACTGGCGGCCCGGCATGAGCTGGCACGCGTCCTGCACGATGAAGGCGATCTACGCGGTGCTCAGGACGAGTACGAGCAGGTCCTGGCCGCCCGTGGTCGACTGCTTGGCAATGACCATCCCCGGACATTGACCGCTCGTCATAACCTCGCATGCGTCCTCGACGATCTGGGGCAGCGGGATGAGGCGTGCCGCGAACTCCTCCACGTCCTGTCCGCTCGCCAGGAGGTACTTGGTGAGGAACACCCCGCCGTGCTCATCACTCAGTACCGGCTCGGACGGGTACTACACGCGCGCGGCGAGACCGATCAGGCACGATCGCTATTCCACCGCGTGGAGGAGACGGCGTCGCGGATCCTGGGAGCAGCCCATCCCCAGACGCTCAAGGCACGGGATGCCTTGCGGGGGCTGACGAGACAATCTGATACAGCGTGATGCACTCCGGCTGAGAGAAGCGGGCGATCGAGTACCGGCAGCCAGGAGCTAAAGGCTGCTCAGGGCTCTTGTGAGACTCTGGATACTGCTGACGGTCCCGGTGACACCCGCTTGGCGCAGCAGGCGTAACTGGTGGGGAGAAGATGCCACACCGATGAACTCCACACCGGCCGCCCGTGCCGCAAGGAAGTCCGCGACAGACTCACCGAGAAGCACGGTGCGCGTGCGATCGGCCCGCAGCGTGGTGGTTGCCAGGGCGACGAGATGCGGGTTGGGCTTCATCCTGCGTGGATCCGCGGGGCGACCGAAGACCCCGAAGCGATGCGGTGCAATCGTGTGATTCAGATAGGCAAGGAATGTTTCCACAGCGTCTGCCGCGTGATCAGTGACCACTGCCGCGTTCCATTCCCGTTCTGACACGATGCGGAGAAACTGAGTGACCCCTGGCAGCGGCTGCGCCTGACGCGCGGCCTCGACTTCAAACGAAGTGAGCAGGTGATCGAGACGTCGTAACTTGGAAGGGGTTCCATGCCGCACAAAGGAACGCAGCATCCCGACGGGGTCGGGTGAGGGCTGGGCATCGAGAGGAAGACGGAGATTGTGGGCGGCATGAGCCAACTCGTGTGTGACTGTCTGCCGATTCGTGACAAAGAGCCTGCACAGCAGTCCGTCGAAACTCAATAGGACTGTATCGATATCTGCGAACCGCCGCTGCAGTTCAGGCAGCGGCAGGTGTCCGTTGGCTGGCACGCCTCGCAGCTGGAGATGTGAACGAGTGCGCGGATACAGTGCGTCATACCAGGCCCGGAACTGCGCGTGATGTTTGATGCCGTCCTCAGAAATAGCGTACTGCTCTGTGCCTCCCGCTGTTCCGTCAGGAAACGTGTCGACCAGGTTACTTGGCATGGTCGAGAGAGTCGTGTCCGTGGTCATGAGCTGTGCTGCGCTCAAGGGGACCCCGAGACTGTCCGCTACCGAGCCGAGGTGGGAGAGCGCACGCCAGTGCTCAGCCGGCAGCGCGCAGCGGAAAAAGGAGTCCAAGCGCTGCGGCAGTGTGGAAATGATCTGCTGAATCCGGGACTTCTGCGCATGTATTCCCTTGATCGCCTCAGCCTGCTCATCAGCGGTCGCGGAGAAGTCGGCTACCACTTGGAGAGACGCCTGACGTCGAAGCACAGTGCGCAGGTTGGTGATCTCTTGCCCGATCACGACGGCCACCGTCGCTGCGGGACGCCCATAAAGCGAGGCAAGGGTCTTGATCCCGCTGTCGTCGGGGGGCGGGGCGTCAAGGCGTCCTGCTCTCGTGTACGAGCGGACGAGCGCCCGCAATGTCGGCACCGCAACTCTGATCCGCACCTGCACCTTTGCCGACCTGGCAATGAGGCGTTCGATTTCTATGGCTGTCACGCCAAGCTTGTCCGCCAGCTCGGCCAGGAGCGCGAAGCGCTGCGGCGGGAACACCCCTTCCCGCTCTGCGCGGCCGTAGGCTCGAACAGACAGCGCGAGGCTTTCGCTGAGGTCCTGGAGGCGGTAGCCGTTGAGGCGACGCAGATCTGCCAGCGTCCACTGCTCCATGGTGTCGGGGTCGGCGAGGCTGATCGCGTCAACGCCGAGTACGTCGGCAAGCTGCTTGATCCGTGGGGCTTCAGGGCGTCGCGTGCCTGCCTCGTAGAGAAGTATCTCTTCCTTCGAGGCACCGATGCGTGCGGCCAGCGCGGCCACGCTCAAACCATCCCCCTGCACCGCTGACCTGGCCATCCTCAAGCGCTGGCCGTCGAACCCAACTGCGAGCCCCCGTGCCATAGATGCTCCCTCCAGCTGCTCTCGCTACTCATACTAGAGATGCAACAGGCCCCTCGCAGGCGGGAACTTGGCTTTGCATGTGGGGCACCGACCTGGTGTCATGTCATTTAAGGGTGCGCATGGATGCGGCAGTGCCTGCATGTTGGAGCCACTGTTGGAAACCGATTGGCGAGGAACCCGATGCCGTCGTTCGACAGCAAAAGGGCCCCGCATCCCTGGTGGTCTGTTGTGCTGGGGTGCGGGGCCGTCCGGGCGGCGGTTGTGTCTGGCGTGTCCTACCTCGCGTGAGCGAGGGAGGCTCCGTGCGCTGATGTAGGAGTCAACTCACGGGGAGCCGGGGCTACTTCCCCGGTGCCAGAGACTGGTTGCCGTCCTCCGGATCACCTGGATCCGGCGATCGGAGCACCATTGGGCCCTCCTTCCTTCTCGGTCGGTTGATGGCTCTCGCGATCAGCCACAGACAGTGCGGGCCGCGGGAGCTCTCGGCCGGCCGAGAAGGCACTCATAACACTACCGCTCGACAGTCACTCCCTTCTCACCGTCCTCAGAACGGAAGAACTGGCCCAACTGGCCCACGGGGACAGGATTTTGCGGCTCACTGACAGTTCGCCCGGCGGCCCATAGCGTGACGAGTCGGATCTTCCCGCTTGTGGCAACTCCTGTGATCTCGCCCACTCCCCTGAGGGGTAATCCGCATACTGGGCAGGCACTTTCGACTGCCGGAACTGTAAAAACGAGCGATGATAGTCAAAATGTGAACCGAATCTGACGGTCTTACATCACTCGCAGATATGCGATGGCCAAGACATCCGGGCTGCCCGCTGTTGTAGGCCTTGGTCGCGGTTTCCCTGGGCGCCGATCGTTCCTTCAATTCCTGCCTCGTGTCGACCTCTGGTGCTGAAGCTGTGTTGGGCATGCTGAGGAGAAGTGCGTGAAAATTCCCTCGACTCCATGCCGTGCCCCTGGTCGAGTCGTACGCGTGATCGGGTGCCGGAGAAACAGGCGAAGGCGACAGCAGCAGGACCTTCTCCAGGACGCCTTCCCGGTCTTGACTTCCGAACCCGCTGCCGGCCTCCTCGTTCGAGGATCTCGGACGGATGTCCGAATTCGGCTCAGAGTCTTCCCGTCATGGATCGCCAAAACCCATTGAGGGAATCAATCTGGCCAGCGGTCATCCTCGTTCCCTGCGGTTGGCGAGTAGGTCAGCCGCCGAATCCATGAAATCAGTGAGGGAGGCGCCTGCGGACGAACCCAACTCCGGGAACACGCACCCCAGTCGGTGATCACGTGTGAACCGCGCCGGATCGAGACGTGGGTCCTCACACCAGGGTGTTAGGCGGAAGCCCACTTCTTCGGCGTCAGGGGCACGCTTGTCGATCAGAACCGGGAGATCACCGACCTTAAGATCGGCCCCGATCGCCTGCGCGATGCCGCGAGCATGTTCCGCGGCGCCACGTACGGCTGTTCTCGCTCTGAGGGCGTGTGGGACGTCCGCGCAGACGGGGATGTTGCACGAGTGGCACGCGATGGGGTGATTCATTCCGCACCCTGTGCGCGCGTGGCCGCAGGCCTGCCTGCGCTGCCCGCCGCCTCCCGCGGACGCGAAACCCGGAAGCGGCGGGCAACCACGTGCCTACATGGCGCGCCTTCCCCGCCGCCCCAGTTGCTTCAAGACCCGCCAGATACGGCGTCCCCCCATCAGTGGGGTCGGGACCGCTAGCCGTACGCAATGCGCTGCGAAGACCAACCCGGCCATCACGACGAATTGAGAGTGCAGCGTGTTCGCGGCGACGAAGAGACCCCCGAGGCAACCCGTGACTATGGCGTCCAGGAGCCGTCGCCTCCCGTCAGACAGCGCCTGGACCGGACGACTCTTGCTGCTCAGCATGTGATTGGCGGTAAGGACCAGCTGGGTCGGCCGCGCGCAATCCTCTGACGCGGGCAGGCTGATGAGCCCTTGAACGACTCGGGCCTCACGCATCGCCTCTTGGAAGTTCTGCGACTTCGTACGGGGAACGCTGAAGCTGATAGCAAGCTCCAGCGTCTTCTCGTTGTCCTCCGCCTCGTCTTGCGCCTCGGAGCATGCTTCGAGGTCATCCTGGCCGGACCGCGCAGCACTTTCCCTCATCCCCGCAGGGGAGGCGTCACGATGCTCGCTCTCGTCGAGCGGTGCCCACAATGCGCGGTGCACGGCGACGAAGAGGGGGTCTGCATCGTCTCCCCCGTCGTTGTAGTCGAACGGAGGAAGGTCGTCATGTTCCTGGCACGCGACGACGGCCGGCGACTCCAGCTGCCAACGCTCCATAACAGGGCTGGCCCACAGCCTCAGTGCTTCGTCGGCTCGCACGTGACCAAAGGCGGACGACCTGTCGATGATGAGCGTGAACGGATCAGTACGGAAGATCTCGGACTGGCTGGCAACCGTGTCCTCGATTTTGTCCGCAGTGTGCAGGCGAATGGGTTGAATCCTCACGCGTCGGCCTCCTTTTCATCGTTCGAGTCGGCGCCCCGCTGTAAGCCACGTTCCCGCTGCTCGGGCACTCCGAGGAGTTCGGCAAGACGGTCCTTGATGCGAGCCAAGTTTGTCCCTACCGCGCTGGGCGTCATATTGAGCCGCTCAGCAATCTCCTCTTGCGGAGTTCCATTCAAAGACAGGAGCAAGATCATTCGCTTCGCGTACGGCAGATCCGCAACGAAACGACAAATCTCCAGATTCAACTCCTTAGCTGCGTAGACGTCGTGAGGAGTCGCGACGACAGCCTGAAACAGGAAGTGGGCGTCCTCGTAGAGATCGGCAGCACTTATCTCCCGCCGCTGACGGGGCATGACACTTTTCAGCTTGTTGAGGATCGCCTTTCGCATCCATGCGGCCGGATACTGGATCTCTTGCCAGTGTTTATCGACCTCAAGAGCGACGTCCTGCACTACATCTTCGGCAAGATGCTGCGAACCACACATGCGGAACGCGTACGCCAAGGCGCGTTGGCGGTGGTCCTGGATGAAACCGGCGGACGTCTCCGGTTTATCCGAGTCCACCGACGAACTTGGCGGGCGCGACGCCTCGTTCGACGCCTCTTGATGCTCCGACTTCATCGACTCGGGCTCTCCACTGAGATTCTCAAAAAGGGCACCCACCCAACCGGGCGGCGGGGCTCTGGGCCCCTTGCTACTGCGTAGGGGGTACGAGGACGGGCATTGTCACAAGGTCGCCGAGAGGATCACTCGTACGAGTTACTCCTTCGAACGTGTGGACTTGGGTGCGGCTTGAACCGCACCATCGCTCGCCCCCGAAAGTACCGAGACATCAACGCCCCATGGTCCAGGGCCGGTTGCTGCGCCCAAGACCATCTCCATCCGAACCACACTGACAGCAAACGGCCTTGGCGCTCCGCGCGTCGGCAAGGGGTGCGGCTATTCCACACCCCAGCCCAGCAGGAAACGGGGCTACTCGACGCCACGTGGCAGAGGTGTCACCGGCGGAGCTGCGAGGAACGGAACTGTTGGTACATCGGCAGAAGTTGCATCGCTCCAGATCAGACGCGATCATTCCCGCGTTGAGAGCCCCCGGGGTCGAATCGGGGTCGAATTTGCCATTCTTTCGCCTCTCCAGCGCGTAGTTGCAGGTCAGGAGCGCGCTGAGGTGGCGTGGTGTCAGGCGTGAGAGTAATTGCTGAGCCTGTGGCCCTGAAGGATGTACGCGAGCAGATCCTTCGTCTGCTTGTGATGCCGGCTCGTCATAGCCTCTGACCTGTGGCTATGGGTGGAATTGACTGCGGCTGAGCCGAGTGGGTCCGCACCTGGCCCGGATCTTGGTCCCGCCTGTGACGTTGGCGTGCGAGGCCCGGGGGTCCGAAATGGCGCATGTAGTCACAACCGCCATGTGGCTCCCTTTGCGCCGGGGACCCTGAGTTGAAGCGGCCAGTGAGGAGCCTGTGGAGGCCTGACTCCCTGACCGGCGGGGTGACCGTCTGGCCGGGTTCAGGGTGCGTGGGACTGAGTCGGCATCATCGCAGGGCCCGAACCGTTTTGGTGTTCACGCAGAGCAGTCTGTGGCGGTTTCGGATCGGGATGCCTTTGACGAGTGGCCAGTGTCCATGCGTGGATGTCCTGATAGCGCCGCGGACCTGGGTGGCCGCTTACCGTGCTGCCGACCAGGTGGAGGCGTTCGGTCTGCCAAGGGCGTCCGGTGAAGCCGTCGAGGCAGGCGGCCGCCGCGGTTACGGACGCGTTGTCGTAGCGGCGAGCGCGGGCCAGCGTGAGATGGGGACGCAGAGGACGTTCGGCGAAGGCGACGCCGCAGTCCCTGACCCGCGCCCGTACTGCTTCGGCCAGCTCGTGCAGTCCGTCGAGATCGCCCTTGATGCCGCTCCACAGCACTCGCTCGTCGAAGTGACCGCCACCGAGCAGCGCCAGTTCGAGAGAGGGGCGGGCAGCCGCCAGGTCGGCGAGGGGAGAACGAAGCCGCTGGACGACCTGCACCGGCAGCTCGCCCAGGAATGCCAGGGTGATGTGCCAGTCCTCGATGCGATTCCAGCGCAGGCCGGGACAGGCGGCGTAGGCGGGGCTCAGCGCGTGCGCTAGCTCGCTCTTCGCATCGTCGGGCGGCGCGAGGGCGATAAACGCATGCTGGGTGGCGGTCCGGGACGGTTCGGTCACGCATGTCTTCCTACCTCATGCGTCCGCGTGGCCGACGCCCGACTGCCTGTCGTGCTGGCGAGGGCGTAGACGGGAAGAACGCGGCAACATATCTGGAGAACCCGAACGGTGGTTCCAAAACTGCCGATCATGGTTGACACCTGGGTCTCCGATCACTACGGAGACCCAGATGCCGAAATCCATGACCCGGGCGCAATCGATCAACGTCAGTGGCACACCCCTGAATTACACCTGCACCAACTGCGGTGGCCACTACACCGCTTCGCACTTCCCCTGCGACTGACCCCACCCCACCCACGAGACCCCTGCCCCGCCCCTCCGCGGCAAGGGCCGCCGTACCCGCGGGCACCCGGACATGTCACAGGAGCGTCACTCCATCCCCGCAAAGCACCCACACGGCGCATGATGCCCTCCTAGCCGCAGAGTTCCAGGGGGAACCATGAGCCAACCGCAGTACCCGCCCCAGCAGCCCGGTTGGCCCGGCCAGCAACCCGCGTGGGGCGCGCCACCTCCGCCGCCCCCGAAGCGGAAGAACTACGGTGGATGGATTGTGGCCGGCGTCCTCAGTGCGGTTGCCGTGATCGCCGTGTTCGGAGCGGTCAAGAACGGCTTCGCGCCGAAGGACGACAAGGGGACGAGGGCAAGCTCCGACGTCCGGGAGACTCGAACGCCGCAGCAGAACGAGCCTCTTGAGGAAGAGGCGGCGGCTCCGGAATCGGCCATCGAGGTCAGCGCGAGGAAGACCGGGTTCACCGCGAGCATCCTCGCCGACGGCACCAACTACACCAGCGTCAAGGTGACCGTCACAAACAATGGCGACGAACCGATCAGCGTGAACCCGCTGTACTTCGCCATCACCGACACCGGCGGCACGAAGCACACTGCCGAACTCGGCGTCGACAGCGGCCAGATTGACACCGTGGACCTAGCCCCGGGCGAGAACATGTCCGGCGTTATCACGGGCAAGGGGCGCTTCACGCCGAAGTACGTGACGTACACCGACGGGCTGATTGGGGACTCGGTCCGCGGCGACGTGTCCTGACCTCGGGACCATCCTGGTCCTGTCGACCAGCGTCGTCGGGGCCTTCGTATGCCCGCGAGTTGCAGCCCCCAAGATCCCGGCGCGCCCGAAATCCGTACCTTTCCGGGCAGGGAGGTACAGCGGTGGCAGGCGGCCCGACAGCGGAGAATGCAGACGTGGCACTCGTGCGCGAGCACGAGGCCGTGATCCTGCGTACCCGCGATCGGCTCCATTTCCGGGAGATCGCGTTGAGGGCTGGGTCAAGCCGCCGGCGGCTGGCTGGAGGGGGCGGCCTGGTCGGAGGGCTGGTCCAGCTGCTGCTGGCGGCGCCGCTGCTCGTTGCGGTGGCCTTCGACACGCTGGGTGAACAGCTTCAGCGCCTCGAATTCCCCGACGTCGCCGAACTCGCTGTAGGGGCCGATTCCGAGGGTGACGGCGTTTCGTGCGTCCTGGTGTTGCTGGGAGTCCGGATGGACGGCACGAAGGAGCTGATCGCGCTCGCGGAGGGACTGCGCGAATCCACCGAGTCGTGGGCCGACCTGCTGCGCGACTGCCGCCGCCGCGGCATGCACGACCCCGAACTGGTGATCGGCGACGGCGCGATGGGCCTGTGGAAGGCCCTGGCCCAGGTGTTCCCGGCCACCCGCCATCAGCGGTGCTGGGTCCACAAGGCCCGCAACGCCTCGAACGCCCTGCCGAGGTCCGCACAGCCGGGCGCGACGAAGGCGATGCAGGAGATCTGCAACGCCGAGGACCGCGCGCACGCCGAGCGGGCGATCGAGGCGGTCGCGAAGACCTACGGCGCAAAGTGGCCCAAGGCGGTCGCGAAGATCACCGAGGACCGTGACGAACTGCTCGCCTTCTACGATTTCCCCGCCGAGCACTGGATCCACTTGCAGACTACCAACCCCATCGAGTCGACCTTCTCCACGGTCAAACTCCGCACCAAGATCACCCGCGGCGCGGGCAGCCCGGCGGCCGCTCTCGCGATGGTGTTCAAGCTGGTCGAGTCCGCTCAGGCGCGTTGGCGCGCGATCACCGGAGCCCACTTGGTGTCCCTGGTTCGCGCCGGTGCACGATTCGAGAACGGCGTCCTGGTTGAGCGCGAGGAGCAGGCCGCATGAACGTCCACGACGTCCTGCAGAACCCGGACGAGCACGTCCGCTTCGAGGCCTACCTCGACAAGCTGGGGCGCGTTGCCGACGCGAACGAGCTTGACCTGGTCAGCCGCGTGCTCACTGACCCGGACCAGACGATGGCCCGGTCCGCTGTGCTGCGGCACCTGGACCGTCGAGCCGCTGGCCTCTACCCGGGCCCCGCCTACGAGGGGTGGGCGCAGGCGATGACCCAGGCCACGATCGACCACCCCTTCCTGGCTGAGCGCCTGCGGGAGTGGTCACTTTTCCGGGCCATCACGCTCAAGCTGCCCTGGCAGCCGGAGGACCTGCTCGCGTCATCCAACTGGCTCCAGCTCAAGACCACGGCCGGGACGAACACCGAGGCCATCGAGATCCTCGCCGAAGCCGGCCGCACCAAGCGGATCCGCAACACTTCCAGGATCGGCCTCAACCACCGCAACGAGAGCTGAAATCAACTCACCCACAACTCTCGACTATTGCTCACACGAACCCGCGGTGGAGGTCGTTCGCGCGCAGCCGAAGGCCGCTACCAGGCGACCGTTCCCCTTGACCTACTGCGAGACGCTCTGCTCTGCGCCTGTGACCGCCTGTCCATACGCCCCGGCCGTCGATCGCCCACAGCGGGTTCGCCGACACGGACTGCAGACGGTTCTCCTGCTCCCGCCGGTCGCAGTGCGCGACCGGCGGGAGCAGGAGTGTTGAGGAACTTCACAGCACTCCGAGAGCACAGGCCACTGCCGCCTCGTCGTTGGTAACTCCGGCCCTCACCAGTAGAGTTCGGCACAGGGTTGGGTTGTCTTGCGTATCGGCTACGCGGCACGCCTCCTCCACCCGGGGGCCCACGTCGTAGCCTCGTTGGGCAATGAAAAGCCTGCACTGAGCCGCATTGGCCTGTGCAGGCATGGCGGAAGCCAGGACAGCGGCTCCTCCGATGAACATGGCCGCGGCTAAGCCGACCAGCGCTCGCCTCCTGCGCATGATTGTCTGCCTCCTCTAACGATGCGCACCATCGGTGCGCTTAGACGGTCTCCCATGCGAGCACCGGAGGGAATGATTCCGCTCGGATTGGAGGCTGCTGCGCAGTATTCGCACGGCCTTGCGGCGCAGGGGTGCTGCACGTGCAGTAGGCCGGCCTCGGTCGGGTAGCAAGAGGCGCGGCGGAGTCCTTCTCGTGAGCAGCATCGGGACGGCCTGGCCGCCGTCCAGTGGCGGCGGTTGTTCGAGCACGAAGTGACCGCGCTCGACATCAACGGCGCCTACCTGTCCGCGCTCAAGACACAATTGCCGCTCGGGCAGCTGGAACACGCAGTCGGCAATCATCACGACCGGCGCCGCGCCGGCCTGTACCTGATTACCCCGCCCGAATGGGACCACGAGACGGTGCTGCCGAACCCGATCGGCAACCGCGACGAAGCCGGCCCGCTGTGGGTGACCGAACCAACCCTGCGCCTGCTGCTGCGCCTGCCCGGCCCGAAGTACGGCCTGTCCGACCCGCCGCAGATCCACGAATTCTGGACGTCCAGGGCGACCGAGGGACTGCTGGAGAAGTTCCGCATCGTTCTCAAGGACGCCCGTGACCGGGCGATCGCCGACGGCGACGACGTGACGCTGTAGTACGTGAAGGCGATGTACTCGAAGTTCGTGTCCACGCTGGGGGAGTCGAACTACAACCGGGAGCTCTACCGCACCGACTGGATGCACATCATCCGCTCCCAGGCGTTCGCGAACCTGTGGTGGAAAGCCCGCCGCCCCTACGACGAAGGCCTGCTGGTCGTCCGCGCCATGGGCACCGACGAACTCCATGTGGCCGGTGACTGGCGGGCGGTGTTCCCTGAGGGCCGCGGCGTCACCGAAGTCAAGGTAAAAGACACCTACACCGTCGGCGTTAACCCAGACCAGGCGCCGCAACCCCCTGAGCTTCTCTCCTGAGGCCGGTCATCCGTGCTGGCGTCAAATTCCCTCCCGCACCGGGGCGGGTGACCGGCCCTCCCAAGCCCGTAGAGTGATCCACGACCGAGAACCCGGAAGAGACGATGCCTGAGCGGAACATCGAGTTCGGCAAGTACGGCGCCCACGGCATCAAGGGCCACGAGGCCGTCGCGCGGCAGCTGGACGGGCTCGCCGGCTACATCGCCACTCCCGTCACCGCGCGACGTGGCCTGCTCGCCCGGCTGCACTACCTCACCTGCAGCGACCATGCCCGTGCTGCTGCCCAGGCCGCCGGGCTGACCGTCACCGACCGCACCCTGCGCGCCTGGCAGACCGGCACCCGCACTCCCTCACGCCGCAACCTCGCCGCGATCGAGCAGGCCTACCGCACCGTGCGCCGCGAGAACGTCGCCCGCTACCTCACCGCCCGCCTCAACCGTGAAGGCCGCGGCACCCGCGTGGAAATCCATCCGCTCAACCAGTCCGCCGTCGACCGTCCCCGCCAGCGCGCGGTGGAATTCCGCACGATGAACGTCCGCCGCTGGGACCGCATCGTTGCTGCCTGGGTCGCCGCCGACGACCAGGAACTGGACGACGCGTGGGTCGACCAGGTCGTCGACCTCGGCTCGCAGTGGGGCCAGTACGAATACGTCACCACCGTCGGATTCGCCGCCTGAAGCGGTGACTCGGGGTTGCTGGTGGGTCATTGATTAGCAGTAGCGATGGCCGCAGAATTCGGCCCTTCTTCGGCACTCCCGGGGGCCATCCCTGCGGGTGCGGGGAGCAGGGAACCAACTTCGGCCGCAACGTCTCGGGCTTGGGGTCATCCCCGCGGGTGCGAGAAGCAGGCCTTGAGCAGGGCGACGCCGCGATATCCGGAGCTGCTCGAGGACCTGCTCGTCCACGACCCGCGGGTGGTCCTTCTTGCCGAGCTTCCGGCCCTGTCTCCTGTGGACCGGCGTACACCGTGGCGAGGTGGTCGGTGGGACCATCCCCGCAGATGCGGGGAGCAGTCGCGGCGATGGCCGAGGAACTGCAGACCCAGGGGATCATCCCCGCAGGTGCGGGGTGTCGGCGACGCTTGAATAGTGAGCCGATTCCGGCGGGAACCCGTCCGAGGTCGCGGCCGCGCATGCGATAGCTGTCGCCCTTCAGCGAGATCACCTCGGCATGATGGACGAGGCGGTCGATCATCGCGGCGGCCACGGTATCGGCGCCGAACACCTCGCCCCAGCGTCCGAAGGGCTTATTGCTGGTCACGATCACCGAGGCACGTTCGTAGCGGCCCGAGATGAACTGGAAGAACAGGTTCGCGGCCTCGGGTTCGAAGGGGATGTAACCCACTTCGTCGACCACGATCAGCGGGATCCGGCCCAGTTGGGTCAACTCGTCGCTGAGCCGGCCCGCTTGGTGGGCTTCGGCGAGGCGGGTGACCCACTGGGCGGCGGTGGCGAAGGCGACTCGGTGGCCGGACTGGCAGGCCCGGATGCCGAGCCCGGTGGCGAGGTGGGTCTTGCCGGTACCGGGCGGCCCCAGGAAGATCACGTTCTCCTTCCCGACGACGAAGTCCAGGGTCCCCAGATGGGCGATGACCTCACGTTTCACGGACCGCTGGTGGTCGAAGTGGAAGTCCTCCAGGGACTTGCGGGAGGGGAAACGAGCGGCCCGGATGCGTCCCTCGGCGCCGTGGGAATCGCGGGCGGCGACCTCGCGCTGAAGACAGGCGGCCAGATACTCCTCGTGGCTCCAGCCCTCGTCGCGGGCCCACTCGGCGAGCCGGGCGGCAGCGTCCCGCAGAGCAGGTGCCTTCAACGCTTTGGTCAGATAGATGAGTTCGGAGCCGACGTCGCGGCTGGTCCTGGCCTGGGTGGTGCCGTTCTTCGTGCTCATCACGCTGCCCCTTCACCTGTGCTCAGTCCGCCGTCGATGACACCGAAGATCCGGTCGTAGGTGTCCAGCGACCGTACTTCGACCTCCGTCACGTCCGCTGGTGCCGGATTCGTGCCGGCGGCCGCCTTGCGGGCGGCTGTGGCAGCGGTCGCGTGGTCCGGGTCGGTGATGGTCTGGTGGCGGGCCCAGCTGCGGACATGGCGGGCGACCTCGACGCCGTCGCAGGTCACCAGGACTTGGTCCAGGTCTGCAGCGACCTCAATGCGACGGCCGACAGCCAGCGGATGCACCGAGTAGTCGCAGGTGTCCAGGCGGACATAGTGATCCCTTGGCAGCCGCAGCGATGCCTTCCACCAGCCCGGCGGGGCGATCGGCGGCAGGGCCAGAATCCGGGAGCGGTCGGCCTCCAGCCGATCCGCCGGGCGGGCCTGCAAGGTCCGGTGGATGCGCCGGTTAGCCCTGGTCAGCCAGTTGGCGAGCTTGATGTTGAAATCGGCAGGCGAGGCGAACACCCGCCCCGGCAGGAACGACGTCTCCAGATAGCGGTTGGCCCGCTCGACCAGGCCCTTGGCCTCCGGATCCCGCGGCTTGCAGAGCAGGAACTTGATGCCCAGCAGTCCGGCGAACGCGGCGAAGTCATCGGTCAGTTGAGGACCACCAGGCCGCCAGGAACCGACGGCTCCCTCGTTGTCCCAGACCTTGTGTCCTGAACATGAAAGGGAGCTGGTTGTAGGAACAGCTTCCGAAAATGGTGCTGTGCGGAAGATGAAGGATTTGTGGCCCTTCGGAGTCGCCCTGCGGGGGGAGACTTCAAACCGCCTCATGCTGCGTTGGGTTGAAGACCGTCGTGGTGAGCGATGAGGAAAAGGCGTTGTAAGAGGCGTCAGGTGGGGACCGGGAAGACGAACGCAAGTGAATCGCTGCTGATGTGTCGAAAGACAAACAGATGACATCGAAACCGGGGCATGATCTGGGCTCCGGGATAAGCCTGGCGGGTGCCCGTTTATTGGCCAGGTGGTGTCTCGGCATGTAGGCGACGTGAGTCCGGTCTGCGGCTTCCGCATGGAAAAGGAGAAGGCAGGCCCCGACACTGTCCGCCGCGTGGCGGCGGGCGAGAGGGAGTGCCCCAAGCGGCGGACACCGCGAGGGGTCGAGTACCGATGCGGGGTCTGCCGGCGGACCGGCTCGTAGTAGTGATGAAGCCCCTGTAATGGGGGTGGAGCGAAGGGGCCGGGTCGTTAGTGACTGAGTTGATCGCATCAACCGGACGGTGTCCGGGAGGAGTTCGATGGGCCAGTTGAAGTCGCAGGCCAAGCCGTTTGATATTTCGAAGTGGGAAGTCAAGGAGGCGTGGGAGGAAGTCAGGGTGAACAGAGGCGCACCAGGAGTGGATGGGCAGAGTATCGACGACTTCGAGAAGGACCTGAAGAATAATCGGTACAAGGTCTGGAACCGGATGTCGTCGGGCTCTTACTTTCCACCGCCGGTGCGTGCAGTGGCCATTCCCAAGCCGCACGGCGGCGGCACGAGAATGCTCGGCATTCCCGCTGTTGCCGACCGAGTGGCGCAGACCGTAGTGGCCCGGCACCTGGCGCGAAGGGTGGAGCCCATTTTCCATCCGGACAGCTTCGGATACCGGCCGGGGCGGTCCGCCTTGGACGCGGTGGGGAAATGCCGGGAGCGCTGCTGGAAGCGGGACTGGGTGGTGGAGTTCGACATCGCCAAGTTCTTCGACAGTGTGCCCTGGGACCTGCTGGTCAAGGCGGTGGAGGCGCACACTGACGCCGTTTGGGTGAAGTTGTATGTGCGGCGGTGGCTTGCGGCCCCGCTCGCCATGCCCGACGGCTCCCTGCTGGAGCGGGAGCTAGGGACCCCACAGGGGGCTCCGGTTTCTCCCGTATTGGCGAACCTGTTCCTGCACTACGCGTTCGACACATGGATGGCCCGGGAGTTCCCGGCCGTCTGGTTCGAGCGCTATGCGGACGATGCGGTGCTGCACTGCGTCTCCGAGCGCGAGGCCCGCCAGGTGCTGGCTGCGCTCACGGACAGGATGGCCGAGGTCGGGCTGCAACTGCACCCGGCCAAGACCCGGATTGTGTACTGCCAGAACGGCAAACGCCGACGCTCCTACGAGCACACCGCGTTCACCTTCCTCGGATACGCCTTCCGCGCCAGGCGAAGCCGGAACCGGCACGGCAGGCAGCTCCTGTCGTTCGATCCGGCGGTCAGCAAGGACGCCCTGACGAGGATGAGCCGGGAGGTGCGCTCCTGGCACCTGCACACCCGCTCGGACCTTTCTTTCAACGAACTCGCCCGCAGGATCAACCCTGCGGTGGCGGGCTGGCTCAACTACTACAGCCGTTTCGGGCCGTGGGAGTTGCGCACCTTCGCGATGCGCATCAACGCCTACCTGGTGCGTTGGATCCGCCAGAAGTACAAGCGGCTCGCGGGCAGACGGAAGGCCCTCGCGAAACTCGTGGAGATCGCTCAGCGATACCCCCGTATGTTCGCGCATTGGCGCCTGACGACGGATGCCGTGCTGGCCTGCTGATCAGAACGGCAAGAGCCGTGTAACGGGCGACTGTTACGCACGGTTCTGTGAGAGCCGAGGGGTGAGACTCCCCTCGGCTACTCGGCAGCACCCGTGGGACGGCGCCCAGCTCGGTCAGCAGCCGCCAGTGCCCGGCGATCAGGTCGGCCGCAGACCTCGATGGCAGCATCCGCGCGGTGATCCACCGCGAATAGCCAGCGACCATGACCAGCACGGGCGGCCGCCCGACCTGGCCGAAGCCGAGCGGGATGTCTGCCGGCGGGAACCACAGGTCGCACTGGCCGATCTCGCCCGGCTCATAAACCGTCCGCGAGGCCGGATCCGCGGGCCGATAGGCCGGCCGCAAGTCCCGGATGCGGTCCTTGAGCACGGTCAGGCCGCGGTCCCAGCCGATCCGCTCCGCGATCACCGTCGTGGGCATCTCCGGCCACTGTTCGAGCAGTTCACGGATCTGCGGCTCGACCGCGTCCACGATCGAGCCCTTCGGCGCCCGCTGATACTTCGGCGGCGCGTCGTCCGCGATCGCTCTGCGGACAGTGTTCCTCGCGATCCCCAGCTTCCTCGCGATCGCCCGCACCGGCATCTGCTCGGCCCGATGAAGCCGGCGGATCTCCGCCCAGTCCTCCACGCTGATCACCACTCCTCCCGGCCTGACTCAACGAGCCAGACCTCTGGAGGGGGTCAACTTTCAAGCGCCGCTACCGGTCCAATTTTCAGGTTCTGGTCCACTTCTTGGGCTCTGTCGCTGATTTGGGGGTAGGTGACGATCAAGGACGGGTGGGCATCACCTTGGCGTGGGGGATGTGGTTCGCCTCGCTGACCTCCTTTTTCAGGGGGTCGGAGTCGAGGTAGAAGAGGTTGTTCTTGGGGACGCTGAGGTCCGTCTTGCCGTGCGGTCCGCGGTGGGGTCGGTCGCCTGTCCGGGGTGTGGATGGAGATCCGCGTGTGTGCACTGCTACTACCAGCGGTGTCTGGCGGACCGTCCCGTTGCCGGCCGTCAGGTGCGACTCGATCTGCGGGCACGTCGTCTCGTGTGCGGCAACGACAGTTGTGAGCGTCGGACGTTCGCCGAGCAGATCCCGGACCTGACGCGTCGACACGCACGCCGCACGAATGCCCTCACCGCCCAGCTCACGGACATCGCCCTGTTTCTGGGCGGACGTGCCGGCGCCAGTTTGTGCGGACGCCTGGCCGTCACTATCGGCAAGGACACCCTGCTCCGCCTCCTTCGCGCACTGCCCGTCCCGCAGCCGGAGTCTGTCCCATGCCTGGGTGTCG